>CAMPKC010000022.1 GCA_946887045.1 uncultured Sphingobacteriaceae bacterium | reverse complement strand
ACTTCATACATCTCTGATGTTGCACGCGACCGGGTTCTACAGGTAGAATTTAGAGATAAGCAAATTCGCCCGGGTAATCAAATACCTAAAGGATCGGTTATTAATCTTGTACTTGGCGATGGTAAAGGTGCGATGGACGTAGATTTACCCAATGTAGTGGGGCTTTTATTAAACGAAGCTATATTTTCGCTAAAAGGCTCTCTTCTTAATCCGGGAACAATTACCTACGAAAACGTCACTGATTCTGCAACTGCAAAAGTGATTAAGCAGTATCCCGCCCTAAGCGATTCTTTAACAAAAGTCAGCATTGGCAGCAGCGTTGATTTAATTCTATCAAATGGAACACCAGTTCAACAATAATAACATCTCGGCTGCCGAGTTAAAAGAAAAACTGTCTCGGGGTGATTCTGTTCTTTTAATTGATGTTAGAGAGCAACTTGAATATCACACGTTTAATATTGGTGGTGAGAATATCCCACTCGGACACTTAGCTGAAACATTTGGAGATCTGGAATATTCAAAAGAGAATAATATCGTTGTTATCTGCCAAAGAGGAATAAGAAGTGAAACAGCACGACGTTTATTAGTTTCTGCGGGTTACAAGAATGTAAGAAATCTTACTGGTGGATTATTAGCCTATAGGAGAATTACTATTTAATTTTTTTTATTGAAATGACTACTAACAAATCAGGCAAATTAAGTTTAAAAGCAAAGGTTATAATTGCCTTATTGATAATTATCGTTGTTGCGCTCGGAGTAACCGCGTTTTCTTTTTATTTGAAATATTTCGGGCCTAACGTTTCTAATAAAGAAGACTTTTTATACATCAGAACCGGATCAAGCTTTGACGACGTTTACAAAACAATCAAAGAGAAAGAGATTGTAAACAATACTGAGTCCTTTTACAATGCAGCTTTAGGAATGGATTACCCTCAGGCCGTAAAACCTGGCAGATATCGGCTGAGCGGAGGAATGAGTAACAGGAGATTAATCAATATGTTAAAATCAGGAAGCCAGGAGCCCGTTCAGCTGAAATTTAAAAACCATCGCTTAAAGCAAGATATGGCTGCTTATATTTCCACTCAAATTGAAGCGGACTCGGCTTCTATAATGAACCTGCTTGATTCCGCTGAGTTTATAGGCAAATATGGCTTCACAACAGATAATGTATATTCTGCATTTATTCCAAATTCTTACGAGATCTACTGGAATACGTCAGCGAAGGAATTTTTCGAAAGAATGCACAAGGAATACCAAAAATTCTGGACGAGGGAGCGTAAAGCAAAAGCAAAAGAAATAGGATTATCAGAGACCCAGGTTAGCGCCCTTGCCGCCATTGTTGATGCTGAAGCATTAAATGACAGTGAGATGCCTACTATAGCCGGGCTGTATATGAACAGATATAAAAGCGGAATTAAATTGCAGGCAGATCCAACTGTAATTTATGCGAATAACGATTTCACTATCAGAAGAGTATTAAACCGCCACTTAAGAAAGGATTCTCCTTATAATACATACGTCTATAGTGGTTTACCTCCGGGCCCTATAATGATGCCGAGTATCAAAGCTATCGATGCGGTGCTGAATTATGAAAAGCATAAATATATTTATATGTGTGCGAAAGAGGATTTTTCAGGCTATCATAACTTTGCCGTGACCCAGGCAGAACATCAGGCCAACGCGAGAAGATTCCAAAAAGCTTTGAACGAAAGAAACATCAAAAAATAGATGTATAGCCACCAAACAAAGATCAGGGTCAGGTATGGTGAAACCGACCAAATGGGTTATATGTATTACGGAAATTATGCCGAGCTATACGAGGTAGGTCGTGTAGAAATGCTCAGAAGCCTGGGAATGACCTATAAATCGATGGAGGATCAGGGTGTAATGATGCCAGTCCTTGAAATGCGCTGCAAATACTTTAAACCTGCCCTTTACGACGAGGAGCTAACGATCAATGTGATTCTTGAAAAGATGCCTGGTGTAAAGATTCATTTTAAATATGAGTTTTTTAATGAAACGGGGGATTTAATTCATGAAGGAGAAACAACGCTAGCCTTTATAGATATGAAGAGAAATCGCCCATGCGCTCCCCCTCCTGATTTTCAGAACCGCCTAAAAACTTTTTTTAATTAATACTAATAATGAATTGGCTACATAAACTACTTTTAAAAACTCGTCCGTATGCCCTATTCATGGACTGGACAAAAGTAGTCGTGGTGCCAGGATTCAGCCCCTTACCGCTCTATACGGTAGGCACATTTTTTTTTCAGGAGATTGGAAAAGATTCGTTGATCAACAAGGCCTCGTCGCTGGCCTATAATTTCATGCTGGCAATCTTTCCGGGTATAATTTTCGTTTTTACTCTTATCCCTTATATACCCATTACCGGCTTTCAGGATCAACTCATAGGTCTTCTGGCACTCGTCCTACCCTCCGAAGCATATCAGGCAGTAAAGAGCACGTTAGAGGAAATTATAAAACAACAAAATGGAGGGCTATTGTCTTTTGGTTTTTTTGCGGCGCTTTTCTTCGCTACAAATGGAGTTATTAACCTGATGCAGGCATTTAACAAATCGTCGTTGATAATCGAAACAAGAGGCTGGATTAAACAAAGAATCGTAGCTATAATATTAACATTCGTTATGTTTTTAGCGCTGATAATCGGATTAACAATAATGACCGTAGGTACTTTTGCAGTTAAATTTGCCGAAGAACAACTCGAGTTCAAAGATTCTTTCTGGTTATACATAGCTGATTTCTTAAGGTGGTTGATTTTGATTTCGGTATACTTCATTACAATTTCAATTTTGTACCGTTACGGACCTTCGCACACAAAAAAATGGAAGCTTTTTAGTCCGGGTTCATGGCTCGCGACAGTCTTAGCGATTTTAACTTTTTGGGGATTTGGGTATTACATCAATAATTTTGGAAATTACAATAAGGTTTACGGCTCAATAGGAACCTTAATTGTTATCATGATTTGGTTATACTTAAACTCTCTCATAATACTGATAGGTTTTGAATTAAACGCGAGTATTGACCTTTCAAAACGCAGTATTAAGATTGTAAAACCTAAGTTCAACACGTTTAAGGACGAGCCGGTGCAAGAAAAACTGCACAAAAAAGCCTAGCATGAAAATTTATTCTACTGGCATTCAAAGGCCTATGTCCAATATTCAAAAAAATAAACAATCATAGTTGCAAATTTAACCGGAGTTTGTACTTTTGCCTCCGGAGAGTTGGCAGAGTGGTCGATTGCGGCAGTCTTGAAAACTGTTGAACTGTTAAAGGTTCCTGGGGTTCGAATCCCTAACTCTCCGCATAAAATCAAAGAGGCTGGATCAAATGATTCAGCCTCTTTTTTTGTCAATAAATTTTCAATTATTCGTTCGGGACCTGACTACATCTTTAAATTTCGACCGTGACGGAAAATCAATAATTGGGAACACACATTCGCGATCGATCGCCAACTAGTGGTTCAATGAACAACAACAGGAGTACTTAGCCTTTTTCTTTCAAATTATTTCAGTGCTTCACCAGTCTTTAGCATGGGCATGTTATATCTGTATGGAAAATTGGGATCAAACTTCGCTATAAGGATTTTCGAGTTGGCGTTCGGCTTGGCAACGGGCATATTGAAACGATAAAGATGTGTACTGGCTTTTTCGATAGCTGCTCCTTCGTGTTTATTTAGCAATCTTGCTGGCAAGCGAGATTGGAAAGGAAAAGCAGCAGAATCCCGTTTAACCGGAATGACGGCACTTATGTTAAGATTTTCCCAGAGTGTTACTGAGTGAAGATTAGGGTAAAATTTCTTACCGGGCTTAATATTACTATCGATACCGTCTTGGGCAAAAGATGATGAGGTTAAAATTGCCAGTAAAACAAGCAGGATTTGCGCATTTGTTTTCATTTTTAAGATTTTGATAGAACATAAAGATACAAGAAAAAATAAACGAATACTGAATCAACATGGACCTTCCTACCATTTAAGCAAGAAGTCGGGTTTGGCTTTTAAGTCAAGGTAAGGATAAGTTACCTTAGATAAATACAGCCCTTGCGGATAAGCAGGTTCAAGTCTTGAAGGAGTTTTTTTATTAAAAAGATAGCTCTCGAATTCATCCAAATTCAGGCTCCCCTCTCCAACCTTCAAAAGCTTACCCATTAATATCCGGATCATTCGGCCTAAAAAGCGATTCGAAGATATTTGAAAACGGAATCTGTCGCCACTTAAACTGGCGTAAAACCGCGCTGAAGAAACATTACAAATCGTGTGCTCATTTTTATCCGGCGATTTGCAGAAGGCAGCATAATCGTTATATAAGGGTAGAATTTCGGCAGCCTGGTTCATCTTTGCCAGATCAAATTTCTTTCCAGGATATAAAGAGCTGAAGCCATGTAAAAATGGATCTTTATAGGTATGAATAAAGTAATCGTATTGACGTTGAACGGCGTCGAAACGCGCATGCGGTAACCCTTCCATGGCGACAATGTCGAACACTGCAATATCCGGCGGTAACACTTTATTGATCCGGAACTTTAAATCAAAGTTCCAATCGACGTTGAGATCCGCATGAAAAAAGAACTGGCCGGCGTGCACACCTGCATCGGTACGTCCACAGCCATTTATCGTAACCGGAATTTTAAAAATCTGGCTTAAGGCGGTTTCAATAAGCTGTTGTACGGTTATAACTTTTGCATGCTTTTGCCAGCCGCAATAGTTTGCTCCATTGTATCCAATATGAAAGAAATAACGCAAATAGTTGAAGTTTGCCGTAAATATACATTACTACACCCTATGCATCTGGCAAATAAAGATAAGTAAACTTCTAAACGCATTCATTCTGACAAATTCGCTATTTCATCCGGAGGCCGGTGTTGCTATCGCTCCGGGTACTTTATAGCCAACAGAATCGACGCGTCCAAGCGCTTGAATTGTTTCATCTATCGTGAGCAGCAACGTAGTTTCGCATTTCGACAAGGCACCACCGCTGTTAATTGCGATTATAACGGTGGCCATCGAAACCTGATCGGGCGCCTCCCAGAGGAAATAGCCGTCGTATGCACCGAGGGCATACCAGAAGCCCCTAAGTTTTCCTCCGACAGATTCGACATACTTTCGGGCAGCCTCACTACGATCTTCAGGATTCTTTGTCAACCGGGCCCATGTTTCGGGTGTATAGCTGAAGCGTGTTAAATAAATAGCCATAGCGTTTAAAATTAAGTTCTCCAACTCCGATGGATTTCGGTTCGGCGTTTGCCAAAGTATCATACTAGAAAACTATGCTCTACGCAGAGAGCCCCTGTCTTGCAGTAGTTGATTAATCATCGCATATTCCGGGGATCGTCACTTTTGTTTATATAAGTAATGGCAAAAGGCCCCATGCCATGTATTTGCACCACGGTAGGTACCTCGCAAAAGGCATAGTGAACAAATTTAGCCGGCATCACCGCGAAATCTCCTTTCTCAAGTTTTCCGGCCTTTTGTTTATCAAATGTTGACTGCGTTCCCATGTAAAGAGCACCTTCAATAACTGTAATATTTTCAGCAGTTGGATGCCAGTGCGGCCTTACCGTATAATTCTCCGGAAACTTCAGTCGTATGGTAAAAGGTCCGGCTTTGGAAGGATCTCCCGAAAGAACTACGACTTTAGCTCCTTTAGGTAATCCCGGTGGCACATCCATCCATTTAAAATCTGCAACCTTTACCATCGTATGGCTGGAATCGGATGACATCATAGAATGATCCTGTGCTATTAAACCAGGTGCCTGTGCAATTAAAAATGCCAGCAGCAAGGTAATTTTCAATAAAACTTTCATCTTAACCTCCGCTTTAATATCCACTTTAAACCAGTGGCCACCCATCAATGTTCCATAAATTATGCGGTTGTAAACCCTGCGTGAAGATTTATACAAACTATTCACATCATTTTTACAATTGCAAAAAGCCGGTAACAAAGACCATATATGGCCGTTTTCTTATTATCAACATAGGCCCCATGCCAATTACTTATAATATTGACAAACAACTAATGGGTGCACATATGGAAGCACTCGTTGCCCAATTAGAAGAAAGCTTCTTTTTTTTAGATAGTCATTATAATTTCCTGTATGTAAATCCTGCTACCGAAAAACTACTTCTCAAATCCCGGGAAGATTTGCTAGGCAAAAATATTTGGGAGGTCATCAATATAGAGCATAATCCGAACCTCTTCAACATCATAATGCGGTCTATCGAGGGCGAAAAACACATAAAAACTAACGTCTTTTCAAACACCCATCAAAAATGGCTATACATTGAAATATTCAAATCAGCATCGGGCATTTCAGTTGCGCTCAGCGATGTCCGGCGTGACCGCTTTGCGTTCGAAAATGTGAAGCAATTATCACTGGAGACGCTTATAGACAATATTCCGCAAATTGCTTTTGCAGCAAGCGTAATAGGTACAAATATCTATTTTAATAAAAAATGGGCCGAATATACCGGCGAGCTGTGGGAGGGAGAAATAAGCAAGGTTTGGAAAACGGTTATTCACCCCGACGATTATGAAAGAGTTATAGACTTATGGTATCAGCACTCGTCAAAAGACGAGCCTTATGAGGCCGAGTACCGGATTAAGAAGTATAATGGTGAATATCGATGGCATCTGGGAAGATCAAATCCCGTAAAAGCAGCTGACAATACAATTGATTTCTGGATTGGTACTGTAACGGATATCGATGAACTAAAAGAAACCCAGGAGAAACTAAAGGCAAGTAAGCGTTTCACACAAACCTTAATAGATAATTCGCCTGATATCATCATAATTACAGATTATATAAACAACAAAAACACCTATAGCAACAAAGTAATCGGCCAGGTTTTAGGTTACGATGAAAAGATATTAGAATTACCCTCTTCTGAGTATTTCGAAAAATACCTTCATCCCGAGGATCTCCCGAAAATAAACCGGCTTATCGAATCAATACGGGCCGACACATCGGATGACAATATCCACAACTTAATTATCCGCGTTAAAGATATTCATGAAAAATGGCACTGGCTGCAAACGAAGGCAATGATTTTCAGCCGGACACAGACCGGCGTGGTTAAAGATATTTTATTTTACTATACGGATATTACGTCAATAAAAGAAACTGAGCTAAAGCTTAAAGAAAGCATTCGCTTTACTGATAAAATAGCAGAAGCAAGCCCAGATTTAATAACAATTCTAGACTTTCCAACTTTACGATTCACATATGTAAACAGGGCTCCGGCCTATTCCTTTTTCCCCGTAGATAAACTTATAAATTCATCCATAGACATTTTGCAAGCTGTTGTTGAACCTCATGACTGGCCCCGGTTTCGGGAATATTTTAGCGGCTTTGAAAATGCTGCAGATGAAGATATTCTGCATTTGGACTACCAGATGATAAACACACAAAAACAATGGCGCTGGGCGCGGTCGCGGGGGAAAATATTTGAGAGAGATGAAATTGGAAAGCCTGCGAAAATCATCATTATTACTCAGGATATAACAGCCAGCAAAGAAATAGAAGAGGCCGCTAAGCAAAACCTGCTGATGCAACAACTACTTGAAAAGAAAGATGAGTTTATGAGTGTTGCCAGCCACGAGCTGAAAACGCCTATTACTACGATGAAGGCCAGTATTCAAATATTGCAAAGGTTAATTGATACCCGGGCTGAAGAAAAACTTCTGAAAGTTTTTATTACTAAAGCTAATGAACAGATCAACAGACTAACTTCACTAATTAATGCATTATTGGACAATGCCAAAATTCAGGCGGAAAAGCTTACTCTAACTATAAGCTGCTTTCATATAGGTGAGGTAATTGAAGATTGCATAATGCATAGCCCCGGCACTCATGTAATTTCGCTTAAAAATATTGTCAGTGAGCCAATAGAAGGAGATAAAAACAGAATTGGACAGGTATTGACAAATTTCATCACTAATGCAATAAAGTATTCTCCAAATGCTGATGAAATCCTTATCGACACTCAAAAGGAGGGTGATTTTTTAAAAGTTTATGTCACCGATTTTGGAATCGGAATTCCGGAAAAAAAGATAGATAAGGTGTTCGACCGGTTTTTCAGGGTTGAAGAGACTTCCTCAGAATTCTCGGGTCTGGGATTAGGCCTGTACATCTCAGCGGAAATCATTAAAAGACACAATGGAGAAGTCGGCGTAACGAGTGAGGAAGGAAAAGGCTCGACCTTTTGGTTTAAAATTCCAATGAAATTTAATGAGCTCCCGACTAATGATCAAAAACCCACTCTGTAACACGTCAGCCAAATAAATAACCGCTATAAGCAAGTCCGTTAGCCACACTGCTAAAATTATCTCCCGAATTTATTTTACTATTAGGAAATTTATTTTGAAACAGAGTCTTTACCGCTCTAACCATCGAAGTACCGCCAGTAAGAAATAAACTATCAATATCTTGGGTTGCGATTTTATGGCTTAGCAGAAATCTGTCCAGATAATTAGAAATCCTCTGAATATCCTTGTGAATAATTGCGTCATAGTTTTCAATCGAAACTTCCTCGTCAATCTCAATTCCCATATTTGAATAGTGAAACGGGAAAATATCCAAAGATGAAAGACCAATCTTTGTATTTTCGATAGCCTGAAAAACAGAATAACCGAGGTTGTTATCTACAAGAGTAAGGAGATTCTTAAATCTTCGGTCCTCGTTCGAGTAATGATAATAATCCTCCATACTCTTTTTAATTCTCAGACTGTTAAAGAAGTTCATCTTGTCCCAGGAACAAATATTATCAAAAAGTGATACGGGTACTTTCAGCAGTTTTCCCGGACTTGCCTCATACAAAGTGTCTTTGCCAAAGTACGGAGTACCTTTATCCCACATAAAAGCTGAATCAAAACTATCGCCACCAATATAAATACCTCCGCTGGCTATCATATCCTTTTTGCGGTCGGCTGTGTTCGCCCGGTCCGGATCAAGTTCCAGATAGGTAAAATCAGTAGTTCCCCCGCCAAGGTCTGCCACCAATACCTTTTCCCTTTTTAAGATAGTTTTTTCGTAGGCAAAGGCTGCGCCTATGGGTTCGAATTGGAATCGGACATTATTGAATCCTGCCTTTTCGACGGCGGTACTTAGTCGCGATTGTGCCAGTGTATCTTTTGCACTGCTGTCGTCGTCAAAAAACACCGGACGGCCAACAATCGCTTTCCCGCAATCGCAGCCTGTAATTTTATCCGCTTTTGTTTTAAGATCTTTAAGAATGAGAGTCACCAGGTCTGACGCATTATATCTACGGTTATGTATCTGGGTTTCAACAAAGCTTGACCTTGACAATATTTGTTTAACAGATTTGATAAATCTTCCCTTCATTCCGTCCTCAAGATACGCTGTAATGGCATGCTCTCCTATCACGTAATTATGCGGGTTGCCCGCAGAGCTCTCGGGAAAATAAATCAGAGATGGCACCCTTATGGTTTCAACAATCTCCTTTTTATTTTCATCATAAATTGATAATACGGAGTTGGTGGTACCGAAATCCAGGCCGTAAAGAAACTGTTTCATAGTAAAGAAAGAATGTTAATCGGATTCTCCTGATTATTTAAGATTTCTGAATTAAAGCTTAACATCATTACGATTATGATGGATAATTTCAGATTCCATTATCCGCAGAATCTTTTCCCTGTTGTTGACCGGCAAAGATAATTTTAAATTAAGATCACAAAACCGCTTTGCTGTATAAATTTTGAAACTCACCAAGAAAAACCTTGAAATCTACATTCCGGAAACTCAGGAAAAAATGATTGGTGATAGATTCTCAACTCAAATTGTAATATTTCCGTTATGCTTAACATTTGTCGCTATTTGCCGTACAAGGCCCTATGATACAGGGTAAAAGCAATGTAGTTCTGGAACAGTTATTAAAATATTCTCTTGATTTGATTTCTGTTGTAGACGGGGACGGGACTTATATCGAGGTGAGCGGAGCATGTACTAAGATATTGGGCTATACGCGCGAAGAACTATTGGGCACTACTTTTTTTGAATATCTACCAAAACAAGACGTTGAATATGCCCGAATGGGCTTCAATGAGGTAAAGCGGGGGGTCCCTGCGCATAATGTAGAATACCAAATATTGAAAAAGGACGGCACGCTTGCTTATGTAAGCGGATCGGGCAACTGGAGTGAAGAGGATGGTACCGGGTTTTGGATAACCAGAGATATTTCCGAGCTCAACAACGCAAAACAAGAAATTAAGCAAAAAGAAGAACTATATCAAACCATAGTGGAGCAAGGTGAAGAGATTTATGCTTTGGTAAATTTTGATACAAATTTCACCTTTCTT
This sequence comes from uncultured Sphingobacteriaceae bacterium, assembly GCA_946887045.1. Next base: position 57,957 of record CAMPKC010000022.1, on the reverse strand, counting down.
AGTCATAACTGCTCAAAAATTCTGGGCTATAAAACTGATGAAGTTCTTGGCAGAAGCATCTTTCAGTTTCTGCATCCGGATGATCTTCAACAAATGCAGGAATTATGGAAATATGTTCTGGCTCATGATGAAGTATCCAATACTGGTAAATTCCGTTATAAAACGGCTTCGCAGGAATGGCGATGGATGGAAACCTCTGCCATTAATCACTTAAAAAACCCCAGCATTAAGGCTATTGTCTTCACGTCAAGAGACATAACCGAACGAGTTGAAAAAGACCTTTTATTGAAAAAGAGCTCCGAAAACTTTAAAGCCTTATTTGAAAACAATCCTGAACCTGTTTTATTTCAAAGTACTGCAGGTTATATTTTAGATGTTAATGAAGCAGTTTTACAATTATTCGGTGAGACAAAACAATCCATTATTAATCGACATATTTCCTCTATCCTTCCCAAAGAAAATGTATCAGCTTATAAACATGGATTCCAACAAGCATTAAATGGCATTCCAAATAGTTTTGAACAGGGTATTATACTTCCGGACCAGAGAGAAATAATTCTTTCAACAACTCAAATTCCTGTAATAATTGATGAAGAGGTAGTTGCGATTTATTGGATTGGTAAGGATATTACTATTGAAAAACAAGCGCTGAAAACTATCCAGTATCAGTCTGATGATTTAATTTTATTAAATCAGGAGCTTCAGCGTCAAACACAAGAATTACTGTCGCAGTCAGCTGATTTATTGCTGATGAATGAAAAATTAAATCGACAGAAGATACAAGAGCAGGATGCCCGGAAGGAAGCTGAAAAAGCAAGTGAAGCTAAAAGTATTTTTCTGGCAACAATGAGCCATGAAATTCGGACCCCTATGAATGGTATTCTGGGAATGGCTTCGCTTTTAACAGAAACACCCCTCACAGATGAGCAGCAGGAATATACCAACATTATAAATTCCAGTGGGGAAGCTCTTTTAAGTGTTATCAACGACATTCTGGACTTTTCTAAAATAGAATCCGGACAAATGGAAATTGAGCAGCATGATTTTAACCTTAGAAAGTGCATAGAAGACGTAATGGACTTAATGGCCCCTAAAGCAAGTAAAAAAGGGATAGACCTAATGTACAATATTGATTTTCAAGCCCCCAATGTCATTACAGGTGATAGTCTCCGTTTACGGCAAGTACTGATAAATTTGTTAAATAACGCGCTCAAATTCACCGAAAAAGGAGAAGTGTTTTTAAGTATTGAAATGCTGGAAAACGCTGGTGACGATATTAAATTATTATTCAGGATAATAGATACCGGTATAGGAATTCCGGAAGACAGATTATCACGGCTTTTTAAATCTTTCTCTCAAGTAGATTCATCTACCACCAGAAAATACGGCGGCTCGGGATTGGGCCTTGCAATTAGTGATCGACTGGTTCATTTAATGGGAGGTACTATAGATGTTGAAAGTCAAAAAGGAAAAGGATCAACTTTCAGTTTTTCAATAACAGCAAAGATTTCGGTAGCCGAGTTTAAATACCATCCACCAACCAGTGTGAAAAATCAAAGAGTTCTGGTAGTAGATGACAATGACACCAATCTCAAAATTCTTAAAAAGCACCTTGAATATTGGGAAATGGCACCTACCACAGTCTCTACGGCACAGGAAGGGCTAGATAAGATTTTCGGTGGCGCAACTTTTGATTTGATTATAACAGATATGCGGATGCCTGTAATAGATGGTGTTGATTTCGCTAAGATGCTCAGAGCAAAAAATCATTTCGCACCGGTTATTCTTTTAAGTTCAGTAGGAAATGAAACGGCTTCCGATTTTCCCGATTTATTTAAATCTATTTTATCAAAACCAGTAAAGCCCTGTCATCTTTTGGGCGTAATTCAATCGTCCCTTCAAGACAGCCCGGTCCAAAAACAAGAAAAACCGCAAGCATCACTTTTAACCAATGATTTTGCGATACAATATCCTTTAACCATCCTGTTAGCAGAAGATAATCCCGTCAATCAGAAACTTGTCACTAAAATTTTAAACAGACTTGGGTTTCATGCCGAAATTGCCAACAACGGACGGGAAGCAATAGAGATGCTAGAAAAATGCCATTACGACCTAATTCTAATGGATGTACTAATGCCTGAAATGGACGGCATTGAAGCTACCAAACACATACGCATTCATAACATTTATCAGCCGAAAATTGTAGCTATGACAGCAAATGCCTTTCCTGAAGACCGAGAAGCGTGTCTCCAAGCAGGTATGAATGAATTTATTTCAAAACCTATACAACTGGAAAAGTTTCTGTCAATTTTAAAAGAGATCGCTTTATCTGTTTCCCGAAAACTGTGAAATAATTTAAGAAAACAGATTATATTATTCTCCGTTCTGATTCATCAATTGCTAAATCGTTTATACTTGCAAAACGTTTTTTCATCAAACCGTTCTCATCAAATTCCCAATTTTCGTTTCCGTAAGCACGATACCATTGACCATTTTCATCGTGCCATTCATACTCAAACCTAACGGCTATTTTATTGTCGGTAAAAGCCCACAATTCTTTTTTCAATCTATAGTCTAATTCCTTTTCCCATTTGGCTGTTAAAAAACTTTTCACCTCTTCCCGTCCGTTAATAAAAAGATTTCTATTTCGCCACTCGGTGTCGATAGTATAGGCAAGTGATACCTTCTCAGGACTTTTTGTATTCCAGGCATCCTCAGCCATCTGTACTTTCTGAGTCGCGGTTTCGAAATTAAATGGTGGAAGTGGCTTTTTTTGCTCCATTTTAAAATGCTTTTACAATTATGTTAAATTTGTACTGTCCCTACCCTTCTTCGGGAATCACGTTTAATTGCTGGTCTTAGGCGCGTTTGCACGGATCTTGAATAAGTCAGAATCTCAGCCCAAATTATGGAAATTCAATCAATTCAAATTCAGACTTAAAGAATACTGCAATAATACACCTTATCTCAGTTAGAACTCCCAGATAATTCGCCCCGTCCACCATGATTCTCAATCGAATGGATTTATAATCTTAAACAAAACAGGACGAATATTTATATGAATCCTCTTGAACTAAATCAATTTAGCAATGACACATTTTCAAAAAAACATTCTTCGCAATGACAAATTAACGGTAAACATTCCTCTTTTCTAACAAAATCATGGTTTATATATTCATTGTTAATAAAATATCACAAAAATGAATAAACTATTCCTAAATCGGTTTAGTAGAAGTAAATTTGATTATTCTAATGGGATGTGGGAGACGATTTAATGGACGGGAAAGCTTTTTAGAGTACAACGACCTGTCAGTATCAGGTTGAAATTTAAAGCGGCAACAGATGCACTGGCGACGTAAATGTTTACATCAGCTCCTTTCGTCAGATGAAACATCATCTGAGATGTGTTAGCCCCGAAGATGAAATGTAGTAAAACAACAAATATCAAATAAACTATAATTATTAACCATTTAATCCCAACGATCTTGAATAGAAATTTTACCCTCATTAAGCCGCCTGCATTAAAAAGTATTAATCCCCTACGGCGTTTTATTTATTTCTGTTGCTGTATTATCAGTGTATTAACTATTGATAATGCCTACGCTCAGGACGGTCAGCTTGCCGATGATTTTTCAACGGGAAACACATTTAGCTGGGTGCCTGCAACCAGCGGTTCAACTGCCAGTTTTGTAAATGGCAGGTATACTATCAAAATGGCCCTTCAAACTGGTGGCAAATACCGGGGAGATCTCAGGAAAAACGGTGGAGTAACTTTCCATGCCGGCACCTTCCCCATTGTGGCGATTAAATTTGATAAACCACCCCGCGCCAATTTCTTTTTCGACACTAACCTTGGCGCTTTCAACAATACTAATAATAACGCTACTAAAGTTGTGACGCCGACTGGAAATATTTATTATTGGGATCTGTCAACAGGAAAACTGGGCACAACGACCTTGTCTAAAACACAGGCAACCACGCTTTCAACATTTCAGTTTAAACTCGCTGATGTAGTTTTAACCCAGGAAGAACTTGCTGCTAACGATATTTCTTATGAAGTAGACTGGGTGAGAACCTTTTCATCTGTGGATGCTCTGCGTAATTTTGCAGATCCTACCGGCGCAACTCCGCCGCAGTTTGAGTTTACTGGCGAGTTTAGTCATCCAGGCTTGCTTCATAACACCGCCGATCTTTTAAGAATAAAAAATCAGGTTGCTAATAAATACGGCAGGGCATATAAAAGTTACGAGCTGCTGGTAGCCTCTAACAAATCATCCTCTTCGTATTCAAAAGCAGGGCCTTTCCGGCTGCTAACTCGTGATCAGGCCATTACCGTTGATGGTGTTGCTGGGGGATCTGTAAAGGATGGTGTTGAAAGGGATTTTCTTGCAGCCTACTACAATGCGTTGATGTGGAACATCACAAACAATGATTTACATGCAAAAAAAGCAATCGAAATTATTGATGCGTATGCTTCTACTACAACCGCAATAGTTGGTGCCGATGCTGAATTAAATGGCCTTTACGGTTTTATGCTAGCGAACGCAGCTGAGATTATGCGCTCAACATATCCTGCATGGGAGGCATCTAATATTCTTCAATGCCAAAACATGCTAAAATCCGTTTTTTACCCTGTGATAGGCAACTTCAGGCCCTGTGCACATGGTAACTGGGATATTATATGCATGAAGGCTTTGATGTCTATCGCGATTTTTACCGATGATAAGCCAATGTTTAACAAAACCATAAACTATTATTATTATGGCGAAGGCAACGGGAGCATAGATAATTATGTGTTAACTGAGGCCGGACAGCTTCAGGAAAGTAACCGAGATCAGCCCCATACTATGCTGGCTCTTGGTTCACTTGCAGAACTTGCCGAAATGGCGCTGAAACAAGGTGTAGATCTATATTCCGCTTCAAATAACGCAATTATGCGCGGATATGAATATACTTCTAAATATAACCTCGGGTATACTGTACCATACGAAACCAGTTATGATTTTTGCGAGAAGAACTATCAGGACTACACTCCGGAAGCTATTTCCGCGGTAGGCCGGGGCGGTTTTCGGGCGGTATTCGAAATTGCTTACAACCACTATGTGTTCAGAAAAGGCTTGGCGATGCCCAGCACTTATGAAGTCTTAGGAAAAATGGGACCTGAGGGCGCACCTTTTGGCGCCGACAACCCAGGTTATGGTTCCCTGTTCTTTTATCTGAACCCTGAACCGGATTACCAGTTCTCCGGAGTACTGGATGATAATTTTACCAGCAGCCCAGATAGCTGGATTGCTGCTACAAGTGGCTCCAGCGTTTCAGCTGTTAATGGAGAATTAAATGTCTCCTTGGTTACCCAATCAACGGGAAAAGGCCGAGGAGACGTTAAAAAGAATGGAAGTGTTGAACTTAACACAAACAATTACCCCATTCTTGCTATCAAAATGAAAAAGCCACTGGTTGCCAACGTAACCTTTGATACTAACTTGGGTGCTTACGGAAATGGGGCAAACAAATGGACCGGAAAAGTAGGTGACGATATTTATTATTACGACCTAACAAAAAACTTTGGCCTTGATAAGTTTTTATCTACAACCGGATCGACTATGCTCACTACTTTTCAGTTTAAAATTGCCGATGTATCTTCCGGAGAAACAAGTTATCAGATCGACTGGGTTAAAACAGTCAAAAATATAGATGACTTAGTAGCATTAAATCCAACAGCTGGCCTCGTTAGTGATAATTTTTCAAATAGCACCGACAACTGGAGCGTTAATACCACCGGCGCAAGCTTAACCAGCGAAAATGATAACTTACGTGTAACGCTTGCAAAACAAACTAATGGTTCCGGTCGCGGTGATATTAAAAGAAATGCCGGTGCAGTTCTATACCCTGTAAACTATCCCATTGTAGCTATCAAGTTAAAAAAGCCAAAAACCGGCAATGTAACTTTCGATACTTCTCTGGGTTCGTTCGGCAACGGAAGTAATAAATGGACAGGCAAAGTAGGTGACGATATTTACTATTATGATATGTCCAAGACAGGCTTCGGCTCTGCCGGAACTCTGCTAACTAAGCCTACAACCCTGTCTCTTTTTCAATTTAAAGTTGCGGATATTACATCCGGAGAAACTAACTACCAGGTTGACTGGGTGAAAACCGTTAAAAGTGTAAACGATTTACAAGCCCTGATTGCCCCTGCTTATCAAACAATTTCTTTCCAGGCATTAGACACGATGAAAGTGGGCGCAGAGGATTTTAGTCCGGCAGTATCGAGCTCCGGATTAAATGTAACTTATTCGAGCTCAAATGAAAACACAGCAACGGTTATTGATGGTAAGATCCGTATTGTTGGTGCCGGAACTTCTGAAATAACAGCCACCCAGCGGGGCAATGCCGAATATTTTATTGCGGATGCGGTAAAGCGCACGTTGATTGTTGTTAAAAACAGCCAGACGATATCTTTCAGCCCTTTAGCTGATAAAAAAGTTGGAGATGAAGACTTTGAGCCACAGGCAGGTGCTACGTCACTACTTCCTGTAACTTATTCAAGTTCAGATAGCAGTGTTGCAATCATTTTAAACGGCAAAATTCATTTGATTGGAGGAGGGTCAACAACTATTACTGCCTCACAATCCGGAGATTATAAATTTCTTGCCGCTTCCCCTGTATCACAGGCATTAAACGTTTTTGTTCCTCCTTTGGTAAAAGCAAAAAATATAACTATTGAACTAGATGCCACTGGTGCAGCTGTAATCACTCCGGCAGATATTGACAATGGATCTGAGAGCTACAATGGAGTATTAAATCTTACGGCCGATAAACTTTCGTTTAACTGTTCAGACATAGGTCCTCCAGTGAACGTATTATTAACCGGAACGGATGCCAAAGGATATTCAAATTCTGTTATCGCAGAAGTAACAGTTGCCGACAATTTGAAGCCAGTGTTGGTTGCGCCTTCATCGCAGTCGTTTTGTTTTGCTGGCAACACTTATACCGTTCCGGCTTTGGTTGCATCTGATAATTGCGGTATTGCTTCCATCGTTTATTCGGTTAACGGAGCTACCTCCAGAAACGGCATCGGCGCTGATGTAAGTGGCGAATTCAATACTGGTGTTTCAATCATTAACTGGACTGCAACGGATATTCACGGAAATATCAGCAATGCAGAAGTTACACTTACAGTTAATCCGCAATTAAGCTCCAATATTCCTGATGTTTATGCCATGAATTCGCAGACGGATGAAAAAAACACCATTTATCTGGGATATGGCCCTTCATCCCTTACTGTCAACGCCTTACCCGTAGGAGGAAGCGCTCCATATTCATACTTATGGAATACAGGCGAGCTTACACAATCCATAAACGTAAACACGGAGGGTGCTTATTCTGTGGTTATTACCGACGCAAAAGGATGTCAAACTTCCTCATCCATACAAATTAATGTATTGGATGTACGCTGCGGCAATTCGAATGATAAAGTTCAGGTCTGCCATAACGGCCAAACAATCTGTGTTGCTCAGTCTGCAGTACAAACACATTTAGAACATGGAGATAAATTGGGTTCTTGTGCCCCTGTTGCTTCCTTGTCTATGGCACCTGTAAGCATGAAACTGGATGAGACTTCAGATATCGCAATCTCAGTGTATCCCAATCCTGTATCAGAAAATCTATCAATGAAGATTGATAAATTACAGGCCGGCGCTACAGCTAAACTATTTGATATAAATGGCGCTGAAGTAATTTCGCAACAGATAACTAGCTCTCCTCAGGTGCTTTCTGTTATTGGTTTAAGTAAGGGTCTTTATATCATACGAATTAAAAATGGTGCTGAAACTATGACATCAAAAATCATTGTGCAATAAAGGATTATTAATAAAGAATCCTTCAGGATCTTTAAATTAATCAATAGCAAAGCGTCAACCTCAAATAAAAGGTTGGCGCTTTTTGCTACTGGATTAGCGACGAAACCTATAACCTTTTTTACATTCTTTTGAATATTGGGCGTTCGGGCGGACTGTACCTTACAATCTTTTTGCGAAGGCAAAAAGGATTTTCAGTTTAAACCCTAATGCGAAAAAAACAGCAGAGATATCAACGATCTCATCTATGGCTGAAGACTGATAGTACCTGATACAACTCCTCTCCCGACAGCTTTGTACCATACTCTCACCTTCACGAATGCAGGATGGTCAAAGTAGTCGCCGACACAATGCAATTATCAATATCATCTCACCTGCAGAACGGAAAACGTTTTTTAATCCTAGCCAAAGACTCTTAATCCTTAACAATGAAGTTGAATTGGTATTGGTAGGAGTATATAAAAGCTTGCCCCTGGCTTTAAAGTTTTTTATAAAATATCGGTCGGTAGTCGCATGGCTGTTATCACTTGTGATAACACTGCTGATAACAGCACTGAAACACCACTGCGACATTTAAAGAAACAGATATAAACAGGCTATTACTTAGAGAAGTAAAAGAGTATTTCAGGGAAGAAGATTTGCCACGTCGAACAAGAATTTTTATTTTAGAAACCACCCAACGGCTTCCCTATAGATAAAGCATAGCACAGGCATAGCAAAGGCATGGATAAAGTCTGAAACGTACTTTTCCATTAGTGTGGGAAATTATAGCGTGATGTTCTTAGAAATGGGCCTTGTAATTACTTGCCGATACAGAACTTAGAAAAAATATTTTCTAGTAAGTCATCGGTCGTAACTGTTCCTGTTATCTCACCTAAGTAATAAAGTGCCTGTTTAATATCCATCGCCAGAAAATCCGAAGTAACAGGATTATCAATTCCCTGAAGCACCCGCTCTAAAGCCTCCTGTGTTTTTCCCAAAGCTTCCACATGACGGATATTGGTAACCAACACATCATCGGTACTTAAATTATGGAGGTTCACTTTGCGCAGCACTTCCTGCTTTAACTCGTCGATACCTTCCTTATTTTTCGCGGAGATGAAGTTAGGGTTAAGGTGACTGAGTTCCTGCTGCTCCTGCGGACTTAGCAGATCAGATTTATTAACTACTGCAACAAAGGGAATATGAAGAGCGGCTGTTTCTTCAAGCTGCATCTGAATTTGCTGGAACTTCTGCAATGGATCAACTAAATAGATGATCAATTTAGCCTGACGCATCTTTTCGTGCGTGCGCTCCACTCCTATCGCTTCTATAACATCCTCTGTATGGCGCAATCCCGCCGTGTCGATAAAGCGAAAGTTTATCCCACCGATATGCATCTCATCTTCGATGGTATCGCGGGTGGTTCCGGCTATTTCAGAAACGATAGCCCGTTCCTCGTTCAGCAGAGCGTTTAGCAGGGTTGATTTTCCCACATTAGGTTTACCTGCGATCACTACCGGAACACCGTTCTTGATCACGTTACCTTGCTCAAACGACTGAATCAGGCGACTCAATACGGTGTTTATTTTAAGTATCAATTGTCTAAGCTGATCGCGATTCGCAAATTCCACGTCTTCTTCAGAGAAATCAAGCTCCAGCTCGATCATAGACGCGAAATGAATAAGCTGCTCACGCAGATTCTTTAGCTCGTTGGAAAAGCCACCACGCATTTGCTGTAAAGCCACCTGATGCGCCGCCTTCGAATTAGAAGCAATCAAATCCGCAACGGCCTCTGCCTGCGATAGATCTAAGCCTCCATTTAAAAAAGCCCTTAAGGTGAATTCCCCTGGCTTTGCCGCGCGGGCGCCCTTACGTATAAAAAGCTTGATGATACTTTCTATGATGTATGGAGAACCATGGGTTGAAATCTCGACCACGTTTTCTTTAGTGTACGAGTGCGGAGCTATGAACAATGAAACCAGTACCTCATCGAGAATAGTTTCGCCGTCGCGGATAGTTCCGAAATGAATAGTATGAGTAGGCTGCTTGCTCAGATCTTTCCCTTTAAACACCGAATTTGTTAAATCAATGGCCTGCGGACCGGAAAGTCGGATAACAGCAATAGCTCCGCTACCCGCCGGGGTGGCCAGGGCGACGATTGTTTCGGGTTGATATGGTGTGGGTGTATTCGCTTGCTCCAACATAGTGCAAAGGTCGATATATTATTTTGATGATAAAATTCTAATACTAATTGGCCTGTACCTTATCCGGCTAAATTGAAAAAACAAAAACTAGCGCGCTGCTAATTAGTTAAAGCTTAAGTTGGATTCAACCCGCCATGTCTGGGAAGAAGATGTAAAAGATTAGGCTATCACTTTATTTCGTAGAATTATGCGCACCGCAGTTTATATCGTTGCCTTCATTATCATATCAATAGCGATCGCCTTTACTATTCGAGCAACAAATATTTCTGATTTTTTGACCAAAAGAATAAAAAACGACAATAAAAAGGCGACAAAAACTAATGAGGGTAAGTTACCCGATGACCTGGACATTGCAGAGAAATGGGAGCTTCCGCAGGTGTTAGAGGAAATTTCGGCCATAAGCTACATTGGCGAGAATCGATTTGCCTGTATTCAGGATGAAGCTGGTACAATTTTTATTTACAACACAGCCTCAGGAAAAATCGAAAAAGAGATCCCCTTTGCGGACCAGGGTGATTATGAAGGTTTGGCTGTGGTTGGACAGGACGCGTACGTATTAAGGGCAGACGGACAGATCTTTCAGGTTAGGAATTATAGCAGCTCCAACCCGTCCACGATAGAATACAAGACTCATTTAACTTCCAAACACGACCCGGAAGGGATGTGTTATGACCCCAAAAAAAATCGGCTTTTAGTGGCAATAAAAGGCTCAGAGCCGGACAGTGACGATTTTAAGGGAATTTACAGCTTTGATTTAAAGAAGTTAGTGATGGCGGAGCAACCCGTCTTGAGGATTAACCTGAAAGACAAGATCTTCGAAAACATAGAAGGAAAGAAAAAAGGCTCGGTTATGCGGCCGTCTGAAATTGCCATCCATCCCGAAACCGGCGATATTTATATCACAGAAGGCACTAAGCCTAAACTTTTAGTAATGGATAGTACCGGAAAGATTAAAACGTTAAAACAATTGAAAAATTCCGACTTTAATCAGCCCGAAGGGATAAGTTTCAGCCCTCAAGGTACCATGTACATATCTAACGAAGGAAGCAAAAATCCAGGAAATATATTGGAGCTGAAGGGCATGTGAAAATAGCCGATCTGACCGCTTAAAAATAACGGAGGCTTGGTGAAAACCTGTTTAAGTACGTCGTCCTGAATTAAATTCAGGGCGACGTACCGTATATTAACTTGACATAGCCTCATGTCAACTGAGTTTATTCAGCATCCCTAAAAACCCGGCTCATCAGCACTCGGACCATAACTTCCCGGGATTGGCACATTCAGTAAGCGGAGGTATACTCCAAGTTGTGCCCTGTGATGTATAGTTTGACTCAGTGCGTGACGAATCACTTCACCTTTGGTCATCACACTTAAAACCTGTTCGCCATTTCTCAAGGTCCAGCTTGGAAGTAAATCTTCTTCCTTTGCCTGCGAAAGACTGGCTCTGCCCTCTGCTAAAGATTTTTCGAAAAGACGAAGTAGATCTGCCGTAGAATTAATAACCGGCGGGTTATAAGGGCTTGCAGCAAAATCTAAACCGGAAGTATTGAGCCCCATGCTTATCCAGGATGGCAGTTCTGCAATGTGAGTAGCCAAACTGCGGATAGTCATACTTTTTTCGTGGGGTTTCCAATCATATTTATCATCCGGAACACGTTCTAACATTTTACGGGTAGTTAAAGCTTCTTGCTCAAACTCCTTTAACAGGATTTCAATTATTGACATAGTTTTTTCGTTATTGTTGCACAAAGAAAACTGGCTGCTATGACAACCCTATGTCAGCAGCTAAGTTCATTTTAATTGCAGAAAAGGGAAAGCGAAGAATTCGCTGAGCAGGTTATAAAACGATTTGGGCATGGCTAATTCCTACTAAGCAGGGGACTTGTTCGAGACTCGTTCGGACCAAGTCCACTACATAGTGGACTTAGTCCGAACATGGTACCTATTTGGTAGCTCTCATTCTGGTATGAGGTATTGCTTTTTTAGTTTCGTACATTATCTTTATACCACATCTAAGACAAACTCTACGCTATGGCCCGACAAGTTGGAACCCAAATTACTGGAACCTTTGGCAACCTGATTTACTATAAGTTCCGTGGTGGATATTATATTCGCCAGAAACCCTCAAGTGTCAGACAATCTAAGGGAACAAAGAAAGCTGCAAGCATATACGGAAAGGCCTCTGCCTTCGCTAAACAGCTGCGTATATACTTAGAGCCATTAATTCCCGCTCCCAAAAGCAAAGCCTTACGCGACCGCCTCACTCCGGCAGTATACCCTTTTTTGACTGAGGCCGACCTCAACTACCTAAATGGATTTGAGCTGCATGATCCAAAAGGTGTAGGAATAAGGCTCACGCTACAACCTGTAATCACTCGCGAACAAGATGGGACTTTAAGCTTAAGGCTGCCTGCGTTTAATCCTAAAACCCGCTTGCCGGGGACTTCTGCAACATCGCAGGTGCGTCTCAGTGTAATGGCTGCTTTCTTATGCCAGGACCCCAATGATAACATGGCTACTGAAGTGCATGACCTATTGATTCCATACGAGGATATGCTCATTGGCGAACAGACATTCATTCTGGCAAATGATGTGCCCCAGTCGTGTCTGGTAACTGTTGCATTGCGAATGCAGTTTTTAAAAAAAACGGGTTCTGCCCACGCAAGGAAGGCAGATCTGGCTTGGATTGCCGGCTGCTTGAATTGATTTCTTTTTCTATGCTCCTCATCTCATCGTTTGCAACGAGGAGAACAGGGATTGTATCGCTCCTTAAACAACCGTATTATCGTCGTCGTTGCAACGAGGATGAAGCGAGAACAGCGATTGTATCGCTCATTAAACAACCTCTACTTTTATCTGCCCGATGTCAGCAGCTAAGTTTATTATAATTTCAGAAAAAGAGAAAGCGAAGAATTGCAGACCACAAGCATCCTTGTAACACACGAAAACGGTTAAGTCTTGAAAGGTTACGTTACTGTTTCTCTGCCAAGTCGATATCAGCTTACAGCTTTGGCCTCACGTCTACTCTTGGCGTCCAGCTAAATGTTAAATCGCACATGGTCTTATTAGCGAAATCTCCAATTCATGTCTAAGGATTTAAAAGGCTATCCAGTTTAGCGTAAAATGCTTCACTTTCCCCTTCTTCTTTCAATATTATTATTCCGTCGGGATCGATAAGAATTTTAGTCGGAAACTTCTTAACCCCATAGAGGGATGATATGTCTTCCGCGTTGTTTTCCTGATTCAAAAGCTGAGTCCAGCTTAAATCAAACCTCTTAACCGAAGATCTCCATGTTGCCTCATTGTCTTTGCAGGCAACCCCTACAAACTGAACCCTGGCCTTATATTTTTCATAGTATTCCTTCATTTTTGGAAAGCCATTAATACATGGAATACACCAGCTTCCCCAAAAGTCTAATAAAACATACTTACCTCTATTGCTGTTTGTGGAAAACCCATTACCATCAAAATCTACAGCCGAAAACTCTGGAGCCTTGGTATTTTCAGCGATATCCCTTCCTCTGAGATAACTGGAATATAATTTTTTTCGCTCTTGAAAAATGTCTTTGAAAACCCCATTCAATGCCCTGGCAGTGAGCGTACTCATATATTTCCCAAAAAACTCTGGGTTGTTAGAGCTCACAAGCAGCAGAACTGAATAATCTTTATCCGGGTTTTGCTTAATAAAATCTTCAGTTTTAGCTCTTGAGCACGCCTTTATCTGCCGCATTTCTTCCATCAAAGGGCCGACTTCTTCATTTCGGCGCAACTTAAATAGTGAATCCATTTTTAGTTCCAGCTTGAAGGACTGAATATAGGTACTGAGGTTTTCTGAATGTTGTAGCGATAGTTCCCTGTTAACAGGTGCTCCGCTTAGGTTGTAGTCCAGAGAATATTTATCCAAAACTCCTGTCAGCAAGATGGTATCAGTGGGCAGTAATACAAGGCTACCTCTCTTAGACCTGGGTACATACGTTTTCTTTGCCGGTGTATTGAATGCTAAGGCACTTCGAAAGTGGAAAAAGACTAGTGTAGGCTTATTTACTTTTGCTTTGTATAAAAATTTCCCGGAGCTGACAATAACTGTATCCTCATATTTTCGGGCAGACATTGGATTAATTTCAAATATAACAGTATCTCTTCCTAAACCCGTAATATCGGCTTTTACAACAGCTTCTTGTGCCTTTAGCGACATGCAAAAAAGGAACATACATGGTAGTATAAACTTGGTCATAAATTAAAGCTTAAAACTTAATTTTAATATTTATTTATGACTACAGCAAATCTTATAAAGTACAGCTTATGTTGGTCTCTGGTTTTCACCCTTCATCGTCCTCGTTTGCTAGCGAGAACTGCGATTGTATCGCCCCTTCTGGCATAAACTTAATGTCCGACTTGAACAAAGCTTAGCTGAATTCCTGTAGTTGAAAGAAGCTTTCAACTACTACAGCAACAATGTGTCAATACGGTGCGCGTGCACCATACCATCGCAGGGAGACCATCCGAAAATAGTAAAGCGCCCATCCTGAGAAGCAACTAAAGCGATGGCGTCTCTTTGGTCGAACACGAACTGAGCAGCAGAAAGATGCCTCGTCCCGCCTATTTGAGTGGGCTGAACAATCAAAGCCTGATCGCCAACAATGGGTTCGGTAAGCATTAGTTCGTCTATATGTGTGCTGTTATAAGAGCGCTGTATTTTAGATCCGAATGCAAGCAGTTCATACTGGTCGTTGATAATCGTTGCGCCATCAATTGCTGTCAGTCCGGCTACGCTGTCTACTTCGCGGTTTAGCTCGGCCTGCCATGAACTTTGCTCCCTTATGCGGGCTTCCTGGCGGGTTAGATCTGCCAGACTTGAGAACACAGGCACCACAGGATACGAGATAGGATGTAGAATAGACTCGCGCCAGCTTTCATTTACAGAAGGAACAACCAGTAAGGTTCCGCCGCGGCCATGCGCCCGCATCGAAGTTGCCAGCTGGATCAGCACGTTTACCGAATCGTTCCATGAAGTATTATTATCAAAGCCTAATAACGAACTTAACAGTGCAGGACAATCCGGAAGTATTCCACTTTGCTCATCCACTATTTTGATCTCATCACCTTTTAGAATGGCAACGTTCACAAACTTTCCAAAACCGTGGAAACGCCGGTGCTTTACTACCAGTAAACCAGCTTCTACCATCTCAAGCACAAAACAAAATGCGGGCAACCTGCGTGTTGTACCCCAGGCGAATAAGCCGTTTTCATCTTGCCATACTCCGAGGTGTATACCTGCACGCTCGATGCCGGGTGCCAGCTTTGTCAGCACCTTTGGTTTAAGCGGGATACGCTCTTCAAACAAAAGGGGCTGACCTGCCATTTCAGGCGGAAGGTAGGCCAAAGATATCCTGGGAACATGTCCTTCTTCTTTTCGAAGGCTGGTCCAGAAACCCGCATCAATAATGCACTCAATGGTTTCGGCCGAAGGCTCGGGAGCCAGATCCTGTTCCCCGGCTTCTCGGGCATCGGCGATATGTTGTATGAAATGCTGCGCAATAGCGCCGGAAATTAATTTTGCTGCTCGATAGGTGGATTCGGAAAAAATGCCGCGGAACTTCGTATTCATTAAAAAAAGCTTGAACGTTTTAATATAGAATCATCTATAAGAAAATCCTGATCAGTAAAGCTACACGATTTATCTTTTCGTTTTTTCGGATTAAAGTAAATAAACGATTACCATCTGTAAGATCAGCGGATTATGGTAACATAACCAGAATAGGGTTTTGCCCTGCTCGGAGTGCTTATTACGTAATAATACGTTCCCGGATGCAGGATTTGCCCCTGCCAGCTTCCATCCCAGGGGGTGAAATATCCTCTTGATGTAAATACGGGCACCCCGTACCGGGTGAAAATATTGATGGTAGCGGACGGAAAACTTTCAAGATATTTAATTATCCACACATCATTAACCCCGTCTCCATTAGGTGTGAAGGTATTTGGAATCGTTATATCTTCAACGATATTAACCCGAAGACTGTCGGTCAGGACACATCCTTCGTCAGAACTTATTGTCACCGTATACAAGGTTTCCTCAATAGGCGAAGCAATAGGCGATTTCACATCATCACGGTCCAGACCTGTCGAGGGTGACCATTTATATTTGAGTTTATTACCGTCGGCTTGTATAGCCAGCGTAGTTTGTCCCCCTCTTATTATGGTCCTATCCGGACCCGCTTCCAACGTAGGGGCGAAAACATCTACATTCCGACTAAACACGTTGCTTTTACAGCCGAAGCTATTCTCTACCTGAAGTTTTACGAGGTAAGTTCCAACCTTCGGAAAGGTGTGTTCAGGATTCTGTTCTGACGAAGTTGTTCCATCACCGAAAGTCCAAAACCAGTTCGAAATAGATCCTGCGCTGGCAAGCGAAGCATCAGACAACACAATTGAATTGGACGTACAGCTAACCTCGGTCAACAAAAAGTCCGCCAGAGGCAAAGGTCGTATTGTTACGGTTTGCTCGACGGGATCGCTTAAACACCCGGTACCGTTATCAACAATCAAACGAACATTAAAGTCGCCACTGGTTGCAAATTTATGCCGCGGATATTGAAGTGTTGAACCGGTTCCGTCGCCGAAATCCCATGCCCAGCCCAATACAGGTTTGGCCGGCGTGACGGGAATGCTGGTGTCTGTAAAAACCACAGTGTCCGAAGCGCAGCTACCCGAGAAACTAAAGCTGGCTGAGGGCGGATCATATACATCGAAGATAAACTCTACCTCCTGCTCATCCTGGTAACAGACATTAGAACTGAAATACTTAGCAATAACTTTTATGGTCCGCACTCCGGCAACGTCAAAAACCCGTGTCCGGGGATAAAAATATTCGTAAAATGTCTTCCCATTGCGTTCAACCGGCGTTGCAAACGGTAAATCTTGTACAAGATCCTCTTCGGAGGGATCGAAGCTCCAGGTAAGCTTTGATGCCAATGCAGGCAACATGAGCTTAAAATCAAAATCTTCCTTCGTACACGCGTTAAGCAGCTCCTCCCGTGTGTCTTTCCTGACAGCATAAAGAGTTTGATTAGCGGCCAGATTAGTACCTGCTGAATAACCATACGACTCATGATCGCCGAATCCGTAAGCAATCGCATTAAAACCGTCATCGGCCGAAAGTGTAAAATCACCGGTGCCAAAACCATTGAGGTTTAATTTGATATACGAATACTCGGGAGCAGAAGGAATCCGCGTAAATGGAACAGAAGGAGCAGATCCATTTATCCTGAAAGTAGGGGCTGCGGCAGTCTTAATTAATATATTTAAGTACTGCTCGTCAATATCCTCTTTACTAGATGAATATACAGTAATCTTTTTTATGTTGTACTCTATGGGATTCAGGATAACCATATCAGGATCACTTACCCCCAGCCCACCCGCACATGCCTGGGAAACGGCATACTGGGCAACAGCTACAGGCTTGCTGCTTGATATTATACTTGGTACATTAGATGGAACTGCCTGATAAGTACGGGGATAAAACTCGCCCGAGTTCAACGTAGCAACCGTTGCTCCGTTGACCCTAACAACCGTGCCGTCGTCTTTGGCTAAAACTCTATAAATACTCCCGATTGTCCGTGTTTGTGTTCCTGTCGCACTTTGGGAACTGAAGGGGATAAACCCATAAGTTAAACCCCAGCTTTCGACGGGATAATTCTGTTGATATAGAGGATCCGACGAATTACCGGCGCAATTAGGCGTTCCAATCAAACTATTTGTACTTCCCGAGAAAACAGCGAAACGTTTACATGCTGAAGTAACAGGATCTGCAATTATCTCTGTACCGGTTGGATCATCCTGAGTGAGATATTGATAAACATCTCCAACGTTTCTAAGAACTACATTATTAATTACCAATCCGTTTTTCCTGAATAAAACAGTGGTGTTTGCCTCGGTAGCAATCACGGCAATAAAATTAGATCCGTTATCCCGGTTAAAAGTATTATCGTAATTCATACTGAAATACTGCTGCCCCATTGCCTCTACAGGTAATATCAGAGACGCGGCAGAGCGGGCACCGGCAAAGATATGACCATAAACTACAACCTTAGGTTTCCCCGGATCGACCAATACCCTGATAGCTCTGTTCGCCAAAACGGTCTGGCTCTCGAACTCTTCTATGTAAGCCGCATTCCTGTCTATCTGGATTTCCGTTACCGCATTTGCCAGAACATCGAATCTCTGTGAAAATCCGCCAACGGTCACCACACCTGACGATGCTTCTTTCGAAGTGATAAAAATTGAATAGGCGGCCAGACGGACGTTTCCGGAATTTGAAGACGGTACGTGGGTGGGAAACACGGCAAAGAAATCACTTCCCTCATTTGATACGCTTTGCGCATGCGCCGGGTTTGCACACACGTATAGCATCCAGATAAAGCCAATCAATGAAATACTCTTTTTGATGAACATGAGAGATTCAGGCTTATAGAAAATTTTTACCACGTTATCGCTAGTATATTAGGCTAACATTTCATAGTGTGATCGGTTTGCCCAAAATAACACTGTGTTAACGACTATTTGGAAGCGATAAATAACGAATATAAGGGTTTTACTTTATTCCGCCCTATCCCGGCTTTTTTCCGGATTATAATGCAGACCGGGAGTCAGCCAATAGAGCAAAATAACTCTGGAAAAGCGATAATTGAACGGCGAAAGGATAAAGACAACGGGAAAAATTACCATGATGTAAAGCAAAGGATCTGTAACGTTTCCGGTTATGAGATATGTTAGCAGACCCACAACAATCATCTGGATAACATTCATGCCATAACTGATAAACATTGCCACATAGAAATATCCCGGCTCTCGTTCGAACTTTAATCCGCAATGCGGACAATGATCATTCATTTTTTGAAGCTTAAATCCGTACATCGATGTAGTAAACATCTCTCCCCGTCTGCATCTCGGGCACTTTGCCTGCAATGCCGCCGAAAATTCAGACGGCACATCTTTATTATTAATCACTTTTAGAGATTTCATATTGTATTCGAACGCATCAATTAATGCTGATGTAAAATTAAGCACAATTAACTATCCTTTTTGACAGAATCAAAAAAGGTGTTAAATAGAACTGATATAAATTAGAATTCATCAGACATTTTCTTGCCAATCCTCACATGAGCAAAAGATTTCATTTTATCTTTGCCGTTTCTTATCTTCTCTTTTATGGATGACTTTATAGCCGCCAGGTCTCAAATGGCCCTTTCTCTGGGCTTTCATATTATTTTTTCCTGTATCGGGATGGTAATGCCATTTTTTATGGCAGTGGCCCATTACTACTGGCTTAAAACCAATAATGTTGTATACAAAAACATCACAAAAGCATGGAGCAAGGGAGTAGCTATTTTTTTTGCGACAGGAGCTGTATCGGGCACAGTGCTATCGTTCGAGCTTGGCTTGTTATGGCCAACCTTTATGAAGCATGCCGGTCCGATATTTGGCATGCCTTTCTCTTTAGAAGGAACCGCTTTTTTTATTGAAGCAATTGCCCTGGGTTTTTTTCTTTACGGCTGGAACCGTTTTAATCCATGGTTTCATTGGTTTACAGGTGTTGTAGTCGGAGTAAGCGGGCTGGTGTCGGGTATACTGGTTGTTGCTGCAAATGCCTGGATGAATAGTCCGGCCGGCTTCGACTTTGTAAACGGGCAATACATAAATATCGACCCTATTAAGGCAATGTTTAATGATGCTTGGTTTTCTCAGGCCTTACACATGTCTGTCGCGGCATTTGTAGCCACCGGATTTGCGGTTGCAGGAGTACACGCACTGATGATATTGAAAGGAACGAACATAGAATTCCACAGCAAATCGTTTAAAATCGCGGCTGCGTTTGCCACAGTTGCGGCAGTTTTACAACCCCTTAGCGGGGATATCTCTGCCAAAGATGTCGCCGAAAGGCAACCGGCCAAACTTGCTGCAATGGAGGCGCACTTTAAAACAGAAAAAAATGCGTCTTTAATTCTCGGAGGAATTCCGAACATTCAGAAGAACAAGGTTGATTATGCCATAAAAATTCCCGGCGCTCTCAGCTTTCTGGCCCACGGCGATTTCCAGGCTGAAGTAAAGGGATTGGATAGTATTCCGAAAGAAAACCATCCGCCGATAGCAATTACTCATTACGCCTTTCAGATAATGGTAGGACTCGGAATGATCATGGTGATCTTGTCAATTCTATACTTTATTGCTCTTTGGAAGAAACGAAGCTGGCTAACCAAATCATGGTTGCTTAAGTTTTTTGTGGCAGCTACTCCTATGGGATTTATTGCTGTAGAGGCCGGCTGGACAGTTACAGAAGTTGGTCGCCAACCCTGGATTATTCATAATGTTATGCGCACAGCAGATGCTGTAACCCCGATGCCAGGCATCGTCTATTCATTCTATTTGTTCTCTGCGGTATATCTCTCACTGGCAATCATCGTAATATTTATGCTTTACAGGCAAATTAGCATGGTTGGTAAATTATACGACACTCCGGATATTGATCCAAATTTGTAAAATATGTTATACGTTGTAATTATTTTTCTGTGGACAGCTATTCTTCTGTATCTGCTAATGGGCGGTGCAGACTTTGGTGCCGGAATTGTTGAGCTTTTTACTTCGGAAAAAAATCTGAATAAAACCCGGAGAACGATGTACAGAGCTATTGGCCCCATATGGGAGGCCAACCATATGTGGCTGATTATCACGATTGTGATTTTATTTGTCGGTTTTCCCGACATATACACGACCATGTCTATCCATTTGCATATTCCTTTAATAATCATGCTTTTGGGGATTATAGCCCGAGGCACCGCATTCACTTTCAGACATTATGATGCGGTAGTCGACGACATGCAGCATGTGTACAATAAAATCTTTGTCTACTCCAGTTTCGTCACTCCCTTATTTTTAGGAATAATCGGAGGCAGCGCTGTATCGGGACAAATAGATACAGATGCTGATAATTTTCTCTCCGCTTATATTTTCAGCTGGTTAAACTGGTTTTCCGTATCGGTGGGCTTTTTCACCGTTGCCATTTGCGGCTTTCTTGCTGCTGTTTATACCATCGGAGAAACTGATACCGAATTAGACAAGCAACGTTTTATGCGTAAAGCCCGGTTTATGAATATCGCGGCTTTTATTTGCGGAGCGATTGTTTTCATTGCTGCTTATTTTGAAGGTGTTCCCTTAATGAACTGGGTGTTTGGTAACCCTGTCGGAATTACGGCCATCGCTTTAGCAACACTTTCGCTCATCCTGTTCTGGTATCTCTTATCGAAAGGTAAAACCCATATCCTGCGGATATTAGCAGGCTTTCAGGTTAGTATGATTTTATTAACAACTACTTACCGCCATTTTCCGAACATTGTAATCCTTAAAAATGGCAAGTATTTATCACTTTTGGAACATAATGGACATGATAAAGCGATAGAAGCTTTAGGATGGGCCTTGCTTATAGGAAGTGTGTTCATCCTTCCTGCTTTGGGGTATTTAATTTATAGCTTTCAGAAAAAGGCTGCCGACAGTAGCGTTCATTAGAGAATTAACACTCGCCAGAACGCTTCTGAACACCGCTAAAAGGATCAATTGAAACATGGAAAAGGAATCTCCAAACCTTTCTATAGCCTTTACGTAGAAACTGTTTTATACTAACTTCAAGTTAAAAATCAACCCCAAAGTGTTAAGATTCGCTCTATTTATATTATTCAGTTTTGTCGCGACTGTTCAGGCTTATGCGCAGGTAAGTACGATAAAGTTTAACAGAAAAACGTCCCGGAACGGTCTGCCGCAAAGTTTTGTCAGAAGTATTAGCAGCGATAAAAATGGCTTTATCTGGTTGGGAACCAGCCATGGATTGAGTATGTATAATGGATATACATTTAAAGTTTATCAAAACGATCCTAAAGAAAAAGGAAGCTTAAGCGCCAATATAGTTACTAAAACATACGTGGATAAACGAGGTGTTTTATACGTTGCCACAGAGAATGGAGGATTGAACGTCTATAATTCGGGCACAGATAATTTCACTACGTATGTACACTGGTCAAAAGATAAAAACAGCATTGCCAGTAACCGTGTAAGCGAGATATTTGAAGACTCGCAAGGTGTGCTTTGGATTGGATTAGAAGGATATGGCCTGCAAACGTTCGACAGAAAAACTAAAGCCTTCAGGAATGCATTCATCGCCTCGCCGGGAACAAACCGCCTTGTAGATAATTTCGTCAGGTGCATTACTGAAGATAAGGAAGGAAATTTATGGGTCGGCACAGACAACGGGATTAGTGTTATAAACAAAAGCCGTAAACAAATTTCAAACTATCAGCACACAAGCAATCCAAAAAGCTTAAGCACAAGTGTTATCAGAAGCATATTTGCCGATTCTGAAGGTAAAATCTGGATAGGAACTGCATTTGAAGGGTTAAATCTTTTTGATAAAAACGACCGAAGCTTCATCAAATTTAAAAGCATTGATAATCGCAATACAATAGTCGGCGATTATATTCCGTCTATCTGCGAAGACAAGGATGGAAAAATATGGATTGCCACCAATTTCGGACTAAGCATTCTGGACAAGAAAACGAATTTATTTACATCTTATACAAACGACCCTTACGATGTGAATTCTTTGGTCGATAATGGACTAAATACCCTCCACCGCGATGCTGAAGGAAATATATGGATTGGAAGCATAGCAGGAATTTCCATAAAAGAGGCACTGGATTCGCGGTTCCCCAATTATTCTCACAATCCCGGCAATAAAAATAGCCTGGGAGATAAAGAAGCTTTCAGTTTTTACGAAGATTCTCAAGAGCGTATATGGATTGGTCTCAGAAATGGCTTCGACATTTTCGACCGGAAATCTAATACATTTATTCACAATAGGCCCAGAAAAGATGGCGGGCGTATTGGCACCATTTTATCTTTCCATGAAGACAAGAATAAAAATTTCTGGCTTGGCACCTTCGACCAGGGTCTTTACAGATACGATCATAAAAACAACTCGTATGAAGTATTCGGCGGAATTGATTCACTAACCAATGAGCGAATTCCGCTGAGAGACATCTGGTTTATTAAAGAAGATTCTAAAGGTGGTTTGTATATCGCCTCATTTAGTACCGGAGTATTTAAATACGACCATAAGAAAAAACAGTTTTACAGGTTTTATTGGAAAGGGAAACAGATTCCCGTAGCTGGCATTACTTGTTTTCACATCGATAGACAATCAAACCTTTGGATCGCATCAGGCTCTGGCGACTTATTTAAGATAAACAAAGAAAAAGGCATCTTTAAAATCTTCAAACACGATCCAACAGACAATAAAACGCTTATCGGCAACAATATTTACAGTTTACTGGAGGATAAAAGAGGCGATATGTGGATCGGCACAAAAACAGGTCTAAGCCACCTCAAGACTAGTAATAATACTATTATAAACTATAATTCTGATCAGAAATTAAAAAGCAATCAGATAAACAGTTTACTTGAAGCTGATAACGGGGATATCTGGATTAGTACTCAAACTGGCATCTCTCAATTTAAAATACATACAAAGACCTTCCAGAATCATAGCATTAACAATGGTTTTGATTATAATGAATTTCTTAACCGGTCGGCCCTGAAGTTAAAAAATGGCGAGATGATTTTTGGAGGTCTCTTTGGATTTAATATGTTCAACCCAAAGAAACTTTATATAAATACCACCGTTCCAACTGTTTTCATTTATGATTTTGAATTGTTTAATAAGCGGGTATCGGTGGGGGATAAAGATTCTATCCTGAAAGCTGTAATTAACGAGACTAAAGTCATCAACCTTTCTTATAAACAAAATGTATTTTCATTCGCTTTTTTAGCCTCCAACCTATCCAGAACCAAAGAAAACCAATATGCATATAAACTTGAGGGCTTTGAAGAGAACTGGAATTATGTGGGTACGAACAGAAAAGCATCATATACCAATATCCCTCCGGGCGTTTATACATTCAGAGTAAAAGCATCCAATAACGACGGTATATGGAACAATAAAGGCACCTCAATAAAAATCATCATTACTCCCCCGTTTTGGATGACTTTATGGTTTAAAGTTCTGTCTATGGTAATTGTGATAGGTAGCTGCCTGGCTTTTTATCGTCATAGAATAAATTCCATCAAGGCCCAAAAAAGAGCTCTCGAAATTCAGGTTCAGCTTCGTACATCAGAAGTAGTTCAACAGGCAGAAGAACTTAGGGCTCAGTCGGAGAGCGTGATGCAAATGAATGAGGAACTGAACTCAAAATCAGAAGAGCTGCAACAAATGAATGAAGAACTGCAGGCTCAATCGGAAGAACTTCAGTCGCAAACAGACCATTTGCAAACTTTAAATGAAGAATTATTTGAAGAGCGTCAGAAGGCCGAAAAAGCGAACCAGGCTAAAAGCGTGTTTCTTGCCACTATGAGTCACGAAATCCGTACCCCAATGAATGGTGTAATTGGAATGGCCTCCCTCCTAGCCGAAACAAAATTAAGCAACGAACAGCAAGATTATGTTAATGTAATCCGCACCAGCGGTGATGCCTTGCTTACAGTCATCAATGATATCCTTGACTTTTCTAAAATCGAGTCGGGAAATATGGAACTCGAACATCGTGATTTCGACCTTCGTCAATGTATAGAACAGGTGATGGATGTTTTTGCCGGTAAAGCCGCCGCTCAACAGCTGGACCTTGTTTACCAGATCGACCATATGGTTCCTGCTCAGATAATTGGCGACTGTGGACGGCTAAGGCAAATACTGCTGAATTTGGTTAGCAATGCCATGAAATTTACCCGCGAAGGCGAAGTTTTTGTAAACGTACATCTTTCGAAAGTGTCAGATGACAATTTAGAGCTTGTCTTTAATGTACGGGATAGCGGAATTGGTATTCCAAAAGATAAACTTTCACGATTGTTTAAAGCTTTCTCTCAGGTCGATTCGTCGACTACCCGGAAATACGGAGGAACGGGCTTAGGCTTGGTCATTAGCGAACGCCTGATTAAATTAATGGGTGGCGATATATCAGTTGAAAGTGAAGAAGGTATTGGAACTACTTTTAGCTTCAACATCCGGTGCAAAGTAGGTCAGGTATCTGAAAAAAAATATGCTAACCTAAATATCGCAGAAAATAAAGGTAAAAGAGTTTTGATCATCGATGACAACATCACTAATTTATCTATACTGAAAACTCAGCTTGAACTGTGGGAATTAGTACCTGTGCTGGCGTCGTCAGCAAAAAGAGCAATTCAAATTGTTTCTTCCGGAGAAGATTTTCAGTTGGTTATAACCGACATGCAAATGCCCGGAATGAATGGAATAGAACTGGCGAAGGCCTTGAAGGATATCATACCTCAGGTTCCCATTATTTTACTAACCTCGGTGGGAGCTGAAATACGATCCAATCATCCCCACTTATTTAATTCTGTACTCACTAAACCTGTAAAACAGGGACAGTTATTCAACCTAGTTCAATCCGAACTGAAACCGGGAAAACAACCGGCCCAAGAGGAAAAATCCAAAACAGTACTTTCTGAAGATTTTGCAAAGCTTTATCCGCTGGATATTCTTTTGGCAGAAGATAATTTGATAAACCAGAAATTGGCGATGAAAGTGCTGAGTAAACTGGGGTATACACCCGAACTGGCAAATAATGGTAAAGAAGCGGTCGAAAAACTGATGTTAAAAGACTTCCACATAATACTGATGGACATGCTCATGCCTGAAATGGATGGACTGGAGGCTACTATCGCTATCAGGAAGACCAGCCCTTACCAGCCGGTTATTATTGCCATGACAGCCAACGCCTTACCCGAAGATCGTGAAGCTTGTCTGAAAGCGGGGATGAACGATTACATCTCCAAACCGATCAGTCTGGAAATACTGGTAAGAACACTGCAGCAGGTGGCAGAAAACTATTACCCGGTTCAAAAGGCTGATTTATTATAGCAAAGCAACCGCTTTTGAAATCTTCGCAATCACTAAAAGTTCAATAACCGTTCGGGATATCTTATCGCATAGTTGTGAACCAGATTGCGGATATAATCATTTGAAGGGTACGGCTGTAAAATGCTCTTTAAGGCGTTTATATCAATTACAGGATTACTTTTCATAATATACCCCATTCCATGAAGATGTCCCTGTTCTATCAAAATTACGCTGTGCTCTTCATCGGTCCGGCCATCATCCAGCAAAGCAAAAGATGGCAGATTTGATTTAAGCCGGGCGATAGCCTGTTGCACCCTGATGTTATATAGAGCCCTGCTTTCTGTTCCCTTACATGCGCCTTTACACGGTTTATTTTCATTACCCAGGCACTCGTCATGATTTTTTTGAATGAAGCACAGCTTAGGGCAGAGTTCAAACTCTTCCATTAATTGCCTCAACAAACTATGCCCTTCAAAAATCTGGTTAAAACTATAAATGGGGGTCGATCCTTTTCGCTTTTTATCAATTAACAATCGCTGATAACCTCGCTGATCTTCGTACAGGAACAATCCGTATGCCTGTTCAAACCGCTTTAACGCACGGTTATTTTCGGGCCAGAGACGTTTTATTTCTGTTGCTTCCAGGATAAAAGCCATTAATTCCGTTCCGCATTCCTGAAAATTTATCGAGTGGATTTCACGCATAAAATCCTGTCGCTGTTTATTGGCATTATTCCCGCTAAAATGAGAACTTACACGCTTTTTTAGATTTTTGGCCTTACCTACATAAACAACTTTCCCTTTCTGATTATAGAAATAGTACACACCGGGGGTATTGGGCAATTTATCGAATTCTGACTTGGCCAAATTTGGAGGTAAACGTTGCTCCTTTGAATTTCTGTTCAGGGATTGAACAACGTGACCATCTTTATCATTCTCCAGAATCATTGAAAACAAAATCGCCGTGGCCTCTGCATCTCCACCGGCTCTATGGTGATTGTTGAGTTCGACGTTCAATTGCTTGCATAGCTTGCCTAAGCTATAAGAAAGCAAGCCAGGAAACACTTTCCTGCTTAAACGTACAGTGCAAAGCTTTTTAGTTTGAAGCTCGTATCCGCAAGCCGATAAATGATACTTAAGAAAAGAATAATCGAAATTAACATTATGAGCAATAAAGATCTTATCATGAAGCAAACTAAAAACTTCTGTTGCTACTTCAGAGAAAAGAGGAGCTGTAGCAACCATTTCATTACTTATCCCGGTAAGTGCGGAGATATAAATCGGGATATGCTTCTGAGGATTAATCAAAGTCTCATATCGCCTGGTAACTTTCTTTCCATCATGTAAAACAATAGCGATTTCAGTAATCCCATTTGCCGAAGCATGCCCCCCCGTTGTTTCAATATCAACTATTGCGTACATGATACAAACTTAAAAATTATACTAATATATTTAGCATGCTATTTAAACTAAATTGCTACTATATTTATTAAGAAAAACAACGTTATATAAGAGATTCCTGTATGCAAATGATTAAAACATGAATCGATTTTTTTTTAAATTAATATCTTGCTGGGATTATTATGGCAGATTACGAATCGAGACTGGATGTCCCATCCAGGAAAAAATTTTTTTATTCAATAAATGATAAGCTGCGCGAGTATCTTCTAAAATATAATCGCGAAATAAAACTGCCCGTTCAGTATTCTGATTTATTACGATTTAACACGAGTGTTCCTCTGCTTGACAAAAGCGGTAATGATACTCTCTGGCAAACCGTCTTTTACGATCAGTCTGAAATGAGTGAGCTTTTCCCGGGCCTCTCCTACATTTATGCGCTGATGAATGCATCCGGCGACACCGAGGTAATGGATCACCTGCAAATTGCGCAGATAGATTATTGCACCTTCGGCAACTCAAAGCCTTTCAGAATCAGGGTTATTAACAGATTTAACGACAATTACGATTATTTCTACGTTAAGGTAGCCGACGCCTCCAGGGTTTATGGCCTTGAACTGGAGCATATTCTTTCTCCCAACCGTCTGAGTTATTTAACCGACGGCAACACTTTAATTGAAGAACATATTTCTGGTTTACCGGGCGACATTTTTATTAAACAGCGACTAAACACCTCCAAATTCAATCAAATACGTATCTGCAAAGAATTTGTGAAGTTTAACGAGCGCTGTTTCATCCGCCTGTTAGGCGATATGCGTTCGTACAACTATGTGGTACACATAACTCCGGATATAGAGGGAAACCAGTACCGCTTACGGGCGATAGATTTCGACCAACAATCGTACGAGGGCCGACGACAGTTTTATCTTCCGCATTATTTCAAAGAGAATTATCAACTGGTGAAATTGGGTATACAGCACATGGATAAAAAAACTATGAGGCAGTATCTTGAGGAAGAGCGAAGCCTGATTAATAACCGGGTTAAACTTGTTCATTACAGGCTGTTTGATTTATTGGAGGTTATGAAGAGAGATGAGATCTCTCCCCGACAAAAAATTGAACAGCTGGCGTCCGATTTAAGCGATTTTCATAAATCATCTGCGTTCAAGTTATGCAAAACTATGGGTGAGATAGTAGAAGAACAGCTAAAGCATAATCTTCCGGCAAGTTTAAAACTGTAAAAGGAGATTTTGAGACAGAAACATAGATGGGAGATTCGAGAGATGAGATTTGAGAATTGAACACAAAAGGAGTTCTCTTCAATAATTTTCATTCTTATTTGGACTAATTATAAACAATGTGTAAATTTGCGACATAGAGTTTTAGATGAAACAGAATAATTGTGTCGAAATAGTAGAAGTTTTTAGAACGGAACACGGTTCTGTATCTCAATGTAATAAAACAAATACTTATCTTTTAGCGTACGCAGGAGTAACTTCCTCGTTTAAAGCGACTAATTTTCTGGACTTTATAAAACGGGTTAACAGCATAGATTTAGAGGAAATGATTTTCTCTTCCTCATCTGTTACAGATGTTACGGTTTTAATGCCTCCCTATTCAGACCGTTGTTTTGTATTAACTTTAACTGACGTTATCGACTTGAAAAATTTACTTTCAGGAGCTAAATTTTCATTACATCTTCATAGCGTGCTTTGCGAATGCCTTAAACCTCAGGTATTTCATATTTAGATTAAATCTGTATTAGATTTTAAGAATCACTTTTGTTACTAATTGCTGTTAAAATCGTAAATTAGCATAACAACATACTTGATTATGAAAGATCTTCTCAGATTAAGGACTTCTCTTTCAGAAGAAATTGAAAACCTTTTAAACGAACAAATAAAAACCGAAGCATATTCTTCTGCAGTATATTTATCTATGGCGTCTTATTGCAATCGCAATGGATTTGATAACAGTGCAGGCTATTTAGAAAAGCAATCTAATGAAGAGCGTGGTCACATGCTCAAAATTTTCAAATACATAAACGACCTGGGTGGCAGAGCTATCTCTCCTGAAGTTATTAATATCCCTCAGGAATTTGATTCCTTCAGAGGTGTGTTTGAACTAGCGCTGCAACAAGAAATAAAAGTAACAGGTCAATTTAATCGCATAGCAGATCAATGTCTGAAGTTGAAAGACTTTACAACATTCGAATTTGTTCAATGGTTCTTAAAAGAACAGATTGAAGAAGAATATGTAGCCCGCAGAATACTTGAACTATTTGATGTGATTGGCGAAGATGGAACCGGTCGCTGGCAAATTGATAAGCATATACCTAAAGTAAGCTACGGCGATACAGGAGAAGAATAAAGCCTCAGTTAACAGAGCTTAAAAGGCTGTCAAAAAATCCAGACATTGCGTTGCAAATATGGATTTTGACAGCCTTTAATTTTTTGTGCTTTTTTGAAACCTTTTGGATTAGAAAGACTTTATTAATAAACACTCTAAATCCTATAAACATGACAAATAATTCAAAATTGCCTGCTCTATTACTTGCTGGAGTAGCTATAGGCGCGGCCGCCTGGTATCTTTTCGGAACTGAAGAAGGAAAAAAAACGACTGATTCTTTAGCGGAAAAATTAAAAGACATCAGCGATTCGGTCAAAGTTAAAGCAAACGAAACAATTGCCAGCGTTAAGGACAAGGCAAACAGCATATAATTCCTGTAATTTTTGTGTAGAAAGAGGCCGGATTTATCCGGTCTTTTTCGTTTTGTCACAAATCAGATCCTGATTCTGATTTGAAATTTATTTTTCCTAAATCGCATTCATGTTTGTTGCTCTAACCATAATCAGGTATTCAAAAATAAAAATCCCTTTTGCCGTTCTGGCGATGGCTATTCATCGTATTCCCCTGTCGCTGAATAAAAAATGCAGTTTTTGGAAATTACTTGGAAGCGGGAAAAATGGAACTTTTGACCAACAAGCGGATTTTCAGCAATGGGGCCTTCTAACTGTTTGGGATTCTGAAGAATCTTTCACTGCCTTTTATAAGAAATCGTTCGTTTCTGCCTGGTGGAGAACATTTGCCACAGAAACCTATACCATCTTGTGCATGCCGCTTACAAGCCACGGACTATGGGATGGCCGGGAACCCTTTGGAAAAGCGAACAATTCTGCGTACAATGGACCGGTAGCTGTTTTAACCCGCGCTACAATCCGGTTTAACCGCTTAAAAAACTTTTGGTGTAATGTTGACAAAGTAGCAACGTTGATGCTGAATTCAAAAGGCTATATTACGTCGTTTGGTGTAGGTGAAGCACCATTTTACCGGCAAGCTACGTTTTCTGTGTGGCAGAGTCTGGATGATGTGAAAGCCTTTGCGTATCAGTCTGAAGAACATAAAGAAGTGATAAAAAAAACACGGAATGAAAACTGGTATAGTGAAGAATTATTTGCCAGATTTAAACCGATCGCTAGCTTTGGAACATTAAAGGGCAGTGATCCTTTAGAACAGATTTTTAAATGTACGGATGAGAGTAGTAGCCGAATTACCACGCGATGATTGTAAGATCACCATATTTTCTATGAATATGAAATACATTGTAAAGTTTGAGCAGGGTGTGCTCGAACAAACTTACAAACTATCGGAAATTGACCTTTTAGACGGAGCAAACAGTGTTTTTGAAATTCTTGATGAGCAATTTATAGCCACCGTAGTAGAGCGGTTTAAAATAATGGCTTTAGATTTCAAAGCAGCTTATCAGCGTCACGAATATTAGTTACCTTTGTATTCACAGGTTGTTCTATCGCTGTTCTCTATTTGGAGAATGGAGGAAAGTCCGGGCAACACAGAGCATCTCGCTTCCTAACGGGAAGGATTCCGATTTATCGGAAGACGGAAAGTGCCACAGAAAATAAACTACCCTGGTGCAAATCGGGGAAAAGGTGAAAACGTGAGGTAAGAGCTCACGGCTTTGTATGGCGACATGCATCGCGGTAAACCCCGGGAGTTGAAAGGCCAAATAAGTCCCGAACCAGGAGTTGCTCGCTCCTTAAAGATGAAAATCTTTTGTCGGGATGGGTAGGCCGTTAGATTGTGCCAGCAATGGTACAACCAGATAAATGATAGAAACCGTTTACGGAACAGAACCCGGCTTACAGGCCTGTGAAACTTATTAAGCTCTTCCCTCAGGGAAGGGCTTTCTTTTTGTAATTCTCAAACGCAGCAAGCTCAAAATATTTTTTCCCAAACTGTATATATTTGTATACAATAAGCAAACAATTATGCTGACATTGCGTTTGAAAGCTTAAGAATCATTATGGCAAAAATTCTAATTGTTGACGACGAACGCGCTATTCGCAACACGCTGCGAGAAATACTTGAGTACGAAGATTATGAAGTTGAAGATGTAGATAATGGGATTGAAGGACTGGACCGGATAAAAAAAGACAATTACGATCTGGTTCTTTGTGATATCAAAATGAATAAAATGGATGGAATGGAAGTGCTTTCTGAAGCACTCGCCGTTAAACCCGACATCCCTTTCATTATGATCTCCGGTCATGGAACCATCGAAACCGCAGTCGAAGCCAGTAAAAAAGGAGCTTACGATTTCATTTCAAAACCACCTGATCTAAACAGACTATTAATTACCGTGCGAAACGCCCTTGAAAGAGGGAACCTTGTAACCGAGGCTAAAGTTTTAAAAAGGAAAGTAAGCAAGGTCAGAGAGATGCTCGGTGATTCGCCGGCCATCAGAAAAATTAAAGATACGATCGACAGGGTTGCCCCCACGGATGCGAGGGTTTTAATTACCGGAGCAAATGGTAGCGGGAAAGAGCTGGTAGCCCGCTGGCTTCATGAAAAATCGCATAGGTCAAATGGCCCCATTATCGAAGTAAATTGTGCTGCTATACCTTCCGAATTAATAGAAAGCGAATTATTTGGTCACGAGAAGGGTTCATTCACCTCGGCCGTTAAACAACGGATAGGCAAGTTCGAACAAGCAAACGGGGGCACGTTATTTCTGGATGAAATTGGCGACATGAGCCTTTCTGCTCAGGCCAAAGTGCTACGTGCCTTGCAGGAAAACAAAATAACACGAGTTGGCGGAGAAAAAGAAATTGATGTTGATGTGCGTGTTGTTGCGGCTACCAATAAAGATCTGTTAAAAGAAATTGAAGAAGGAAACTTTAGGATGGACTTGTTTCATCGCCTAAGTGTAATTCTGATTCACGTACCTTCTTTAGCCGAGCGGAAGGACGATATTCCACTAATTGCTGGAAACTTTTGCGAAGAAATTTGCAATGAGTACGGAATGCCGACCAAGAAGTTTAGTGAAGGAGCTATGGAAACGTTGAAAGCCCTTCCATGGACGGGAAATATCCGCGAGCTGCGAAACATGGTTGAGAGGTTGATCATCCTGAGTGATAAAGTAATTACTGAGAGTGATGTACGCACCTTTGCCAATCCTTCTGCAGCTCAGCCTGTAAGTCATGCAACAGGAACTACTCCTGCGACACAGGCTCAACCTTCAACCAATTACGATCAATTTGCCAGCTTCCAGGAATATAAAGATTATGCTGAAAAAGAGTATATCAAATATAAGCTTGAGAAAAACAACTGGAACGTGTCTAAAACTGCTGATGATATTGACATTCAACGGAGTCACCTGTACAGTAAAATCGAAAAATACGGATTGAAAAGAAACGAGCAATAATATGGAAGGCTGTCTCATACCTGAGACAGCCTTCCATATTAAATTAAAAGCTCCTGCACAAGCTTGGGAACACCCGTCCCGGCCGTTTCCCTTATGATTTTCAAATCATGAATGCCTCCAACCGGAGCTGTATGGGGGTCAATTATAATTTTAGGAGAAGAATAAGGTACATAATCTATCAAACTTGCGGCAGGGTAAACTGCCAAAGATGTACCGATAATTACAAAAATATCTGCTTGCGATGCAATTTGAATAGCGTTTTCGATCATAGGCACTGCCTCGCCGAACCATACAACATGCGGACGGAGCTGCGACCCTAATTCACAGGTCTCTCCCATCTTCAGTTCCCAGCCTTCAATATCGTAAACTAAATCTGCATTGATACTCGATTGTGATTTAGTGATTACACCATGCAGATGAATCACATTTTTGGAACCTGCGCGTTCATGGAGGTTATCTACGTTTTGAGTGATGATAATGACATCATACTTATCTTCAAGCTGAGTTAACGCATAATGAGCTGCATTAGGTTTAGCTTCAAGCACACTCTTTCGACGCATATTATAAAAATCCTGCACTAAAGCCGGGTTACGCTCCCAGGCTTCGGGGGTGGCAACATCGTAAACGTCATATCCCTCCCAAAGCCCATCCGAATCGCGAAAAGTTTGCAGACCGCTCTCCGCCGAAATGCCTGCACCGGTTAATATTACTAGCTTAGATCTCATAAACAAGTATAAATGAATTTTCTATATAATTCTCGTCAACAATTATTGAGGCTTTGATGTTTAGGTATTTATGGAAGAAGAGGAACCATTGGGAAAAACTTTTAAAAAAGATCCGGCTTTCTTCATTGAAGCTGCGATTGACGAAAGAGGTCCACAAATGCTGAAAGTTGTTCCCTCGTATCATCAATATTTGGTATACGAAGATGATAACATGATTACCTGTGTTCAATTAAACGATGACAACGAGTGGGAGCAAATTGACGGGCCTTTTACGAACGGAGTGGTCTCCATTATCGGAAGGGAAATAATGCGGTTTAAACAGCAAAAACTTAATAATTAAAAATTATCAGGTTTTTAATAACTTGCTGGATGAAAACTAATCAATCCGGAAGAAGATCATTCTTAACGAAAGTTGCTCTTGGTGGTTTAGCAACTTTAACCATTCCCGAAATAGCCTTATCTGCAATAGCAGAGCAAAAATCAAAAAAAATAACGCTTAAAACCGATGATGTTGTCTTGTTTCAGGGCGACTCTATTACCGATGCAGGGCGCGTACGAACCGACACAAATGCGAACTCGCAAAAAGCCATGGGCGGCGGATATTCCTTTCTAGCTACAGCCGAATTACTGAATAACAATCCTTCAAAAAACCTTCGGTTTTATAACCGCGGTATAAGCGGAAATAAGGTATATCAATTGGCAGAACGCTGGGACGCGGATGCCATCGATTTGAAACCAGATGTTCTAAGTATCCTGATCGGTGTTAACGATTATTGGCATTTACTGAAAAGCGGATACAAAGGAACTTTAGAAATTTACAGAAACGATTACCGGGCATTACTTCAGCGTACAAAAGAAAAATTGCCGGATGTAAAGCTTATTATCGCAGAGCCTTTCGCAATACTAGGGTCAGCGGTTGACAACAAGTGGTTTCCGGCCTTTGGAGAATATCAGAATGCTGCGCACGAGCTGGCAAATGAATTTGATGCTGCATTCATCCCTTACCAAAAAATCTTCGACAAAGCCTTAAAAACTGCTCCCGGATCTTATTGGGCTCCTGATGGTGTGCATCCAAGTATAGCTGGCGCAGAACTGATGGCCCAGGCATGGCTGAATGTAATAAAAGGATAAAAATTTGAGGAGAGCGGATATACTAATGCCTACATAAATTCCCAGGCACTTTTGTATCCGCTTTTTTGCTCCGCATAAGCTATCAGATCTGCATAGAATGACAGGCGGGAAAGTGTGGCACTGTCGCCGATTATAACTAATTTCTTGCGGGCACGGGTCATTGCTACGTTCATCCGGCGGATGTCGGAGAGAAATCCAATACTTCCTTCCGGATTACTGCGTGTCAGGCTGATATAAACCACGTCCCGTTCCTGTCCCTGAAAACTATCAATGGTATTCACCGATATTTTATCAGCGTGTTGCATTAATACTGGAGAGTTGACCAACAGATCTTTGAGCACGTTGATCTGTTCTTTGTAAGGAGAAATGACAGCGATACCCGGAAACCCATTTAGCGTTTCGCTAGCCTTTAATGTATCTACATAGTTGCTCAAATGTTTCATTAAAAACACTGCTTCGTCAGGATTAGTGGAACTTGCTCCTTCAAGTTTCTCGTCGAAACCACAACCTGCTGTATCGATAAAATTCAGCGAAATATCCCCCGAAAACATCAGATGGTTAGCCACACTAGCGTGTGCCTGAAGCTTATTTTGGTAAAACACCTGCGATGAATAACCCATTATATCGCTATGCATGCGGTATTGCTCCTGAAGAAGAACCACGGATTCAGGGTGCAGATCAGCGCATTTTTCGAGCAAAGTCACATTTAAGCCCTTGCTTGCAGCCTGATCGGATTTTATCGTAGGTGATAACTGAAAATGATCTCCGGCAAGGATTACTTTTTGAGCTTTAAGAATTGGGATCCAACAGGCGGGTTCAAGGGCCTGCGCAGCCTCGTCAATAACCAGGGTATGGTAGTTTAATTCACGAACCGTATAATGGTTGGAACCTACCAGCGTGGCAGTGATTACTTCCGCCTTAGCTAAAAGATCATCCTGAATATATTGCTCAGTATTACCCACCTCTTTCATTATTTTATGGGCCTCATCGAACAGGGCTTTACGCTGCTCCCGTTCGGCCCTGCCGAAGTTCCGTTTATACTTGTGAGCCATATTTCGAAACTCGTTGGCTTGCTTTCTCAAGCCCTTGATTTCTTTCATGCTGCTATGTTCAGACATTTTACTATCCAGCGTAAGCGACATCAATTTATCAGATACCCGGGCCGGATTTCCAACCCTAAGCACATTCAACCCTTCGTCAGCAAGCTTCTCTGTTAATAAATCTACCGCAGTATTGCTGGGCGCCACAACCAAAATCCGTTTCCCATCCTGTTTAAATAAAGCTTTAATTGCCTGAACCAGGGTGGTTGTTTTACCGGTTCCTGGCGGACCATGCACAATTGCAAGTTCGCGTGCCGACAGAATATTGTTGAGGCTTTCTTGCTGGGATACATTCAGTCCGGAAACATTGAAAGATGGAATATCGCTCCTAAAAGATGGCTTTTGCTCGCCGGTTAGAATTTTTATCAGTTGCCCCTCCTGTGTGTTTTCCTTCCGTTTGGCGGCTTCTTTAACAGCGCTCTGCATCTCATCGTAGGTGTTGTTATCAAACAGGACTTCAACTCCAAGTTTTCCATCGCTTGCCCAATCCGGAAGTTCTTCTGTGCGCAAAGTGATTTTCAAACGGTTGCCTGTCTGAAAAGTAACAACTCCTTCTACCCTATCATTCTTGGGATCATGATTAGAAAAAAGCACAGCGGAAGCACCAAAACGAAGCTGATGTGCTACATCCTGATGCGTGGTTCGCTCAACTTCAACCGTAAGATAGTCGCCCCTACTCATTTCGGTGTTCCGGATAGCGATCGGATACCAGGTTAAACCTGCACTACGCCGGTCGGCAATTGAAGTGGATTGTGTTAATTGCTGATAAGAACGAAGATCTGCTTCCCGTTCAATGTGAAGAAGATCTAAAAGTTTCTGAAAATATGGTGACAAGTTTTTCTTTTTTATTAAGGAGTTTTGCCCGGAAAGGGACTTATTTGGATTGGTAAGCTTTCAATGCTTTACTAAACGCTTCGGCTATTTGTTTGTAATTATCTTTGCTGGTTAAAAACGCCAGATCTTCTTCGTTGGTCAGATAACCAAGCTCTATTAAAATAGCTGCCGATTGGTTTTGGGTCAAAACAGCCAGTTGTTTCTCTTTAATTCCTCTCGAACTAATTCCCTCAAGAGCCGACAGTTGTATTTGAAATATAGACGCTAAGGCCTTACTCCTGGTCTTTAACTCATTGTTGTTCTGAGTATTTTTTCCTGTATATATTTCCATGCCTTTTATCATTGACCGAACACTCGGCCCGATGGTATCAGCAACACTATTGGCATGCAGCGATATAAAAACATCTCCGCTTACTGCAGCTCTGTCTGAAAGAGAAATAAACTCATCCGATTCACGAGTCATTATAACTTCAAAGCCGCTCTTGTTAAGGTGATCTTTTATTTCTTTAGCAATATTCAGTACGATGTCTTTCTCATAAAAACCATTCGCACGGGTTACGCTGTCTTTACCGCCATGACCGGGATCGAGTACAACCCTGAACGCTTTAGATATCCCGGTTGGTTTGCTTTGCTGATTTTGTAAGCTTTGAGCCAAAACTGTATTTAACATCAAAAACAGGATAAACCCTGCAGAAAAATACGTTCGAATTAAATTCATATTATGATAAAAAACCTTTAACGACGTTTATCGGGCAAAAGTACATAATAATAAAGCCTCGGTTAGGAGGCTTTATTATTTAAAATTTATTTGAGCATCAAGACTTTATCCCAACTCTCGACTTAGTATTTTTTCGCAAAATCACTGCAGTTGCAATAACGGCAGATGTAACTAAAACACCAACTGCAACATTTTTCACAAAATTCTCCCTGTTATATTTCCATTCCGCAGTCCATCCGCGCTCGGCGAAAAAATTGGGAACATGCCCTTTTTTCAAATCATCGAGTATACCTTCAAATACATTGATCCTATCAGCAAGCATCAAGGGCAACCAATGGCCATAGCTGGACTCACTGTATTTAAAGGCATACCTGCGGATTTTGCCGCTTAAGCCTGATGGAGGGACAGAGTTTCCAAAAACCGCAGTAATATTTGGACGCTCGTTAGAATGAAGAATTTCAACATCCGGGGCTTGCTGTGGTGGCCGTTCCCAGCTATATCCTTCATGTTCTTCATTTGTCCGCTTTTTCATTGGATAGGTAGGATCGTTTTCCGGATTAGCGTCGGAACCCCAGCCCTTTATATTCGTGTGATCCGTCTCTGGTATGTTTTTAAAATCTGAACTGTCTTTCATAATGTAGTTTTTTAGGCTCTCGCCGATGGTGGAATTAGAACTGCTTTTATACAATTATCGCGCTTAGCGGAAAAGATATGATATCCTTCCGCCACTTCTTCCAGCGGAATACGATGTGTAATTATCTCTTTTGGATTTAAATGACCTTTCTGAATATGCTCAATCAATCTGGGAACCAAGCGCTTCACCGATGCCTGATTGGCCCGGATTGTTATCCCCTTATTTACCACATTTCCTATCGGGATCAAGGTATCAATCGGCCCATAAACTCCTACTATAGAAACAATCCCGCCTTTTTTTACCGAGTTTATTGCCCAATGCAGCGCTGTTGCTGATCCGCCCTGAAGCGCCATTTTACGACCCAGTATAGTTTGCATACCGCTCCCGGCCGCTTCAGCCCCTACCGCATCAATACAAACATCGGCACCCAAAGAATCCGTAATCTTTTTTATAAAAACTACAGGATCTTCTAAAGATTTAAAATTATACACTTCGCATTGTGCATACTTTTGGACAAACTCCAAACGGTAATCCAGGTGATCTATCACAATGACCCTGCCCGCTCCGAACAGCCATGCACATTTTGCTGCCATAATACCGATTGGCCCGGCACCAAAAACTACTACTGTGTCCCCCGTCTGAATGCCGCCCATCTCTGCCGCCTGGTAACCGGTAGGTACAACATCCGTTAACAGAACGGCGTCATCCGGATCCATCCATTCAGGTATAATAGTAGGGCCAACATCGGCGTACGGAACACG
Organism: uncultured Sphingobacteriaceae bacterium; assembly: GCA_946887045.1. The sequence goes on along the minus strand of CAMPKC010000022.1, from coordinate 18,935 downwards.
TACATATTCTGCCTGTCCGCCATCGTACCCACCTGCGGTATGCGAATAGCCAAATATTCCTCCAACTGCTGTCGCCTCAGGATTTGATTCGTGACAATTGCCATAAAGCTCCTGCTTGCAGAATGCACATTTACCACAGGAGATATTAAAAGGCACCATTACATTATCCCCTACTTTTAATTTTTCGACCGACGAGCCTATTTCTTCCACAACGCCAATAAACTCATGACCGAAGGTCGATCCTACCCGGGTATCGGGAACCAGGCCATGGTACAAATGCAGGTCCGAACCGCAAATACATGAGCGGGTCACCCGCACGATCGCATCATTTGGGTGAAGTATTTTCGGATACGGTTTTTGATCAATGCGTACCCTGAATGGCCCGCGAAAATTCATTGCTAGCATAAAAGTTCCTTTCTTTAAGATGAGACATGTTTTTCAATTATAGATTGTACTAATTACTAAGCTTCTTTAGGACGGAAAGTTTTAAAATATAAGGGATGATTCAAGAAGATACAATTCAACCCTCTTTTAATTTTTATTTGCACAATCCAATTATATTGACTTACTTTGAAATACAAAGTTCTTTTAAATGCAAGAAAAAGATATTTACACGGAATTGAGCTCAATCAGAAATCTGATGGAGCGGTCGACCAAATTTATTTCCTTAAGTGGCCTTTCAGGAATTTTGGCGGGTATTTATGCCCTTATAGGTGCCTTTGTAGGGTATAAAATCGTTTATCCTGAAAATGGTGGATTGCGGTACAGAGAGTATTTCATCAACGACGGCACGGTTTTATGGAAGCTATCTCTTGTAGCCATCGTTGTATTGGTTTTATCGATACTTACAGGAATCTGGCTTACTATTCGACAGGCACGAAAAAAAAGAGAGAACTTTTGGAATCCGGTAAGTAGACGATTGGTAATGAATATGTCGATCCCTTTAGTTACAGGAGGACTTTTTATTTTGATTTTATTGTTACGAGGTCATTACGGTATCATAGCGTCTGCGTGTTTGATATTTTACGGACTGGCACTCGTGGCAGCAAGTCATTATACCTTTACAGATGTAAAATGGCTTGGCTTATGTGAAATTATATTGGGTTTACTTGCTGCCCTCCTTCCGGGCTTTGGTATAGTGTTCTGGGTGATCGGTTTCGGTCTTCTCCATATTTTGTACGGATCTATCATGCATTTTAGATATAATCAGTGAAGAACGTATTAGAACAGTTCGATAAAGCTTTTGAAAACCGTATTCGCCTTCAAATTATGAGCGTATTGGTTGCCAATGAGAATTATGATTTTAACTCTCTGAAAGAACTTTTGAATGTGACGGACGGAAATCTTGCATCTCATTTAAAGGCTCTGGAAAAAGAAGAATACATCCTGGTGAACAAAAGCTTTGTGGGTCGCAAACCCAATACCCAGTACTCGGCTTCAGCAAAAGGCAGGGAAGCTTTTAAGAACCACCTTGAAGCTCTCGAAAATTTAATCAAACAACAGAAAACTTAATATTTTTTTATTCAATTACTTTGAATTTCAAAGTACTTTTAAATAAACAAAACAACATGGAAACAGAAAAAAATGGATTAATAGCATGGTTCGGAGAATCTGTATTAATCAAACTAGCTCTTATCGGAATCCTAACATTACTTTTGCTTATTCCCGCCAGCTGGATACAGGATCTTATATTAGAACGACAGGCAAGGCAAGATGAGGTAATAAAGGAAATATCCGATAAATGGTCTGGAAGTCAGCTGGTGGAAGGCCCGGTGATGGTACTTCCTTACAAAACACTCGTTAAACAAAAGGATGCGATGGGCAAGATCTCTTACCGGGAAGTCTTAACAAACATTTACATTCTTCCGGAAACGTTAAACATCATCAGTAAGGTTGAACCTGAAGTCCTTCATCGGGGAATTTTTGATGCTGTGGTCTATAATACGAAGCTTCGTATAAACGGAAAATTCAGTCCGCTTGAATTAAAGAAGTCTGGCATTGACCCAGGTATGATTTTGTGGGACAAAGTAAAATTAGACATTGGCGTAAGCGATCTAAAAGGGCTTAAAAACAATCCTTCCATAAAATTGGGGAATGCGGTTTATGATGTCGAGCCAGACTTTAGTTCCTTAAAACTCTTCAAAAACAATCTGATAATTTTACCCGACCTAAGTCAGGGGCGAAACACCGCCCTAAACTTTAGCTTCGATCTGGATCTACGGGGAAGCAGCGATCTGAACTTTACGCATTTGGGTAAAACAACAACAGTTAAAATAGAAGGGAAATGGAATAATCCAAGCTTTACAGGGCGTTATCTGCCCGAAGATCGCAAAATTACAAAGGACAGCTTTACCGCGACCTGGAAAATGCCATACTTTAACAGGCCTTTCCCGCAACAATGGGTCGAAGAGAATGCAGTGATGCACACCGGAGTTGTGAATACAGCAGGCAATGATGCCTCGTTTGGTGTAAAATTCATCTTGCCGGTAGATCAGTACCAAAAAACAATGCGCTCGGCTAAGTATGCAATCTTGATTATTCTCCTGACTTTTATTTCGCTTTTCTTCACAGAACTTCTAAACAAGCGAAAAGTCCATCTTCTGCAATATGTTCTCATTGGCGCCGCTATGACTATTTATTATACATTGTTGTTATCCTTTAGCGAGCGGGTCGGATTTAATATTGCTTATCTTATTTCCTCCGTCGCTACAGTCGCTCTGATTGGAATATTTATCGCTTCTCTGTTGAAAAACAGGAAACCGGCTATTGTTTTCGCGGGTATTCTGAGCATTTTTTACAGCTTTATTTTTGTCATCATCCAATTACAGGATTTGGCCTTACTATTTGGAAGTGTGGGACTGTTCATTATAGTTGCGGTAATGATGTATTTATCGGCAAAAATCGAATGGGGAAAGAACACACCGATCGCAGAGTCAGCCTAATAAACGTAATAGAAGCAGTAAACTTTTTACTGCTTCTATTTAATTCCTGGTAATCCACATACAATATGTTCAAACTCCACAGAAATTATCTCATGGTCGCGATGTTCTTATTACTCGTCGAAGTATTTATTGCCCTGTTTACAAACGATGAAATCATTCGTCCTTACGGCGGAGACCTGCTTGTAGTGATCCTACTCTACTGTCTGATAAAAAGCGTCATCAATTTGCCGGTAACCCCTACAGCGTTAGCCGTCCTGCTGTTTTCATATTTGGTTGAAACCCTGCAGTTTTTTAATGTGGTTAATCACATTGGCTTAGCCAACTCAAAAATTGCTAATATTTTAATAGGAAATTCATTTTCGTGGTTTGATATTTTGGCATATACATTGGGTATTTTACTGGTATTTGGCATTGAAAAATTAAAATTTTCAAGAGCAAAAATCCCGCAAGAAAATAATGTATGGCTTTTTTTGTAGATAAGGATTCAATAGTCAGAAAGATTTGGGGCAAAGGAGATACTATACTCTTCATATTTGCCGGAGCTTCTGCTGAGTTTGCATTAAACAAAGCTGTCGACTGGCTATATTTTACCGGTCGTCTTCCGGCAGATCCGCTGGGACGATTATTTTCCACTGTGGCTTACGCTAGACAGATTGTATTTTCCGAATATAATGATGCCATTCAGGCAATTGATAAAATCAATGCAATACATAAGAATGTCGAAACAAGACGTAGGAGCGCAATCCCTGATTGGGCTTATCGCGACGTTCTTTTTATGTTGATCGACTATTCTATCAGATCTTTTGAAGTACTCGAAAGAAAACTTACTGAAGATGAAAAAATTGAGGTATTTGACGTATTTTTTCGCGTCGGTCAGCGAATGAATATTACAGGGTTACCGACAAATTATGATGAATGGCTCGCTATGCGTAAAGAGCACATGGAAAGCGACCTTATTTACAGCAAGTTCACCGGTGACCTTTACAAACAATATCGGCGCCACCTTGGAATAATAAGGTATAATTTATTAATACAAGCCCAGATTTTGATTGTACCCGCCAGAGTAAATGTGTTACTTTCCTTAGGGAAAATCCCGCTACTTCGTCCGGTATTAAAAGCTTATAAATTTGCACGCAACTTCAAGCTTGAAGGACTTCTGAGAGACGCTATTCTCCCTGCTGAATATAAAAAGCAGATTGCCGACCTTGATATCAAATCAGCCGAAAGGCACTAATTACCTCAGCGGAATACTTGAAAGTGTTATTCTGTAATTATCGGTCTCCGCGTGCGGGATTTGCTGGTTATCGCTGCAATAATTGGAGGAACTGTGGTAACCAAGGTGATAATTAAAATCACAACGCTAAAGTTATCCTTAATTAAAGGAATATTGCCAATGAAGTATCCCAGAAAAACCAGGCTGACCACCCATAACAATGCGCCTAAAACATTATACATGGAAAACAATCCAAAACGCATTTGTCCTACCCCGGCTACAAAAGGAACGAAGGTGCGTAAAACGGGAAAAAACCGGCTGAAGATCACCGCTTTTCCTCCATGCTTTCTAAAAAAAACCTTTGTTTTTGTATAATACTCAAGTTTTAAAATTTTATTGTCAGGCTTAAAGATCTTCGATCCACTTAAACTTCCTATTAAATAGTTTAAAAAATTGCCTGATATAGCCGCAATGAATAAGATCAAAGCAAGAAGGTAAATATTTAGTCCTGTTCCGCCTGCTGCGACCAAAGCTCCTGCAGCAAACAACAAAGGATCACCGGGAAGAAATGGAGTTACTACCAGTCCCGTTTCAGCAAAAATTATCAAAAAAAGAATGAGGTATGTCCATACACGATAGTTCGTAATTATCTCACTTAAGTGCGAATCAATATGAAGTAAAAAGTCGAGTAGATTTGTAATGATTTCCATATAAAGAGGCGAAAATAGCATATCCCGATCACATGTTCTTCTCTTTTATGGAAAATGACTGAAGCCTGTTGGTGTTAATTCACTGCCCGGTTTGCACTCGACTTATCTTTCCGAGCAAACAGAAATGCTACAATTCAAATAATGGGAGGACTAGGATTATGGATATTTAGCGAAAAAAAATCAGATGCAGGCAACCTCCTTCCAAACTAAACGTACCTGCTAATAAACTACGTATATGAAACCTATCTTAAAAAAGCAAACTTTTACTGCCATCGCAGTACCTCTTGTTATCTTCCTGTCGTTCTCTGCCTGTAAAAAGGACAGAGATCCAGTTGATAATACAAAAAAAGTGACTGTTCAACTCTCCGGAAGCCAGGAAGTCCCTACAAATTCGAGCACCGGTACTGGCAGCGCGCAAGTAAATTTCAATCCAGACACGAAAATCATAACTTATACTATGACCTGGCAACTGGGCTCTTCGACGGCTACTACTACCAACATGCATTTCCACGGAGCTGCAGATGGTTCAGATACTAAAAGTTCGCCACCGGTGATAGGCATCACAGGATTTACCACAGCCAGTTCAGGCTCTATTTCCGGCACAACGCGTGTGCTTACAGATGAAGAAGTAAATCAATTATTGGCTGGTAAATGGTATTTAAATATCCACAGTTCTACAATACCTGGCGGAGAGCTGAGGGGCAATATTAAATTTTAGGTCCTGTGGCAGCGGCTTTGAACGACGCTGTTTTTTTATTTCAGGCTTAAGAATACAAAAAATGCCGATCTGAAGAGACCGGCATTTTTGTGTTTCGATTAAGGCACGCTACATTTCTTTCAGCTCGCCAACCACTTTAGCCATTGTAGCCTTAGCATCACCAAATAGCATAAGGCAATTAGGATATCCGAACAGCTCATTCTCGATGCCTGCATAGCCAGCGTTCATACTTCTTTTTGAAACTATAACCGTGCGTGCTTTATCTGCATTTAATACCGGCATTCCAAAAATCGGACTTTGAGGATTAGTTTTCGCAGCAGGATTCACAACGTCATTCGCACCAATAATTAAAGCGATATCTGTATTGGCAAACTCTTCGTTAATATCGTCCATTTCTATTAGCTTATCATACGGAATATTAGCTTCTGCAAGAAGCACATTCATATGTCCGGGCATACGGCCGGCAACCGGATGAATGGCAAATTTCACAGAAATATTTTTCTTTTCGAGAAGATCTGTAAGCTCTCTGACCACATGCTGAGCCTGCGCTACAGCCATTCCATATCCTGGAACGATAATAACGGACGATGCAGAATCAAAAAGCATTGCGGTTTCTTCCACACCTACTTCTTTAACTATAATATCCTGACCGCTTCCTGATGATGTTCCGGCTGTTTGGCCAAATCCTCCTAAAAGCACATTGGTTAAAGAACGGTTCATCGCTTTACACATAATTTGCGTAAGAATAATTCCCGAAGTACCTACCAGGGCACCAGCAATTATTAGAACCTGGTTATTTAAAATAAAACCAGTTGCACAGGCTGCAATACCTGAATACGAGTTAAGAAGGGATATAACAACAGGCATATCCGCGCCTCCGATAGGGATAACCACCAATACACCAAGAAGTAGCCCTAGAAACAGAACTCCAAGCATCCAGGCTTCCATATTGGGATTAAGCACAATCATCACACACATAAAAATAATGATTACCAAAAGCAACGCATTAATTAAATGCTGACCTTTAAAAGTTATAGCTCTTCCGCTTATAAGCCCTTTTAACTTTCCAAATGCAACCATTGAACCTGTAAAAGTTACCGCACCGATAATGACACTTAGCACTACCGTTATAGCAACTATGGCATCCATCGTTAATGCTGAATTATCAGCCTGGCGCCAATACTCGGACGTTGCAACCAAAACAGATGATGCACCGCCAAAACCGTTTAAAAGCGCAACCATCTCAGGCATTTGTGTCATTTCAACCTTTCGGGCGGCGAACGTACCCACTGCTGAGCCTATAATTATAGTGATGAAAATTTCGGTAAAGCTTAAAACCTGTCTATCGAGCAGAGTTACTAAAACAGCAATAAGCATAGCTACTGCGCTAAGCATATTTCCACGGCGAGCTGTGGAGGTTTTGCCCAGCATTTTAATGCCGATAATAAACAACACCGAAGCAATTAAGTAAGCAATTTTTATTATTAGATCGTTGTTCATGAACTATTTTTTCTTTTTAAACATTCTCAACATTCTGTCGGTAACCACATATCCTCCAACCACATTCAATGTAGCTAAGAATAAAGCGGCAATTCCCAGAATTTTACTCATCGAAGCATCGGCCGGGCCTGCTGCAACGATCGCTCCTACTATGGTAATTCCGGAGATTGCATTCGACCCTGACATTAAAGGAGTATGTAAAGTTGGAGGTACTTTAGCAATCAATTCGAAGCCGACGAAACTGGCCAATACCAGTACGTACAGCAATACTATTAGAGTTTCTGCATTCATACTTTGTTCTTGTTAAGAATTTCCTGTGTAAATTGGTGAACTATATTTCCCTGATGTGTAATTAGGGAGCCTTTGGTAATATCCTCTTCCATCTCCCACTTGAATGAATCTTTATTTGCCAAATGAAGCAAGAGCGTACTAATATTGACCGCATACAATTCGCTGGCATTTACCGCAACCATCGAAGGGAGGTTTGCCTGTCCAATAATTGTCACGCCATGTTTTACGACAGTGGTATTAAATTCGCTTAAAGAGCAGTTACCACCGCTTTCTACAGCCATATCTACAATCACCGAGCCTGGCTTCATGCTTTTCACCATCTCTTCCGTCACCAAAACAGGAGCTTTTTTACCAATTACCAGAGCTGTTGTAATAACAATGTCGGCCTCGGCAATGTGCTTTGAAATAAGTTCCTTTTGTTTTTGCAGATATTCTGTAGATACCTCTTTGGCATAACCACCCACGGTTTCTACGCCTTCGGCCTGGACTTCCAGGAAACGTCCGCCCAAAGATTCCACCTGTTCTTTCGTTTCAGCCCGAACATCGGTAACCTCAACCAATGCACCAAGCCGCTTAGCAGTAGCTACCGCTTGCAAGCCTGCAACTCCGGCACCAAAAATGAGCACGCGTGCAGGAGTAATCGTACCAGCAGCAGTCATCATTAAAGGAAATATCTTACCTAAAGCGTTAGCCCCTAAAAGTACAGATTTATACCCCGCAAGATTAGCCTGAGAGCTTAACGCATCCATTTTCTGTGCACGCGAAATACGAGGAACCGCATCCATTGCAAATGCAGAAATCTTCTTCGACAAACAAGCTTCTACAACTTCAGGAATTGTATAGGCGTGTAAAAAAGATATGATTACCGATCCTTCTTTTAAACTTAACACCTCATCAATAAGGGGGGCGTTAACTTTAAGCAGAATCTCTGCTTCGGACAATGCTAAATTTTTATCTGTAAAGATACTCGCCCCTGCGCTTTCGTAGGCAGAATCGTAAAAACCACTTGCATTACCTGCACCAGTTTCTATGTTACAGGTAAAACCTGCTTTTACAAGCGATTTTACAACATTTGGAGTAAGCGCGACCCGGTTTTCAGGTTCCTTTCGCTCTCTAAGAACTGCTATTTTCAAGGGAATAATTATAAAATTTAAAAATCAAATAATATAGATTAAAGAAAAACCAATCAACTTTTCTATGCAAATCGTGCCCCCGAAGGTATAATGAAAAATTAAACAATAAAATGATTTGAAACATTTTTAGTTTTCAGAATACCTTTCAACAAACAAAAAGATGAAAAGTCATATCAGGTTAGGCTCAGGATATTGATTACTAATAAACCGGAGAAGACTATTTTTTCGAAATCTGTCCTTCTAATGATTCAATCGCTTCTACCTTGCGTTGCTGAACTGCCAGGACAAGTGCGGTCAAACCTCTGTTTTTTTGATATTTTTCGTATTTTCTATTAAGCTCAACAATAAGCCGAATAACCTGTTTAAATGCAAAATAACCACAATGAACATCCAGGAAATAGAAAAATTACTTGGGGACGAAGCAGAATATTTATTAGGCTTCCAAAGCAAAACCCTTTCGAAAGATTTACTTCACGTTCCTTCTGCTGACTTTATCGACAAAGTGTTTGCGTTAAGTAACAGAAACCCACAAGTGTTAAGAAGTCTGGCGGCATTATACGGAAACGGCCGACTCGCAAACACGGGATATCTTTCCATTCTTCCTGTTGATCAAGGAATAGAGCACACAGCAGGTGCTTCTTTTGCCAAAAATCCTATTTATTTTGACCCGGAGAATATTATCCGATTAGCAATAGAGGGCGGATGCAATGCGGTAGCTACAACATTTGGCAATCTGGCCATGCTCTCGAGAAAGTATGCTCATAAAATCCCTTTTCTGGTAAAGATTAATCATAATGAGCTGTTGACCTTCCCTACCAAACACGATCAAATAATGTTCGGCAGCGTTAAAGACGCCTGGAACCTGGGTGCGGTTGCGGTTGGAGCTACAATTTACTTCGGTTCTGAAAATTCAAACAAACAAATCATTGATGTAGCTGAGGCATTTGAGGAAGCACATAACCTTGGAATGGCATGTGTTTTATGGTGCTATACCCGCAATAATGGTTTCAAAAAAGACTCTGTAAATTATGAGATGGCAGCCGACATAACCGGGCAGGCAAATCATATTGGGGTGACCATACAAGCAGATATCATTAAGCAAAAAATGCCAGAGAACAATGGGGGGTTTACCGCTATTAATTTCTCAAAAAGCGATCCGAAGATGTATAATGAACTAAGCTCAGACCATCCGATCGACCTATGTCGTTACCAGGTGATTAACTGCTATATGGGCCGGGCCGGATTAATAAACTCTGGTGGAGAATCAAAAGGTGAATCGGACCTGGCGGAATCGGTAAGAAGTGCTGTTATTAACAAACGAGCGGGAGGCATGGGCTTAATTCTGGGCAGAAAAGCATTTCAACGACCAATGGATGAAGGTGTTAAACTGCTTCATTCTTTACAGGATGTATATCTAGCCAAAGAGATTGGGTTAGCTTAAGATTCTGCAGCAGCCTTTACAAATCCATTTAATGTAATCAGATTTTTAACCGCCTCTCCCATGGTGTTATTAAAATAAGCATAAACATCCTTTCCATCCTCTTGCCAATCTTTTATATATCCGGCATATTCTGATAGAAAATCGTCAGGATAACTACCCCTGTAACCTCCATTCGGACCATGAAACCTCAGGTATATAAATTCGGCAGTTTCGATAAGCGGCCCCGAAGATGCTGGTAAATCCTGAAAAACCATAGCTGCCTGATGCGCATCTAATAGTTCATAAACATTTTCTTCGTACCATGATCTGTTGCGAAACTCGACGGCAACTTTCCACCTTTTCAGGGGATCCGCAATCTTTAACCCGAATAATAGCTTTTCCAGCTGATGGATATGCTGGACGTTAATACTAGGAGGAAATTGCACTAGCAGACATCCCATTTTGTCGCCCACACAGGAAATCACCTCAATGAAATTGTCAAGATCCTCCTGTTTAAACAATAATCCCCTGGTATGGGTGATTTCTTTCCAGAGTTTGAAAGTAAATTGAAAATCATCGGGTACACTTTCTGCCCATTTACGCATAGTTGAAGCCATTGGAACTTTATAGAAAGAGCTGTTAATTTCTATGCTATTGAACAAAGACGCATAATACGTTAAGCGGCTTTTATCTTGAAACTGAGGGGGAAACTCTCGTTTAGGTATCGGAGTTAATAATCCGCTGGTGCCTGTATGCAAAGAAGTTGAAAAGCTAAAGTCCATTTTAAATGAAATCAGCCTGGCGATTGTTTTGTTTTAAAAATGGGTTTAAGAGCTTATTATTTAAGGCTTACAAAACCTTTCGGTATAGTGATTCCATACTTTTTGGCAACATCAGCATTATAAATCCGGGTTCTAGTTTTAACCATTTCCCATTTCAAATCCGGGGTTCTACCGGATTTAAGAAACTTCGCTGCTTGCTCGCCTGCCTGGTATCCCCATTTATAAATATCAGCACCAAAAGCGACAACTGCGCCCCTTTTTACCAATCCCGCTTCGCTTGTAAAAATGGGAACGTTCTTTTGATTGCAATTTTTCAGTATCGTTTCAAATGATGCAAAAACAGAATTGTCGGGATTTGCAAAAAAAGCATCAATATCCTTGCTCAACAGCGATTGTGTTACCAACTGAGCATCTCCTGAATTATTTAACGGAAGCGCTTCTATTTGAACATTCAACTTTGCTGCCATAGATTTGATACGTTCTAAAGCATCAACCGACTGCGGCTCGGATTGATTGTAGATCATGCCCACTATCAATTTATCTCCTTTCGGCTTAATCATCTTTGTGATAAAAGAAAAAGAAGTATCAATATAGGCTAGTTCTTCTGCCACCCCATATAAATTAGCAGGTTCCTTTCCTGAAGCATCAATTACTTTCATACGTTCAGGTATAGGCGAAACCATCATGAACACCGGAATTCCCTTTGTCTTTTGCAAAGCGGTAATCGTTGAAAGCGTTGTACAGGTAGCCATTAAATCAACATTTTCAGAAACAAAGTAATTCACTATCTGGGTTAATGTCGGGATATCGCCCTGAGCATTGCGATAGATAATCTCAACTGTTTTATCCTTCTCACTGAAGCCATTATCAGCCAGAGCTTGGGTAAAACCGGCACGTGCCTGGGCAATAGTGGCATCCTCGAAGGCATCAACGAATCCAACTACCGGGAAATTCTCATTTTCCGGTCCGCATGAAATGATTAAACCCAACACCAGACATGCAGGAACAAACTTACTTAACCAGGTAAACTTCATTGTGCGCTAGTGATAAGTTGAAATTAAAAAGTCAAAATTAAAAAAACACCGGCACCAAAATAATAGCGTAAAATAGAATTAGTCGATAAAATGGTATAAAAACACTGTTTCGGCTGTAAAAGCAGGTTTCTTCTGTCCGTTTACTTCAAGTTCGGCGCCAATTGTAGCTTTGGTCACGCCTCTTAAATTAATAATATTCGACAGTTTTACCTTTAAGCGAACTTCGCTGTTTACAACTACAGCTTGAGCGAACCTAAGGTTTTCTATTCCATAATTGATCTCCATCTTTAAATTTTGGATATCAATAACCTGCTTCCATAAATACGGGATAAGAGATAGGGTAAGATATCCATGTGCAATGGTAGCCTTAAACGGACTTTCGGTTTCCGCTCTCTTGGTATCGGTATGAATCCATTGATGATCTAAGGTAGCATCTGAAAACATATTTATTTGCTCCTGGGTGATGGTATGCCAATTTGAAACGCCAATTTCTTTTCCTAAATATTCTTCAAACTCCTGGTGACTTCTGATTACTAACATGAATGACGATTTTTTGATGCATTATAAGATTTTAATCCCTTGAAAAAGAAAATAATTTAGAGAAATTTTATGCCGCAGCATGCAATCTCGCCAAAAAATGCAGATAACGAGCTAGGATAGCCGTTTAAACGACGATTAACCCATGTATTGAATCAGACTATGTGAAATCTAATCAATCGATAGGAAATTTACTTTTTTTTTACTTTTGTATCAGACAATTTTCATCCTTAATGGAAAAAACAGGAAGTATTCTTAAATCGATCTTCGACAGCACTGATGACGTATGGTTTTTTATAGCACCCGATTATTCGATTTTATTTTTCAATCAAAAGGCGTATGATAATGGAAAACTATTCCATGGGAAAGTGTTAGAAGCAGGCGATAGTATACTCGAGTACGCTTTGGATACAAAGAACAATGTAACAGATCCGTTTATATCAAATTTTCAAAAAGCACTCGAGGGGCAGCATATTAAAGATGTAAAACGCATTGAGTATGAAAATTCCAGTCATTGGTTTGAGTCTAAATTCGTCCCAGTCTATCACGAGGGTAAATTAACCGGCGTATCTATAACGGTAAGCGATGTTAGTAAAGAAAAGTTGTTAGAGCTGGAACAAGTTAAAAATAAGGCAGAAATTACAATGTTGCTCCGGAGACGAGAAGAGTTCATGAGCATCGCAAGTCATGAGTTAAAAACGCCTCTCACAGGGGCGAAAGGCTTTATTCAAACGCTTAAGAGAAAAGCTGCTACAGATAAACTGGGTTGGTATGAAACTCTTTTAAATAGAGCAGATTTGCAGATAAACAAACTCACTAATCTGATAAACGAACTTCTAGACATATCCGGAATGGAATCAGGGAAGCTGGTTTTGAAGAAAAGTACATTCAAAATAAACCAACTGGTTTACGATTGTTTGCAAGTTTTGCAGCCCATAGCACATACTCACCGCATTCAGGTTGAAAGTGATGAAGACATTGAGGTATGCGCTGACAAAAACCGTTTGGAACAAGTGATTTGCAATCTATTGTCCAACGCTCTTAAATACTCCCCTGAAGGAAGCCAAATAACTGTAAAAACAGCCTTAACATCGGAATATGCGACTTTATCGATTAAAGATGAAGGGTTTGGTATTCCACCCGAAAAACTCTCACGTTTATTTGAAAGATTTTTTAGAGTGGACGAATCGAACGTAAACAAGTCGGGTTTAGGTTTGGGGCTTTACATTTCAAAAGACATCATAGAGCGACACAATGGGAAAATTGAAGTAAAAAGTGAAGAAGGCAGAGGATCTGAATTCACTATTTATCTGCCCAATAAACAATAACCCAGCTCGGAATACAGCGTATATTAGCTCTAATCTTTTCAAACCAATCAAACAATAACAGGTTTAATCAATATATTACCTTGTGTTATGGCAACGTTTTCAGAAATTCTAAACTCAGGCAAACCGGTATTGGTTGATTTTTCTGCCGAATGGTGCGGTCCTTGTAAGATGATGGCTCCAATCCTTGAACAAGTTAAAGGGATGATTGGAAATAAAGCTACTATTTTGAAAGTAGACATTGACAAAAATCCTGCGGTTGCCAGCTCCTACCACGTACAAAGCGTACCGACATTAATATTATTCCGGGACGGGCAGGTAAAGTGGAGACAATCGGGAGTTTTGCAAGCCACAGAACTAAAAAAGGTAATTGACGGCTTTGTTTAAAGCCGATCAATTACCGATCGATTGTTCATAAAAAAGAAGGATAAACCGGTGCAGACTTAGAGCACGTATCTGCTTAAGATCTGATAGATTTCGTTGATTCCATCGCAATTCTTAAATTCTTTTATAATTGGCAAAGCCTCATCTTTCAGCCATATTTTCAATTTTGCATCCTTATCCATTATATCAGTACCTTCCTTGGAAAACTTACGAATACTTGCATAGGGAATAGACATGTATTCCATTCTATCGCTTTTGCATGGAACGATCAGAAGAAGACGCTTATTTGTAAGAATAAACTTATCTCTGTTTACTTTATAAGCTTTTTCAACGTATTCATCATCAACTAAAATGAGCCCGTATTCCAGCGAAATCTGTTTTAATGAAACTTCGGCAGGGTGACTTAAAAAACCGTTAAAGATTCCCATAATAAAAGAGTTTTTAGGTAGAACTTCTATTAACCACACTTTGCTTTTTCAGTTTAAAAAGATACTAACACAGTAGCTAATACAAGTTTACACTAGTAAGATGAAGGCAACATGAAGATTGAGATTTATTTTACATTTCTTCGTAGCTGTCATATTAAACACCAGAAAATTAACACTTTAAAATAGTTAAAACATCGATTTGATATTTTCATTAATAAACGTCAATTAATTTTTTCTCCAGGGGGTAATGGCCTGTACATATATGCACCAAAAACTCAATTCCTTTCAGTAATGGAGCCATAAATAATTGGTTTGACGGCATTTCAAATAACAACTACTCCCAGTTTTTGTTATACAAATACGAAGCGTTAATGAAAAAGAGAGAAAACAGTAAGCCGACAGAAATTACATTAAGCTCGCCAGAAACACTTCCCTTTGGATTTAAAATAAAAATAAGCGAGTTTGTTAAAAACCAAAAATGTGGTTTTAAAATTTCTGGATCTGAGAAAGAAAGTGGCACGCATGTAACGCATAGCTATAAAATTGAGCAACAGGATCACAATGTTTATCTCGACTTATTCGAGTCCTTATCAAACGACTTTGGTTTAAGGCTTCCTCAAAATCGCCGCCGCAATATTGCAAGATCCGTTTCTAATGTGCGTTATCGCGAGGTGCTGATTGAAAACCTTCATCCCGAAATGCTTCATGGTTACGGTGATCCTGCAGTTATCCGGGTTGAGGACGAAAAAGGAACGCTTTATTATCTTTTGGTGACCTCTAACGATGCTCCCCAGTCCTTCCCTATCCTTCGTTCCAATGATTTGATACACTGGCAATTTGTAGGGTATGTCTTTCCGAAAGGCGAAAAACCTGAGTGGG
Source organism: uncultured Sphingobacteriaceae bacterium (assembly GCA_946887045.1). The sequence continues at coordinate 3,639 of CAMPKC010000022.1, read as the reverse complement.
CTTCGGACGGGGAATTTGTAAGTGATTACTGGGCGGCCGAAATGCACCAGTTCGGTAAAGAATTTCGAGTTTATTTTGTGGCCCGTATTAAAACAGATCACGAGCTTTGTATTGGGATGGCTACCTCATCTAGTCCCGAAGGCCCGTTTATCGCAGCTAAAAACCCAATTTTAAAGGGAAATGTAATTGACCCTCATGTTTTTATTGATGATAAGAACATTGCCTATTTATTTTGGAAGGAAGATAACAACGATATCTGGCCGGGTCTACTGATCGAACTTTTATATTCGCATCCTGAGTTTATATTCGAACTCTTCGACACTTATGAAGACCGGCTTACTGCCATTTTTATTCAAACCCTTTGGCCCTGGATTAAAACCCGGAAATCGATGGAGCGTTTTTTTATTATACAGGTTTTGATCGAAAGTGTTATATCAAGATTTCTATCGTTTTATAATCGTTTAGAAAATTTCTCAAACGGTCAAGACGCTCTGGTAAGAGACCAGATTAGAAAGGTATTAAACTGTATGAAAACCCCGATGTTTGCCCAACGCTTATCACCGGATGGCCTTTCGCTAATCGGCAAACGAAGTAAGATTTTAGAAAACGACCAGGAATGGGAAGCACACCTGGTAGAAGGTATGTGGCTTAGTGAAAATCAGGGAAATTATTATTTATTATATGCCGGAAATGATTTCTCGACCGATCAGTACGGAATTGGTGTGGCTATAAGCAAATCGCCTCTGGGCCCTTTTGTGAAAATGCAAAAGCCTTTATTAAAGTCTACCGAAAAATGGTGGGCTCCAGGACATCCTTCGATAGCGACAGCACCCGATGGAAAGCCTTACCTATTTTTACATGCCTACTTTCCCGGTCAAACCGGATATAAAAAATTCAGGGCATTATTGTCTGTACCTTTAACTTTCGAACCGGATCGCGTTTTGGTGGGTTAGTCTCCATCAATACTTTGAAGATCTCTAATGTATATAACCTTTTTACGATGAAAAAACTCAGCACACAGGCATATAAAAATGAATTTATTTCGACTTTCAAAGGAGACGAAAGTGGAGATCTTACCCCCAGGCAAACGTCCGATGTATTTTACAGTAAGGCAATACCCACACCGGTAAATAAACCCGAACTGGTCGGATGGTCGGATGAACTGGCCGAAGAACTGGGCATACAAAAACCTGATGATCAAAAAGACATTGACATACTTGGGGGCAATTATATCACTCCCACTATGTATCCATATGCCGCCCGATATGGCGGACATCAGTTTGGCAACTGGGCTGCTCAGCTAGGCGACGGCAGAGCAATAACTCTCGGCGAATGGGAACACGAAGGAAGATCATGGGATTTACAATTAAAGGGCGCCGGACCAACCGCTTACTCTCGCAGAGCAGATGGACGAGCCGTCTTAAGATCGTCTGTTCGCGAATATCTGATGAGTGAAGCAATGTTTCATCTGGGTGTGCCCACCACAAGAGCTCTAAGTCTGGTATCAACGGGCGAACAGATTATGCGGGATATGTTTTATAATGGAAATCCAGAGTATGAGCCAGGTGCAATCGTTATGCGGGTTGCCCCAACTTTTATACGATTCGGAAACTTTGAAATATTCACATCAAAAAACGAGATTGAAAATCTAAAAAAACTGACCGACTATACTATTGATCGGTTTTATCCGCATATATCAGGAGAAGACAAGGTGCTGTCATGGTTAAAGGAAGTGGTGGAAAGAACAGCTACCATGGTAGTAGAATGGCTAAGAGTTGGCTTTGTTCACGGAGTAATGAATACCGATAACATGTCGATTCTGGGCCTGACGATTGACTATGGCCCTTATTCATTTCTTGACAATTATGATCCAAATTTCACACCAAACACAACCGATCTGCCAGGCAGGAGATATGCATTCGGCAATCAGGCTTCCATCGCGTACTGGAATCTTGGCTGTCTGGCAAATGCCCTCACTCCTCTGGTTTCGGAGCAGGATAGATTAATTGAGATCATTGAAAGTTACGAAGATATTTTCTGGTTGAAATACTATGCGATGATGGCTAAGAAACTAGGTATTGACAGAGTAAAAGAACAGGATATTCCGTTGATAGACAGGTTCGACAAAATGCTGGCGGACTTAAAACCCGACATGACAATTTTTTACCAGTTGCTGCAAACACTTCCGCTTGATATAGAGAATGAACAGCAGGTGCTGGGCCACTTTAAAGACAGCTTTTACGAAGAACCCAGTGCTTCAGAACAAATAGCTCTTTTCAACCTAATGGAAACGTATACAACTCGAATCGGGCTAAATTACGGTAGTCGTGAAGAATCTTTGGAGCTGATGAAGAAAACCAATCCCAGATTTATCCTACGCAACTATTTACTTCATCAAGCTATTGAAGATTTAGAACATGGCAAGCCGCAGCTATTCAATGAACTGCAGCAAGCTATTAAAGAGCCGTATTCAGACAAATTTGACCGATTTGTTCAAAAAAGACCTGATTGGGCGAGTGACAAAGCCGGATGTTCAATGCTGTCTTGCAGTTCGTAGGCAAAGCCAGCATCAAAGAAAAGAATGCTGAGTGAACGACTGTTCACTGAACCTCTTGATTGCGCCTATGCTTTATAAACGAGAAAAGCACCGGTTTCCCTGGCGCCTTTCTCGTTTCATAAGTAGATGAAAATATATATAGAGAACAGTAAGCTGATAGTGTGTTATCTCAGCTGATACTGGTGTTACATTCAATCAGTTTAGGTTTATACAGATACTATGCCAACATCATTTTGAACTTGAGTTTAATAATTATTTGTGGAAAACTTATTAAATTATGCCGAATTGAGATCGAGAACGATCTTGCCAATATGTTCGCTACGCTCCATCAATTGATGCGCCCCAGCAGCTTCTTTGAGCGGAAAAACCTTATAAATGACAGGTTTAAACCTGGCCTGATCAATCAGTGGCCAAACATGTTTCAAAAGCTCGCAGGCGAGAGCACTTTTAAAGCCCAACTCCCTGCTTCTCAATGTACTTCCTGTAATAGTTAACCTTTTTCTCATTACAGAAAACACATTTCCCTGCAAGGCTGGGCTTTGAGCATTTATAAACACCAAACGGCCATCCTCTCGCATGATATTGATATTTTTAGGAGTATAGTTTCCGCCCACAATATCCAAAACAACATCCATCCCTGCACTCGCTAACTTCCTTTCAAAGTCATCCGTTTTGTAATTAACACACTCTATTGCACCTAATTCAGTACAAAAACTACATTTTTCGTCAGAACCTGCTGTTGCATACACGTTCGCTCCGAAAGCTTTAGCTAATTGAATGGCAGTAACACCAATACCACTGGTGCCTCCATGTATTAAAAAGTTTTCATCGGCTTTAAGCTGTCCCCGCTGAAAGACATTATGCCAGACAGTGAACATTGCTTCAGGTAAGGAAGCGGCCTGAATAAAGTCGAGTCCCTGAGGGATGGGGAGACATGAACCTGCATCTGCTACCACATATTCGGCATAGCCACCACCGCTAAGTAAAGCGCAAACCCTGTCGTTAATATTCCAGGCATGCACCTGGTCACCGCATTGCTCGATAATTCCGGCAACTTCAACTCCGGGAATATCAGCTGGGGC
>CAMPKC010000021.1 GCA_946887045.1 uncultured Sphingobacteriaceae bacterium | reverse complement strand
GTGCGCCCACCTGGGCTCGAACCAGGGACCAAAAGATTATGAGTCTTCTACTCTAACCAACTGAGCTATGAGCGCTGCTATATTCGTTAGCGCTGCAAATTTAACTATTTGAAGCAATTATTAAAATATCTACTCAATAAATAATATATATTTAACTACATGTCTGACAATCAAAACTTTAATTGTGTAATGGCTGGAATAGTGAAAATATATCATTGAGGCGGCACCTGGTACCAATTCGGATTTTTAGTTTTATTTTCCCGTTATGTTCATCACAATACCTTTAGCTTACCAGCAGTTTGGGGATGGTTTCAGGATAACCAGATCGGCAAGATGTTGCGCAAAAGGTAATACCTTGTTTATCTGTATTGGGGGCTTAACCAATTAAGTACGCCAGCCCATTCGCTACGGGGTCGCAAAGGTCTTTCACCTTTTTTTCCTGAAATAAGTTTGCTATTAAATCCCTGGCAACTTTATATTCATCGTGAATAGGGCAGGGGTGCAAAGCCGAACATTTGCTTAGACCTAATCCACATTCTTTAAACACCTCCTTGCCTTCTATACTTTCAATAATTACACTAATCGATTGGTCTTGCTGCGTTTCGCTTATGAAAAATCCACCAGAGGGACCCTTCATGCTATTGATGATTCCCTGTCTTGCCAAAGTTTGCAGGATCTTTCCAACGGTGTGTTCACTGGCGTTAATGTGCTCAGCGGTTTCTTTGATACCCGCTTTATCCCCCTGGGTGCTTTTGGATGATAGGTAGATTACTGCTTTAATGGCGGTTTTACAGGTATAACTCAACATATTAACTATTTAATAATTTTTTGCCTTCGGGCGAGATCAGATCCGAACTCCAGGCTGGGTCAAATGTAAGGTTTACTTCGGCCTGATAACCCGGGAATTCATTTGTAAGAGCTTGAATTACATCATCTGTTATGCTTTCTCCCATCGGACAAAATTGGGAGGTGAGCGTCATGGTGATCTCAATATGCTTACTCATTTCGTCAAAGGCTATTTGATAAATCAAGCCAAGGTCCACAACATTTAGTCCGATTTCCGGATCATAAACCTCGTAGAGAGCAAGAATTGCCTTTGTGCATTTTTCTTCATCATTCGTTTTCATATTCTTTATTTGTTGGGTTGATGGAAAATCGTTTTTGCAACATTGCTAACGTATAGTATCGCTGAGCCGAGCAAGAAAGATGCTCCTGTTTTTAACAGAACATCATTCAGCAGAAGCACGCCGGGGATAAATAGAACGAATCCAAGCAGGTAAAATAAGCTCATGATTTTAAAGAGTTTTTCGCTGAACAATTCTTTCGGAGCGGGCGTTTTTCCAAGAGCGCGATTCTGATACACTTTATTCCAGACGATAAAGGGCAGCGTTTTGAATGTCATTCCCAAAATAATGGCCGTTAGCCAGCCAAAGAATATACAAAAGCCGTACAGCAGCACAATTCTTGGCATGTGTTCGTTTATAGACACGAAATATATCACACCAAAAAGGCTGAATAGAGGCAGAAATAATAAGGCAACCGATAGTAGCGATATCTTCATCTGCTCGTCAACCTGCTTTCGGATACGCATTTTATACGCTCGGAAGCAATAGCTCCCAAAAAGAATTAAAGCTATCAAAACCAGCAAGAAGGGAGTATAATAAAGCTGAGGGAAAATCTTGAGTGTTTTTAAAACTATAAAGCCGATCAGTCCTGTATTAATAAGGATATAAATAAACCATAACGTTTTAGTGCTGGTATACTTTGAAATAAGAAACATCGGTATAAGCCTTGAGCCTACTCCGATTACTAAAAGTAGAAACCATCCCACTAATCCCATATGCGCGTGTATCGAAAGATATTCTAAGGAGTTTTCGGGAAGCAACGAGCGTGTGAAATTAAACACCAGCAACAAGCCGAAAAACACAGTTACAAAAAGCCATAATGCCGCTGTGGCTATACATACGCCATAAACGTCGTACTTTTTACTTTCGTAGATACTGTTGATTACGTTCAGAAAATAAGCTACGACCGATGCATTTATCAATATTGCGCCGGTTTGTAAAAGCCACCCTAATTGAAATAAATAAAAACCCGTCACTAAGAAGGGGATGCCCGCAGCGGAAAAAATAAAGGATAAATATGCAAGCAGATCACTGTCTAGTTTTCCTTCGATAAGAACCGGAAGTAATTGATGACTTGCTCCAAGAATAATCATTGTCCCCCATCCAAGGGCCATCAGGTGGGTGATTGCCAATGTTTGCGGTTGAAAATAGTGCTGATGGACTATCCCGATATTGATTAGCAGTAAAATACAGGAGAGCAAAAAAGCAAGAGCCCCGTAGATATAAAATGGAAGCACCACTTTATAGCTGGTGGTTTTTTGTAAGCCTTTTACAGAAGTAGCTGCGATCATATCAGTTTTTAAAAATCAGAAGATGCACTTCACTATTGCTGATAGTTTTTATGCGATAGTCGAAATTGCGATCTTTTAATTCAGTAAGCAAATAAACCGGAATACGTTTGTGTTGTACAAACAAAACAGCATCCGTCGCAAGAACTTCTAAAGCTTCAAGAATAGCCATCATGGGCATTGGCATTTCCAGATCCCGAACATCAATCTGTTGCACACGGTTTCCATATTTTTGGAGTATCAAATCCCAGTCATTTAATTCATCTGGCAAGTCTTCAGCTACGGCAGGCGTGGTGTATCCTGTTTTATAAAAGTAGGTTTCGACCAGGTTTTTTTCCAGATGATCTGTATACGATTGAAATCCTTGTTTTTCAAGTAATTTTATAAGAGGACTGGGCTCAAATGTGTTTATGATCTTCAGCACCTGCCGGGGTTTTAATTCGTTAATAGTCTGCTGAATTAGCTTAAGCGGATCGTTTCCTGCTTCCAGCATTTCCCGAACATCTAACGGGATAATCTGTGCTGATTCTACTTCATGAATGAATTGCGGAGGTTGACTTAGCTCAACTGGCGATTCGTTCTCGGACTGAATTGATAAGTCGGCTTCAAAGCCGAAAGGCTGCAGTACTTTAAAAAAATCGTTAGGTGTGCATCTTCCAATTTTTGATGCCATAGAAATACTCGTTCTCCCTGCCATTAATCTCCGTAAAATTGGATTCCTGAGTTTTTTAAAGTCCGGACTCAAGCTTACAATTGCTTCCAGGGCATCGGGATGATGCTTTATTAAAGCTGCTATTTTTGTTTGTGAATTGATTTCCATCGAATAAAATATTTGTTGCATTCCTGAAGACGGTTATGATGTATGCCAGCTTCCATGCTTACTAGATGTTACCTGCCTTATTTTGTGTTAAGCTGTTAATCTCTGTTTCAACTTTGGTCACATCAATGTTCTTCTCTCTGCAAATTTCAGTTAGCGTCTTCTTGTCACCGCAGCTAAAATCAATCCCGTATTTTTTGAATATTTCGGCTTTACGGAAATCTTTGGCAGCTATCTCCCCAATGGTTTTTTTATCGTTTTCGCTTCGTTTTGTTATTCTGACATCCCACCACTCCGGACCTTCTTCAAGGTACTGCCATGTGAAAACATCACCGCGCTCGCCCAATAGTTGATAATATACAGGCTTAGGGTCGTGGTCATTGTGTATAGTTAAGCTTTCGCCTCCCAGCAAGCTGTCAAACACGTTAAAAATCGTCGGGTGCTTCAGTTTGGGCTCGATAAGGGTTACGTTAATGTAGTTTTTCTCTTGTGTTTCCATTATTCTTCTCAATTAATTTTTCAAAGATATAAATAATAAAAGTATTTAAGTACTTTAATGCTTAATATAAAAATAAAATTAGATTATGTTTTTTTATCTCGCAGGCGGGAGTGGGAAATAATAGGCGGTTATGGGTGAGCTTAACGACAAAATCGGATGCATTTCTTGTTAACGGTCACCGAGAAGGAATTATCAGAGCGAAATCTGCAGCGGACGAAAGATAAAGCTTGAAATTTATACCAATATCATACACCAGGCTGACTGAAATCAGGTAGGTGTATTATTAAGGCCTTGAACTTTATGCTGCCAAACAAATTATCATGAAAACGATAATGGTTTTAACTGATTTCTCTAAAAGGGCCGAACATGCTGCAGAATATGCCTGGCAGCTGGCGTTATTTTTGAAAGCGGATCTGCTATTTTATAATGCCTATCAGGTGCCGCAGGAGCTAGCCCTGGAGACGGCGATTCTTCCTGATATTTACGGCGATTATTCTATTATGGAGGAAGAGAGCAAAGAAAATCTACAGACTCTAACTAGGCGCTTAAAAAAAAAGTTTCAAACATCAGGACAGGAGCAGGAGCCTTTCGTCCTCTGTGAAAATGGCGAGGGGAATCTGGCAGACAATGTCGAAATACTTTTGAGGCAGTATAATGTATGGTTAATAGTCATGGGCGATAAAAGCGGTGAGAATTTTTTTAGCCATCTGATTATTGGGAGTGACTCTAATAGAATGGTGAAAAAAGCGAATCGGCCCATGTTAATTATTCCGGAAAAAGCGCAGTTTCGCCAGTTGAGCAGAATTATCTTCGCGTCAGATTCATTAAATAATTCAGCTTTGGAGGCTTTAGACTTTCTAATAGACGTGGTTTGCCCTTTTAATGCTGAAATAGTTATTACTCATGTGTTCCCGAAACATGCCAGTCCGGATGAAATGAGTCAGCGTTTGCAAAGCCTTGGCAAAATACGCTCTGTGATAAATTATCGGAAGGTGACTTATATAGACTTAATGGAATCTGATGTGAGCGAAGCATTGGTGAAATTTGCGCAGGTGGCCGATTCTGACATGATTGTCCTTGTTCAAAAACGAAGTTTATTTTACGAGCAGCTGTTTCAGGAAAGTAACACCCGAAAAATGATGAATTATCATGCTTTGCCCTTGCTTATTTTCCCTGCCGGCTTTTAAGCCCAGATATTCAGGCTTATAATTATTTTTTAAGTCCTGGTTTTTACTCTTTTTATCTTCTGATTTTTTTCGAACCCTTCCTTTTATTTTGATTAATTCTACATCTACAACTAATGTGGTATAGGGTTCTATAAGGTCTGCATAACCCATTGCTCCAAATGCAAGATAAGATGGAATTATAAAAATAGCAGTTGATCCCTCATTCATCAGTAATAAACCCTCGTCCCATGCAGTTACAGTACCAGATTCGGCGACAATAACACTGATCGGACTATAATCGCGGCCAGGTTGCTCAAGGCCTGCTTCTACAGCGCGGGATTTAATACTCGAATCAAATACCTTTCCACCAATTGTACTTGCAGTGTAGTTGATCAGCAACGTGTCTCCGGGTTCGGGCTTTAACCTCATTGTTTGCTTTTTAACAACATATAACAAGCCCGAAGATGTAAATAACGGCTTTAGGTGATGATCTGCAATGTATTTTGCCAGCAAAGATCTTTCGGCTTCGAGCGCGAGCTCTTCTTCAGCGACAGCTTCCTGTATAGTTTGTACCTTTTCAATTTTTATGATGAATATTAACGTACTTCCTTTAGGTAAATATCCCGGGCGGTCGAATTCCTGATCTTTAAAGATTGAGTCGGTTGGAATATGGATTTGTGCGCTGTCTTTATCGCTTAATAGAATAAATAGATCCATAAAATCGGTTATGTTCTGCGATTGAACGACCTGCGCCTTCAGCGGCTTGCCTTTGTGGTAGGTGCTGAATAATACCGAGTCTTTTTCGGTTTTCTCAATCAAGTTGAATGTGATTATATTGTTCAGCTGGATTTTTTTGCCCGATTGTACAGTGTGAATTTTGTACTTAATTCCATTGGCTGCTGTTTTGAAATTTTCCTGACCGTATAGCGTGTTAACTAATGAAAACACTGTCAGGAAGACACAAGTTTGAGTTGTAAATTTCATTGCCACAGCTAGTTAATAATTAAATTCGTGGTTTTCACTGCATGATAATCTCGAATTAAAAGCTTTTTTACAGCTATAAAGACAAGGGACATCAGTAACTGTAATGACAGTTGTCAGTTACAGTACTGATCTGGATTTTATAGTCGCTGATCTAATTCTAAAATAAGCTAATTATAAGGGAGGCATATAAAAGAATCAGAATAAGGTCGTCTATCCCAAGAACAAACCGTTTAGTAACTGACTCGTAAATGATTGAAATACCTACAATAGTTGTCATTAGCACGGCCACCAAACCTGTTAATGCATGTACAGGGTTGATTGCTTGAAGTAAGGATCCTTCAATAAACAATAAGTCGTCGATCGAAAGAATAAGCATGTTGAAAATATTACTGCCCAATAAATTGCCCACTGCTATATCCGGGCTTCCAATTTTTATGGCAGCTGTAGAAACCGCTATCTCCGGCAATGAGGTTGAAACGGCGACCAGCAAAGTGCCTACGAATGATTTACTAAGACCGGCAGCATTTGCCAGCTGGTCAGCAAAATAAGGCAGGGATACACCCCCGATTATTACCAGAATTGCAAAGGCGATATAACGCTGAATGGCCAATTTTAAAGGAATGTCGGGGTGTTCAGGATGAATAGTAGGTGCAATATTTGCGTCCGAATAGGTGACTTGTTTTTTTTCATGGTAAAAAATGATACGCATCGCTATGATGTACAGAACCAGTAAAATAATAGATGAACTACTGACCCAGCCGATAACGGGAAAACGGTTTTCGAATAAAATTGAAATAACGGATAATGTGAGGAGTAGAATTCCAAAGAATGCTGCAAGCAAATGCCCTTTTGTTACTAAGGAAAATAATGACTTCTGGGGGACGTAAAAATCGAGACAGGCAAGTATAAAAAGGTTAAAAGCACAACTGCCCATGATATCCCCGACCGCGATATCCGGACTGTGAATCAACACAATAGAGCTGAATCCGGTAAATAATTCGGGTAATGAAGTAACGGCCGCCATCAAGATGAGCCCGAACCATGCTTTGCCCATTCCCGTTAGTTCTGCTATGATATCACCGTATTTCGACAATTTCGATCCGCCGATTACAATTAATGTGGCGCATAATATAAATGCGAGTAGTATGATCGGTAAACTCATGCTCTTTCAGAATGCATTGTTTCTTCTTTGTTTAGTACTTGGTTAATTTGCTTAGGATTCTTATTTGTGCGAAAGAGATCTTTTATTTGCGATGGCAGAGCTTTGCTGATATTTTGGAAGCGATAATAATGGGAATCTCAATTTTACCACCAATCCGCAGGTTTTACTTTCTCTGAAAAGATTTTCAGGTTTCTTTTTGGGTGTAGTAAACATACACAGTATGCTATTGCGTTTTCTTTTCATGTAGGCCCGCATTTCATCAATTAATGTAAGTTCAATATTCCTTGTTACCTCATTAAGTGTCAGTTTATTGGCTCTGAGCGTGTTTAAATCATCAATATTTGCGGTAGAAATTCCATAATTGAAATTTACCAACTCTATCCCTGCATTTAACTTCTGGGCCAGCGGCAACAGTTGATTCACCTCGTTTTTTAAATCTTTTAAATCACAGGCATAAATTACCCGGTTTATAGGTTGGTAATTATAATTCAGAGGTATGATAAGAACGGGAATCTGAGCCCTGGAAATAACTACCGAGGTAGTACTGCCCAGAAAGAACTTTTTTAAGCCGGACGATCCATGTGTGGACATGATTATAAAATCAATCTTTTCATCTTCCACGATTTGCAATATGTCATCAATTACGTTTCCTCCCAGTTTTATTTCGTAATCAGAATGTAACGAAGAAGGAGAGACACCAAATTTCAAACTGTTTTTTACAAGCAGCTTTGTTAACCGCTGTTCTTTTGAATGTATGGCTGTCATAAGCGCATCATCATACGTTGTTTTAATCGTGCTCGAGGGGATTAGTTCGCAAATAGAATGAAAAAATAAGAGTTTGCATTTGAATTGTTGTTGAAAGCCGATTGCGTAATTTATTAGTGCGGTCGGACTTCCGGAGAAGTCAATAGGTACCAGTACTCTTTTCATTTTCGTAAGATAATTATCATCAAAATGGACTAACCTTTTGTCGGTACAGGCTGCTTTAGCAGCTATGCAACGGTCATCGGGGTGAATTTTATGGCAGCTCTTTTGCAGCGTTTGTTTTCTCCTAAATACGAAGTTCCGACGTATAGCTCAAAGTGCTAATGATAGTTGTCAGGCATGCTTTTGATTTTGATTACATGAGGGCTAAAACTCAGATTTACAGCCTCGGGCGGTTAACAACTATCAGCTCACTAACTGATTTCTATCAGGAAAGTGTAACACTTGTTGAGAGATCTTTAGTAAAAATTACTGAGGGGCCATGAGAACAATTCTTGTATTAACCGATTTCTCTGAAAGGTCTGAACATGCGGCTGAATATGCCTGGCAGATGGCATCGAAAATACAGGCAGAAATTCTACTATTCAACGCCTATTATTATGTTCCCCAGACAGAAGACGTATACGCCGGCGTTTTTCCTGTACAGTTTAAAAGTTACTCTGCTTTCGAACAAGAAAGTATGGCGAAGCTGATTGAATTATCGGATCGCCTTACACAGAGGTTTAAAACAAGTTCAGACAGGCAACCATCCTTGAGGTACCAAAACGGAATGGGCGATCTTGCCGATAACGTTATGGAGCTTTTAGATAAAGAGGATATCTGGCTCATCGTTATGGGCGATAAACGCGAAGAGGGTTTCTTAACCAATTTGGTTCTCGGCAGTGATGCCAATGCAGTACTTAGGAATGCTTCCCGCCCGGTGCTTATGGTGCCCCGCAAAGTCGGGTTCGAGAATATTAACAGAATGGCATTGGCTCTGGCCTCATTCGGCCAACCCGAGTTAGATGCATTGAAATTTATGGTTGAACTGGCAGTGCCATTCGATGCCGAGCTTATTGTAATCCATATCGATAAGAATGAAACAGCCGATGAGAAAGCCAACGAAATACTTGAGAGTTTTTATGAAAAAGGTGGTGCAGTAGAGTATGGAAAAGTCTCATTTCATGAAATGTTAGGCGATGACATTACCTCAGCATTGGTGAAATTCGAACAAATCGCAGGGTTAGATTTAATTGCGCTGGTTCATAAAAAGCACCCTTTTTATGAGCAGTTGTTTCATAAAAGTACTACTAAGCAAATGATGGGTTATCACACAATTCCATTGATGGTGTTTCCTCCGGCTTTCGTGGCTAAAGCGGTTTCGAATACTAATCTATCCTAAATCAGAAAACAAAATGAAAAAAATCAGCGCAGCTTTTGACGGTCTGAAGTTTTCAACCAGTACACTTGAATACGGTATTCAATTTGCGAGTAAAAGCGATGCTATGTTGTCGGGTATTTTTCTTGATGATTTTACCTATCACAGCTACAAAATTTTTGACATGGTGGGAAGCCAGGGGGTGTCGAAAGATAAATTGAAGCACCTGATGAAAGCAGATAAAGAGAGTCGCTTAAAATCTGCGGCTTCTTTTGAGCAGGCGTGTTTAAAAGCTCACGTTAAGTATGTTGTGCATCATGATAAAAGCATTGCCGTTCAGGAATTACTTCGAGAAAGCATCTATTCCGACCTGGTTTTAATAAGCTCTGACGAAACATTCACACATTTTCCCGAAGAACATCCAACCCAGTTTATAAAAGATATTCTTGCGGATTTACAATGCCCTGTACTTATTATACCGAAGGAATATAAACAGATTGATAAAGTGGTGTTGCTTTACGATGGTAAGCCGGCCTCCGTATTCGCTATTAAAATGTTTAATTATTTGCTTCCGTGGATGAAGGATATTGAGACAGAAGTTGTGTCGGTAGTTGATCCGGAAGATACTTTGCAGCTTCCTGAAAATGAGTTGATCAAAGAATTTGTACAATGTCATTATCCGGACGCAACGTATACCATTTTATATGGTAAAGCTGATGAGCAAATTCTGAGCTTTCTTAAAGGGCTGCATCAGAATGTGTTAATAGTACTTGGCGCCTATACGCGCGGGGCTGTGTCACGATGGTTTAAAACCAGCATGGCCGATATTTTACAGAAAGAGGTACAGATGCCCTTGTTCATTGCACATAATAAATAAGTAAAAAAGAATCTCTTTTAGGGGATCGAGATTCTTAAATATAGTTTAATGATGAGAATCCCGGGACGTTTTTTCGCAAGTTTAGGGAAAGCTGGGCAGAATGATTCCGCCAGAAGAAGCTTGCTTGCAGATGATTTGTTTCTGGTTAATTAACGCCGTAGGAGTTACCATAGAAGGGGCGAAAAGCCCGCAATAAGAATCTGGTATCGAGCTGATTTTAGTCAGGTCGCACTTTTACCGAATTGAGGAAATTTGTAATAATCTTTAAATTTTAAATATGCCAAACATGAAAACAGAACATGCCACCAGAGACCTGAATGAGGCCATCGATGTATTCCGAAGAGAACTGCCGGATCCCAAAAGAAGTAATGATTCTACCTTTACAGATGCTTTTCTTATTGGCGAAACGGAAGTCATCCTGAAAGCGCAGAAGGTTAAAGGAAGCACTGGAATGTCGTGGAAAATCGATTACAACAACTAAAAAAATGTTAAAGCGGATTCTGATTATTGAAGATAATGCTGAACAAAGGGAGATGTTACGGGAAGTCTTAACTTATTTTGACTTCCTGGTAACCGCTCTGCCCGATGGACGAGATATGTTTAGCCAGATAGCAGCTTTTAATCCGGATTTGCTTTTAATCGATTACATTTTACCCGGCGATAATGGGGTCGAATTATGTTTGAAGCTGAAGAAAGACTACAGAACATCCGAGATACCGGTGATACTTATGTCGGCCTACCTGGGTATTTTGGAGCACTTTAGCTGTTGCAGCGATATATTGTGTAAGCCTTTTGACCTGGAAGCCATACTTTCGAAAATCAATAACCTTATAAAAGTAGGAGAACCTGCAGCAGTTAGTGAGGAATATTTCCTTGCCCATTTACCCGTTTCCGGTCCGATAGATTTTATGACTGACGAGAATCAATAACAGGCATAATCAATGTCAATTATTTGCACCGGCAGGCTATTGATCTTTATACTTATCTAATGTTAACTAAAAAAAACACTACTATGAACACATTAATTAAATCATCCGGCATTCCGTCGATCAGAACACTTATGGAAGACTTCTGGAACAGTGAAAACTTATTGGAAAGAGCTTTCAGAAGAGATCTTTTGCCCGCAGTGAATATTAAAGAAAACGAAGGTAATTTCGAAATTGAGGTAGCTGCGCCTGGTTTCCAGAAACAAGACTTTAAAGTTGATATTCAGAACGACGTATTGAATATAAGTGCTGAAACCAAGGACGAAAGCACGGAAGAGAAAGATAATTATACTCGCAGAGAATTTTCTTATTCGTCTTTTAACCGTTCATTCAGTCTTCCAAAAAATGTAAAAGAAGAGAATGTACAGGCAAGATACGAGAATGGTATTTTAAAATTAAAGCTGGAAAAGGCTGAGAAAGAGCTTCCACAGAAAAAAAGTATTGCTATTGAATAGTTTTTTAAAAAGGATAAGCAACTTAGCTTATCCTTTTTGCTTAAAATCATTTTGGCCAACACAAGCTTGTTTTCTCTTAAAATTAAATTAGTATTTTAAGGTTTTTACAAGGATAAATTGGTTTTAATGCAACGGTTCCACGGTTTAGCTCTTTTTTTAGTGCTTTTTATTTCCTGTAGTGGGGGAAGAGAACGAACGAAACCTGTTCTTAAAGCTATAACAGAATCTGTTTACGCATCAGCTAAAGTTAAATCAGCAGATCAGTACGAGGTTTACTCGACCGTGAGCGGAATTTTGGAACAGGCTTTTGTAGAAGCGGGAGATGAAGTAAAGGCAGGCGATCCCCTGTTTGTGCTTGATAATCGTAACGCAGTTTTAAGTGCAGAAAGTGCCAGACTCGCTTATGCAAAACTCCGGGAAGAGAACAGTATCCGGTCGAACAAGATCGAGGAAATGGAACTGAATGTTAAGCTTGCACGCGATAAATATCAACTCGACTCATCTTTATACGCTCGTCAACGTAATCTGTGGAAAAATGAGGTCGGTACCCAGCTAGATCTTGAACAGCGTCGCCTTAACTTTCTAAACTCGAGAAATTCCTATTTGGCTGCACGAAATAAACTTCAGCAGTTAAAAGAAGATCTCAGAAGCGAGCTAAAACAAGCGAACATCCAGTATCGCATCAATGTAAATCAACAAGCTGATTTTGTTATAAAAAGTGCGTTTAAGGGTAAAGTATTTAATGTGCTTAAAGAAAAAGGCGAACTCATTACCCCTCAGGTTCCCCTGGCTATTATCGGAAATGCCAATAGCTTCATCTTAGAAATGGCTGTAGACGAGTATGACATTGCCAGAGTAAAACCGGGACAGCCGGTAGAAATTGCCATGGATAGCTATAAAGGTCAGGTTTTTCAAGGCCGGGTAGATAAAATTCATCCTATCATCGACGAAAGACAAAGAACGTTTAGAGTTGATGCTCATTTTCTTAATCCGCCGCCAGTCTTGTATCCCAATCTCACAGCAGAAGCAAGTATAATTATTCAAAGCAAAAATAAAGCAGTGCTTATTCCAAGCGGTTACCTGATAGACAATAAATATGTCTTGATTTCAAAAGATGAAAGAAAGGCTGTAGAAGTTGGTTTAAGCGATTACAGGATGGTGGAGATTACAAAAGGACTAGACACCACTCAGTTTATTTACAAACCGCAGTAAAATGAATATTCCTCTCATTCCCGATATTGCCATAAGCCTTCTGAGAGCAAGGCTCAGACAATCTATAATAGCGGCTGCCGGGGTAACCTTCGGGATCGGGATGTTCATTACCCTGGTAAGTTTTATGAATGGACTTAATCAGCTACTCGATAACTTAATTTTAAACAGAACGCCACATATTAGACTCTATAATGAGGTCAAACGATCTGCCAGTCAGCCTGTAGATCTTTCCGCCGCGTATTCGGATCATTATAATTTTATCCACTCCATTAAACCAAAAGATCGTGGAAAGGAAATTTATAATAGTAAGGCCATTATTAAAAAATTGCACGAAGATCCTCGGGTGTACGGAGTAGCTCCAAAGCTTATTGAACAGGTATTTTTTAACTCGGGCAGCATCGAGATTGGCGGCATTATAAATGGAGTCGATGTCGCGAATGAAGAAAAACTTTTCTCATTAAGTAATTATGTAATAAAAGGTGATCTTAGAAGTTTGATGACCGTCAGTAACAGCATATTTATCGGGAAAGGTATTGCTGATAAAATGATGCTCGAGTTGGGCGACAGAATGCAGGTGACTTCTTCTGCCGGGCAGGTATCAATGCTCAAAATCGAAGGAATCATTCAGTTCGGAATTTCAGAAATTGATGATATCATAACTTACACTTCTCTTCAAACAGCTCAGAAACTACTCGGGAAGCCCGATAGTTATATCACGGAAATTCAGATAAAACTACACGATCTAGCAGCGGCACCAGAAACGGCGAAAGAATTTGCCCGGACTTTTGAGCTTGATGCTCTTGATATTCAGGCGGCAAATTCTCAGTTCGATACAGGCAGCAGAATACGGTCCATTATTTCGTATGCCGTAGGCGTAACGTTGCTTATCGTCGCCGGCTTCGGAATCTATAATATCCTGAATATGCTAATTTACGAGAAGATGGATGCCATTGCGATCTTGAAGGCTACGGGGTTTTCGGGCACTGATGTAAAAAGGATTTTTATTTATTTGTCTCTGATAATAGGGATTTCCGGCGGAATCTTAGGACTCATAGTTGGCTATGTCCTGTCGGTTATTATTAGTCATATACCTTTCGAAACGGCATCATTGCCAACCATTGAAACCTATCCGGTTTATTTTAGCCCGACATTCTACGTTATCGGAATGTCATTCGCGCTTTTTACAACTTATATGGCCGGGCTTTTTCCTGCTCGCAAGGCCAGTAAAGTTGATCCGGTTACAATTATAAGAGGAAAATAGTATGGCTGAAAATGTTTTAGAGGCTGTATCCGTTAATAAATATTTTTATGATCCTGTGAAATTCCGGGTATTAACCAACCTGAGCTTCAGCATCGAGAAAGGTACGTTTGTGTCCGTTGTAGGAAAATCCGGCTGCGGAAAATCAACCCTTCTATATATTTTGTCAACTATGGATACGGATTACGAGGGAGAAATTATTCTTGATCGTGAATACTTACATGAAAAAAACAGCGACGAACTGGCGGCTATAAGAAATGCAAAAATTGGCTTTGTATTTCAGTTTCATTATCTGATAGAAGAATTCAACGTCCTGCGTAATGTTATGCTTCCCGGAATAAAACTTGGAAAGCTTTCAAAGCAGGAATTGGAAGCAAGGGCCTATGAGCAATTGAAAATGCTGGGAGTTTCCGATCAGGCATTAAAACGGCCTAATCAATTAAGCGGAGGTCAAAAACAACGTGTGTCAATTGCCCGTGCATTGATTAACGAACCTTTAATTATTATGGGCGACGAGCCGACCGGGAATCTTGATAAAAAAAACAGCGATATAGTGTTCGGCATCTTCCAGGATTTATGCGCTGAAAAAAAGCAAACCTTACTTATTGTAACCCACGACCTTGATTTCGCGAAACGTTCTGACCGTGTTATTGAAATGCGGGACGGTCAGATAATGACTTAAGGTTCTTCAATGCAAAAGATACTGCAATTCTAAATAAGAACAAGTAGTGGAATGCGATGGAACTCCAACAGCTCTTTACTGATACTTTTGTGAAAAATCTGGTCTATAAAAGCTCTCTTTCTGTGGAGTATTGCAAGTATATCAATAGTTTTATTCTTGGCAAATTTTTCAAGCCCTGTCACAACATCATCCGCGCGTACATCAACGTAGCTTATGTTTTGAGTTGATGTTTTGGCTATGAGTTTTTTATAGCTGTCAAAGTTTTTTACCTTCTCTTCGGCAGAGATTTCTGTCGAAAGAATATGGACGACCAGAATTTCAGATTTCCAGATGTCGGCTAATTCCGGAAGAAACGCAATTGCTTTTTGTTCAGAATGTTCAAAGTCTGTAGCCAATGCAATTTTTTGTGCCGGTTTAATTTTATACTTTTCAGGAATGAGCAAAACGGGGCAAACCGCTTCGTCTATAATGGCATGGGTATCGCTTCCAAAAACAAACCTGCTAAATGCTCCCTCCTCGCTTTTATCTCCCATAACAATCATCCAAAACTTAATGGCTTTTGTGATTTTCTGAAGGTTGTCGGCAAGGTTTCCGGCACCATTTCTAATCTGGATTTCCGGCGGATTGATTTTATGTGCTTCAATGAATCTTTTCTTTAAACGGTCCACCGTTCTTGCCAGCTGAAGAAGATTTTCTTTTTCAATTATTGAGGCATCTTCATAGTATGGAGCGGTATAGGTAACCGCAGGAATTACCTGAGGAATAAAATAGGAGTTGTACAGCAGGATTTTTGCGTTTGCCTTGGCTGCAATCAGCATTGCGTACTCAGCGGCATGTTCCGCCCGCGCCGAAAAGTCGGTCAATACTAGTATGGTTTTCATGCGTCTGATATCTTTTATGAAAGTCGGTATTCTAAAACGGCTACTTATTGATAGCAATCATTTACAGCGCTGATTAGCAAAAGAATAAGCCCAGCATCGAACTGACGTTTGTCAGCCGTTGGGGTGATACTGCTCATTCATTGGCGTGTTTATAAGGGAGAACTTTATTTTATGAAAGTGTTCGCTTTGTTGTTTATGGCAGGTTTTCTTTCGTTTACCAATTTCATGTGTTCAGGAAAACCAGAGTACCAGGATTTTTCAAATGATACTTCGGATTATAATTATGTACAGCAGCATTTAACAGACACTTTCACGCCTTTAAAGAGCAACAGATTTTGTGATATTAGGGTATCAGGGAGAAAAATTAAAGATTTGAGTAGTCATGATGGCATCTTTAATGCGGTAAAATTTAGTGCATTATCTCATTAATATGAAATGGCATCAGGCACCTATCGATGACGTGTTAAAAGAATTAAACACATCCCGTGAAGGATTAGATGAAGAAGAGTCAAAAAAAAGAATCGGGCAATATGGCCGAAATGAATTAATTGCCGACAAAAAGGCCAGCCCTTTTCAAATTCTCTTCAAGCAGTTTGTTGACGTCATGATTCTGGTGCTTTTAGCGGGTGCTACTATTTCCTTTTTCCTAAAAGAATATACTGATGCGGTTGTTATCCTGGTGATAGTGCTTTTAAATGCTATTACAGGCTTTGTGCAAGAGTTTAGGGCCGAAAAAGCGATGGCACTGTTAAAAGAAATGGCTAATCCGGTAAGTCTTGTACTGCGTAAAGGGCAGGCTCATAAAACAGACTCTTCTGATTTGGTCCCCGGAGATATTATATTGCTCGAAGCCGGTACAAAAGTTCCTGCTGATGTTCGCCTCATCGAAATCCATTCGTTAAAGATTGATGAAGCAAGTTTAACCGGAGAATCTATTGCCGTGGATAAAGTTACAGCGGAGCTAAAGCAGGATAACCTCAGTTTAGGCGACTATTCCAACATGGCATTTAATGGCACGTATATCACCTATGGAAGAGGAAAGGGAGTGATAACGGCCACAGGAATGAACACCGAACTGGGGCGGATTGCAGAGATGCTTCAGGAGGCCTCTCCGCTTACACCTTTGCAGGTTAGGATGAAGGATTTTAGTAAGAAATTGACCTTCATAGTAATCGGGATCTGTGTTGCTTTATTTCTGATAGGTTTATTGCAAGGTAATTCTGCCGCGGAAATGTTGCTGTTGTCGCTTTCTGTAGCCGTAGCAGCAATTCCGGAAGCTCTTCCGGCGGTAATTACCATTTCTCTGGCTTTGGGCGCTAAGCGGCTCGTAAAGCAAAATGCCCTGGTGAGAAAATTGTATGCTGTTGAAACCCTTGGCTCGGTTTCTTTCATCTGTTCCGACAAAACCGGCACGCTTACTCAAAACAAGATGCAGGTATCAGAAATTTGGGTGCCGGAAAATCTAACTCACGATGTGTCTTTAGAACAGGCTATGCATCTTAATCAGGACGTAGAACAGAGGGAGAATGATCTTTTTGGCGACCCTACAGAAGTCGCTTTGCTGCTTTATCTGCATCAGCAGGATATTTATAACCATGAGTGGGTAAAAGAACATGAACGGGTAGATGAAATCCCTTTTGATTCTGAACGGAAAGTGATGACTACTATTCATAAGGATGAAGCAGGGCCGCTGATTATTACCAAAGGTGCTGTTGAATCGATCACTGCTATTTGTCAGGGAATTTGCAAAGATGATGAAATTACCCGCCAGGTCGATAAAATGACAAGCAGAGGCCTTAGGGTAATGGCATATGCCTATAACCAGGTAAAGGAATTGCCTGATGAGATTAATTCGTCAACTATCGAAAAAGAAATGAAGTTTCTTGGACTGGCCGGATTAATAGATCCACCGCGTGAAGAGGCTAAACAAGCTATCCAGGAGTGTCGAACTGCAGGGATAGTGCCGGTGATGATAACAGGCGACCATCCTTCAACGGCCGAATACATCGCCAGAGAGCTTGAAATTTTAAGAAATGAAAATGATCTTCTTGTAACCGGAACTGTGATGGAGAAAATGCCCGATACAGAGTTGGAAGAGAAGATTGAGCAAATTAAGGTATACGCGCGGGTGTCGCCTACACAAAAGCTCAGAATTGTATCCGCATTGCAAAAGAGGGGGCACTTTGTTGCGATGACAGGAGATGGGGTTAATGATGCGCCTTCCATAAAGATGGCCAATATTGGTGTTGCCATGGGCATTACCGGCACCGATGTTACCAAGGAGGCGGCGCAAATGATTCTTCTGGATGATAATTTTGCAACGATTGTGAAAGCTGTAAAGCAGGGGAGGAGGATATTTGAAAATATCAGGAAATTCATCCACTTTATAATGGCTGGAAACACAGCCGAGCTCGTCGCTATTTTAACCGCCCCGCTGATGGGACTTCCTTTGCCTTTACTTCCTGTACAAATACTGTGGATTAATCTGGTCACTGATGGGTTGCCCGCCCTGGCGCTCGTGGCCGAGCCTTCAGAAAAGGATATCATGCTAAAACCTCCGCGTAAACCAAATGCGAATATCTTTTCGGATAATCTTGGGAAGAAAATCCTTGCAATGGGATTTTTTATGGGAATACTTACTCTTACCAGCCAAGTGGTATTGATTAATGAGAGCCACGAGAATTGGCAAACCATGATATTTACAATTTTGTGTTTTTCTCAGTTGTGGCATGTACTTGCTATTCGCAGTGAAACGAAAACGCTGTTTACTTTGGGGATATTTACAAATATGTATCTGATTGGGGCGGTGCTCTTTACCGTTGGCCTTCAGCTATTGATTATTTATGTTCCTTCTATTGGTGTATTTTTTCATGCATCGCCTCTAACTTTTCAGGAACTTCTGTTCTGTTTTCTAATGTCCAGCCTGGTGTTTGTTGTACTCGAACTTAGCAAAGTCGTTGGTCGAAAACACAGATAGAAACAGCCCTATCAGGGCTTTGTACGCTGATTATTATCAATATGCTGGCTAACTTGAATCAGTCCCGGTTGAGTGCGCATAGCTTAACTTTAAATAAAAAGCGATGGAAAGGTACATCAAGAGATTCAATCAAATTAGGATTGGCGACATAGCTCAGGTAGGGGGAAAAAATGCGTCTCTCGGCGAAATGTACTCGAATTTATCTGCTAAAGGAATTTTAATTCCGAATGGATTTGCAGTGACGGCCTTTGCCTTTAAGCATTTTATCGAGCATAATAAATTGGACGGAGTTCACGAAACGCTTTTATCAAAGATTAACAGAGATACGTTCAGGAATTTAGCAGAAATAGGACTAAAGTGCCGGGAAGTTATACTGGAAAGCCGTATTCCCGAAGATTTAGTAGTTGCAATTCTTGGTGCTTATAACAATTTATCGGGTACACAGGCAGAAGTAGCGGTTCGCAGCAGTGCAACTGCCGAAGATTTGCCGGATGCAAGTTTCGCGGGGCAGCACGAGTCGTACTTAAATATTAAAGGCGAGAAGGCATTACTCGATGCGGTTAAAAGATGCTTTGCCTCTCTGTACACCGACAGGGCAATCAAATATCGTGAGGATAAAGGATTCGAACATTCTAAAGTTGCCTTATCTGTTGGTGTTCAATTAATGATACGTTCGGATAAAGCATGCTCCGGAATTGGTTTTACCCTCGAGCCCGAATCGGGATTCCGAAATGTTATTCATCTATCGGGTGTATGGGGCCTGGGAGAGAATATTGTACAAGGCCAGGTAAGTCCTGATGAGTTTTTATTGTTTAAGCCCTCTTTGCAAAATAATAAGAAGGCAATTCTGCAGAAATCCCTTGGCAGTAAATCAAAAATGATGGTTTATTCGGATAGGGCCGATCAGCCTACCTTAAACCTGGAGACACCTGCAGAACTTAAATCGAAATTTGTACTTACAGATGATGAAATAACTAAACTCGGTAATTGGGCGCTGATAATCGAAGACCATTATCAAAAGCCTATGGATATTGAATGGGCAAAAGACGGTGAAAGTAACGAGTTGTATGTTTTACAGGCCCGGCCAGAAACCGTACACAGCGGAAATATCTCGACAACAGTAACAGAGTATCAATTGCAGGAGCGCGGAGAAGTTTTAACTACAGGCGAAGCAATTGGAAGTAAAATTGCGGCAGGTCGTGCAAAAATCTTGTCGTCACCTGAAGAAGGATATAAATTAGAACCCGGCGATATTTTGATAACAGGAGGTACCAGTCCTGATTGGGATCCAATATTAAAACGGGTATCAGCCATAGTTACCGACAAGGGAGGTAGAACAAGTCACGCATCGATTGTTGCCCGCGAACTGGGTGTGCCGGCTATTGTTGGCACAGAAAACGCTACTGCGAAAATAAAGGATGGCGGGGTAATAACAGTATCCTGTGCGGAAGGTAAAGCGGGAACGGTTTACAAGAACCAATTGTCCTGGAAAGAAATACCGCATGATTTTTCACATATAATGCTGCCCGATTTTACGAAAGTTATGATGATTTTAGGTGAACCGGATAAGGCGTTTCAGTTGGCGGCCTTTCCCAATGCCGGAGTGGGATTAATGCGGATTGAGTTTATTATAACGCATTATATTCAGATACATCCAATGGCGTTGGTTAAGTTTAATGAGTTAAGCGACCAGGCCGCCGCTAGAAAAATTGAAGAACTTACCTCTGGCTATCATAATAAAGAACAGTTTTTTATAGACAAGCTTGCCGAAGGTGTGGCAACCATTGCTGCTGCTTTTTACCCCAAGGATGTCATTGTTCGTATGAGCGATCTTAAAACAAACGAGTACTCAAATTTAATTGGCGGCAAAGAGTTTGAGCCTGTAGAAGAAAATCCGATGTTGGGATTCAGAGGCGCTTCAAGATACTATAATGAGCGCTATAAAGAGGCTTTCAGGTTGGAGTGTGAGGCAATGAAGGTCGTGAGAAACGAAATTGGGCTTGAAAATGTTAAACTGATGATCCCTTTTTGCCGCACACCTGAAGAAGGCCGCAAAGTGATCGATTTGATGAGTTCTTATGGACTGACACAAGGTGAAAATGGCCTTATGGTTTATGTAATGGCCGAAATTCCTTCCAATGTATTACTCGCTGACGAATTCGGAAAGATATTCGACGGCTTTTCAATAGGTTCGAATGATCTAACTCAGCTAACCTTAGGTATTGATCGGGATTCATCAATAATCGAAGATTTATTTGATGAGGAAAATCCAGCAAGTAAGGCTATGATCAAAATGATGATTGAAAAGGCAGGTAACATGAATAAAGAAGTCGGTATTTGCGGGCAGGCACCAAGTGATTCTCCGGCATTTGCAGAGTTTTTAATCGAAAATGGTATTGATAGTATTTCTTTTAATCCGGATGCTTTGCTGGCAGGTATTGATACCATAAACCGGATAGTTCCTCTGAAACAAGGTTGCACCCGGTCTTTTTATGAAATCGTCAGATCAGGAAATTAAATTCTTAGAAGGCCCGCAATCGCGGTGGCAAGATTTTTTATTCGCTGTAAGTGCTTTCTTGCAAATGATTCATGGTTTCAGAACCTTGCATTTTGCCGGTCCCTGCATTACTTTTTTTGGTTCTGCCAGGTTTAAAGAAGATCATAAATTCTATCGGTTAACCAGGCAGATAGCTTCTGAGGTGGCTAAACTTGGATTTACAGTTATGACGGGTGGCGGACCGGGTTTAATGGAGGCTGCCAATCGCGGAGCAAAAGACGTGGGAGGCAGGTCTGTTGGCTGTAATATCGTACTTCCGAGAGAACAGGTGCCAAATGCTTATCTCGACAGATGGGTCAATATAAAGCATTTCTTCGTTAGGAAAATCCTTTTGGTGAAGTACTCATTTGCTTTCGTGGTAATGCCCGGCGGTTTCGGTACTTTGGATGAATACTTTGAAGCTCTTACTTTAATTCAGACCAAAAAGATTAAACAGTTTCCGATAATTATTTTTTGTAAAGACTATTACATTGAACTCGAACAGCATATAAGGCTGATGATGTTAAATGGTACCATCTCCGAAAATGATTTGCATCTGTTTCTCATAACCGATTCGGTAGATGAAGCATTAGAACTGATAAAAGAGAAATGTATTAAAGGATACGGACTTACACCAAAAAAGAAAGTATCACCCATTAAATGGTTGTTTGAACACCGATAATTTGTTGACTAAAAGGAGAGAGCAGGAAACTAAAAGTTTCCTGTTCCCGTGAAGAAGTATATCAGTACACAACAGCCAATTGATCGTCGACTTCGGTTACGCCTGGGGCTGAGGCCGCGGCTCTTTCTACTTCTTTTCTTTCATTCCAGGAGCGTGCAGAACCTTTTAGTATTACTTTACTTCCCAGAGTATCTATTATGATTTTGTCAGCTTCGAAATCAGCGCTTCTTTCAAGTGCCTTGCGGATATTTTCCTTAATAATAGCAGTGTTAATTTTTGGTTTTACCGTAATCCAGTTTCCAATGCCTTTTACACCCCTCAAGTATCTTATGGCGTTTAAGGCTGCTTCTTTTTGATACAGCCAGTCTACTTCTCCTTCCAGAGTTACTCTGCCATCATCAACTTTTATCTTTATGTTTTCGTGCGGAACAGAAGTATTCCATTCCAGAGCTCTTACCACACTTTCTGCTATTTGCGAGTCAGATAATTGCGCATTGGGGGTTAAACTTACCTCGATATCTTCGGCAACAGCTTTAACACCCTTTACTCGTTTAGCTGCTTCTTCCGCTGCAAGCTTATCAGAATAAAATGGAACGGTGCCGCTTAATGTAACAATGCCGTTGTGAACGGCCACTCCAATCTCGGTTGAATTGAGTGCCGGGACCCATCGCAATTCATCCATCACATCTTTTTGAATATCTTGATCGGTTTTCATTATAACTAAAATTGCTTAGGTAAAACTAGCTCGTTTGTCCGTTGTTTCCTTTGATGTGAGTCAGTTGTTGTTATGACACTTATCAGTATGAAATTCACCTACTTATTTATTTTTTTTTAGTATGTAATATCAAACCTGTTAAGTATATTTGATATGAGCAGCTGCCTATAAAAAACTGCTTAATAACCTAAATATTATCATAGTAATTAAATTTTGCCAAATGAAAAAAATCCTAATAATCGAAGATGACGTGGCATTGAGAGAAAATCTTGCTGAAATTCTCGTGCTATCTAACTATTCAGTTTCTCAGGCATCAGACGGTAAGGAAGGGGTCGAAAAAGCTTTAAAAGAAAAACCTGATCTTATTTTGTGTGATGTGGGAATGCCCTGTTTGGATGGATACGGCGTTTTGCATGTTCTTAGTCGCCATCCCGATACTTTTTCTATTCCGTTTATTTTTTTATCAGCGCGGAATACAACTGTTGATCAGCGTAAAGCAATGAGCATGGGTGCTGATGATTATCTGATTAAGCCAGTAAATGAATCTGATCTTCTGGACACTATTGAAATCAGGCTGAAAAAATCAGAAGGCCTGAAACGTAATGTTATACCCGATAAAAAGGGAATCCGAAGATTTATTCAGCAAGCCAATGATCCTGAAAACTTTAATCTTACTTCCGGAAATCGGGATGTAAATCATTATAAGAAAAAGCATATTTTGTATTCAGCAGGTCAGCGACCGATGAATGTTTATTACGTAGTAAGCGGAAAAATTAAAGAATTTCTGATTAATGAAGACGGAAAGGAATTAATTACCAATATGTATACCCAGGGAGAGTTTTTTGGATATATTAATATTTTAGAGGATGTCAACTATACAGAAACCGTGCAGGTTTTGGACGATGCTCAATTGATTTTAATTCCAAAAGCTGACTTTCTGCAGCTTATATCTAACGACAAGCTTGTAGCAAAACAATTTATCGGTTTGCTGTCGCATAACATTCGCGAAAAGGAAGAAAAATTATTGAATTTAGCATATAACTCTCTCAGAAAAAAAGTAGCAATAGGGATCGTTGAAGTTATGGATAAGTTCAAAGATACCAGAGATGGAAAGCCTGTAGTGGAGATATCCCGGGAAGACCTGGCAAACGTCATCGGATCGGCTCAGGAGTCTATGATTAGAACCTTAAAAGAATTCAGGACAGAGAAATTAATCGATGTTGTTGATGGAAGTATTCTGGTGCTAAACGAGAATAAATTGAGGCATCTGTTATACTAAATTTTTTTGGATGATAATTTCGGTGTAAATGTTTACACCGAAATTTTCTTCATTGATTCAGGAAAAACAAGTAGCGGGAGCTGAGCGCTATCAATTAGCAGCTGGGTAGTGCTGCTGTGAAATAGCCTGTGAAACACGTTCTCCCGTCGATGAATTACTCCTAATATATCTATCTTGCTTTTCAATGCATATTGTTTAAGATCTTCGTCTACATCTGTTCCATGGATGTTTTGAAAAAGAACCTTCGGGTATTCAATATCCTCGGTAACATCATACAATTCAAGTTCTACCAGGCCTGCTTCACTGTATTGCTTCCTCTGCTTATTCACGAAAACATGCGCCAGTATTATTTCTAAATTATACGCCTTTTTAAAGTCTTTCAAAAAGCGTAAAGGTGAGAGTTCAGGGCTTTTCAAATCCGTTGCGATTGCTATTCGCGTTAGATCTTTTACGGGCGCCTCCCGTGGAACAAATAATACCGGACAGGTTGCTTCACTTATTACAGAGTAAGCATTTGTGCCGAATATAAAATTACTCAGGCAATCGTCGGTTTTCGCTCCCATTACGATCAGCCATATCTTTTTAGCGTCGGGTATATCTTTAAGCGTTGATCCTAAGTTGCCCACATTGCCTGGTCTTGAGAGGTATTTAATTTGTGGTTTAAATTTTTCTGTTGTGTTTTCTTCTACTTTTTGCTTATAAAGTTCCGCAAGCTCTTTTAATTGTTTCTTACTTTCGTCTTCAATACCAAAAAAATCTTCAAGTGCCCAAGTGAATTTCTGTTTCAGCGTTACATTTTCCATTGTAAACGCGTTGTACAGTAGAATGTCTGCCTGTAATTTATAAGCCAGATTCAGGGCATATTCAGCTGCGTGATCGGCTTTTTTCGAAAAATCCGTAAAAACGAGTATTGTCTTCATCCTATCACCCCTTTATACTTAGCAATACAAATCTTCATTTAATCTAAGAGATTATAGCTGATTTTTGTCAGTTATCTTGTTGATTAGGAGTAGAGTGAACAAACTTTTTCCGGGTTTACCGATCATGAAAAAAATGCCTGAGATACTTGGATTTTCGCTAAGATTTAGCGCAAAAAATACATTCATCCGGTAAGGGAAAAAACCGAATCTTCGGAGGATAAAATAAAAATCCCTGGTCTTGAAGGAAGATCGATTCTCTGATTTCATCATCTCATCAACTCATCTCAACCAATGAGGATGTTAACGTTAATAAACGCTTTGAAAATCGACCGGAGGAATGTTGTTGGAGTTTTATTTGTCTCATTGTTAATTGATTAGAGTCAAGCAGTGGTTTGACAATAATCATTTGGTAAAATTTAAGTTTAGCGTTCCTTTGATGAAGAATTATATCACAATTATCACTCTAATTTTATGAAAACAGATCTTCAAATTCAAAAAGACGTAATAGAAGAACTTAAGTGGGAACCTTCTGTAAACGCATCGCAAATCGGGGTTGCTGTCAATAATGGTATTGTAACACTTTCGGGCACTGTTGATAGTTATGCAGAGAAGCTGGCCGCCGAAAAAACCGCTAAGAGGGTGGCCGGGGTTAAAGCCGTTGCTGAAGATATTCATGTGGGTATTTCTCCGGAAGATCGTAAAACAGATGCAGAAATTGCTGAAGCTGTGCTCAACGCATTGAAATGGCATACTACAGTTCAAGATGAAAAGATTAAGATAAAAGTTGAAGACGGCCACGTTAAGCTTGAAGGACAGGTAGACTGGGCATATCAGCGTAATACAGTCAGGGCCGCCATCGAAAATATAGCCGGAGTTCGTTCGGTTACTAATTTGATCACTATTAAACCGCAGGTCACTTCGGCAGATATCCAGGATAAAATTGGCGCCGCTTTTCAAAGAAGTGCAAGTATTGATGCTGGAAAAGTATCTGTTACGGTAATGGGCAGTATTGTTACTCTCCGCGGGAAAGTCCGCTCATTAGCCGAAAAGGAGGATGCTGAAAGCGCTGCATGGGCAGCTCCGGGAGTGAATGGTGTGGAGAATTATTTGCAGGTAGAAATTCCGGAATATGCTTTGGATGAAGAATAATAGCTAAAACGAGAAAATTATTTTTAGTAGCCTGAAAAATGCTAGTATGGTCCCTTGAATTCCTGCCTGTCTCAGGCAGAGAATTCAGGACTATATTTTTAATCAGCGCTATGCGGGCGTAATTCATTAGATGTTTTCTTCATGTGTATTCAGCTTTTTAAGAAGCTCTTCCGAGACATCATCCGAATAAACTCCATAAGCGTTCAGGAATACTCCTTTTACATGATACTTGTCTGATTCGATGCCATAAACTACAGTATTATCCGCTGGATCTGACATCCCTTCGAACCGGTAAATTTCTGAAATTCTGAAATCTTCTGGCTGTAAATTTATATTTTCAGAACTATTATGCAGTGTGCCGTTTGCAAGGTTAAAATCTAACGTAAAACCTCTTTGTTTCAATCCGGCAAGTGCTTCTACTACTGTTTGGTAATCTTCCATATCGATTAAACAGCTGGGCTTAGAGTTTGTTTACAGAAGGAAAGGGGAGTTGCGGCTTTTTTCGATAAATTTTAAATTTTCTGACTTATTTGGAGCCTTCTTAAAAAATATCAGAAAAATAACCCACTGTCATTGTTTTATAAAAATGCTGAAGCTTTCCCTTTAACATTGATTGCGAGTATCTGAAGATTTAACTTTGTGCAGTGCATGTTTTAGCTCTTAAATTATTTCTTACCCCTCTATTAACAGGTGTTGCCACCTGGGCAGGGCGAAAGTATGGACATTCTATTAGCGGTATTTTAATCGGGTTGCCTTTAAACGCCGGCCCTATTGCTTTGTTTTTGGCACTCGATCATGGCAATGCATTTGCAAGTTTATCGGCCAAAGGGATTGTTCTGGGCGCAGTTTCTCTTGCCTTCTACTCTACTGTTTATGCTGCGCTCTCTAAAAGATTCAGCTGGTTTATCTCAGCTTTAACAGGATGGGTAGCATATTTGGGTGCCACATTTTTTCTGCGGCAATTTGATTTTACACTTCTACCAACATTTATCCTCACCGTTTCTGCGCTCCTGGCTTTTCTTGTGTTTTTCCCGAAATACCGGGAGGAAGAGTTAAAAATTGTACCCCCAAGCTGGGATATCCCCTTGAGAATGATTACAGCAACTTTATTTATAATCGGCTTAACCTATATTTCTGCTAATCTTGGACCCAAGTTAAGTGGCTTGCTTAGCACATTTCCGATATTCGGGACAATTTTCGCGGTTACCACTCACCATCTGTATGGATCAAATGCGTGTGTAAGGCTTTTAAGAGGAGTTATTGTTAGCTTATTTTCATTCTGCGTATTCTTTGTTATAATTTCTCATTATCTCCAAACTTCGACCATCGGCTACACCTTCCTGCTTGCCACGATTGTATGCCTTATCGTTCAACTTATGGTGATGTATCTTGGTAAGAAGATAAAGAATAAATATATTGACAATAGTTTTCTAAGCCCGGTTAAGTAAACCAGAGCCGTACATAAACTTTTCCAGGGAGTCATCTCTTGTCATCAAATGAGTTTGAAATCCCATTTCCGCTGCGGTTTTTAGATGTTGCGGACTATCGTCGATAAAAAGAGTCTCAGATACATTCAAATCACTGTCGTTTATTACATGTTCAAATATCTCCCGGTTCGGTTTCCTGAGTCTTATTAAATGAGAGTAATACACTTTCTCAAAGAAACCATCATTCGACTCAATCTGATAAGTTTGCTGCAGGTAAGTGGTAATGTAAATCAGATGTATTTCGTTGATATTACTTAACAGAAACGTGCGGTAATTTTTTTTAGCTTCTAACAAAATCTGATGATTAACGGGAGGAACGCCGATTAAAAGGGAGTTCCATGTATCATCAATTTGTTGATCGGTCAAATTTGTCTTGTTTGTTAATCTGCGTATTCCGTCCCGAAATGCAGCAGAATCTATGTTTCCTTTTTCGAATTCGCTAAAAAGCGGGTCGTGTCCGGCATGACCGAAAAAGGTTTCTACATTATCAATTCCCAGTTCGGTGAATGAGTGCTGTGTTTTTAAAAAATCGATCATGAAAATGACGTTACCATAATCGAAAATGATGTTTTTAATATCTTGCATGAATTTCAAAGCGCAAAGATGGGGATTGTTTTAAATAAATCCGGGTCTAGTTTTTGAATATTCTGATAGTTTTTACAAACCTGCCCTGGTAGTATTCATTAAGAGGGGTAATGGTGACGCCATAGGCTTTTCCCGAAGTTGAATGGATAAATTTCGTGGTATCATCATTTTCGACAATAATTCCCATGTGACCTACATCTCTGATCGTGCTGTCTGTTCCGGTAAATAATATCAGATCACCGGGTTTTGCCTCATTCACCCGAATCTCTGTTCCTACATTTGTGAAATCTATTGAGCTTCTGGGTACGGCAATGTTAAAATGATTGAATACATAAGTAATGAATCCCGAACAGTCAAAGCCTTGCTGTGGATTAATAGAGCCATATTTATAGGGAGTTCCGTCAAGCGTTTTTGCGAAATTTATCACTTCAGAAGGGTTAACGTCGCGGGTATCGATGCTTGAACTGGGTGGCAGGGCTTCCCTAATTTCGTTCGTATCGATGTCTACTTCTGTGTGGTCGGCAGTGTCCTTTAAATCTTGCTCCTGTTCTTCAGTCTCAATATTCCCGCAAGAGAAAATGACCATTGCTAAAACTGGTATTAAGATGATTTTATTTATGGACATAAAATAAGAACGGAATTGTTGTGTGTATGTTTTGCCACAGGATTTCTCCGGATGTAAGAAATTCTGATCCTTAGGATAATGTATTTTCAATTTTTGAGTTATTTTAGGAGAGATATGAAACAGATATACACATTTTTTACATTGCTCTTATTCTGCGGAACAATTGCAAAGGGTCAGGTAGTTGATTACAATTTTATAAAGTCAATTGTTTCTCAGGAGGACAGTGCAGCTATACAGTTATTGCTGAAATCAGGCTATACTCCTTCTAAAGACGGCGATTACCGTTTTATTGCTGATAACAAAATCAAGGCCCATGTCAGTTATGTAAAAGCAAATCCCGCTGCAGGTGTAGATAAAAGTTACTGGGCTTTTCAAGCCAGAGGAAAGAAAGCCTATTCGCCGATATTCAAACAAATAAAAAAAGGGGCAGAGGTGAAGTCAGGTACCCATTTTGGCAAGCCAAAAACTGAATATAAATCACCGGAGGGGGTTTATTATTACCCTTTTGAGGATAGTATGTTTGATGGATTGTACTGGATTTATGCCTCGAAAGAGTCGCTCTTAGAATAAGATTCAAGTATATATGTTTATACAAAAAATGCCATCCCTTTCGGAGATGGCATTTTTTATTCACAATTTAAAGCTTAATCTTCAAGCACTTTTGTTACCAAAGCAGCTGCTTCTTTTAAAAGAATTGCCGAGTATACTTTCAATCCAGACTCATCGATTAATTTCTTCGCTTCTACCGCGTTTGTTCCTTGCAATCTAACAATAATCGGAACACGAATATCCCCAAGTTCTTTATAAGCATCAATTACACCTTGCGCTACACGGTCGCAGCGAACAATACCACCAAAAATATTGATTAGAATTGCTTTTACGTTAGGATCCTGAAGGATGATGTTAAAGGCAGCTTTAACAGTTTGTGCGTTTGCGGTTCCACCAACGTCAAGGAAATTCGCCGGCTCGCCACCTGCAAGTTTGATGATGTCCATAGTTGCCATCGCTAATCCAGCGCCATTAACCATACAGCCAACGTTTCCGTCAAGCTTAACGAAGTTAAGGTTTGATTTGCTGGCTTCAACTTCCATTGGATCTTCTTCAGCAACATCGCGTAAAGCTGCATAATCAGGATGACGGAATAAACCGTTATCATCAAGATTTACTTTCGCATCAACAGCTAATATTTTGTTGTCAGAAGTTTTTAAAACAGGGTTGATTTCGAACATTGATGAATCAGTATGTTCGTATGCTTTATATAAGGCAGCGATAAATTTAGTCATGTCTTTAAACGCATCACCGCTTAGACCTAAATTGAAAGCTATTTTACGAGCCTGGAATCCTTGAAGTCCAACTTTAGGATCGATTTCTTCTTTGAAAATCAAATGAGGAGTATGTTCAGCAACTTCTTCAATATCCATACCACCTTCGGTAGAATACATTACAATATTGCGGCCTTTTGCACGGTCGAGCAATACGCTTACATAAAATTCTTTTGTTTCACTTTCTCCTGGGTAGTAAACATCTTGTGCGATAAGTACTTTACTAACTTTTTTACCTTCAGGTCCTGTTTGTGGAGTAACTAACTGCATGCCAATGATCTGACTTGCTTTTTCTTTTACTTCGTCCAGATTCTTAGCCAGCTTAACACCGCCGCCCTTACCGCGACCACCGGCATGAATTTGCGCTTTTACTACAACCCAATCAGAATTGTATTCTTGCTTTAGCTTTTTTGCTGCTTCTACGGCTTGTTCAGGTGTGTCAGCAACGATGCCCTCCTGCACTCTAACACCGAAACTTTTTAGTATGGCTTTACCTTGGTATTCGTGAATATTCATGATTTGAAAATTTTTCGTCGTAAAACTACCATTTTGCATCTATTATTTAAAAAAATATCAAAAAATTGCGGCTTTTATCATTGAATTTCTCGATTTTTTTCAATAATGCAATGGATTTCTGCTCCAAAGGTCGATATCGCTTCAAGGTTCACTCAACGTATGACACTCAAATCCTTAGCTTTTTCCTCGCCTCTCATTTTCCTTAACCTCTCACCCTTTCACCTTTTACCTTCCACCTTTCACCTTTAACCTCTATCTTCGCCTTATGCTGCATGCTAAAGGAATACATAAATCATACAGAGATCTTGAAATTCTGAAAGGAGTCGATTTTAGTGTTAAAAAAGGCGAAATCGTGACTATTGTCGGGGCCTCGGGAGCGGGTAAGAGTACATTGCTTCATATTGTGGGAACTTTGGATAAGGCCGATAAAGGTGAAGTGATTATTAACGGAACCAACATTGCAAAGCTTTCGGCTTCTGCTTTGAGCGCTTTCCGAAATAAGCACATCGGTTTTATTTTTCAGTTTCATCATTTATTGCCCGAATTTACAGCGCTCGAAAATGTATGTATTCCGGCCTTTATTGCTAAAAAGAGTAAAAAGGAAGCCGAAACACGAGCCTTGGAACTTCTCCGTATGCTTGGTTTGGAACATAGAGCAGGGCATAAGCCGAACGAACTTTCCGGAGGTGAGCAGCAACGCGTAGCGGTTGCCAGAGCTCTGGTAAATAACCCTTCAGTTGTTTTAGCCGATGAACCTTCCGGTAACTTAGACTCTCAAAATGCCCAAAGTTTGCATTCCCTTTTCAGGGAGCTGAGAGATAAATTTTCGCAAACGTTTATTATCGTAACTCACAATGAGGAATTAGCTGCCATGGCTGATCGGAAAGTAACAATGAAGGACGGACAAATTATAGATTCTCTAGATTGAATATTTTAATAACTGCTGCCGCTACTGCGCAAGCATATCATTTACAACGCTTATTAAATACGGACGATAGTATATACCTGGCAGACTACGAAGAATTGCCTCAGGTTGTATTAAAAGGCAGGAAGTTTCTAAAAATTCCTTCCGGTAATTCTCCATCTTTCGCGCACCTGCTTTTAACTGTTTGTCTGGACAACGGCATCGAGAAAGTGTTTCCTCTGCGCAGCGAAGAAGTGATTGCCCTGGCAGAAGCGAGACAATTATTTGATGAGTATGGAATCAAATTGATGGTGCCCGATAAATCAGAAATTTCCTCTCTGCTAAATAAAGGCTTAAAGGGAAAAATCATAATAAAGGATGACAAAGATCAGGATGATTTACCCGATCGGGGAGTTTTTTTGAAAGATGATTTGTCTTCAGAATTTCAACTATTTACAGTCAGTTAATGGAAAATTATTCGGATTTAATAAATAGAAAGCAGGCTTTTATTTTTGAACTCGACGATGTTCTGTTTCCTGTAAAAGATTACGATCTGCAGGTGTATTATCTGTTTGCTAATTTCCTCGAATTTCATGAGGGATTTCCACCTGCGAATGATGTCATCCAGTTTATGAAGAAGGTTTACGAAAAACACGGACCGGATAGGATTTTTGACAAGGCAAAAGAGGTATATGCATTTGACGAAAAATATAGAGGGAATTTTGAGCGCCTCGGACGTGAGGCGAAACTGCCTCTCAAACTTCTTTTGTTTCAAAATATTTTAAGTTTTCTGCAGGAAATTGTCGTCGACCGAAAGCAGATTTTTATTGTTACAGCCGGCGATCCGTTACAGCAGTTAAATAAAATCAAGCAAATTGAATGGCACGGCCTGGAAGAATTTTTGAAGGTTTATTTTGCTGATGAGATAAAGCCTAAGCCACACACGGATGTGCTTAGATTCTTGATGGATGAGAATAAATTGGGAGAGTCGGATGTTGTTATAGTCGGGGCTTCCGATACAGATTTTAAGTTTGCCGAGACTGCGGGTATTGAATATATGGAGGTATCAGACTTAATTTCGTAATATTGTATTGAAATTATCTGATTATAAACCTCTTGATGAATCCGAATCTCCGACCTAAGTCTTTACTTAAACGTTTAGTTTTTTGTTTTACTCTTGTGTCTGTGTCTTTTACGGCTTGTAAAAAGAAAGATTATGAGGTTGAATCGAATGTTTTAGATTCTGCATACTTAAAAACTAAGGATATTTATTTGTGGACTGAAAAGCTTCCATCTGTAACAAGTTTCAAACCCCGAAACTCACCTGATATTTATGAGTTAATGGCGAAGGTAAGGTCTTATCAGCCACTTGATCAATGGAGTTTTGCCGAAACTAAGGAAGAAACGGAACAAAGTGAAAAGGGCGCTTCTACGGATTTCGGCTTTATGGTGAAATTTGTTCCCGGAAGTAATGAAATCCGGGTCAGCTATGTTTATGCTAATTCGTCCGCTGGTGTAGCAGGAGTGAAGAGAAGTTGGCGTGTGTCTAAAATTAATGGCAGAGTAATCAACCGTAGCGTTCAGGCCGACATCGATTATATAAATGATGTATTCTTCGGGACACCGGTGTCTGCACAGTTTGAATTCATCAAACCGGACGGAACAGCTGTAGAGCTTGCCCTTCAAAAATCAACATATACCCTTAATACCGTTCTATATTCCAAGATCTATTTGAGGGGTGATAAAAAAATAGGATATTTTGTTTTTAACGAATTTTCCGGAGCTACTTCAGTTGCGGAGTTGGTGAGTACTATAACTGAGTTTCAAAATCAAGGTGTAAACGAAGTGGTTGTCGACCTTAGGTACAACCGTGGAGGCTTTGTTTCAACCCAGGACACTTTAGTTAATATGCTGGCTCCTAAATCAGTCGGGAGGGCGCAAAAAGTGATGTATACGTATATATTTAATAAGAAATATACTTCCTGGAACGAATCTTACAAATTTTATAAAGTTGGGAATCTCGATTTAAGTCGAATCGTTTTTATTGTTTCGCCTTCATCTGCCTCTGCAAGCGAGTTGTTAATTAACAATCTCGATCCTGTAATGGATGTTAAATTAATTGGTGAAACCAGAAC
Source organism: uncultured Sphingobacteriaceae bacterium (assembly GCA_946887045.1). Next base: position 35,073 of record CAMPKC010000021.1, on the reverse strand, counting down.
CTATGGCAAGCCAGTCGGGTTTTTCCCGATTCCGGTATTTCAATACAATATTTTCCCGGTATCATTTAAATCCGTAAATAGCGTGGGCAAAGCAGATTTTTTTGCAGGATTTCCTGTTGATAAAAATGTTGCCGATGACCTGGTTCATGATTTCGGAGATGAATCGGAAGCGAATTTAAAAGAAGCTTTGTTTTATCTTTCTAATAATGTTTTTTCTGCAATAGCCCCCGATAGAATTTCGTCTGTAAATTCCGCCGAAGTACAGCGCGTCAGCGAACTCAATAATGAAATTGCTGATCATTTACCCTCTGTAACAGTCGAAAACAGACCTTCACGAATGCCTCCGTTCGTACGACGATTACAGAAATAACGGAATTGTCGGGACAAAGCCATATATTTAATTGAAAGGGGAAAATCTATAAAATAAGATAATTGGATGTTAAACTTAACGTTAATGCTTTTCGTATATAGCTATATAATGATTGGAATAAACAGCCTTACCTATGAAACTGTTATATAAACCGAAAGCATCTTATTTGTTCTTTTTTGCAGCCCTGCTTGTAAATATGGCAGGTGGATGTAAGAAGGATGATCCGGCGGAAACTCCTGTTGTTGAATCTGAAATTAAAACTCCCTTAGATGTAGCTCCTTCAACAGGCACAAGAGATCAGCTTACTAAAGATTCAATTTTTTTATATGCCCGTCAGGTTTATTTGTGGTGGGACCTCGTGCCGGATTATGATACATTCAAGCCTAGGGATTACCCGAATTTCGATTCCGAACTTTATGCAATTACCCGCTTCGGAATCAATCCTTTGACTAATAAGCCTTACGAATTTGATGAGGTTGACAATAACGAACCAAAATACTCTTATATATCAGATATTACCCAAAAAAATCCTGTAGCCTATGCTCCGGAGAAAAAGAGTTCGGTTGATCTGGAAGGTAATGGAAATGATTTTGGTTTGTTGCTTGGAATTTATGGAACAAAGAGTTCGTATACTTTATCTATAAAGGCGATTTATCCGGGTTCTCCGGCCGCCAGGGCTGGCTTTAAGCGAGGGGATAGAATCACTAAAATCAATAATAAGACCTTCGGAAGTAATTATGATGCAGAAATAAATGAGATTAACACAGCTCTATTTAATAATTCTTCGATAAGAATTGCCGGCTTTACCAGCGAAAATGTTTCTTTTGATAGGAGCCTGAATACTGCCAGCTATAAAAGCAGCCCAATCTATAAAGATTCAGTTTATACTTCCGGATCGAAAAAGATCGGATATATGGCCTATGCACGATTTTCGGATGGAACCAATTCCTACGCTGAGTTTGATCGGATTTTTTCCCGGTTTATACAATACGGAGTGACTGACCTGATTTTGGACCTCCGATATAACGGAGGCGGATATGTAACCACTGCCGAGAATCTTGTAAATCGGATTGCCCCAAGCTCGCTTAATGGTAAAATAATGTTTACAGAGTATTACAATAAATTGATGCAAGAGGGGAAGGCCACTATTTTGTCGAAACAGGCTTTGCTTAAGTCAGATGGTAGTTCTCAGTATCAGAATGGTAAATTGGTGACTTATGCTGATGTCGATTATAGTGTTAAAGCGAATACTAATTATTTCCAGAAAGTCGGTGCACTAAATAATATTGCCAGTGTGGTTTTTATCGTTTCTTCAAGTACGGCTTCCGCAAGCGAGTTGGTGATCAATAGTCTTAAACCTCATATGCCGGTAAAGATAGTGGGCTCCACCACTTATGGCAAACCCGTAGGGTTTTTTCCAGTTCGGATAGATAAGTACGATGTTTATTTTAGCATGTTTGAAACTCAAAACTCGAAAGGCGAAGGGAAATATTATGCGGGTTTTACGCCTGATACCGGTACTTCGACAGCCGACAATGATAATGTTAATTATGATTTTGGAGACATCAGAGAAAGTTCTTTTGCTGCTGCATACAACTTTATAACCAAGGGAACTTACACATCTGAGGTAAAGTCTTCCGGTACTATTATGAGTCAAAAGCCTGAGGTTTCGGCAAGTCAAAGCTTGCATCTTGATACCGAGTTTAAAGGGATGATTAAAGATCCTGCTAAACTTAAACGGAAATAAAAGGGGAGTTTGATAATAGCAAAGCCGCTTCATTACGGAGCGGCTTTGCTATTTATTGCATAATCAACTTATCCCTGAATATTTTTTGTATCGTAACGCTTTTATCGATATTCTTAACAACTTCCAAAATTGAATTTACCGCGTTTTGATAAAAGTCTTTGTGAATTCTTGAATAGTCATCTGTTGGCCTGTGATAATCTGCGTGGTCTTCAACCCCGAAGTATAGAAAAGGTATTTTTTTAGCATGAAATGCTCCCTGATCACTTTGGTTTGTCCAGTCATCTTTCCCCAGTTTGGGATCGTCATGTCCAAAAAGTATTTTTATATCTGGATTTGTATTAAGTACATGAGCCTTTAGCAAAGGATAATGCCATGTGCCGGCTACATATAAGGTGTTAATATCGCTACGGCCGATCATATCCATATTTATATTTAATTTTATACAGTCAAATTCAATCGGAGGATTTGCTAAAAAAGCTTTGGCTCCCTGTAAGCCTGCTTCTTCAGCATCAAATCCTGCAAAAACTAAGGTATGTTCCGGCTGGTTTTTCGAATAGTGTTTTGCAATGGCGAGCAGTCCGCCAACACCTGAAGCATTATCATCAGCACCATTATAAATTTCACCATTAATAACTCCCACATGGTCGTAATGAGCCGAGATTATTATGGCGTCCTGCTTTTTTCCGGGGATGTATCCGATAAGGTTGGTACCCTCGATGGTTTTTCCTGATCTTTCTTTGAAATTGAAAGGCTTTTTATATTCACTGTTATAAGCCTTTAATCCTATTTCCTTAAATCTTTTTATGATATATTCCGCGGCCAGTTTATTTTCATCGGTGCCAACCTTCCGTCCTTTATATTTATCCGCAGATAATTCCTGCACGTCTTTAAACAGCTGTTGAGGTTTGATGGTTTTTGAGCATCCCGACAGGATGAAAAGCATTAAAAATAGTACGGTAAATGATCTCATGGTTTTAATTTAAAGCTGTTACAACTGATCTATGAAGATAACAGAATTAGCCTCTAAAATGTTATTCATTGTTGTAACCCTTTGATTCAATTTCTTTTATAATAATAAATTTACAATTGCAGGGTTCTGTCTTCAATAAAGATAGATTAGTTTTGAGTATGATAACAACAGCGATAAAAAAACACAAACGGGCGCTATTTATCGCAATGATTATATTATTCGCCGGATCTGTTAACGCTCAGGGGGTTAATTTATTAAAAATCAATCAATTGGAAAGCCGCATGAAAAAAGGCGGTGATACCGTCTACGTGGTAAATTTTTGGGCTACCTGGTGTGCACCCTGTATTGCAGAGTTACCTCATTTCGAAAAGCTACAAGTGGAATACAAAGATCAACCGCTACGAGTATTATTGGTGAGTTTAGATTCGAAATCGAAGCTTGAAAAGCTTGTGATTCCTTTTGTTAAGCGGAACAAATTACAAGCTGAGGTTTTCTTATTAAATGAATCTAATGAGCAGGAGTATATCGACAGAATAAGTAAAGAGTGGTCCGGGGCTTTGCCTGCAACCTTAATTTATAACAGAAAAAAAAATATTCGCAGTTTTTACGAGAAAGAGTTTACTTATCCGGAACTGGAAAAAATTTATCACTCATCTAAATAATAAATTATGAAAAGACTACTTGTTTTATGTTTGCTTAGCATCGGTTTGCTGGCAAAGGCGCAAACAACCGGCTATCAAATCGGTGATGTAGCTGCGGATTTCAACTTAAAGAATATTAACGGAAAAAACGTAGCCCTGGCGGATATGAAATCGGCCAAAGGTTATATTGTTATTTTTACCTGTAATACGTGCCCGTATGCGGTTGCTTACGAAGACCGGATTAACGCATTGAACAAAAAGTATGCTGCACAGGGGTATCCGGTTATTGCTATCAACCCCAATGATCCGGGTACTCAGCCGGGAGATTCGTACGAGAAGATGCAACAACGGGCAAAGGAGAAGGGCTTTGATTTTCCGTATCTGATGGACCCGAATCATGTGATCACAAAAAAGTTTGGTGCCAGTCGCACTCCTCATGTTTTTTTACTTGAAAAAACCGGAAACGGGAACGTTGTACAATACATTGGTGCAATTGATAGCGATACTGAAGGCAATAATCCTGATAAGGTAAAATATGTGGAGAAAGCCATTGAAGCAATTGCAGCCGGAAACAAACCGGAAATAACCTCTACTAAAGCTATCGGTTGTACCATAAAATGGAAAAAAGATGGAGCCTGATAGCTGATTATTGATAAATTTGAAAGCCGGAACTTTTCCGGCTTTTTTTATGCGTAAACAAAAATCAGATTATTCTTTCTGGACGAAATATAAGCGGTTTGCAACAACAGAGATATTGCTTTATCTTATAATGATTATAGGAATACTGCTCGGCATACTGATATTTTCCTGATTATATTTTGTTCAATACCAGTTCCAGGTTGTCGGCATCTGCTATATTCTGGAAAAAATCTACCAGTTCCTGGTATTGTTCTGCTTTGTATTTTCCCTCGTTCAATAGCATCGTCCTTTTATAAATTATCTTGTTGCCGTTTATTTTTACATCCACAGAATATTTCCCAAATACTTTTTCAATTGTTTTTGAGTGAGGAGAAGCATTCAAGTGGAAGTTTTTAGGGACTTGATAAGTTATAATATCCTCATCATAATACCCTCTTACAATATTCACCGGATTTGTTCTGTTACGTACTTCTTTCAGGTTACGCATTTTATTGATGCTGTTTAATCGGATATGCAGCTTATCGTTCTCCATTCTGCAATAATTAAATGAGCTTAAATCAATAATTTCCCGGGTCTCGGGTTTCGATCCTTTGGTTTGTGTAAACTGAAAAGATTGTATTTCAAGATTCGGGAGCGGGTAGATTTCAGGAAGCTTTTTCTTTTGTTCCGATAGCGGCTCATTGAGTAAGCTATGGTGATTGTCGTACTGTACACCACTAAACAAGGTGGTCATCTTTCCTGTGATAGAGCCATTCTCTGCAATTTCGAAATTGGCAGTTCTGAGCTGTTTACTTTCGAGGGCCGTGTACTTAGGTGTACGCATAATCTTGCCGCCTTCCGGCGTGCAGGCAAGTACATAACGGTCATCAGTAAAATCACCAAGGAATCCGAAAGGAGCGTCCTTGCTGGTGCATTCAAGCCAGGTGGTGTCGTTTTTAAAAGGCAGGCATAAAATAATATGATTGCCATCATTCATGCTCGTAAAGTCAGGCGAAATGTCTCGTTTAAAGCTTCCCGCATACACAACTGTATAATACGATTCTATTTGCGCAACTTTTAAAAGAGCACGCATGTAATTTACCAGTCCTTTACAGTCACCATAACTTAAGCGGTCAACATCAGCAGCAGGGTAGGGCTGATAGCCTCCTATTCCAATCTGTACACTTATATAACGGACTTTATTCTGCATAAAGTCGTAGATTTTCTTAGCCTGTTCTTTAGGATCAGGAATATCTTTTACTAAGTTCAATATGTAATCTCTTGTTGCTTGCGAAAGCTCATCCCGCCCCTTCAATAAATTTTCATTTGTCCAATGTCCGTATTCCTTCCAGTTTGTAAAGCTGCCTTCCATACTTCTAAAGGCAAATTTCTCGGGCGCGAGTTTAACGGCTACAAGGTATTCTTCGTAATTCGGACTGTAAGGTTCATCCCGCATCGCAGGTATATTGCTTACCTGCCATTTGAAACTTTTTTTGCCGTCAATAGTCGCTTCTTCAACTTTTCCATTATAATTAAGCTCTTTATGACGTAGGTTGAAACTTTCAGGACATATAAAGCTTAAAGAGCTGCTTTCAATTGCTACTCCCTCCTCCGATCCGCCGGGGATCCAGGTTGGAAAATAAAGACTTTGCCGCCTTTTTATTTCATACTCGTATTCAATAGTAAAGGGGTAAGTTATTTTTGAAGGGATAAAATATTTCACCCGATCGTCCTGGTATAATGTGTTATCAGACACAGCACTTCTATCCTGAAAACTTTTCTCAGGTATTTTAATTGTTGGCATTCCAAACTCATTATAAATAGTCCCTTTTACGGATTTTATCGAATTGTTTTTATCATAATACAACCAAAGATTAGCTTCGTCCAATGCCGAAGAATTTAAAATGGTAACAGCGTACTTTTGATGGTAGTAAACTTCATTTAAGTCTTTTACTTCAATTGCCGTTTCGGAATTTCTGATTATTGCTCCGGCCCTCGATAACAGGTTTTTGGGGATGGAAGAAATTGCATAATTGCTTTGCGCGCTTACATATAATCCCCAAAAAAGAGAACTGATGACTAATAATGCTCTCATAGTTTCTTTTTTAGAATAATGTCTGACTGTTGAGCCTGAATTATCTTATTATACAATTCCTTCAAATAAAAATATTCCTCAGGTGAGTAGACTGATTTGGTATGTTGTATTAAGCATGAAAGGATGAGTGAATTGCCTTCTATAACTGTTTGTGTTACAAATTTACCCCCGTTGTTTGGTAATGAAAGGGCGATTGGCTGAGGCTGGTTTACTACCTGATAATTTTGTGGAAACTTCAGGTTCATTACCAGTCTTGATTCGGATACAGCACCCAAATCTACCGGATAAGTTCTTTCTGGTAGTTTAAACGGATTTTTGGTAGTTCTATTCAAAAAATATGGATTGACATTCACCTGGCCATTTTCTTGTGTTTTTATTTCAATATCAAATGATTCGGTCAACGGTTTTTCCAGACTGTCAATGTTTCGGATTTCCGACTTGTTAAACTTTATTCTGGGATAGCGTTCGTCCAGATTCTCCACATATTCATCAATTGAATTAAACTTTTTTATCGCGTATCGTTTGTTATAAGCTTCATAACCGGAGGAGAGAACTTGCATTTGACCTTTTATTTTTCCGGTTTCATCAACTTCAAGGTTAAGGTTAATGCTTTGGACCTCTTTTTGTGATGCCGTGAGGTCTATCCATGAAGATGGTTTATCAAAGCTCATAACCCTTCCTTTATCGTTTATGCACCTTAAAGGAAGCAGTCCAAACGGCAGCATCGGGTCGGTCGCGTCAAGCAGGTAATCCTTTTCTGCGATAGTTACCTTACAAATTACATAGTCAAAATCGGTTAAACTAGGGAACAGATTATTAAGCAGTCCGTTGGATCTGGTGGAAAGGATAACCGGTTCGGCGTTTAATCCTGCTGAATTTATTGCAGTAACCAGAGCAAGGTTAATATCAGCGGAACTGCCAGACCGGTTTTCAAATGCTTTTTTTACGCCATCGCTATATTTGCCGTAGCTTCTGTTCCATTTATACCAATTTTGCATAAAACTAAAAATCGCTTTTGCTTTTTCAAGTTCTGATGTTTTTCCGGCAATAACCGGCGTGATTTTATCTTCAAAAAAGTCTTTCTTTTTTAACTGTGAGCCAAAATATCCTTCTTTCTTTAAGTCGAGATCTACATCTTTCCATTCTTTAGACAACTTGTGTTTTATTCCTCGGTAGTCGGTATAATCAGACAACTCAAAATACATGGCTGATTTGAAGTTACTGGGCGCCGTCATGTAGTCTTCTTCTATAAAGGCAGGTATATCGGCCATTGCATAAGTCATCTGCGAACAGTCGGCTTTATACCCTCCGCCACGGTTAAAACACTCTTTAGCTATCACTCCATCGTTCTTACTTAATTTATATGGTCCTCTTAAGATTATATTGTAATTGTATACACCCGGTATTTTTGCGCAATACTCACTGTAAATTTTGGGTATATCTGATTGAAATTCCCAATTTCTGAAGTTTCTTAAAAAGGGCGTTTGAAAAGTATAACTGTACTCAATAATGCAGTTATCCCGAAGGTTTGGCATTGCAAACTTTGTAAGGTCGTGATATTTGTCGGCTTTTGATTCTCTAAAAATCTGCTTCGGATCAAGCTCACTTGTTCGTATCAGATTATCTTCATCGCGATAAAATGTTATGGCTTTTATCTCTGTTAATTTTTCATATGTATCAGAGTCCTGCTTTCGGGTTGCAATCTCGATATTGCCGTGCTTAAATCCCTTGCTGTTAAAAATCTTAATCCTGACATGATATTCTAAAATCAGTTCTCCATCATTGTTGTTTATGTAGGCTGTGCCAAACTCTTTTAATACGACCGCGTTTGCACTGGTATCTTTGTCGTATTTTTTTAATTCGAATTCTTTTGAACTCGGTTTACCGAAGGGAAAATCCTGGGCAGAAATTTGGAAATATTGCAATGAAAATGCAATTACGATAAGTAAATTTTTCATGTGATAATTTTAGGTTGCGTAAGATACTTAGAAGTGTAAAAGAATCAAAACACTTAGATTATTATCATCTGTATTTCAAAGCTTTTTACCACCTTTGTTTCACTTAAATTATGAAATTAAATCTCACACGTCCGCTTGCATTTTTTGATCTCGAAGCAACAGGTTTAAATCTTGGCACTGATAGAATAGTTGAAATTGCAATTTTAAAAGTGTTCCCTGATGGTTCGCAGGAAATTAAATGTATGCGCATTAACCCAGAAATGCCGATTCCGTACGAAACATCGATTATTCATAATATTTTCGATAAGGATATACAGGATGCTCCGAAGTTTAGTGAAGTTGCACAGGAACTTGCGGATTTCTTAGGTGATGCAGATTTAGCGGGATATAATTCCAATAAGTTTGATATCCCTTTGCTAATGGAGGAGTTTCTTCGCGCAAAAATCAATTTTGATTTAGAGACCAGGCGGTTTATTGATGTTCAGAATATTTTCCATCAAATGGAGCAGCGCACTTTAAAAGCTGCTTATAAATTTTATTGCGGAAAGGATATCGAAAACGCACATTCCGCAGAAGCCGATATTCGTGCAACGTACGAAGTTCTTCTGGCGCAGCTGGATAAATACAAAGACACCGAGTGGGAGGATAAAAAAGGGAATAAATCTATACCCGTACAAAATGACGTTGATGCCCTGCATTCGTTCACTAATCTAAGTCGTCCGGTAGATTTTGCCGGAAGACTGGTTTTCAACGAAGATGGAATCGAAGTATTTAATTTCGGAAAACATAAAGGCAAATGTGTCGAAGAGGTTTTTACCGCCGAACCGAGTTATTATGCATGGATGCAACAGGGCGATTTTCCATTATATACCAAACGTTGTCTTGAAAAGATTTGGGTGAGGTGGAACAACAACAAAAAGATAATTATCAAAGAGCATACAGAAAAGACTATTACGGTTGAAGTGCAGGACAAGAAGCAAGATCAGCACTCTCAGCAGAGACCATCTTATCCTAAGAAACAGTATCCTCAACAACCTAAAAAGGAAGAAAAAGCTGTTCCTGTAACCATCGATATGCTCGAACAGCTCAAATTGAAATTTGGAAAATAGCTTGTAAAAGACGGGTTTAAATACGTAAGAGCATCTTGAAAGAGATGCTTTTTCGTTCAGTGAAAAATAAAATCGCTGAAAAATAGCCTTTGGTATCGTTTCTTCCTTTACAGGTATCATTTAAACTTTTTTCGCTTTTCAGATTCTTATCATTGTTTATCTAAAAAGAAATACCACCCATGAATCGGATACACTTTTTGCCGAAAATATTTGTAAGTACCCTGTTTCTGGCAGGTATCAATATGTTAGCTTTTGCACAGAAAACTGAGAATGTACAGGATAAATCTGTTTGGGCCTCCTCACCTATTAAAGTAGATGGTAAAATCACAGAGGATGTTTTTCAGGCAAGTAATAAAAGTACTTTACTTTCTTACACCATGTCTAATGATGATAAAAGCCTGTATCTGACTATAAAATCTGCCGACAATACAAACAATAATAAAATAATGATGGGAGGCATAACGCTTGCTATCAATACCGACGGAAAAAAAAAGGAGAAGGATGGTTTCTTGTTAACCTATCCGGTAATTGTAAGGGCGCAAAGGCAGAGGGGGCAGGGAGGTTTTGGACAAAGAACTGCGGGTGGATCAGCTGATTCTGCTATGTTGGCTATGCGCAAACAACAACTGGCTGCAGCTAAAGAGATTAAAGTGTTCGGTTTTAAGGATATCCAGGACAGTCTGATTTCAATCTACAATGAATATGATGTTAATGTCGCAGCAAATTTCGATGAGAAAGGATCCTTTATTTACGAACTGGCTATTCCGTTAAAATTGTTGGGATTGACTTTAGATAGTAAGGAATTTGCTTACAATATTAAGGTAAACGGGCTGCAGTTTGGCGGAGGCGGAATTCGGATGCAGGGAGACGGAGGACAAGGTGGCCAGGGTGGTGGCGGTTTTGGCGGAGGAGGCCAGGGCGGAGGCTTTGGTGGTGGTGGTGGCGGAGGACGCGGTGGGTTTGATCCTTCGGCCTTTCTTCCAACCGACTTCTGGGGTAAATATACATTAGCTAAGAAATAACATACATCAACCGATCATAATGAAAAAGATATCTATACTTCTTACCGCTCTTTTTGTAGCCGCTAAGATATACGCTCAAACACCCGCCGTTCAGGGACGTGAAGTAAGTGGTATTGTTAAAGATAGCACAGATAATGGGGTTATTGGTGCCGTAGTGGTATTAAGTACCGGAACCGATTCTGTAAAGAGAATAACCAGTAATTCGGGTGTTTTCGTTTTTAAAGATATTAAAACAGGGCAGTTTACGATTACCGTCCGAAGCATCGGATATCGCACGTTCAACAAGCGCTTTTTATATAATGACGGAACCTCCCGACTGGTTTTAGATCCAATCGTTTTAAAGGAGACATCTAATATGCTCAATACGGTAACCATCAATGGAACTCCGTCGATAGTTTATAAGGAGGATACCGTTGAATACCGGGCAAGTGATTATGTAATGAAGGCAAATGCCTCTGTGGAAGATCTTATAAAGAAAATGGAAGGCGTAGAGGTGGCCAACGACGGTACTGTTACCCATCAGGGAATCGCAGTGACCCGGGCCAAACTGAATGGTAAGCCTTTGGGAGGTGCAGACATTGCCAGTACGATTCAAAATCTACCGGCTGATATCGTAGAAAAAATTCAAATGGTGGATGATTATGGTGATCAGGCAGCCCGAACTGGTATTAAAGATGGTGATCCGGAGCGAGTACTGAATATTGTTACCAGAGCAGACAGATCTGTTGGAAATCGTTTACAGGCAGATGGCGGAGTGGGTAATAACGACCGGTACAATACCCGATTGAATTTAACAAGGTTCAATGGTAATCAACAGGTTTTTGCCCGGGGAAATTTCAATAACACGGTTACCGGAGTTGCCAACAGCGGCAGCAGCCCGTCAGGTGGCGGAGGCGTTCGCGGTGGCGGAGGCGGTCAGGCAGGTGGCGGAGCCACAGGAAGTGGCGGTTTAAGTACGTCGGGAGGAACAACGGTCAGCTATTCTGATAAACTTAATAAGAAGCTCGAAGTAAGCGGCAATTATTCCTTTAGGGGAAGCAATGCAAATTCGATAATCAGCAGTTTAACTCAGCAGTCTACTCAACGGTTCGGCGATCTATCCATTCAAACAGATGGAACAACTAAGCGTAATAACAATTCGCATAATGTCGAATTTCAAATGAAATACGACATTGACAGCGCCAATTATTTCCAAATTACTCCGTCACTTGGATTCTCATCTTCTGGAAATTCAAACTCTTCTTTTATAAGTCAAACTGGCAAGACAATACAAAATCGCATAAATGCAACAGGAGCTGAAAGTAAAGCTCCCAATTATGGTCTGACAGCTCTGTATAGTCATAATTTCGATAAGAAAGGACGGATTTTCTCTACACAAATTACGTTCAACTCAAACTCCAGTGATCAGGATAGAATAACGGATAATACGTACCAATTCTATGATGTGACAAAAGGGGAGTTTTTACCCGATTCGACAGTGAATCTTTTAATAAATAATGGAAACGATAGTAGGAATTTAAGAGCCAGTGTGACCTTTTCGGAACCAATAACCTTAACCTCGCGTATTGAGTTTAATGGTCAGATTAACAAAAGAGATTATGATAATAATCAACTAACGGATAGTGTTACTAATGGCGTGGTTGTAAGGGTTCCATCCTTAAGCAGGATATATAATTACTCATTTACCGAACAGCGATACGCCTTAAACTACAGATATTTAAAAGGAAGATATAACGCGTCATTAGGCGTAACGGCGGTCCCTGCATTATTATCCGGATATTCTGAAAGCCTTAAAACGTCAACACATCGAACAAGCCTTAATATTATTCCGATTGCGCGAGCTGAATATAGGTGGAGCCGCCAAAAGAGACTTTTTGTTAATTATTCAGGCAACGCTCAGGAGCCATCTTTTGACCAGATTCAGGATGTGCCTGATGTTACCAATCCTCTTAATGTGGTGTATGGTAATCCCAATCTGAAAGCCCAATTCAGACATTCAATCAGTGGTGGTTTTAATAACTATATTACCAATTCAAAGCTGAATCTCTCACTAAATCTGCAGGCTACGAAAACGGATAATAAAGTGGTGCGCAACACGGTCGAGATAGATCCTACGCGGAATTCGCGGGAAACCTATTTTATGAACGCAGATGGCGATTATTCCTTGAATACAAATTACAATATCTCTAAGCAGTTTGCTAACCGTAAATATCGGGTTGGTTTAAATGGTACAATTACATTCGCAAACTCAATATCTATGCTTAACGGGAATACAAACGTTGCCGAATCATGGAATTTTAATCAGCGTTTAGGTATACAATTATATCCGACAAGCTGGTTCGAATTGACTCCGAACGTGCGCTACAGTTATCTGAAGTCTGATTATAGTTTAAATCCTAGAAATAATAACGAAACCACAACTTGGGCTTTTAGTACAGAAGGAAGAGTGGATTTTGTCGACGGATTTTTTATGGCATATAATTTAAGTAAAAATTACGTCAGCGGTATAAGTGCCAATGTTACCAATAATCCTTTTATTATAAATACCTCTCTTTCAAAAGATGTGTTTAAAAAGAAAGGAACCCTGCAACTACAAGCTTTCGATCTTTTGAATCAGAATAACTTCATTGTAAGAACTTTAGGTGATAATGGATATACTGATACCAAGAGTAATGCTCTAAGCAGATATTTTATGCTGAATCTTACAGTAAGGCTTCAAAAATGGACCGGAACTCCAAACAGAGGAGGGAGGGAGATGATGCGTAGGGGAGACGGAAGTTTCATGGAGTAAGATGAAATGACTAACTAGTCTTTAATCTTAACTATCGATCTTTTTTAAGAAATCAATGTTTCTTTTTAGGCCGGCGTACTTTGTCCGTTTTACAGGTGATTTTTGAAATATTTTCTGAAATACGTCTTCTGAGATTTCTTCCCAATCACGTGCAGACATATTCAGAAGTTCATTATTGGGCTGAAATGCCATTTCTTTGTTCAAGGTAGAAAAGCGATTCCAGGGACAAACGTCCTGGCAAACGTCACAGCCGAACATCCAGTTATCCATTTTGCCTTTAAACTCGGTAGGGATTTCGCTTTTAAGCTCTATGGTTAGGTAAGAAATGCAGCGGCTTCCGTCAACAATATATGGTCCGACAATCGCTTCGGTCGGGCAGGCGTCGATACACCGGGTACAGGTTCCGCAATGGTCTTTCGTCGCCGGAATGTCGTATTCCAGTTCAATATCCACAATTAACTCGGCAAGGAAGAAAAATGAGCCCGTTTCTTTATTAATCAGGTTTGTGCTTTTTCCAACCCAGCCCAAGCCCGCTTTTTTTGCCCAGGCTTTATCAAGAACAGGTGCCGAGTCGACGAATGCCCGACCACCTACGTGGCCTATTTTTTCATTTATTACATGCAGTAATTCTTTCAGCTTATCCTTTATAACCGAGTGATAATCTGTGCCGTAAGCATATTTAGAGATTTTAGGAGCGTTGGGGTCGGTTTGAACAGTTTGAGTAAAATAATTCAAGCCCATGGAAATTACCGACTTTGCCCCCTCAACCAGTTTGGTTGGATCGAGCCGTTTATCGAAATGGTTTTCCATATACGACATCTCTCCGTTATAGCTTTGTTTCAGCCAGTTTTCAAGCCGCGGAGCTTCTTCTTCGAGGAATTCAGCTTTGGCGATACCGCAAAACAGAAAACCGAGGCGCTTGGCTTCGTCTTTTATTATCTGGCTGTATCTCTGCTTATCTGAAAACATTTTTGCAAAGATAAGGAGATTTAGGCACCAGACCTATAAGCTTTTCAAAACCTTATAGGTCTAAGTTACTATAATCTTATAATGCCGGCCATCCAATCAATCCGAGTAATCCTCTTAATCGGTGTAATCATTTTCAGATAAATGCGTTAATCCCGGTAATATCCTGTCCGGTAATTAATAAGTGGATATCATGTGTTCCTTCATACGTTATCACCGATTCAAGATTCATCATATGACGCATGATTGAGTACTCTCCCGTAATACCCATTGCGCCCAGAATCTGACGTGCTTCTCTCGCTATGTTTACAGCTGTTTCTACACTGTTGCGCTTTGCCATAGATATTTGGGCGGCAGAGGCTCGGTTTTCGTTTTTAAGGACACCTAGCCGCCAAACCATCAACTGCGCTTTCGTGATTTCGGTGATCATTTCGGCCAGTTTTTTTTGCTGAAGCTGAAATCCGGCTATTGGTTTGTTAAACTGAATTCTTTCCTGAGCGTACCGTAAGGCTGTATCATAGCAGTCCATGGCTGCACCCAATGCTCCCCAGGCTATGCCATATCTTGCCTGATTGAGGCAGCTTAAAGGTCCTTTCATTCCGCTAACCCCGGGAAGTATATTCTCTTTCGGAATTTTTACGTTATCAAACACTAATTCACCTGTGGCTGATGCTCTAAGGCTCCATTTATTATGGGTTTCGGGTGTACTGAACCCTTCCATTCCCCGCTCAACTATTAAACCGGTTATTTCATCTTTCTCATTCCTCGCCCACACTAGTGCAAGATCTGCGAATGGTGCATTTGAAATCCACATTTTAGAGCCGTTCAGGATTACAGAATCACCAGCATCTTTTATATTGGTCTTCATTCCTGAAGGATTGGAGCCGAAATCGGGCTCGGTTAAGCCAAAAGCTCCCATTATCTCCCCTGTGGTCAGTTTGGGTAAATATGTTTGTTTTTGTTGATCTGATCCGAACGAAAATATTGGGTACATAACTAGGGATCCCTGAACGGATGCTGTAGAACGTATACCTGAGTCACCTCGTTCAATTTCCTGCATCATGATGCCGTAGGCGATGTTATCCAGACCTGCTCCACCAAACTCCTGTGGTATGGTTGGGCCGAAAGCACCCAATTCTGCCAGACCTTTTAATAAAACTTTAGGGAATTCTGCTCTTTGAGCATAATCTTCAATAACAGGACTTAATTCTTTTTTAACCCAATTTCTTACGGTTTCTCTTATGAGTTTATGCTCCTCTGTAAGTAGGTCATCGAGTAAATAGTAATCGGGCGAAGTATACAGATCTTTCTTCATACAGGTATGTAGCTTGTATTAAAGATAAGAAATTGTATTTAAGAAAATCGAGCTAAGCGGCTTTCTAGACGGGTATTTTAGTTCGGGAACCAGACTGAATTTTTGGATATTTTCTGAACCAGCTATTAATTTTCATCTGGATCACTCCCAGAAATGCTTCCCTAAATATATGAGTGCTCATCTTAGAAGTTCCTTCTGTGCGGTCGGTGAAAATTATCGGAACTTCAACTACTCTAAAACCGTGCTGGAGTGCGGTAAACTTCATTTCAATTTGAAATGCATATCCCACAAATTTTATTTTATCTAATTCTATTGTTTCTAATACAATTCGTCGGTAACATTTAAAACCGGCTGTAGCATCCTGAATGGGAATTCCCGTAATAAAGCGGACATACACCGAAGCAAAATACGACATCAAAACCCTGCTCATGGGCCAGTTAACCACGTTTACGCCTTTAATGTAGCGCGAACCTATAGCCACATCCGCACCTTTAACACAAGCCTCACGTAATTTAATTAAATCGTGTGGGTTGTGAGAAAAATCGGCGTCCATCTCGAAGATATACTCATAGTCGTGTTTCAGAGCCCACTTAAATCCGAAGATATAAGCAGTGCCCAAACCCTGTTTACCAGCCCGTTCTTCGATGTAAAGTTTGCCGGTAAATTCTCCCTGCAGGTGTTTAACGATTTCGGCGGTGCCATCAGGTGATCCATCATCAATAACCAGAATATGAAAAACATGACTTAAGGAAAACACCTCACGGATGATTCTTTCAATGTTTTCTTTTTCGTTATAAGTGGGAATGAGTACTAAGCTATCAGATAACACCAAATATTTTTTTAAAGGGTGCAAGATAGTAAACACTTCTTGCACCACATAAGCAGTTTATTCTATGCCGTGCATTTTTTTACGTAAAGTCTTATTTAGAAGAAGCAATAGCAGACCCGCTATCCCTGTAGCTATTACAAATATCATGAAGAAGCTGGATAGGGAAGATTGTTCAGAAACTCTATCCATAAAGCTCGCCATAAATCCGCCTAAGTAATTGGCTAACGCAGAAGCCATGAACCAAATTCCGAACATCATAGCGACGAACTTTTTCGGAGATAATTTACTGATATACGATAGACCAACCGGAGAAACGCAAAGCTCTCCCATAGTATGGAACAGGTAAGCCAAACATAACCAGATAATACTAACTTTTGCAGTAGCAGCGCCAGCAGGTATACTCATAGATCCAAAAACCAAGGCTCCGAATCCAATTGCCACCAAAATTAAACCCCATGAAA
The DNA here is from genome assembly GCA_946887045.1 of uncultured Sphingobacteriaceae bacterium. The sequence goes on along the minus strand of CAMPKC010000021.1, from coordinate 18,181 downwards.
ATTTTACCGGTCCGCCGGGACTTAGCCTGGTGCCTGATAGCCTGACCCATAGGGTTGAAAATAATGGTGCAAGTAAGACTATAAAGAGCGAGTTTAAGGTTTGAAACCATGATGCCGGTATTTCGAGTGCGTCTGCCGAATATTGCCTGCTTAACATCCATACAGCTAAGCCCCAAATCGTAACAACGCTGACGCCCATAGCTGCTACGGTGAGGGAATATTCGTGCCGTACTTTTTTGAACATATTTATCCATAGCCAGGTTAAAACGGCGAGGGGTATTAGCGTGATGATAGTATTGATTACTTTAAACGAATTTGCCGCCAGGCCAGGCGCTAAAGTCCGATCCGTATAATCCCGGGCATACAGGTTCATTGACGAGCCGGCTTGTTCAAAGGCCAGCCAAAAAAAGATTGTGAAGAAAGAAAACACAGCAATCACAATTAATCGATCACGGTCTACCTTTGTTAATGGTTCATTTTTGATATTAGCACCATTTACAGCGTTAGCTTTAACAGGTTGTTCGCCAATTATGCCAAAGTATTTTTTCGCAAACCAAAACTGTATCAGACCAAAGAACATGAAAATGCCTGCCAGGCCAAAGCCATAGTGCCAGCCTACGGTTTCGCCAATATATCCGCAAAGAAGAATACCTAAAAATGCCCCAACATTTATTCCCATGTAAAAAATGGTATATGCAGAATCTTTCAACGGACTTCCTTCCGGATACAACTGCCCAACCATTGAGGATATATTAGGTTTAAAGAATCCGTTCCCGGCTATCAATAATACACACCCGGTATAAAAAGCAGGCACCGCATCAATCGCTAAAACAATGTGGCCAAGTGTCATTAAAGCGGCACCAACAACTATCGCCTTTTTAAAGCCCCAAAATTTGTCGGCGATTAAGCCTCCTAAAATTGGCGTGATGTAAACGAGGCCGGTATACCAGCCATAAAGCATTGTGGCACTCTCTCTTGACCATCCAAGTCCGCCTTGAGCAAATTCTGCGGTAAGATAAAGTACGAATAATACTCTCATTCCGTAATAACTAAACCTTTCCCACATTTCTGTGAAGAATAAAATAAACAGGCCCAGCGGATGGCCAATCATTTCGTGCTTTTTATCCATGCGAATCTTCTAAATGTGTTAACTAATCGGAATTGTTAAATTAGTAATTTTCGTTTACAAGTTTTGAGTAATAAAATCGGTCATTTTAGAATAAAGATGAATGCTGGTATTTCCTCCATATATGCCATGGTTTTTATTGGGATAATAAGCTTGCTCGAATGGCTTATTGGCCTGTATTAAGGCCTCAGAAAACATCATACTGTTTTGAAAATGGACATTGTCATCTCCCGTTCCGTGTATCAATAAAAATTTCCCTGTTAAACGGTCTGCAAAGTTAATTGGCGAATTGTTGTCGTATCCTTCGGGATTTTCTTGCGGAGTTCTTAAGTATCGTTCGGTATAAATCGTATCATAAAACCTCCAGGTGGTTACCGGAGCAACGGCGATAGCCATTTTAAATATATCCGCGCCTTTGGTAATGCAGAGTGAGGATAGATATCCTCCGTAACTCCAGCCCCAGATGCCTATTCGGGACGAATCAATATAGTTTTGCCGGGCAAACCATTTAGCCGTTTCAATCTGATCGATGGTTTCATACTTCCCAAGTTCTTTATAGGTCATTTTCTTAAATTCCGCACCTCTGAAGCCAGTTCCCCGGTTATCTACACAAGCTACAATATAACCCTTCTGTGCAAGTAACCGAAACCACATAGGTCTTGAACCTCCCCATGAATCCGCAACATTCTGACTTCCGGGACCACCGTACACATATAGCAATAAGGGATATTTTTTTGACGGATTAAAGTTCGGCGGTTTAATCATATATCCGTTCAAATCAATTCCCTCAGAAGTCCTGAAGCTAAAAAATTCTGCTGGCCCGATGTTGTGTTCTCTTATGCTCTTTTTTACTCCTGTGTTTTCTTCCAGCACCCGAATAGGTTTACCATTTATTTGATTTAAAGTAATAACCGGTGGAGTATTTATGTTAGAGTTGCTTAGAATATAATAGCTATAATCGCTGCTAAATGAGGCCTCATTTGTTCCCTTCATAGTGCTAAGGTCGATTTTTTTCGTGCCATCGAGACGAATGGAATAAATGTCGCGTCGAAGAGGCGAGAGTTCTGTAGATTGATAATAGATCACTCCTTTATTCTCATCGACACCATAAACTTCGGTCACCTCCCAATTTCCGCGGGTTAGTTGCTTCACAATCTTACCGCTGAAATCATAAAGGTAAATGTGATTGAAGCCATCCCGCTCGCTAACGTTTATGAATTGTTTCCCATTTTTAAGAAACGTTAAACGCTCTTGTTCTATGTCAATATAGTATTTGTCCTGTTCGGTTAAAATTACTTTAGATGAACCATCCACTGCATTGACCAGTAGGTATTCAAGCTTGTTTTGATACCGGTTCATTCTTAAAACAACCAGATTGTCGGCTGAATTAGTCCATTTTACCCTCGGAACATATTGGTCATGTTCCATTCCGATGTCTGCCTTTCGGGTTTCGCCGGTTTTTAAATCATAGATGTGAATGCTTACAATAGAATTTTTTTCGCCCGCTTTGGGGTATTTGTATTTGTATTCGGTAGGATAGAGGTTGTCATATAAGGTCATTGAATATTCCGGTACCTGGGTTTCATCAAACTTATAATAGGCGATTTTGTTGCCGTCTGGACTCCAGAAAAAAGCCTGCGCAAAAGAAAATTCTTCTTCGTAAACCCAGTCAGAGCGCCCGTTAATAATACTGTTAATGCGACCGTCGGCGGTGATCTGCTTTTCAGTACCTGTTACAAGGTCTCTGATGAAAATGTTATTGTTCCTTTCGAAAGCAACCCTGTCGGCATTGGGAGAAAATGTTGCAAAACTTTGCTTTCCGGATGTTGAAACTGGAGTGATTTTTTTGGACGCGATATCAAAAACATAATAATTAGCTCGTGTAGAGTGGCGATAGATACTCTCCTCATCGCTTGAAAGCATAACCTTGCTTTCATCCATACTGAAGTCTGCACTGATTTCCAAAGTGTCTCCTTTGTACACCAAATCCGTTTCTTTGAACAAAGCTTTGATTTCGTTGCCAGAGCTATAACTGTTTTTGGCAAGATATTTTATTCCATTATTGTCGTATCTGACCGAAACATAACTTTTTCCATCTTTCATAGATGGTAGGGATTGAATGGTTTTGGCTGTGAATATTCCCTTTTTTAGGATGTCGTCCAGTGTGATCTCTTTGCCGGTTTGGGCGCTGGAAAATAAGGGAATGACGAAAAAAAATATGAGTTTAGTTGTAAACGAAATAGGGAAATCGAAACTCTGCTTCATAAACACAGATATAATACATGCATGTTTTATTCAAATTGAGTTAATGGAAGCGTTGATTTAATAAACCACTTTTTCTTAATTTAGTTTGTTGACTGCTTTTTTCGACGGTTTTTTGGGGTCGTTATATTCCTGATCTGTTACAGAAGGAGGGTTTTTTAATTCAAGATCTGAGACATATTTCCATCGTCCATTTATTAATTTATATCCGTCATACGACATGTCGGGCCCATAAAGTTCGTATTTATCTGCCAGCTTTGGATCTGGCGGAGCAAGATGGTCGAAAACAATGGTGCCTTCTTTTGGAAGATAGTTCATCATAAAGGAAACTTGCCGGTTGTATTCATAAACAATGCGTTTTTTCCCTGTGCGTTCTTTGTCTCCTTCGAATACAGACATTCCGAAATTTGCCTTATTATCTTTAAAGGAAAGAACTTCAATTACCTTTTTGGTTGATTTGACATTATTCCCTTTCCAGCCAAGTAAAATATAATAAGGCGTGCGTACATTATAAAGAACGGGAACGATTTTATAATACTGCGATCCATACCAGTCTTGGTTGGTAGTTGTGGTATCCTCCGGCTTTTTATAGGTATGGGTGTGATCTACTAATGGAAACATTTGTAGTTTCCCCGATGGATTGTTCATTTGAATCGTGCCATAATACCTGTAGCTTCCGTCCTGATTCATAACGTGCCATGTGAAAATTTTGAACCTGCGATCCGGAGATGTAAGCACCGAGATGGTTTTTAAAGAATCGAAGTTAAAATTGAAAGAATTAGGCAACTTTAAAGTTGATACCAGGGTTTTTACCATGGTGTAATTTGCATTATACCGTTCGGGTTCGGCGGGATTATTAATAACCTTGAAGCTTAAAGCTTTTAAACTGTCGAGATAAATGTCAAACTGCTCTTTTGCTCTGTTCGGGGCAGAATGCTGAGCTTGAATGGTTAGACTGATTAAAATTAAAACTACTGAAAAGATAGACTTCATTTATTTATATTACATTTTCGATTACCATTGCGCTTGCTCCGCCGCCGCCGTTACAAATTCCAGCGATACCGGTTTTCGCCTTATTCTGTTTCAGAATATGGAGCAAAGTTACCAGAATTCTAGCCCCCGATGCGCCCAGGGGGTGCCCCAGAGATACGGCCCCGCCCTTTATATTTACTTTCAACGGGTCGATGTTTAAGAGTTTATTATTTGCCAGAGATACTACGGCGAAGGCTTCGTTAATTTCAAAATAATCAACTTCAGAGATGTCAAGATTTGCTTTCTTCAAAGCTAATGGAATAGCTATGGATGGTGCGGTGGTAAATTGTTCAGGACTCAGTTGCGCATCAGCGTAGCTGATTATCTTCGCCATCGGTTTCAAACCCAATTCTCTCATTTTATCGCCGCTGATAAGCACAAGCGCCGCGGCTCCATCGTTTAACGTAGAAGCATTGGCCGCAGTTACAGTTCCTTCTGCTTTAAATACGGGCTTTAAAGATGAGACTTTTTCAAATACAACAGTTGATGGTTCTTCATCGGATGATATAATCGTTGTGTCGCCTTTTTTTCCAGTTATTTCTATTGAAACTATTTCGTCATTGAAAGAGCCTTCTGCCTGAGCTTTTTGAGATCGTTTATAGGATTCAATTGCAAACTCATCCTGATCTGCACGACTTATATTGTAATCGCAGGCGCATTGTTCGGCCGCAGAACCCATGTGGAAATTATTATATACATCCCATAAGCCATCCTTTACTAAGCCGTCGATCAGTTGTCCATGGCCAAGCTTGTAGCCGGATCGGGCCTTATCGAGATAAAATGGAACGTTACTCATGCTTTCCATGCCACCGGCTATGGCGATGTCTATATCTCCCAGGGCAATTCCCTGAGCAGCAAGCATAACTGCTTTCATGCCGGATGCGCATACCTTATTAACTGTTGTTGCAGGAATATCCGGCAAACCGGCAAACTTTGCGGCTTGGGTAGCCGGCGCCTGTCCCAAATTAGCCTGTAACACACTGCCCATAAATACTTCCTGAACTGAGCCGGATTCTACGCCAGCTTTTTCTATGGCAGCTTTTATTATTCTGGCAGCTATCTGTGTTGCTGATAAAGAAGATAAACCACCTCCAAAGCTCCCGATCGGAGAACGTACGGCAGATAAGATATAAACTTCTTTCATAGGATTATGCTAAAAATCTGAATAATAAACGTTAATATTTATCGATCCGTATAAGCTACTTTTGTACTAAGTTAGCGTTTTATGAAAACTTATCTATTTTTGATTGAATTAGGACCAAGCTGTGGCAAAATTTAGAAAGAATTCTCACCTTATTTTATACCGTAAGTACTCTGCTGCGTCTAAATATGTGATGATGATATTGAGTGTGCTTGTAATTTCAACTGTTTTACCAAAACATGCACGTTTTAGATTTGAGTATGAAAAGGGACAAATATGGCAGAATAAAGACTTAATTTCTCCCTATAGTTTCGCGATTGAAAAGACTCAGGAGGAAATTAACAAAGACAAGGCGGATGTTTTAAAGTCCGTTTTACCAATATATCGCAATAATTTGCAGTTAACTCAAGCTGAGCTGGAAGGGTTTGTTGCCGATTTCGATTTGAAATGGAGTACCTCTGGCCTTAGCCAAAGACTTAAAGATGTATATAAAGGTGTTGGTCTGGCTATTTTAACTGATATATATAGTCAGGGTGTGATGAGCCTTAGTAAGAAGTATCAGCGCAATGGGACGCATTATAATTTTACTCTATTGACAGATAATGTTGCGAAACAACTGAATTCTCTGGAAGTGTTAAACACGGAGAAGGCTATACAATATGCCGGGACTCAACTCCAGATCCATCACGACATAAGAAAGAAGGATTGGCTGCTCGAGATAATAAGCGATCACATTCAACAAAATTATTTATATGAAGAGCAGCTTAGCGAGAAAATAGAAACCGAAGCTCTAAACAATGTTTCGCTTACCCGGGGTATGGTTCAAAAAGGCGAATTAGTTGTATCCAACGGATCTGTAATTACCCCGGAAATATATCAAAAGCTCGAATCTTTAAAAGAGACGTATGAAGACGACGCTAAAATTAACGGCAATAAAAAGCTGATTTTCTTTGGTCAGTTTTTGTTAGTCGGACTGGTCGTATTTCTGCTAATTGTATTCTTATATCTTTTCAGGAAAGACATTTATAGTGATAATCGGCAGCTGTCGCTGATTTTGCTGGTAATTACCAGTATGATTATTGTACTTACATGGGCTATAAAGCTAAAAATCCCCAGCATTTATTATATCCCTTATTGTATAGTTCCCATCATTATCCGGATTTTGTTTGATACCCGTTTGGCGCTAAACATTCATTTATTAGTGGTGCTAATTGCGGGCTTTGTTGTGTCAAATAGTTTTGAGTTTACATTTCTACAAACGATTGCCGGAATTACAGCTATTTACAGCATAAAAAATCTGGTTAAAAGAGAGCAGTTTTTAATTTCTGCCCTTTTAATTTTGAGTAGTTATTTCGTTGCTTATTTAGGCATATCTCTGCTCAGAAACGGGTCCTTACTAGCAATTGAATGGTTTAATTTCGTGCCGTTTATTTTTAGTGTTCTGTTGTCGCTATTAGCTTATCCGCTTATTTATGCCTTCGAACGTGTATTCGGAATAACTTCGGATGTTACGTTAATGGAGCTAACAAATACCAATTCCAGACTTCTAAGGGAATTGTCGTATAAAGCGCCCGGAACATTCCAACATTCGCTGCAGGTGGCAAATCTGGCAGAAGCGGCTATTTATAATATTGGGGGAAATGCCTTGCTGGTGAGAGCAGGAGCTTTATATCACGATATCGGAAAAATGGAAAATCCCCAATATTTTATTGAAAACCAAAATAAGGGGGGGAATCCTCATGATAATTTATCGTATGAGGAGAGTGCTCAGATTATTATCAGACATGTAAACAAAGGTGTAGAAATAGCAAAAAGAAACAACCTTCCCGACCTGATTATTGATTTTATAAAAACACATCACGGGAATACCCGTATGGATTATTTTTATCAGTCTTTCCTGAAAAATTTCCCTGAAAAATTTATTGATGAGAATATTTTTCGCTATCCCGGACCGATACCGTTTTCAAAAGAAACAGGAGTGCTCATGCTTGCAGACTCTGTTGAAGCAGCATCCAGAAGTTTAAAGGAGCCTAACGCTGAGGGTATCAGTTCGCTGGTTGACAGGATCATAGACTATAAACTTGAACAGGGCCAGTTGAATAATAGCAATATCACTCTGAAAGATTTAACCGTGATTAAGTCGATATTTAAAAACATGTTAATGAGTATCTATCATATCCGGCTTGATTACGATATTTAATGATATGCTTGGGTAATTGTGTTGAGGGCTTCAACCCATTCCGCGTCATAAAAACAAATTCTGGCCAAAATGCTTTATATTTTGTGCATTATTTGCAGCGATTTTCGCTTTATAATGTGAAACTTAATGATGATGATCATTTTTACGTTTGATTGCTGTCACGTAATAACTGTCATAAAGAAATGAGATTTGAAAAGTGATAATAAGGGCTTTAAATGAGTTTTAGCTTATCGGATTTAAATGTCGCCAACTGCTGAGTTCCAGTCCTTACATGATCATAGCATTATTTAATTAAAGATCCCCTCGATCCAAAATGACTAAAACAATTTTTATAGCATCAGCTGAACCTTTTAGTGGAAAATCTCTCATAGCCTTAGGCTTGGTTAACATGTTGCTCGGTAAAGCCCAGAAGATTGGTTATTTCAAGCCGATCATAAATCATGATCCCAAGGAGAAAAAAGACGTTCATATTCAAACTATTATAGAACATTTTAGTCTTCCAATAAATTTCGAAGATGCTTACGCATTTACCCGTCAGGAAGCGATGCGTCACCTGGAGAGTGAGAGTCAGGGTGAAATGATCGATACAATTATCAGTAAGTTCAAAAAGCTGGAGGAGAATTATGATTTCACTATTTTAGAGGGAAGTGATTACGAAGGCGAAGGTGCGGCTTTTGAGTTTGAATCAAATATTAAGATCGCTAAAAACCTGAATGCTCCGGCTATACTCGTTGTGTCTGGCGAAAAGAAAACCACTGCACAGGTCATTAATGATGTTTTAAACCTTCTACGCAATTTTGAAGCCCGCGAAGTGCAGGTTCTTGCTATCGTTGCCAATAAAGTAGAACCCGAACAAGTTGATGATGTACGATTGATATTAGGCGCTCAGTTACCTGCTGATACTATTTTAGCAATTATTCCGGCAGATAAAGCACTTCAAAACCCAACTATAAAAGATCTTTATCAGCACCTCGGGGGTAAATTGCTTTTTGGCGAAGAGTATCTCTCTAATCAGGTAGATAATTTTGTTACGGGCGCTATGCATGTGCCTAACTTCCTGAATCACATAAAGGAAAATGTTTTAATTGTAACACCAGGTGATCGGGGCGATATTATTATCGGTTCTTTGCAGGCCAACCTTTCTACCAGTTATCCAAAAGTTGCAGGTATTATACTCACTGCGGGCTCCGAGCCTGAAGAGCCAATTGTGCGGCTGATAAAAGGTTTGCAGAATGTGGTTCCTATTATTTCGGTTAAAACCGGAACCTTTCAAACGATCACTGAAATCGCATCTGTAAAACCTCGTATAACTCCGGATAATATCAAAAAGATCCAGCTCGCAATTGACACGTTTAATAAGCATGTGGATGTTTTATCATTAGATAAAAAGATAGTGACTTATGAGTCTGATGGAATGACGCCGCATATGTTCCAGTATCAATTGGGTAAATGGGCTAAGCAGAAGATAAAAAATATTGTTCTTCCTGAAGGAAACGACGATCGTGTTTTAAAAGCTGCGGCCAGGCTAATGTCACAGGAAATCGTTACGCTTACCCTTTTAGGAAACCCTGTTGAGATTGGAGCTTCCGTAAAGCGTTTAGGTATTAATTTGGATGATAGAGTTAAGATTATTGATCCGGCTGATTCCGAATATTACTCTGATTATGTTGATACCTTGTATCAGCTTAGAAAAGATAAGAATGTAACCTTAGAAATGGCCCGTGATTTAATGACTGATGTGTCTTATTTCGGTACGATGATGGTGTTTAAAGGAGATGCGGACGGCATGGTCTCGGGCGCTACTCATACTACACAACATACCATCAGGCCGGCTTTACAATTTGTAAAAACCAAGCCTGGGATTTCTACAGTATCATCCGTGTTTTTTATGTGCCTGGAAGATCGTGTTTCGGTTTTTGGTGATTGTGCGGTTAACCCTAATCCAACAGCAGAACAATTAGCAGAGATAGCGATTTCGTCGGCTGAAACCAGTAAACGCTTTGGAATAGAACCCCGGATCGCGATGTTATCTTACTCATCAGGAACATCTGGAGTTGGTGAAGATGTGGAAAAGGTAAGGCGGGCAACTGAAATTGTGAAAGAAAAGCGTCCTGATTTAAAAGTTGAAGGGCCTATTCAATATGATGCCGCGGTTGATCCGGTAGTTGGGAAACAAAAGATGCCTAGCTCGGAAGTTGCCGGACAGGCCAGCGTTTTAATTTTCCCGGATTTAAATACAGGTAACAATACATATAAAGCAGTACAACGGGAAACGGGTGCTCTGGCTATCGGTCCTATGTTGCAGGGACTGAATAAACCGGTAAACGATTTAAGTCGCGGGTGTACTGTAGACGATATTTTTAACACCGTAATCATCACAGCCATTCAAGCCCAAGAGGAAGCTTAATTTTTATATTTGGTATTATCTGATACTAGCTGTGCATATGGCTGACACTCATTACTTGATACTTAATACTTACTTTTTACTCTCCATTCATGAACATATTTATAATTAATTCAGGCAGTAGCTCTATAAAATATCAATTCTTTAAAATGCCTTCCGGGCAGCCGATATGCAGCGGACTTGTAGAAAGAATAGGTTTGGAAAACTCGGTTATTACTCATAAAGTTTATACTACTGGTGAAGAAAAAGTGGTTACCCGGACGCTTGATTTACCAGACCACGAGGCTGGAATGTTTGAGGTAGGACACCTGTTAACAGAGCCCGGAATTGGTGTTATTCAAAATCCAGATGAGATTGAAGTAGTGGGTCATAGGATCGTGCATGGGGGCGAGAGTTTTTCTAAAACAACCATCATAACGTCCGAAGTAAAGGATGAAATAAAAAAATTGTTTCCGCTAGCTCCTTTGCATAATCCCGGCGGATATTTAGGTATAGAGGTTGCCGAGAAGATTTTTACCAGGGCGACTCAGATAGCGGTATTTGATACAGCGTTTCATCAAACTATGCCAGAAAAAGCATTTCGATATGCTATCCCCGAATCATATTATAAAGATTACGCAATTCGTGTTTATGGATTTCATGGCACAAGTCATAAGTACGTAGCCGAACAGGCCATCAAATACCTTAATAAGCCTGATGCTAAAATTATTTCCATTCATCTTGGAAACGGATGTAGTATGGCTGCTGTTGATAGTGGTAAATGTATCGACACCAGTATGGGAATGGGGCCTTTAGACGGGTTGATTATGGGTACACGAAGTGGAAATATAGACCCCTCGATTGTATTTCACCTGGTATCGCACCTGGGTTATGATATTGAACAGGTAAGCAATCTTCTGAATAAACGTAGCGGAATGCTGGGCTTAACCGGGCACAGTGATATGAGGGATATCACAAAGTCGATGGATGAAGGGAACGAGAATGCAAAGTTGGCGTATGATATGTATGCCTACAGAATAAAGAAATATATAGGGTCCTATGCAGCAGCACTTGGCGGACTTGATGCCATAATCTTTACCGCTGGAGTAGGCGAAAACGATGCCTATACACGTAAACTTGTCTGTGAGAATCTTGAGTTTTTCGGAATAAACATTAGCGATGATAAAAATTCTTTACGAGCTCCGGGTATCCGGGAAATAAATACACCGGATGCACGGACAAAAGTGCTGATTGTGCCTACCAATGAAGAGCTTGAAATCGCTAATCAGTGTGTGGGCTTGCTTCAGCTATCCTGAATTCTTAAACACTAAACACCAGAGAAGGCTGCCATCGTGCAGCTTTTTTATGTCGTTTTGTTTTCCTCGATTCTTTATTTCAGTATTCTCGATAAAATAGGCTTTTTGGAATGTCAATCAAATTTTATCGTGATCGAAATCATTCTTTGCCTGCTTTCGCCGCTGTTACTTTGTGACATACAAATAATCCCAAAAAGGTATGAAAAAAGTAAAAAACAGGTGGCTTATAGCCGCTTCAGCTGTAGGAATTCACATATCAATCGGCTCGGTATATGCATGGAGTGTTTATACAAAACCCTTAATCGAGAAATTTGGGTGGGGCTTAAAAGAAACTCAATTCACTTTCAGTTTAGCTATATTTTTTTTAGGGATATCAGCAGCTTTTTTGGGACATTATCTTGAAAAACATGGACCTAAAAAATCCGGTTTACTTGCCGCGCTTTTCTTTGGTTTAGGCATAGCAGGTTCTGGTTTGGCTATCAAACTTGAATCTCTGCCTTTATTATATTTATCATACGGTATTTTAGGAGGGATTGGCTTAGGAATAGGATATATCACGCCGGTGTCCTCGCTGGTGAAATGGTTCCCCGACAGGAGAGGATTAGCAACCGGATTAGCTATCATGGGCTTCGGTTTTGCTGCCTTAATAAGCGGTCCCCTGATTGTTAGGTTGATAGAATCTGTTGGCATCGCTAATACTTTCTTTATTATGGGAAGTGCATATTTTACAATTATTTTCGCCTCTTCCCGGTATCTTGAAGCTCCGCCAGTAGGATGGGTTCCGGCAGGGATGGAACAAGATGTCGCCTCAGGTAAAAAGAAATTAAACAATGACCTTTCTCAGCTCACGGCAAATGAAGCGGTTAAAACAAAACGTTTCTGGTATTTGTGGGTAATGCTTTTTATTAATATTACCTGCGGAATAGCGATCATATCAGTGGCGTCTCCAATGGCACAAGAAGTTGCTGGCTTAACGCCCGTGGCAGCAGCAGCCATGGTAGGTATTATGGGCTTATTTAATGGTGCAGGCCGTATCGGTTGGGCATCATTCTCTGATTATATCGGACGGCCGAATATGTATACCATATTTTTCAGTCTCCAAATTGTAGCTTATTTCCTTCTTCCCGGACTTCATAATGCTATCCTTTTTCAAGGGGTTATATTCCTGATCTTGTCTTGCTACGGAGGTGGATTTTCAACCATTCCAGCTTATATAGGCGACATGTTTGGAACTAAACAATTGGGTGCTATACACGGATATATTTTAACAGCCTGGGCAGCGGCAGGTATGGCCGGACCTTTATTTGCTGCCTGGACTCGCACAGCCACCAATAGCTACAATAATACATTATACTGTTTTGCAGGACTGTTGGTGTTGGCCTTAACTGTTTCTTTTCTAATAAGGCTGGAAATTAGAAAACTTCGCCAGGAGCAAAAGGAAGCGGAAAAATACATGGAAGAATACGAGAATTTAGACATACCCGAATTCGTAGATTAAGTATAGCTCTCATCAGAATCATGTTTCATAAATTCGATAAAACTTTAAGTGTCTTAGTAATTGTAATTTGCTTTTTACCCTTTTATTCGGCTGCGCAAATATCTTTAACGGGTCAGTTAAGAACCCGGTCAGAGCTAAGAGACGGAGTTGGGACTTTAAATCCGGTGAATGCGTCGTCTGCGTTTTTTACATCGCAAAGAACACGGCTTACATTTGGATATAAGTGGGATAGGCTGAATTTCAACGCCTCAGTCCAGGATGTTAGGGTCTGGGGGCAGGATGCCTCTACTATCAGCAATGTCGATGGTAATCGATTGATGCTGCACGAAGGATGGGCCGAAATTTTTCTGCTGAATTCAAAAGATAGTACGATACGGGCTAAATGGTTAGATAATCTGAGTTTTAAAATCGGCAGACAAGTACTAAATTATGATGATGCCCGTCTGTTGGGTGAACTGGATTGGGCCCAGCAGGCCAGAAGACATGATGCTGCAGTATTAAAAGCCTTACATAAGGGCTGGCAGCTTGATTTAGGTGCTGGCTTCAATCAGAATAACGATGCTTTTGGTGTTACCGGAACTAAATATGTAGCCGGAAATGTTCCTCAATATGTAACTAACTCTAAAGGTACACTCGTTGCCTCTCCGTCAGGCATGATACCGCTTGCTCCGAATGGTTCTGTAAGTGCCAATAGCAATAAATCTGGTAAGCCTGTGTTGGTAAATGCTGTTAGTACGAACGGTTTAAATCAGGAGTATAAAGCAATGCAGTTTGTGTATCTGAGCAAGATTATTGGGAAATCTAAGGTTTCCGGTTTGTTTTTCAAAGATGATTTCTCTAAATACCGATTAGATTCTACCGGCAGCGAGAATACAGGATATGTTTATGGCCGCAGATACGATCAAAATGGGGTAAATAGCAGATTAACATACGGGGGATTGTTGTCAGGTACAATTGGCGGTAATTTAAAGACGATTTATTCCCTCGGCGGATATTTTCAAAATGGAAAAGATAAGGAAGGTGCCGCATTAAATGCTGAACATTATACGGCTAGTGTTCTATTTCAAAAAGGAAAGTTTTCGTTTGGCCCGGGTTACGACTACCTTTCGGGAGATAAGCCATCAGCGTCTCCTTCGAACACTCGCAGATTCGATCCCTTATATCCTACTGCCCATAAGTTCTGGGGATATATGGATTACTTTTACGTTGGCACCGGATCGCCAGCCGGCGGGCTCAAAAACGCATATTTTAAAGCCAAATACTCCTCTAATAGATTTGCCTTGGCTTGCGATATCCATCATTTCGAACTTGCAGAAGATATGTTGAATACAGGCCTTCCAGGCAATCCTGAAGTAAAAAGAAATTTAGGCAATGAGTTGGATCTGGTCGCAAATTATTCTCTCAACAAATTTATTTTGCTCGAAGCAGGTTACAGTTTCATGGCAGCTACCAATAGCCTGGAATATATAAAGAAAGGTACTATTGGTGAAACCGATCACAATCCTCAATGGGCGTATTTGTCAATAAATATTAAACCCGATTTTTTCGAAAAATCTACATCAAAAAAATAAAAAAAAAACGGTTAGTTGGTTAGTAAAAAGCACCCGGGCATCCCCAAAAACCCGGGGCTTTTTCATTTTAAAATGAGCTATAAATTCCTTGATTGTGAATTTGGTATTTTGGATGTGATTTTAAGGGGTTGGATTTATATTTGTCAAAATAATAGCGTTTTTATTGAAAAATTTTTATTTATTCTGGCAAAGTTGAATAAATATCAAAATCACCTTTATCTGTGATGTAAGTCATGGTTATCCCATTTATACCTGGCTAAATTTGAGTCATATTAATACTCACAGTATGAAAACAGATGTCACACGTGTACCTTTTGAATCCGGAGAATGGAATTCAGTAATCAATGTTTATGATTTCGTTTTAAAAAATATTAAACCCTATCAGGGTGATGGATCTTTTCTTCAGGGGCCATCTTTAAGAACCAGCCGACTGTGGGATGCAGTGAAGGAATGCTTGCTGCTTGAAAGGCAAAATAATGGTGTTCTGGCAATTGATACAGAAACCATCTCGTCAATAACCGCTTTTGCGCCGGGATATATCAAGAAAGATGATGAAGTAATTGTCGGACTTCAGACAGATCAATTACTTAAACGTGCGATGAAGCCTTTTGGTGGTATAAAACTGGTTGAGTCTGCGGTTAAAGAACGTGGCTTAGAGGTGTCGGAAAAGATTGTTGAAATTTTCAATTATGCAAAAAATCATAACGAAGGCGTATTTAATGCTTATGATTCTGAGATCCGGGCTTTTCGATCTAAACATGTTTTAACTGGTTTGCCGGATAATTATGCCCGCGGTCGTATTATTGGTGATTTTCGCCGTATGGCTCTTTATGGAATTGATCAGCTTATAAAAAACAAAAAAGCTGATCTGGCCAAAGTTGATGGCGAAATGAGCGAACACAAAGTTCGTTTACGTGAAGAAATAAATGCTCAGATAAGTGCTTTAAAAGATATGGTAAGCATGGCTGCAGATTATGGGTTTGACTTAAGTCGCCCGGCAGAAAATGCTAAAGAAGCAGTTCAATGGGTGTATTTTGCATATTTGGCTGCTGTAAAAGAACAAGATGGAGCTGCCATGTCTTTAGGAAATGTATCCTCTTTTCTTGATATCTACATCGAAAGGGATATCGAAGCAGGTTTATTGGATGAGGAAGGCGCTCAGGAGCTGATAGATCAGTTCGTAATGAAATTACGTTTAGTTCGTCATTTACGTCCTGCATCTTACGACGAGATTTTTGGAGGAGATCCTACATGGGTTACAGAGTCTATAGGTGGGATTTTACATGACGGGCGTACCAAAGTCACTAAAACTTCTTTTCGTTTCCTCCAAACCTTATATAATTTAGGCCCATCCCCTGAACCGAATTTAACTGTTTTGTGGTCCGACAATTTACCCGAAGGCTTTAAAAAGTTCTGTGCCCAGGTATCTATTGATACTTCCTCCATCCAATACGAAAACGATGATTTGATGCGTGGTACCCGCGGTTCTGATGATTATGGAATTGCCTGCTGTGTTTCTTACCAGGAAATAGGCAAATCAATTCAGCATTTTGGAGCCAGAGCGAATTTGCCTAAAGCTTTATTGATAGCTTTAAATGCTGGTAAGGAAGAGCGTGATGGAGTAGAAGTAATCAAAAATATCCCGGCCATCCCAGAAGGTGAATTGGACTATGACATAACTTTGGATGTGTTTAAACGCACTCTAAGTGAGCTTGCCAGAGTTTATGCCAAAGCGATGTACATTATTCACTATATGCACGACAGGTATTATTATGAAAGAGCTCAGATGGCCTTAGTTGATACCGATCCGCATATTGATATCGCTTACGGAGCTGCAGGAATCTCTATTATTGCCGATTCATTGTCTGCAATCAAATACGCCAAAGTTACACCTGTCCGCAATGAAAAAGGCCTTACTGTAGATTTTAAAATTGATGGTGAGTATCCACAATTCGGAAATGATGACGACAGAGTAGATGCTATTGCACAAGAGGTGACTTCATTCTTTATAAATGAGCTCCGCAAGCACGCTACTTACAAAAACTCTACTCCAACCTTATCCTTGCTCACCATTACTTCTAACGTAATGTATGGCAAAAACACAGGCGCTACCCCGGATGGAAGAAAAGCCGGAGAGGCATTTGCCCCCGGAGCAAATCCGATGCACGGAAGAGATTCAAGCGGAGCCATTGCTTCCCTGAATTCTGTTTGTAAGCTCGACTATAATGATGCGCAGGATGGTATTTCAAATACATTCTCCATGATTCCAAAATCTTTAGGAGATAGCAGGGAAGAGCAGATCAGCAACCTTGCCGGTACCTTGGGAGGATATTTTAAACAGGGAGCACATCATTTAAATGTAAATGTGCTGAATAGAGAGACACTGATCGATGCTTACGAACATCCTGAAAATTACCCGCAATTAACCATTCGTGTATCTGGTTATGCGGTGAACTTTGTGAGGCTATCAAGGGCCCATCAGTTAGAGGTAATTACCCGTACTTTTCATGAAAGTATGTAATGTTGTTGTTTTTGTTATGTTGCAGAGTCGGGCCCTAAACCAGCCTGACTTTTTTTTGTTATAAAAATTGTAGCAACCGTAATAAATCAGCCATATTGCAATATCATTCAATCTTAAAAACAATCAATGTATTTCCCCTTACAAGATATCGAAGCCGCTAAATTGAATGAGAATGACCCGCAACACCTAAGGATTCATTCTCTTGAAACGTTCGGCACACATGATGGTCCGGGAATTAGGATGGTTGTATTCGCGCAGGGTTGTCAGTTTCGCTGCCTCTATTGTCAGAATCCCGATTCTCTGGACGTAAAAGGAGGGACCCTGGTTGAAATTGATGAACTTGTGAAGCGTGCCGTCAGGCAAAAGAACTATTTTGGATCTGAAGGTGGAGTTACCGTGTCGGGAGGCGAACCCTTGCTGCAGAGGAGTAAACTTATTGCATTTTTTAAGCAGTTGCAGGAAAACGGAATTAATACTTGTCTCGACTCTAACGGTCGTTTGAATACTGCGGAAGTACATGAACTTCTGGAATATACAGATATTTTGTTGCTTGATGTAAAACACATTAATGACGAATGGCATCGTAAATTAACAGGACAATCGAATAAAACCACTCTTGAACTCGCTGCCTATCGCGAATCAACCGGAAAAAAAATGTGGCTACGGTATGTATTGGTTCCCGGATGGTCAGATCAGGAAGAATATCTTGAACAGTGGGGAATGTATTTCAGCGAGTATAAAACTGTTGAACGTGTAGAGATAATCCCTTTTCATCAGCTCGGCATGCATAAATGGGAGTTTATGAATATTACTTATCCCTTGCAAAATACTCCGGTTCCGTCCCAGGAAATAAAAGACTTAGCAAAAGGGATTTTCGATAAGTATTTTGAAAACGTTGTCTTAAAATAGATTTAAATCTCAGAATATAGATCTAACCTCTCACAGCTTGTTTGCGTTTCTGTAAACTTAAAGCAGCCCGCATTTTCAATTTTATTCCAATTCTTTTTTTTATGTGATTACTATCATCGCCGTTTTTGATGAGAGTCACCACGTTAGTGTATTGTTTACACGAACTTTATTTGTAAGAAATAAATATCCTAAAAGAATGAATATTTCTCAATAAATATCGAT
>CAMPKC010000020.1 GCA_946887045.1 uncultured Sphingobacteriaceae bacterium | reverse complement strand
GAACCGACCTTTACCTTATTATATATCACATACGGAAGTTTATTATCCCATACGGCATTCGCAGCTATGTCGACGTCCTTCAGAAACACTGCATTTTGGCCATAAGCAGAAAGAATAACTTTTTGATGATTTCCGTTGGTTATAAATCCGATAGAATCTTTAACAATGAAAGGCAAAAGATCAGAATTAGGGTTTATTGAAACTTTGACGAAAATATTCAATGAATCGTTTCCACGAATCTCAACACCTTGTAAATACGACGTAGCCCGCCCATTTATGTTTATCTGATAATTTGAAGAAGCACCACCTCCGAGCTTTATCTCCTGAATTCTAACAGCTCGTTTTCCACGATTAAAAACCTTGATTCGCTGTGTTGTGGAGCCCGTTGAGGTAAACACGGTATCAAACAGTATCGAATCGGCAGAGAATTCAAGCTTGGCAGAAGGATCTGTGCTTATACTATCCTCCTTCTGGCAGGCCAAAACACCTATAACAATAATAATTAGAATCGTAAAGTGGTTAAGTCTCATCAGTTAGTGAATGCAAGGGCGGCAATGCTTAATTCTAAACCTTTAATTTTTAATAATTCAAGAGCACACGCCTCTATAGTTGCGCCGGTAGTCACAACATCATCTACGAGTAACACGTGTTTATTTTCCAGCTTATGACGGTCAGAAATCACAAAGACATCTTTCATATTTTCAGAACGCACAAAACGTGATTTACGAGTCTGAGTTTCGGTGAACACCTTCCGATGAATACTTTGATTGACCGGGACTTTTAAACTGCTCGACAGGCCATTCGCCAAATATTCGCTTTGGTTGTATCCTCGCTTTTTCTGCTTTGCAGGATGCAGGGGAACGGGTATTACAAAATCAAAATTTCTGAAAGAATCCGAAACCGACATCTGATTTCCGTACATTTCACCCAGCTTAAAAGCAACTTCCGGTTTGTTGTTATACTTAAGCTGGTGCATTAAGTTCTGAACCCGCGATCCCTTTAGGAAGTGAAGATAAGCGCCCGCAGAGCCAAATGGCACCCGGCCCCAAAACTGCTTTGCTACCTGATTCCCGGCATCCAGATGGAAGTTCGTGTAAGGAAGATTATAAATGCAGTCTGTACAAATTACAGATTCGTTCCTGAAAAGACTTTTTCCGCATCCAGAACATAATTGGGGGAAAAACAATGAAAAAAAATCCTCAGCATATCTTAAAACTGCATTCATAGCACAATTTAATTTAAAATGAGGATTGGATCAAATCATTTCTCTTTAACTGCAAGTTGTCCGCAAGCAGCATCAATATCCTTACCCCGGCTTCTGCGGATATTGGTAATGATTCCTTGCTTTTTAAGGTAATTTGCAAAGGCCTCTGTTTTATCCTCTTCAGCATTCAGGTAAGACGCAAAAGATATAGGATTATATTCGATGATATTTACTTTACAAGGCAAATGCTTGCAAAATTTAGCGAGTTCTGCGGCATCTTCCAGCTCATCATTAAAGTTATTAAAGATGATGTATTCGTATGTCACAGGATTTTTCGTTTTCAGATAATAATATTTCAGAGCTTCTGCCAGCGCTTTTAACGAGTTTTGCTCGTTTATTGGCATAATTTCGTTGCGCTTTTTATCGTTAGCAGCATGTAAAGAAAGAGCGAGATTAAATTTAACCTGATCATCACCCAACTTCTTAATCATCTTAGCAATCCCGGCAGTTGACACGGTTATCCGCTTGGCTGCCATGTTCAGACCATCTTCTGAGGTTAAATATTCTATTGATTTTAGGACATTAGAGTAGTTTAACAACGGCTCACCCATCCCCATATAAACGATGTTGCTGAGAGGGATACCATAATTCTCCTTAGCCTGTTTATCAATTAATACTACCTGGTCATAAATCTCCCCGGCGTCAAGATTCCGCTTACGCTCCATATATCCGGTTGCGCAAAACTTACAAGTTAAGCTACAGCCAACCTGCGAACTAACACAAGCCGTAATCCGCTCGGGTGTCGGAATTAGTACACCTTCGATAATATTACCGTCGTAAAGCTTAAAGGTATTCTTTATAGTTCTGTCAGAGCTGTATTGAGTCTGATCGATAGAAATAGCGTTTAATGAAAAGTTTGCATGCAACTTCTCCCGCAAACTTTTTGAAAGATTGCTCATCTGATCGAAACTGCTGGCAGATTTTGCCCACAGCCATTCCGAAATTTGTTTTGCTCTGAAGGCCGGCTCGGCATTTTCGATCAAAAAATTTTTTATTTCAAGTGCGGATAAATTCCGTATGTCCTTTTTTACAACAACCTCATTCACAACGGCAAATTTACTCCTATTTGTTAAATTATTTGTTTTTAAAATGTTAAAACAAAAAAAATGGTATTTTTGTTGTTGTAACAGCAATCGCTTTGCTGATTTTTTTATTTAAGGGGCATAAGGGTCAAATCCCTATATATGGTAAACTTTTATAGTGCTGATTTTATTCTACCTGCTACATCTGAACCAATTCCCAATGGTACCGTCGGTGTTGGACCCGATGGTGTGATAACCGGGGTGTATCCGGAGGATAATATTGAACTTGAAGGGGCAACCATCGAGCGCCATAAAGGTATCATTGTTCCTGGCTTTGTAAATTCTCATTGTCATCTTGAACTCTCTAATTTACACGAGCAAATTCCGGAGAAACAAGGTTTAATTTCCTTCATAAAAAATGTAATTAGTCTTAGAAAATCTATTCCCCGGAGCACGAAAAAGGCAATGGAGGATGCTGATAGACAAATGTGGGATAATGGTATTGTAGCTGTTGCCGATGTTGTAAATTCAATTGACTCCAAAGAAGTAAAAGAAAGCAGCTCTATTTATTATTACACTTTTGTAGAGTTAATTTCTTTTGAACCAGATCAGGCAAAAGATGCATTCAAGGGTGGATTAGATTTATTACAGGAATTTTCACCTTTACATGCCTCTATTGTACCTCATGCACCTTATTCTACAAGCAAAGAGCTATTTAGGTTTATTGGCAAATTCTGCGGAGAATCAGGAAGTCCCTTAACAATTCATAACCAGGAGAGTGAAGATGAGAACAAATTATACCGGTACAAAACCGGAGATTTTCTGAAGTTCTATACTGAACTTGGTATCAATATTGACTTTTTCAAACCGCAAGCCCGCAATTCTATACAAAGCATAATTCCGTTGATACCTGTTCAGCAGAAAACAATGTTGGTACACAATACATACACGAGCTTAAAGGATATTTATTTTATACTTAGATCTGGGCGAGCCGTAACCTGGTGTTTTTGTCCGAATGCTAATTTATATATTGAAAACCGTTTACCTAAAGTGGAAATGTTTCAATATCACGACTTTAACATAACCTTGGGAACTGACAGTTTAGCCTCCAATAAGCAGCTGTGTATCTTATCCGAACTCAAAACGCTGCACAAAAATTTTCCGGCACTATCTCTAACCGAAACTATAAGCTGGGCAACTATTAACGGAGCGAAATTTTTAGGCATCGATGATAAATTCGGAAGCATTGAAAAGGGTAAAGCACCTGGTCTAAATCTTATTACACAAACCAACGGCTTGAAAATTTCTGCGGAATCTAAGGTGCAAAAACTTATATAATTCTCGATTACAATAAAAATCATCAACTTCGCGTCATATCGAATACCGATCAATTCTGTATGAAACATTTAAATATTACGGTTAACGGGAACGTTCAGGGAGTTTCTTTCAGAATCTCTACCAAAGCTGTGGCTGATCAATTGCAGGTAAAGGGACTGGTAAAAAACCTGCCGAATGGTTCTGTTTATATTGAAGCAGAAGGAGACGATTTTTCCTTAGAAACATTTCTCGAATGGTGTAATGAAGGCCCGCTACAGGCAAGTGTTCAAAAAGTAGAGGTTATTGAAGGCGAAGTAAAAAACTATCGTAATTTTGAGATATTAAAAAAATAAATCACTACCCCTGATTTGTCGACTCTAAAAAAATTCGCAGGACAAACTGCTATCTATGGTGTAAGTACAGTGTTCTCACGACTGCTTGGATTCATCCTGACACCCATTTATGTAAAATCATTTCCCACGCATATATATGGTATTTTCACCTACATGTATAGTTGGGCTTCGATGGTTAATGCTGTTATGGCTCTGGGTATGGAAACCACTTTTTTCCGATACTCAAATAAACCTGAAATCGATAAAGAAAAAGTTTACAACAACACCTTTATTGTTATTGCTGCAATCTCAACAATTTTTCTTGCTTTCGCTCTGCTTTTTTCAACCACTATAGCCCATTGGATGCATGACGGGGCTGAGACTACTATTGAAGATTATGCCTCTTACATTCGTTATTTCATCTTCATACTTATAATAGATGCAATATCCGTAATCCCTTTCGCGAAGGTTAGGGCTGATGGGCGGCCACTTAGATACGGCCTGATTAAGCTCATTAATATTCTGACTTTTGTCGGACTTAATCTGCTTTTTATACTGGTAATCCCTGAAATTATCAAAGGGCGATCGGGATTAGCGTCCTATTTCTCCGGATGGTATAGAGAGGGGTGGATAGGTTATGTATTTATCTCCAATTTAATCGCCAGCTCGATCACGTTGGTTTTACTACTTCCGGAATTAAGCAAGTTAAAGTTAAGACCGGATGGGCTCTTTATCAAAAATATGCTTGTTTACAGCTTCCCTGTTTTCATAGCGAATATCTCCTTTATCGTAAATGAAAATCTTGATAAAATTTTTTTAAAAGAGCTTCTACCTGCCAACATTGCCGAACAACAAGTAGGTATTTATGCCGCATGTGCCAAAATAGCGATCTTCCTAAGTATTTTCATTCAAGCTTTTCGACTCGGAGCTGAACCCTTCTTTTTCAGTCATCAGAAAAATAAAAACTCGAGCGAAACCTATGCACGAATAATGAACTATTTTGTGATTGCAGTTTCTGTGATCTTCGTTGCACTGGTCGCAAACATTGAAATTCTTAAACATTTTATAAAAGCCTCTGATCCGGAGGAAATAGAACTGTACTGGTCCGGCTTAAGGGTTGTGCCCATTTTACTTTTCGGTTATGTAAGCTTAGGCATATACATCAATTTATCTATCTGGTACAAACTTTCAGATCAAACACGCTATGGCTTATACATTTCGGGAGTGGGTGCGATTGTTACTATCGTTATGAACCTTTTATTTATACCCCAATACGGCTATATTGCTTCGGCATGGATTTCACTTGCAGCATATACAAGCATGATGATCCTATCCTACATTCTGGGTCAAAAAAATTATCCCATACCTTATAATTTGAAAAAGAATTTGGGCTATCTCGCAATATCCATTATTCTTGTAATCCTCTCCTTTCAAGTTTTCGATAGAAATCTGATAATTGGCAACGGCTTATTATTGCTGTTCCTGATAGGAGCATTTTTAGTTGAGAAGAAGGAATTAACTGCCATATTTAATGAAAATACGAGTAATAAATAAATCGACAAACCCTTTGCCGGCCTATGAAACCGAGCTTTCGGCAGGAATGGATCTCAGGGCTTTCATTTCTGAAGAGATAACTATTAAACCTTTGCAACGAATTGTTATTCCAACAGGACTTTATATGGAATTGGAAAAAGGATTCGAAGCACAAATACGACCCCGCAGTGGTTTAGCGTTAAAGCATGGAATTACAGTTTTAAATTCACCGGGAACTATAGATGCGGATTATCGTGGTGAGATAAAAATATTACTTGTAAACCTTTCGGATACAGCGTTCAATGTAAAGAATGGAGATCGCATCGCTCAGATGATTATTTCTAAGCACGAACAAATTGGCTGGGAAGATGCAGTTTCATTAACTGAAACAAGCAGAGGTGCCGGAGGCTACGGACATACAGGGGTTTAATCTATGAAAAAAGGGTTGATTTTTCTTTTGGTTTTATTAAGCAGCGGTGCCTTTGCACAAAAGAAAAACGCTCCTGTTTTTGTTGTGGGCCGTGTCCTTAGTTCGACAGATAGCTCAAAAATAAAAGAACTTTTTTATGAAGGCCTGCGAGAGAAAACGAAACAGAACACTGTGGAGTCTGGCACGTATTTTCAGAAGATTATTGAGATAGACCCTTCTAACGAAGCCGCTTTATACGAACTTTCAAACGTTTATCATCTACAAAATCAGGAAAAAGAAGCTGAAAAATACGCCCGCAATGCTGTAACAGTTAATAGCGACAATAAATGGTATTGGATGCTATTAGGTGATATCTATAAAAAAACCCGGAATATTGATCAGCTAATACTTGTTTTTAACGAATTGATACGGCTTGATCCTTTTGAAGAAGATTATTACTATGATAAGGCGAATGCGTTTTTCATCCAGAATAAAAACGATGAGGCCGAGAAAGTGTACGCAGAAATTGAAACTCGTTTTGGCAGCTCAGAAAACCTGATTAATGCACGACAACGAGTTTATCAAAAACAGGGCAACTCAGGTAAAGCAGCCTCAGAACTTGAGAGCCTGATTACAAAAAACCCTGCCGACATGCGCAACTACTTAAACCTTAGCGAGGTCTATTTAAAGCAAGGCGATATCAATAAAACTATCGAAACTTTAACAAAAGCAAAAAACATCAATTCGAGCGACCCGTTTATTAGTCTTGCTTTAGCAGATGCTTACAAATCTCAGGGAAAAAATAATGAAGCTTTTGCTGAACTTAAAAAAGCTTTCGCTGATCCGTCTCTAAACATTGATGCCAAAGTTCAAATTATACTTTCATTCTTTCCGGAAATAAAGGAGGACGCGAAAACGAGAACTGAAGCTGTTAAACTGGCCCTGATCACTACCCATGCTCATCCTACCGACCCTAAGGCTTTTTCCGTGTATGGTGATATTTTGTTTCAGGATAATCAGCTTGACAAAGCAAAAAATTCCTATAAAAAAGCCCTTGAATTAAACAACCAGGTATATCAAATATGGGAACAATTATTAAATATTGAAACCTACCAGCGAGATTATTCTGCGGTTATCGCTGACGGCGAAGAAGCTTTATCGTTCTTCCCGAACCAGGCTCGGCTTTATTTTTATACTGCAATAGCCTATGCGCAAAACAACAAACACGATAAAGCAGTAAGCTATTTAAAAAATGCGGCCAGTCTTGAAATTGATGACAACGGCTTTCTTTCTCAGATTTACTCGGGAATTGGTGACTCTTATTATAAACTGAAAAAATTTAAAGAATCAGATCAATCCTACGAAAAGGCTTTAGAATTGTATCCTGATAATGCGTATGTATTAAATAACTATGCTTATTACCTGTCGTTACGAAAAGAAAACCTCGACAAGGCTGCCTCTATGTCAAAACGATCAAATGAAATACATCCAGGAAATGCATCGTTTGAAGACACATATGCGTGGGTATTATTTAAACAAAAGAAATATAAAGAAGCAAAGATCTGGATTGAAAAAGCAATAAAAAGCAATAAAGAGAATTCAACGCAGTTAGAACATTACGGTGATATCCTGTTTAATCTCGGCGAAAAAGATCATGCCCTTGAGCAGTGGAAATTAGCTAAAGAAAAGGGTGAGAAATCTGAGATCCTTGAAAAAAAGATATATGAAAAGAAATATTTTGAATAAAGCAGTTTTGTTTCTGGTTTTATTTGTGGCATTCGGCTGCAAAACGAGGAAACAAGCGGTTCCGGTTGTTGTTAAAGGTCCTCTAACTGTTGAGCCGGCCTCCGGTTTATCAAAATCGGATGTTTTAAAGCAAATATCCGACAAGCAAATTAATTTCAACACCTTGCTCATAAAAGCCAAGGCCGATTTAAGCATCAATAATAACAGTAATGATGTGAGCATGAACATCAGGATGCAGAACGAAAAAGCAATCTGGATTTCGTTAACAGCGATTGCAGGGATAGAAGTAGCTCGTGCTTTCATTACACCCGATAGTATTAAAATTTTAAACCGGATTGAAAGTTCGTACACCAAAAAACCTTTCAGTTACGTGTATCAATTTGCCAACAAACAAATAAACTTTAAAACCTTGCAGGACTTATTTGTTGGGAATGCAATTAACGGAAGTTTAAATCAGTCTTCCAACATAGATATAAACGGTGGTCAGGCGCATCTAAAAGGAGATCTGTCGGGCTTGGCTTATTTGCTCATTTTCGGCGAAACTTATAATCTTATCCAAAGCAATTTGAATGATAAAGCCGCGTCGCAAACGCTGACTGTGAATTACAGTGATCCAAGAAACATTGGCGGCCGCGAATTTCCTCATGCGGTATCTATAAAATCAAATGCCTCTAATAAAAGCATTAGCATCGACCTGAAATACAATCATGTGGGCTTAAACGAACCCGTTGAATTCCCATTTAGTGTACCTAAAAGATTTACTGTAAAGGATTAATTAGATAGATTTGCACCTATGAGTTTCAAAAGGCTTCTAATATTATTGATATTTTTTTGTGTCGCAGGTTCATCTTTCGGTCAGAGCAGCGCAGAGTTAAAACGCCGGAAAGAGGCCTTAACTCGTGAAATCGAAGCTTTAAAAAGATCTCAGACACGTGTCAGCAGCAATAAAAGATTGTCCTTAAAGCAGATAAATGTATTAAATACACAAATTCGTTTAAGAGAAGAAAAGATCAACACAATTAATTCGGAGGTTAAACTTCTGAACAGCCAGATATCCGAAAGTACAAATACTGTTCGTTCGCTTCAGGCTCAGTTAACTAAACTGAAGAAAGAATACGCAGGCATGATTTTGTTTGCCTTCAGAAACCAAAGCGCCTATGGGAAGCTCATGTTTATTTTTGCGTCCGACAATTTTAATCAGGCCTATAAGCGATTGAAATATCTGCAACAATTTGGTGATTACAGAAAAAAACAAGCGAATTATATTCAGGAAACCCAGAAAGAACTGGGAATGAAAATTGTTGAGCTGGATCGGAATAAAAAATCTAAAAACAATTTATTGCACGATCAGGAAAAAGAGAAGGTTACGCTCGGTAAAGAAAAAAACAACAAGTCGGTACAATTAGGTAAACTGACCAAACAAGAAAAACAACTAAAACAACAGGTATCGCAAAAGCAGAAAGAAGTTGCCAAATTAAACAGGTCAATTAACGCGGCGATTAACCGGGAAATCGCCGAGGCTAAACGTCGCGCTGAAGCCGCAGCCAAAGCTGAAGCCGAAAGATCGGGTACCGCTGCTAAACCTGTTGCGTCAGGCTCGAGAGTATTAGCCTCAACACCAGAAGCAGCTAAATTATCTTCAGATTTTTTAAGTAATCGGGGGAGACTTCCGTGGCCTGTTGCCTCCGGCAATAGTGTGGCACGTTTTGGAACTAATCGTTACGGGAATGTTACAGTCGAAAACAATGGAATAGACATTCAAACAGAACCGGGCTCAAGCGTAAGAGCTGTGTTTTCGGGTGAAGTATCAACTGTCTTAAACATGGGGGGATCATATGTGGTCCTTATCAAGCATGGTGAATACTTCACAGTATACTCTAATCTGCGTTCTGCAAGCGTATCTAAGGGAGATAAGGTGTCTCTAAAACAAAATATCGGCACTGTAATAACTGATCCGGTGGATGGGACCACCCAGCTGCATTTTGAAGTCAGAAAAGGTGGAGTGGCTATGAACCCCGAAACCTGGCTGGCAAACTAAATTAGAATTTACAACGTATATATATTTATATTTGTAAACTTAATTAATTGATAATGTTGAGCTCAATTTTTTTATTCCTGAATATGGGAACTCCGGAGATAATGTTAATCATGCTGGCCGTGTTGTTACTTTTCGGCGGCAAAAAGCTTCCTGAGCTGGCTCGCGGATTAGGAAAAGGGATTCGGGAATTTAAAGATGCATCAGATGGAGTAAAGAGAGAAATCCATCGCAATATAAATTCCGTACATGATGACATGAATGTTGATGTAAGCAGTTCATCAAGTACAGAAACAAAAACAGATCAGACACAGTCAAAATTATAAAACATGGTAAGTAGTATTTTTTTAGTAGGCTTAGGTGCACCAGAAATTATCTTAATTGTTGTGGCACTTCTTTTACTATTCGGCGGTAAAAAGATCCCTGAATTAATGCGCGGATTAGGTCGCGGAGTAAAAGAATTCAAAGAAGGTAAAGATGGTGAGCCTGCAGCAACGAAAGACGCTGACCGTCGCGATTTATAATCTTTCAAAGCAGACATTTCAACCTCATTCTTATCCGGATGGGGTTTTTCAATTTTTAAAAATTTCAATGAATGAAGCATTATTGTTTTCATTCCACAGAAATGCGTAATTTCACGGCATGCATCAGTACTCATCTCTAAACTCTGTCCAAACAGAGATAAAAGAAGGTAAAATTCAATTAGTCGAACTTGTTCAGGATTATTTACAGCGAATAGAGGAAAAAAAGCATTTAAATGCTTTTGTGGAGGTTTATGCTGATGAAGCAAAAGCCAGAGCAGCTGAAATTCAGGCTAAAATATTGAATGGCACTGCGGGAAAACTTGGAGGGATGATTCTTGGTATCAAAGATTTAATCTGTTATAAAGATCATAATGTCTCTGCGGGATCTAAAATTTTGCAAAATTACAATTCAATTTTCTCATCCACAGTTGTTGAACGTATTCTGGCGGAG
The DNA here is from genome assembly GCA_946887045.1 of uncultured Sphingobacteriaceae bacterium. Next base: position 62,472 of record CAMPKC010000020.1, on the reverse strand, counting down.
GACGCTATTATAATCGGGCGTCAAAACTGTGACGAGTTTGCCATGGGCGGCTCGAATGAAAACTCCTATTTTGGGCCGGTTAAAAATGATGCCGATAACACCAAAGTTCCCGGGGGTTCTTCCGGCGGCTCGGCGGTAGCTGTTCAGGCTGGCTTATGTATGGCATCACTGGGCACAGATACAGGTGGTTCGGTACGACAGCCTGCTGCTTTTTGTGGCGTTGTCGGACTAAAACCAACTTATGGAAGAGTTTCTCGTCATGGAATTATTGCTTACGCTTCATCTTTCGATCAAGTGGGCCCGATAACAAATTCAGTAGAAGATGCAGCCTTGCTTTTAGAAGTAATTGCGGGACATGATGAGTACGACAGCACCTGTTCTACTCTGCCAGTACCCGCATATTCACAAAACTTAAACTCATCAGGGAAAAAACGTATCGCATATCTTCCAGAAACGTTGCACAGCGAAGGTTTAGACCCGGAGATTAAAGCAATTACAGAAAGCACCATTAAACGTCTGCTGGAAGAAGGGCATGAGGTAGAGCCTATTTCTTTTCCATACCTTGATTATGTGGTGCCGACTTATTATATCCTGACAATGGCCGAATCATCATCAAATTTGGCCCGCTATGATGGAGTACATTACGGCTACAGGAGCCCGAATGCTGTTGACTTAGAAAGTACGTATAAAAAATCGCGTTCAGAAGGATTTGGTGAAGAAGTTAAACGTCGCATCCTTTTAGGAACTTTCGTATTAAGCGCCGGACATTATGATGCATTTTACGGTAAAGCTCAAAAAGTAAGACGCTTGATTCGCGAGAAAACAGACGAAATACTTCAGAACCACGATTTTATTTTGCTGCCTACAACGCCTGGTCCCGCATTTGGAATTGGAGAGAAAACTGACGATCCGGTGGTGATGTACCTGGCAGATATTTTCACAGTTCAGGCCTCATTGGCTGGGATCCCTGCTATTTCGCTGCCGGTTGGAACAAGCAAAGAAAATTTACCACTAGGCATACAATTTATCGGGAAACGTTTTGGAGAAGCAGAGCTGCTTTCGTTTTCTAAATACTTTTTGAATGTAACAAAAAAACAGGTAGTTTAGTAAAAGGCACTGATATTTACGGCATTGGTGCCAAACTAGTAAAAATTGATGAAAAGAGCATTAACCTATACTTTGGTTTTGTTCAGCGGAGTGGGATTATTGAGTTTTTCGCTGGGAACCAAAGCATCAGAAAAAAAGATTACAATTAACAGTACGACCTCCGTCGACCCTGCCTACCGCCTTACCCTCGAAAATTTACAGAAAACGGTTCCCCTTACCTACAACGAATCGGTCCAAAAGCTGATCGAATCATATGCATCTCAAAAAGCTCGATTTTCAAGAGTTCTTGGTCTTTCAAAATATTATTTTCCTATATATGAGCGTGTATTTAAGGATAAAGGACTTCCGTCCGAGCTTAAATACTTATCTGTAGTAGAATCCTCTTTAAACCCAAATGCCCAGTCGTGGGTTGGCGCAACCGGATTATGGCAGTTCATTGAACCTGTTGGTAAAATTTACGGCCTAACCATTAATGATACCCTTGACGAGCGGAAAGATCCGGTTTTAGCCTCTGCGGCAGCCGCTGATTACCTTTTGAAATCATATGAAATGTACAATGATTGGTTATTAGCTATCGCCTCGTATAATTGTGGTCATAATAGAATAAGATGGGCCAGGGAGGATGCTGGTGGAGGAGATCTGGATTATTGGACCATACGAAAATACCTCCCGGTAGAAACTCAAAGCTATGTACCGTCGTTTATTGCGACCGTTTATATCATGAATAATTATAAAAAACATGGTATCTATCCGTCGCCAACAAATCTTAACATATTCACGAACACCTTAACCGTGAACAGAAAGGTTTCACTATGGAGCGTTGCCAAAGCAACTAACATAGATTTTGATCTCCTGACGCTTTTAAATCCCTCTTACAAGAACTTAACTATTGGCGGAACAGTAAAAGACCCTAAAAAGTTAGTTATTCCAGAGATCAAATCTTACATCTATACAGCTTTACGCGAAGAAATGCTTAAATCTGAACCTGTAGACGGAGAGCTCCTTCTTTCGTATGCTATCCCGGCAAACGAACAAGTCCCAAAAACTTCCAGGTATGTACATCGCGATGTATCTTTTTCATATAAAGTTCAGGAGGGCGATACCCTGGACTCTATTGCTGAAAAGTTTAACAGCACTGAAGAGGAAATTAGGATTATAAATAAGTTAAAGCATTACTCAGTGCATACAGGGATGGTGTTAAAGATTATTCAAGGGTAATTAACCCAAGGGAAAAATCTTTTATTATTTCGCTCAAAGCGGTTGCCCCGCAAAATTAGATTCGTAATTTTACCGACCTCACCAAGCGATAAATCCAATGAGTAAAATTAATCGTAAGCAGGATGCTCTTGACTACCATTCTCAGGGCCGCCCCGGGAAAATAGAAGTTGTTCCTACCAAACCTACGAATTCGCAGCGTGATCTCACCTTAGCTTATTCGCCCGGTGTAGCCGAGCCTTGCCTTCGCATAGCAGATAATACTGACGACGTTTATAAATATACTGCAAAAGGAAATCTTGTCGCTGTGATCAGCAATGGCACAGCAGTGCTTGGATTAGGAGATATCGGACCGGAAGCCGGCAAGCCCGTTATGGAAGGAAAAGGTCTGTTATTCAAGATTTTCGCAGACATCGATGTATTCGATCTTGAACTGAACACAAAGGATGTTGATGAATTCGTTAAGATCGTAAAAGCGCTCGAACCGACTTTTGGAGGCATCAACCTTGAGGATATAAAAGCCCCGGAATGTTTTGAAATTGAACGTCGCTTAAAAGCGGAAATGAATATTCCGGTAATGCATGATGATCAGCATGGTACGGCAATAATTTCTGCAGCGGCCCTTCTGAATGCCTGTGAGATCCAGAGAAAAAAATTAAATAAGGTTAAGATAGTAATTAACGGTGCCGGCGCTGCAGCAATTTCATGTTCAAGACTTTATGTAAGCCTTGGAGCTTTAAAAGAGAACATGGTAATGGTTGACCGGTCAGGCGTAATACGTAAAGACCGTGAAAAACTTGACCCAATAAAAGCCGAATTCGCAACCGAAAGGGACATCAATACACTTGCTGAAGCGATGAAAGATTCGGATGTATTTATTGGCCTTTCTACTTCCGATGTATTGAGTCCTGAAATGCTCAAAACTATGGCGAAAAACCCTATAGTTTTCGCGATGGCAAACCCAAATCCCGAAATTGCATATGAACTAGCTGTCGACGCCCGAAAGGATGTAATTATGGCCACAGGACGTTCTGATTATCCAAACCAGGTTAACAACGTTTTAGGGTTTCCATACATTTTCCGCGGCGCAATGGATGTAAGGGCGACCGGCATTAATGAGGAGATGAAAATTGCTGCGGTTAAAGCGATTGCAGAACTTGCTAAGAAAACAGTCCCTGAATCGGTCAACCTTGCATACAATAACAAAAAGAACATCAGCTTTGGCAAGGATTATATCATTCCCAAGCCGATGGATCCGAGGTTAATTACGTCAGTTTCGGTAGCAGTGGCTAAGGCAGCGATCGAGTCTGGAATTGCTCGCAAAACTATTTCAAACTGGGATGCATACGCAGATGAGTTAAGTAGGAGGCTTGGAACAGAAGATGCTCTTTTACGTGGACTTAGCAGCAAAGCTAAATCAGATCCAAAATGTATAGTTTTTGCAGAAGCAGACCACTACAAAATCTTAAAAGCGGCTCAGATTGTAAAAGACGAAGGTATTGCCCGGCCTATTTTGCTGGGAAATAAAGCCAAAATCAAGTCCATTTTAAAAGAAACAGGCCTTGATTTGGATGGGGTTCAGATTATTGAACCTGCCGAAGAAACAGCTAAGGTTGAGCAGTATGCACAGCTACTTTACCAAAAGCGTCAGCGTAAAGGAATAAATCTGTACGAAGCCAGAAAACTTCTGCTCGATAGAAATTATTATGGTGCTTGCATGGTCGAATTTGGTGAGGCAGATGCTCTCATTTCAGGCCTGACTAAAGATTACGGCGCAACGGTTAGACCGGCGCTGCAGGTAATAGGAACCGAGGAAGGGGTTAATCGGGTGGCAGGAATGTATATGATGCTAACAAAAAAAGGACCTGTATTTTTTGGCGATACCACCATCACTAAAAACCCAACCCTCGAAGAATTGGTAGATCTCACTATCTTGCTGGATAATTCTGTGAGAAAATTCAACATCATTCCGCGTATTGCGATGCTTTCTTACTCCAACTTCGGCTCCAATGAGGGTGAAGTTCCCGATAAAACGAGGGAAGCTGTTCGCATTTTACACGAGCAACATCCGGAAATTACAGTCGATGGAGAAATGCAGGCGAATTTTGCAATGAACAATTCCCTACTGAAAGATAACTTTCCTTTTAGTACACTTGCGGATGCTCCGGCCAACACTCTGGTATTTCCAAATCTGGAATCGGGAAACATTGCATATAAACTTTTACAAGAGCTTGGTGAAGCTGAGGCAGTGGGACCTATTTTACTGGGATTGAACAAGGCGGTTCATGTACTGCAGATGGGAAGTTCTGTACGTGAAATCGTTAATATGGTTACCATTGCGGTGGTAGACGCTCAATCAAAGCAAGAACAACGAATCAGCAACAAGAAAACAGGAATTTTTAGTCGCAGAAAAAAATTATAATGTACGCTTATATAGATGGGAAATTAGTTTTCAAGTGTGCCACTTATGTGGTAATTGACGCTAATGGAATTGGATACCACATTAATATATCCCTTAGTACGTATTCAAAACTTGCAAATCAGGAAAGATGCAGGCTTTATACCTGGTTACATGTAAAAGAAGATGCACATACCTTATATGGGTTTGCAGAAGAAGGTGAGAGAAGGCTATTTCTTCATCTTATTTCAGTGTCTGGAGTTGGGCCGGGAACGGGGCGAATGATTTTATCGTCTGTCACCCCTGATGAGATTCAAACAGCCATTGTGAAGGGCGATGTATCTCAAATGCAGCGAATTAAGGGAATTGGGCCCAAGTCTGCTCAACGCCTGATTCTGGAGCTGCAAGACAAATTAAAAAAAGAAGGACTGGAGACATTAACATCTGAACCACAACATTTTACAGCTAAAGACGAAGCGTTGTCAGCACTCGTAATGCTAGGCTTTGCAAAAAACGCAGCAGAAAAAGCATTGGACAGTGCAATAAAATTGTCATCTGAAAGTTTATCAGTTGAACAGTTGATAAAGATTGCGCTGAAAACCTTATAATTACCAATAAATCTAACAGGCGTTGAATAGTATACCTGCCTTTTTCTTACGAAGGATCCACTGTTTCTTTTTAGTTTTCCTTTCTGTCGGAGGATATTCGCAAGTGAACAATCCTTCCTCTGATAGTCTTAAAGTAAAATATCCGTTTAAAGATTCCCGGATCCTGGATCTACGGCCTCAACCTGGATTACACCTACCTAATCCATCTAATATCAGACGTTCAGTTGATTTCGACCCCATAACGAAACGTTATATAATTCAGGAGAAGATTGGCGACAGACCCTATAGGGCCCCACAGTATTTAAGCATTTCAGAATATCAGCGTTATGAAAATGAACAGGTAAAGCGGGATTACTGGCGGAAACTATCGGACGCACCTATTAATGCAGCACACGAACCAGGATTTATCCCCTCGGTGTCAATCAACAATAAATCGTTTGAACGAATATTTGGAGGCTCTGTTATTGATATCAGACCACAAGGGAGTGCAGAATTAACCTTAGCAGGCAGGCTGAATAAAAATGAGAATCCGCTTTTCAACGAACGCCAAAGAAGACAGGGAAATTTCGACTTTGATCAGCGAATACAAATGAATGTTGTTGGCCGGATTGGAGAAAAACTGAGGATAACAACAAACTACAATACCGAGGCTCAATTTGATTTCGAAAATCAAATGAAGCTGGATTATACTGGCAGACCCGACGAAATAATCCAAAAAATTGAAGCTGGAAACGTAAGCCTTCCTTTAAGCTCAAGCTTGATAACTGGAAGTCAGGCACTCTTCGGCTTAAAAACTCAATTGCAATTCGGCCGACTAAATGTAACGAGTATCTTTTCTCAGCAAAAATCACAACCGCGGGAAATTAACATCAGCAACGGATCACAACAAAATGAGTTCAGGATTACAGCCGATAATTACGAGGCTAACAAACATTATTTTTTAGCCCAGTATTTCAGAAACAATTACAACAAAGCATTACAAAACATCCCAATTATCACATCCTCTGCAACTGTAACAAAAATTGAAGTATGGGTAACAAATCGCAGTAATAGCACCACCGATTCAAGAGATGTACTTGCATTTATGGATTTGGGAGAAAACAGTCCGTACAATACCACTTTATTTCAAGGCGGGGGCTCGGCATTGCCGGCTGGGTTTCAGGGACCTGGCTTCCCGCAACAATCAAATAATTTATTACAAAATATTCCTGCGGATGCCCGTTTAACAAACTCTAATTCGATAAACTCTTACTTCCAGGGAACAGGAGGTACAGATAATTATTCGAAACTTACTTATGCCAGAAAACTTACAGAAAGAGAATATACACTAAACGCCAGGCTTGGATATATCTCTTTAAATTCATCATTGAATGCAGATGAAGTGTTGGCTGTAGCCTTTCGTTATAATGTGAATGGGGTTGAGTACCAGGTTGGTGAATTCTCTACAGACGTTCCGGTAGATCCCAATAATCCGCAGCTTCTGTTTACGAAGCTTCTTAAAAATGAAATTTTAAAAACCAATCTCCCGACCTGGGACCTCATGATGAAAAATATCTATTCATTAGGAGCGTACCAGATCAGCAGAAATGCTTTTAACCTCAACATTTTCAGACTTGATGAAGAAACCGGCATTGAACAACCGCTTATAAACGAAGGATCAAGAACAAACAGAAAGCTTTGGATTCAGGTAACTAATTTAGATAACTTGAATCAAGTAGGGGATAACAGACCCGATGGATTTTTTGATTTTGTTGAAGGAGTTACAATAGATCCGCTAAACGGCAGAATTACATTTCCGCTTGTTGAGCCTTTCGGCTCAGATCTGGCCAGACAGTTTGTTCCGGTTAGCGAACAAAATCTTATAGAAAAATATGTTTTCCAACCCTTATATGATTCAACAAGGGTAATCGCCCAGCAACTATTCCCGCGGTTAAATCGTTACATATTGAAAGGAACGTACCAGTCAGAGGTGAGTTCAGAATTTCAGTTAAACGCAATTAACGTTCCCCCAGGCTCAGTACAGGTAACCGCAGGAACGCTTCCATTAGTTGAAGGCGCGGACTTTACAGTTGATTACAATAGCGGCAGGGTACGAATTCTGAACCAGGCACTTCTAAGCTCAGGCCAGCAGATAAAAATAAAAATGGAGAATAATGAGCTGTTTGGGTTACAGCAACGCTCCTTATTTGGCTCACGGTTTGATTACCATGTCAGCGATAAATTAAATCTAGGCGGGACGATAATGAACCTTTCAGAAAGGCCGCTTACCCCTAAAATCAACATCGGCGAAGAAGCCATTTCAAACACCATTTTAGGGATGGATGCAAATTATAGTTCTGACTCAAGGTGGCTGACTAAAATGATCGATAAGCTGCCTTTCTTGAGTACTAAAGAGGCATCTTCGGTAACCTTTACAGGAGAATTTGCTAAGCTGATACCAGGACATCCAAGTGCTTTAGACTTTGCCGGCAGTAAAAATGGCGCCAGCTACCTTGACGACTTTGAAGGCAGTCGTTCAATCATTGATATAAAAAGTCCGGCAGGATGGCAGATCGCGGGAACACCGCAACTTTTCCCCGAGGCGCAGGATCTAAGCCTGGCTTATGGTTTTAACAGGGCCCGACTGGCATTTTATAATATCGACCCTTTGTTTTTTAATCGTAATAACTCACTAACTCCCACTAATATAAAAAACAACAAAAATGAACAGTCTAACCATTTTGTCAGGGAGGTTATTGAACAGGAAGTATTCCCCTTTAAGCAATCGACCACGGGTCAGCCTTTAACGCTCCCGACCTTCGATCTTGCTTATTATCCGATGCTTCGCGGTCCTTATAATTACACCACTTCGGGCATAAATCCAAACGGAACATTAAATAACCCGAGAAGCCGTTGGGGAGGAATTTTCAGAAGAATGGAAAGTACAGACTTTGAAGCTCTGAATATTGAGTTTATCGAGATGTGGGTGATGGATCCGTTTATCTATAAACCCGCTGCCACTGGCGGAGATTTATATTTTAACCTTGGCAGTATTTCTGAAGATATACTAAAAGATGGCAGAAAATCTTTAGAGAACGGCCTTCCGGGAGACGGCGATCCCGCGAAGACAGACCTGACTGTATGGGGTAGAATTCCAAAGCTGCAGCCAGTAATTCAGGCTTTCGATAATGATCCTTCGGCAAGAAAGTTTCAGGATGTCGGTTTAGACGGATTAAACAGCACAGACGAGCGTCAGTTTTTTGCACCTTTTTTAAGCCAGTTAAATCCACAGGCGGCAACGCAGCTACAAACCGACCCTTCTTCTGATGATTTTCAATATTACCGTGGAAGCGATTTAGACAATTCAAATGCTGGTATTTTAAAACGTTATGAACGTTACAATGGCCCAGAAGGAAACTCGAAAACCAATGAACAATCACAAGCCGAATTAGGCATTGATAACTCTGCTGCCACCTCATTGCCTGATGGAGAGGATATAAACCGCGATAATAACTCATCGTTGGCAGATGAATATTTTCAATACAAAGTATCCATTCGCCCGCAAGACATGATTGTCGGACAGAATTACATCACTGATAAAGTAACCTCTACTGTAAAACTTCCGAATGGATTAAGTCAGCAGGTGTCCTGGTATCAGTTCAAAATTCCAATTGCTCAGTACCAGCAGAAAGTGGGCAATATTCAGGATTTTAAATCGATCCGTTTCGCACGGATGTTTATGACAGATTTTGCCGATACAACCATTTTGAGGATGGCCAAATTGCAATTAGTTCGCGGCGAATGGCGCAGGTATAATTCAGAAAACACTTCTTCAAAGGTTATCGCAGACCCGGTTTTAGGATTGAACCCACCACTGGACAATTCGACGCTCGATGTAAGCACGGTTAATATTGAAGAAAATGGTCGTCGTACTCCAATCCCTTATGTTGTTCCGCCAGGAATTGAGCGTGAACGTGATTTTAGTAATTTCCGAGGTGATACCAGACAGAACGAACAGTCGCTGGCCGTGAATGTGAAAGACCTTCGCGATGGTTACGGCAGAGCGGCTTTCCGTACAACCTATAATGATTTCCGTTCCTATAGAAGAATCGAAATGTTTATTCACGCCGAAGGCGAGCAATTAAATGACAACGACGTTAGCGGATTTTTGCGCATCGGAACAGACAATCAGGATAACTATTATGAATACCAAATTCCGTTAAAAGTAACAGTTCCCGGTTCGAGAAATGCAAATGCCATTTGGCCCGAGGTTAACAAACTGGATATAGAATTAAAATTATTCCAATCGGCAAAAGCTGCCAGAAATATTGCTATTGATCGTGGAACTCATCCCGGAAGCAATATCCCTTTTGTTTTTAAGGACGGTAAAAATACGATCATTATCGTTGGTCAACCCGACTTAAGTAAGGTCAGAATATACATGGTTGGTGTTCTTAACCCGTTAAGAAGTTCATCTAATCCTGGTGTTGATGATGGTATGGATAAAAGTGCCCAGGTATGGTTTAACGAATTACGGTTAACCGATTTCGATGAGCGCGGTGGCTGGGCAGCAACTGCCCGGTTGAATACAAAGCTTGCCGACTTCGGCGATGTTACCATTTCTGGAAGTACGAGCACTGTTGGTTTTGGATCGATTGATAAAAAGGTGAGCGAGAGAAACCGGAATGAAGATATGTTTTTCGACCTATCCTCAAGCTTGGAACTTGGTAAATTTTTACCTGCCCGTACCGGGATAAAAGTTCCGATGTTCTTCAATTTCTCAAGACAATTAAGCACTCCGCAATACGATCCGCGCTTTCAGGATATGGAGCTGAATAATACGCTTGAAGGTTTATCGAAAAATGAAAGAAAGGCAATCAACGGAATTGTAAACGACTTTACCAGGCGACAAAGCATTAATTTCACCAATGTCAGAAAAATAAAAACGAATCCTAACAGTAAAACGCGATTGTGGGACATTGAAAATTGGAGCGCAAACTATGCCTTTACAGCATATAATCACCGGGATTTTATTACTGAATCTGCACTTCAAAAAACCTATAGAGCAGGGCTGGCGTATAATTATTCAGGAGAATCAAAAAACTATGCTCCATTCGAAAAGATTATCAAATCTAACATGCTAAGCTTGTTTAAGGATTTTAACTTCTCATTGTTACCATCGATGTTAAATTTCAGAATCGATGTAGACAGATTATATTCTGAAAATACGCTGAGAGATAATAATCCCAACAACTTTATTCCGATAAACACTAATTTCAATAAAAACTTCCAGATGTCTCGGCTGTACGGAATGGGTTGGGAGCTTACAAAGTCGTTAAAATTAGATTTCAACGCCACCAATTATTCAGTAATTGACGAGCCTGAAGGTCGCCTTGATGGACTGAAGCGCGATACGGTATGGAATAATTTAAAGAAATTAGGAAGGAATACGGACTACAATCATACTCTTAATCTAAACTATACCGTTCCGATTAATAAAATACCTGGGCTGGCATGGACAAGTCTTGTTGCCCGTTACGGTACAAATTTTAACTGGAGAACAGAACCTTTATCAACGTTAAGGATTGATTCAATAAACCTTGGTAATACGATTCAGAACGCACGTACAATTCAACTTAATCCATCGCTAAACTTTATCACACTTTATAACAAGTTTGGATTTATACGCAAAGCCAACGACCCGAATAACAAAAGCGCAAGTAAGCTTTTGGTTGGTGTATTAACCAGCCTAAAAAATATAACGGGAGCTTATACTAAAACACAAGGCACGTTTTTACCTGGTTACCTCCCGGAATCAAAGATTTTAGGTTATGATCTTGATGCCAACGCACCCGGCTGGGATTTCATATTTGGCGGTCAGCAGGACATCAGAGGAAGAGCTGTTGAAAATGGATGGATTACCCGCGACAGTTTAATGAACCAGCTTTATATTACTACCCGGAAAGAGGATTTAAATATTAGAGGTACAATCGAGCCCCTTGCTGATTTACGAATCGAGTTAACGGCTTCAAAAAGCCAGAGCTTTAATTATTCAACTAATTTCAGGTTCAGCCCGACAAATAATAGTTTCGAAAATCAAAGCCCGATTACAACCGGAGATTTTAGCATATCTTATCTTCTATTCCGCACGGCGTTTGCGAAAGATGATAAAGACAGCGGGTCTAAATTGTTCAGGCAGTTCGAAGCTAATCGTGAAATTATTTCAAGAAGATTGGGTTCCCTAAATCCGAACTCTGCCGGTACAAGCGGTGGATATGCCGATGGTTACGGAAAGAACTCACAGGATGTGATAATCGCATCATTCTTGTCTGCTTACAGCGGCAAAGATCCGGAGAATACACGATTGAGCGGATTTCCGAAGATTCCAATTCCTAACTGGCGTTTAACTTATAACGGCTTAACTAAATATCCTTTCTTTAATAATATTTTTGCTTCGTTCGATGTTAACCACACCTACCGGTCAAGCTATAATATCAACAGTTTTAATTCATTGGCCAGATATCAGGAATTAAACGGATTTTCAAACCTCAAAGACGTGAACGATAATTTCCTTCCGGCATATCAATTCTCGCAAATAACACTTGCAGAGCAATTTCTGCCTCTGCTGGGAATTGATTTCAGGCTTAAAAATAATCTGACAGCGAATTTTGAATATCGAAAATCCAGACTCTTAAGTTTAAGTCTGGCCAATAGTCAGCTTGCCCAACAGCGCGATAATGGAATTACATTTGGACTCGGTTACCGAACCTCCAATTTCCGTTTTCCTCTGGGATTATTCAGTGGCAAAAAGTTAAATAACGACTTGAATTTTAAGATGGATTTTGCCCTGAACGACCGCAAAACTGTAATTTACCGGGCAGATGTTGAAGATCCGGAAATATCATCAGGAGCCAAAAATATTACTGTGAGGCCATCCATAGATTATGTGCTGAATCAGCGCTTCAACTTAAGGCTGTTCTACGATGGAAATGTTACCCAGCCTTATACTTCTCAAACCTTTAATACATCGTTCAGTAATTTTGGCATGAGTTTACGCTTTACTTTACAATAGCTTTTATAAACTTTGCTTATACCATCATATACTCCTATTTTTGGCGAAAATAAAACAGCATGAATTTCCCATCAGAATTAAAATACACCAAGGATCACGAATGGATCAAAATTGAAGGCAATGACGCCATTGTTGGAATTACAGACTTTGCTCAACGCGAACTTGGTGACATTGTTTATATCGATATCAATACCGTTGGCCAGGAAGTTGTAGAGAATGAAGTGTTTGGAACCGTTGAAGCGGTGAAAACAGTATCAGACTTATTTATGCCAGCAACCGGAACAGTTCTTGAAATTAACCAAAAACTGGACTCTTCTCCCGAGCTGGTGAATCAGGATCCATATGGTGAAGGGTGGATGGTTAAGATAGCGTTGAAATCTGTTGTTGACGTTGACGGATTACTCTCAGCAGATCAATACAAAGAATTGATAGGAGTTTAATGATAAATATCCTAAAGCACCAATATCTTGCCATTATTTGGGCAATTATTGTGCTCATTCTTTGCGACATGCCTTTAGAGAATGTATCTGGAGGCCTCCCTTTATTTGAAGGTTTTGATAAGCTGGTTCATACCGGCTTCTTCTTTGTACTCACTGTGTTTTTATTTTACGGTAAAATCAAGCAACAAAAAAGCTATTCTTTCCGGATAATGACTATTGTTAAAATACTTTTTATCACTGCATTTTTGGGTGCCGGCATTGAAATACTGCAATGGAAAGTATTCACCTATCGGTCTGCTGATTTATGGGACTTCGTGACGGATATGACAGGTGTTGGTATGGGAATATTCAGTTACATCTTTTTGCATAGAACAGGATATGAAAAATTTATTTAAAGTGATGGTAATACTCGGGGTCGTTACATTATCCTCGTGCAGCCTGTTTAAGAAGGACTGCAATTGTCCGAAAGTTAAATTTCAATCTTATCCGAATCAAACTATCTACCGCTAAATTTTCGAAGGGGCTTACCTAAGCTTATTTGGATTTATTAAAAATAAGATCTATTTTTGCTTCAGTTTAAAAAACACATGAAGCTTTCACAACTACAACCAGGCGAAACTGGAGTTATAAAAGAATTCACTGACCTTGAAATGTCGGTAAAACTTATGGAGATGGGTTGCCTGCCAGGTGAGCCTATTGTTGTTGAACGTTTTGCCCCTCTTGGTGATCCGATGGCGATAACTGTTTCAGGTTATCAGCTAAGTCTTCGCATGCTGGAGGCATCAACTATCATTTTGCAATAAAAACTATCAGTGAAGGGTGAGTTAAGAGTTGCGCTGGTTGGAAATCCCAATACTGGAAAATCTACATTATTTAATCTTTTAACTGGTCTACATCAAAAAGTCGGCAATTTTGCCGGCGTTACAGTCGATAAAAAGACCGGGTTCTGCAAATTACCTGATGGCAGAAATGCCGAAATAATCGATCTACCCGGCACCTACAGCCTATACCCGAAAAGCAAAGACGAAACTATAGTATTTGAGGTTCTTGCGGATAAAAATAATCCTTCACACCCAAACATTATTGTTATTGTTGCCGATGCTTCAAATCTGAAGCGGAATCTTCTTTTATATACCCAGGTTGCCGATCTTAAAATTCCTGTCGTGATTGCTTTAAACATGATAGATCTATCAAACAAAGCAGGCACAGAAATTAACATCGACGAACTGGCTTTACGTTTAGGTGTGCAAATTGTCCCAATTTGTGCGAGGCAAGGGAATAATATAGAAAAGCTTAAAGAAGCTATCGCTTACACATCCGCCGAAGCTCTTCAAACCGACACAATCGAAGTAGAGGTTTTAGCTCCGGGCTTAATAAACAAAATCAGGAAGGAATTACAGGTTGATTTACCTTATACAGCTTTACAACTTGCACATCAACACGAAAATCTTCATTTTCTTTCAGCGGCTCAAAGCGACCGGATAGAAGAGATTGAACAGGAATTTTCGTTCCACTCTCAAAAAACTCAGGCGGCTGAAACCATCGCCCGTTATAACTTTATTAACGACGTACTTTTCGATACGGTTAAATTTCGTCCGGGAGCTGCACAGGAAGAAACAATCAGTAATAAAATCGATCGGGTTTTAACCCATAAAATCTGGGGGTTTATCATATTTTTTGCCATACTTCTTTTAGTCTTCCAATCGATTTTCGCATGGTCGGAATACCCGATGAGCCTGATTGAAAATACTTTTGTATGGTTAACGAAAACGGCTCACTCTATTTTACCTGCAGGAGTTTTAACCAATTTATTTATTGACGGAATATTAGCAGGACTCAGTGGCGTGTTAGTCTTTATCCCACAAATAGCAATCCTGTTTGCATTTATATCAATTCTTGAGGACACCGGGTATATGGCACGGGTTACATTCATGATGGATAAAATAATGCGAAAAGTAGGACTTAACGGAAAATCCGTTGTGCCATTGATCGGTGGTTTTGCTTGCGCCGTTCCATCTATTATGAGCACCCGAAACATTGAAAACTGGAAAGACCGAATCATAACAATTATGGTCACCCCACTTGTCAGTTGCTCTGCCCGTCTACCGATATATACAGTTCTAATATCTCTGGTTGTTCCTCAGCAAAAAGCGTTCGGCTTATTCAGCTTACAGGCACTAGCCTTAATGGGGATGTATATTTTGAGTATTGTTTCTGCTGTGTTAGTTGCCTGGGTAATGAAGTTCCTGATAAAATCCAGAGAACGTGGCTATTTTATAATGGAATTGCCGGTATACCGTATGCCCCGCTGGGACAATGTGCTTTATACCATGTATGAAAAGGTTAAGGCTTTTGTATTTGAAGCCGGAAAGGTCATTGTTGCTATATCGATCATATTATGGGTTCTGGCATCTTATGGTCCTTCCGATAAACTCGAAGCTGTCGAGCTTAAATATCAATCTAAGCCGTATACCGACAGATATTCCCCGGATGAGCTTGCGCGTTTTGAAGCTGCCGATAGGCTGGAAAATTCTTATGCCGGAGTTATAGGAAAAGCAATAGAACCGTCAATTAAGCCCTTAGGCTTTGATTGGAAAATCGGAATTGCCCTCATCACATCTTTTGCTGCCCGCGAAGTATTTGTAGGAACGATGGCGACTATTTATAGCGTGAGCAGCAATGATTCACAAATCGAATCTGTACGAGACAAAATGCGTCAGGCTAAAAATCCGGAAACGGGACAGCCTGTTTTTACGTTTGCTGTTGCGTTTTCTTTAATGATTTTTTACGCTTTTGCGATGCAATGCATGAGCACGCTTGCAGTAGTATACCGGGAAACTAAAAGCTGGAAATGGCCACTTATTCAGCTGGGATATATGACAGCCCTTGCTTATATTGCAAGTTTATTAGTGTATAATATTTTAAAGTAAACGGGTTGGATAAGGCGAAAATTCTGGCGAAATACGTACCTGCTGAGGCAGCTCCTGTTATAGCCCGCTGGATTGATTACTATAAATGCGATTTTAAAGTATCACGAGGTCGCAACACCAAGTTCGGGGATTACCGCCCGCCTTACAATGGCGACAACCATCGGATCTCTGTTAATTTCAATCTCAATCCATACGCCTTTCTGGTGACAACAGTTCACGAATTTGCACATCTTCAAACCTGGAACGAATACCAGGGGAAAGCAAAACCCCACGGCCTTGAATGGAAATCAAACTTTAAGAAGATGATGAGACCCTTCTTTGAAAAAGAAGTATTTCCCGCCGATTTAAAAGGAGCCATTAATCTTTACCTCGAAAACCCTGCTGCATCAAGCTGCAGCGATTTAAACTTGTTCAGGGCATTAAGAAAGTACGACACGGGGTCGAATGGTGTACCTGTAGAGCTGCTCGCGATGAAGACAATTTTCAAACTAAAAGACGGCAGAACTTTTAGAAAGGATGAATTATTGAGAAAACGGTTTAAGTGTCTTGAACTAAACACCAGGAGGGTCTATTTATTCAGTCCCTTAGCGGAAGTTTTTCCTGTCACAGGAGATTAATCCCGGGTTTTGAGTCTCCCCTGCAAATACACGGTTTCATTATTACTATTAATCTTCCAGCTAATATCCAGCTTTTCGCCCCGGTAACGTAAAGGATTCGAGTACAGCTCGCGGATAAATTCATCCTCAACTTCGACCTTCACTGGAGCACGGTAAGAATTAATTTCCTTTCGGGATAAAATCAGATATTTTGCCTTAGGACATTCGGCAATTTCCTCAAAAACCAGATCAAACTTTCGTCGCTGATTTAGGGCATCTTCGTAAGTTTCTAATTCCTGAAAGTGATCAACAGCGCCAGGATCGGCCTCCTTATAACCTGCATTCTGAATATGCATTTCCTTGACAGAACCAGACTTATGCTCGGCAATAAACACCTTTCCCTGCTTAAAATATGTATTAGAATATCTTAGCGACTTCCTGCTATCGACCGAACGCTCAACCAATAAGGCTGGCATTTTATCCTCGATATAGTAACGCTTTTCTACACTGCCGTACTCACCGTTATTCCCATGTTCTACATACAATACAACCTTGTCATGATGCTTAAACCTATTAACCTGAAAAGAATAATCTCCCAGCGTATAAACCATGCTCTTTGACTCTTCGCAAAAAGGTAAAATAGCATTTATCGAATCAGCATATAAAGCGATTTTATCTTCCGTTGCCAAATCCCGAGAAATGCCAGAATAATTCTCACCGGAAAGATTACTAGAATAAAGACGATCGCAGGAGGTTAGTACAGAATTAAAGCAAATAAATAAGCTCCAAAAGAAAACGCTATTGTTGAGGAAAGAATACATCGCATGTCCCTAAGGAAATTCTGTGCCAAGTCAGAAAGAAAAAAGTTCTACGCGATATAAGACAGCATTTCTACTAAAAGGAAAATAAATGCCGTTTACACTAACATGCTAATTTAAACGTGTATTATATTAAGATCACCAGTGTATTAACTTAAGAACACTAATCGACATTTCTCTCCTGCCATTGCTGACTAAAAGATTTCTTATCGACAACCGGGAGTTTCCGATGTGCACCCCAGGTTTTCTTAAAAAATGTCTTTAGAAAAATATTTTTCCAGCGACCACTTACAAAATCCATGAATTTCCGCTTCAGCATTCCGGTCTTCCAGGCCTTCCATCCCAGTCTTTCAGCTTTAGTATTCAATCCTTCCGCAACTGCATCCCTCCTATTCAAAAGGAGCATTTTATGGATATCAATCTTAACAGGACAAACTTCCGAACACTTACCGCAAAGGCTCGAAGCATAACTTAAATGTTTAAAGTCCTCCATCCCACGTAAGTGAGGAGTTATTACCGATCCGATAGGACCACTGTAAGTTGTTTCGTAGGTATGACCGCCAATATTTTTATAAATGGGACATGCATTTAAACAAGCTCCGCAGCGTATGCAATACAAGCCCTGACGTTGCTCCTTTTGTGCAAGCACATTTGTCCGGCCGTTATCTAGCAGAACAACATACATCTCTTCCGGTCCGTCGGTTTCATTATCCTGACGGGGACCGCCAAGTATGCTGTTGTAAACTGTAAGATTTTGTCCGGTGCCGTGTGTAGAAAGCAGGGGCCAAAAAAGGTCGAGATCGTTGATCGAAGGAATTATTTTCTCAATTCCAACAATTGCAATATGTATTTTAGGAAAAGTTGTTGTTAAGCGTGCATTTCCTTCGTTTTCTGTAAGACATACACTGCCGGAATCGGCTATCAAAAAGTTTCCGCCGGTAATCCCGACGTCTGCGGAAGTATACTTTTCGCGAAGTAATTCCCTTGCCTTTTGAGTAAGAACTTCCGGGCTTGCATCCGCTGGAGTGCCAAATCTTTCATGAAAAAGTTTCGCGATATCTTCCTTACTCAAATGCATTGCAGGAGTAACAATATGATATGGCTTTTGACCGAGAAGCTGAACTATATATTCTCCTAAATCACTCTCTAAGGAATCAATTTGATTTTTTTCAAGAAACTCATTTAAATGAATTTCCTCCGTGGTCATCGACTTTGCTTTGATTACCGTTTTTGCTTTCGCTTTACGGATGATATTTAAAATCTCCCGATTTGCTTCGTCTGCGTCATTCGCCCAAATAACTTTACCACCACGTTTCTGAAAATTGGCTTCGAACTCAGGTAATAACTTATCCAGGTTCTCCATCACCTTCCATTTTATCACATGTGCCTTCCGCTTTGAATTTTCCAGATTAGCTAACCGCGATAATCCTCGATTAACAGCTGTATCGTATCGGCCAATATTGAAATTTATAATGCGTCGATGGTCTAAATTAAATGCTTTATTTTCAGAAGCTTCCAGAAAATCTTCAGCAAATTTTGTCATAATGCGAAGGTATTGATTTTAGATATATGAACCTCTAATTGTGTAAAAACTGTACGAATTACATCCACAAAGCCCAATTACTCCTTCCTTTAACATACAATAGTACTTTATAGTATCAGCACTGGCGTATATTTAACGATAGTTTGCAACTATACATTAAGTCGTTTTCTGTTACATCAAGCTCGTAACTGCCTCCGTACAGTAGATCCAATCGACGCCTCACATTATTTAATCCTATACCGCTGCTTTCATCCTTATTTAGCGAAGTCTTTTTATTTGAAATCTTAAAAAGCAAATTATTATCATACACTGTAATAGCGATATTTATGGGGTTTTGAGGATCAGAGGCAACCCCGTGCTTGAAAGCATTTTCAACAAAAGAAATCAGAATTAAGGGCGCGATCTCCTGGTCCATACAATCACCTGTGACTTTCAGATCTACATATGCATCTCCCTTAAACCGCAGTTTTTGTAATTCTATATAGTTTTCCAGATATCGAATCTCTCTGGCCAATTTAACCAAGGGTTCGTTACTCTCCTGCAGCATGTAACGCATAATTTCTGAAAGCTTCATAATTGCTTCAGGCGCTCTGTCAGATTTTTGATACGCCAGGGAATAGATATTGTTTAACGAATTGAAAAGGAAGTGCGGATTTATCTGAGACTTCAGAAAAGCAAGTTCGGCAACCAGTTTTTCGTTTTCAAGATTCTTTTTAACCTTTTCATTTAAAAACCAATCTACCGAAAACTTAAAAGCTGTACTAAGGAAAACAAAAAAAATACCAGTGAAAATTGCGCCTGTGAAGTATTGCCAAAAAGATATTTGGCCTTCCCCTCTTAACAGGATCGTTTCTTTAAAAAGATAAGCAAAACCATATTTTACTAATCCGGAAACCAAGATCAACAAAATTATATTGATGCCGCATATCCAGTATTTACGCTCGCTTAAGTATTTGGGGAGTATGTATAGATAATTGATGTAAAAAATAGCGATGTTGAATACACCGAAATAGACAAAAATGACGATTGCCTGATGAAGATCTCCATTCCTGCTGCTTAACAGAACAAAAAACACCAGTATGGCCAGCCATACTATCGAATGCAGAAAAACTTGTTGAGCCTTGTTCAAGGTCTAAAAATAACACAACGCAACTAGAATTTACGAATCATCACGCCGATAACGGTTTTCACTATTTTATAACACCCGAAAAAAGACAAAGAATTTTTTTCACTCTCGAACTCGCTTAAGCCGAAGAAACTAAATAAAGAAAGCCAGACCTGAGGTCTGGCTTCTACTTATGAAAACATCCATTCTAAGATGAACAATCTATTTATTAACTCAATAAAATTCGAAAAAGTATCTCGTTTTAACGATTACTTAAAAAAAGCTTAACATTTAAGGATTCGGATAAAATCTAGCCCGCCCAGCTGTCGCGATCTAAGCTTCTGTAGTGAATTGCTTCTGCCAAATGTTCAATTTTAATGTCCTCGCTGGCATCTAAATCGGCAATAGTTCTTGAAACTTTCAAAATCCTGTCATAAGCCCGGGCCGAAAGTCCGAGTTTTTCCATGGCCTTTTTTAACAGCACCTGGCCGGCATCAGTTATTTTACAAATATCTCTTACGGTTTTCGGACTCATTTGGGCATTAGAATAAACATCTGTCTTTTCGATAAATCGTTGTGTTTGGATTTCTCTGGCTTTAATTACCCGTTCACGGATCAACTCGCTAGCCTCTGCTTTCCTGTCTGATGACAGCTCGCTAAAATCTACCGGAGTAACCTCTACATGTAAATCAATTCTATCTAGCAATGGGCCCGAAACTTTGCTGAGGTAGCGCTGTACAACACCCGGCCCGCAGACACATTCCTTTTCAGGATGATTGTAAAATCCACAGGGACATGGATTCATCGAGGCCACCAACATAAAACTTGCCGGGTAATCAACACTAAATTTGGCCCTTGAAATAGTGACCCTTCTTTCTTCAAGCGGTTGGCGCATTACCTCCAGAACTGTGCGCTTAAATTCCGGCAACTCATCTAAAAATAATACACCATTATGCGCCAGCGATATCTCGCCAGGCTGCGGATGAGCGCCGCCCCCAACAAGTGCGACATCGCTAATTGTATGATGCGGTGAACGAAATGGCCGGATCGTCATTAAAGAATCTGACGCGGCGAGCTTGCCCGCCACAGAATGTATTTTAGTAGTCTCCAGAGCTTCATGTAAATTCAAGGGGGGCAAAACCGTTGGTAACCGCTTGGCCAGCATCGTTTTTCCCGCTCCCGGCGGACCGATTAAAATAACATTATGACCTCCGGCGGCGGCTATCTCGAGCGCCCGCTTGATATTCTCCTGACCTTTTACATCCGAGAAATCGCTTTCATAACTGTTAATATTATGGAAAAATTCATCGCGTGCATCTACTACTGTAGTTTTTAGTGACGTATCTCCATTAAAAAAATCTACCACCTCCTTTAGGTTGCTTACTCCATACACCTGTAAACCTTTTACAATTGCGGCTTCGCGGGCATTCGCTTTCGGAATAATCAAGCCTTCATAACCATCTTTTTTAGTCTGAATTGATATTGGCAGTGCACCTTTTACCGTTTGTATATCACCGTCAAGAGACAATTCGCCCAGGATAAGATACTTATCGAGCAAAGCCGTCTTGATCTGACCCGATTCTGCCAAAATACCGATTGCAATAACTAAATCATACGAAGAACCTTCTTTCCTGATGTCTGCAGGAGCCAGGTTAACGACAATTTTTTGTCTGGGCATACGATAGCCGGAATTGGTGATCGCACTTTCAACCCTCAGCAAACTTTCACGTACCGCATTATCAGGTAAGCCAACAATAAAATATTTCGTTCCACTGCTTATGTTAACTTCTACAGTTATTGTGGTCGCTTCAACTCCATACACAGAGCTTCCAAAAGTTTTTACAGGCATGATAAGGCAGATTTAAGTCCGAATATACACTTAAATATAAAATGATTAAAAAGTGAAGATTCCTTAATTACACCAGAATATCTTTTATTTCAAACAAAGATCTCTCTTGTTTGCTGCTTTTGTTGTTAATTTGAAAACATGATACAGGTTAAATCTTTTGTTTGCAACCCTTACCAGGAAAACACTTATATACTATTTGACGAAAGCAAAGAATGTGTAATTATCGATCCGGGTATGTATACCGGACAGGAGCAAAATGCGGTTTTAAATTTCATTAAAGACGAACAATTAAAACCTGTTTTACTGTTAAACACCCATTGCCACATTGACCATGTGCTGGGTAACAAGTTTATCTCTGATACTTTTGGTTTGATTCCGCAATTCCATAAAGGCGAGCTGCCGGTATTAACAGCTGTTCCCTCATACGCGCCTCAAATGGGTATACGGTACGAAATTTCGCCGATTCCGGAAAAATTCCTTGACGAAGAAGGATCGATTTATTTCGGAAAAAGTAGCCTGAAATCAATATTTGCACCGGGACATTCGCCTGCGCATCTCTGTTTTTACAGCCAGACTGATAAATTTCTGATCGGTGGCGACGTGCTTTTTTATGGCTCGATCGGGCGGACTGATTTACCGGGTGGGAATCATGCTTTGCTTATAAAAAACATAAAAGAAAAAATCCTGATTCTTCCGGATGATGTTACCGTGTTTCCGGGACATGGCGGTGAAACCACCATCGGTTTTGAAAAAACTCATAATTATTATTTGAAATAGATATTGAATACTTCCTTTTATATAGCCAAACGATACCTGTTCTCAAAGAAATCGCTTAACGCGATTAACTTTATATCGGGCATTTCGATGCTCGGAGTATTTGTTGGAAGCGCCGCTCTGGTGATTATTTTATCGGTTTTCAATGGTTTTGAAAATGTTGTGCTTTCAATGTATAACAATTTCACTCCTGAAATCCGGATAGAGCCAGCTTTAGGAAAAACATTTAACCCCCAGACCGCAGCCTTTAGATCTCTCAAAAAAGATCCCAGAATTGCAAACTATACCGAAGTATTACAGGAAAAAGCGCTATTAAAGTACGGCGATGCACAGTTTATTGGCTTAGTAAAGGGTGTAAGCGACGATTTTTTTAAGCGCGAAAAACTCGACAGCACCCTGGTAGAAGGCGATTTCAAACTGAAAGTCGATAATACCTCGTATGCAGCTATTGGTTCTGCTGTTAAACTTTATTTATCCGTAAACATAAATGATGATTTTCGAGATCTACAGGTGTTTTCTCCCAGAAAGAACGCCGGTATATCTCTCAATCCTGCCGATGAATTTATGGCAAGAACAATCCACCCGGTTGGTGTTTTCCAGATTCAGCAAACGTTTGACGAATCTGTAATTGTCCCCCTTCAATTCAGCAGAGAGTTACTTGAAGAGGAAAAAGAAATTTCAGCAGTTGAAATCTATTTAAAACCCGGAGAGGATATCGACAATTTACAGGAAGATATTGAAAGTAAGCTCGGAACCGGCTTTCTGGTTAAAAACCGCATTCAACAGGATCAGCAATTGTATAAAACCCTGAATATCGAACGCTGGTCGATATTCTTCATCCTCACTTTTGTAATGATTATTGCTATTTTCAATATTGTAGGCACGTTAACGATGCTGGTAATTGATAAAAAGAAAGATATAGCAATCCTAAGCAGCATTGGTGCGGGGACAGCCCTTATCAGGAAGATATTTTTTATAGAAGGTATGATGATAGCCTTAACCGGATGTTTTGCCGGAATGCTTTCGGGTTTAATATTTTGCCTGGTTCAGCAAAAATTCGGGATAATAAGTATGGGTCAGGAGTCATTCATCACTGATGCCTATCCTGTTGCGCTAAAGGCAAGTGATTTCGTCCTGGTATTTTTAACGGTAAGCTTAATATCAGTTATAGCTTCAGGAATTTCCTCGCGATTAAGCGTCAAAAAAATCTACGATTTAAAAGAGGATCTATAGAATAAGTCTCTTTCCGAAAATGTTAATATAGAAAAAACAGGTTGGTTTTCGTTTAATCCTTCTCTATCAAACAAACGGCATAAGCTACAATTCCTTCTTTTCGCCCTATAAAACCCATGGTTTCGTTGGTGGTTGCCTTTATCGAAATATCGTCAACAGGCAAACCCATAGCTCTCGAAATATTACCTTTCATCTCAGGAACGTGAGGATTTATTTTGGGGGCTTCAAGACAGATCATTGCATCGATATTTCCAACTTTCCAGCCCTTTTCTTCAAGCAACTTTACACATTCAGTCAATAGAATTAAACTACTGATTCCCTTCCATCTTTCGTCCGTATTAGAGAAATGAAAACCGATATCCCTTAAGTTGGCAGCTCCTAAAAGCGCATCGCATATGGCATGTACTAAAACATCCGCATCCGAGTGCCCGAAAGCTCCGGAGTGATGTTCGAGATTAACCCCGCCTAAAATAAAAGGATGTTGTTCTTTTAACTGGTGTACATCAAAACCAAAACCTACTTTAATTCGCATTCTTACCGGCAAAATTGAATACAAGAGAAAAACGCAGGGTATTAGCCAAAGGGCTTTTTTGCTGATTAGCCAATAGATAGGCAAAATCAAGATTAAAAACATTATAGCGCAATCCCGCCCCTAACGTCACATACTGCCGGTCGCCTTTGTCAGGATGTTCGTAAAAATATCCCGTGCGTAAAGCAAACTGCTGGTTGTACCAGTATTCCATGCCTAAGGAATAGCTGATCTCGTTTAGCTCTTCAGAAAAACCGCCCGGAGCATCTGAAAAAGATCCGAATATCCCTGCAGGAACAGATCTGTCAGGATCCTCACCGGCAACAATGTTACCTTCGTTATCTGTTATTGGCGGAGTTGGAACTAATAATTTATTAACATCAAGGGCCACCGTAAATTCACTCAGCCCATTGAGGAACGTGGTTGCACCACCAAGCTTAAAATTAGTAGGCAAAAAGATTTTTTGCCCGCCGTCGGTGTAGCTAATTTTATTCCCGATGTTAGATATGTTTAGCCCCAGAGCCACACGTGCATCGGAACCAAAGAGTAAAGTTTCTTTTTTAAAGTACCCGGAAACATCTGCAGCTAACGCGGTTCCCGGCTTGGTTTGCTGACCTGCAGAAAATTGACCATTCGCCAGATTTGAATAAATGAATCGGAGGGCGGTACCCAACGAAAAGTTCTCTCCAAATTGCCGGGCAAATGTCCCGTCAAGTGCGAACTCATTTGGATTATATTCTCCTGTGGGAGTGCTATTTATATCAGTCAGTTGAATCTGACCTAATGAGAAATACCGCAAAGACGCTCCGATAGTATTCCTATCATCTATTCTATGATAAGCAGAAAGATATGCAAGATTAATATCAGGCACCAACCGCTGTAACCAGGGGCTATAGGACAATGAGATTCCGTTTTTACTTTCAACGAAAGCAAGTTTAGCAGGATTCCAGTGCGTAGAGTTGGCATCAGGTGAAAGCGCTGCCCCCACATCACCCATAGCGCCAGAACGGGCGTCTGGGGCAATTAATAAGAAAGGTACTCCTGTAATTATCAGTCCAGAGCCTGTTCTTCCGTCTGTTGCCGGATCATCAGTACCACCTACTTGTGCAAAACAGTTAAAAGAAATAACCAGGAGCGAGAAACTAATTATTAGCTTCACATTAGGAATAATCATGTAATAAAAGTATTAAATTTATAATTAGCACCCAAACTTACGTATCCGTAACGAAAATATTGCTTCTTTATTTGAAGTTAAAATCATATTAATTGTAACTCATTAAGTGCTTCAATCGTAGAAGTTGTTCTACTAAACTGCAATATCAAATAGTTTCAATTTTTGGTAGCTCAGTGATTAATAGTATTTTTAAAAAATTAATGCTCATTTATTAAAGATGAAAAGAATATCTATAATTTTTACAACGGGACTGCTGGTGTTGGGGATTCTGGGAACAGCGTGTAAAAGCAAAAAAAGTAGTGAAAGCTCTTCAAAAACTGGCTGGAAATACAATAATAAGTATAACGGCGGATTCTCTGTTGCTAAAAAGGTAAAACCGGGACCAGGACCAGGGTTGATAGCAATTGAAGGTGGTACGTTTGTGATGGGCGGAAGTCTAAACCAGGATCTGGCTTACGAATATGATAACTTACGTCGTCGTGTAACCGTTGCATCCTTTTATATGGATGAAACTGAGGTAGCGAATGTAGACTGGCTGGAATACCTGTATTGGATCAAAAGAACTTTTCCCGAGGATCAAGAATATTATTACAATGCCTTACCTGACAGCTTAGTTTGGCGTCGACCGCTTTCGTATAATGAGCCTTATGTAAATAATTATATGCGCCACCCTGCTTTCCAGGACTATCCGGTGGTGGGTGTGAGTTGGGAACAAGCGAATGCTTATGCCGAATGGCGCACAGATCGTGTTAACGAAAACATTTTACGCGAAAGAGGCATACTGGTAGATTACAAAACTTTGGCTGGCGGCGGAAAAGGAAAATCTGCGGGAACAGCTTCAGCTTCCAGCGAGCCGTTTAACTCGGATATATATCTAAACGGACAGTATCGTGGTGAAGGCATAGATGGTAAAAAAATGCCCAAAGATCTAAACCCGTCTGCTGCTGCAGAAGGTAAAGGAGGAGCACGCAGGCCTGTCAGACTTGAAGACGGGATATTAAAACAGCCTTATCGCTTACCAACAGAAGCAGAGTGGGAATATGCCGCTTTATCACTTGCAGGTAACACAGAATTTGAAAACATTGAAGACGGCAAGATTTATCCCTGGAACGGTCTTGGTGTCAGGTCTAATAAAAAGAAAACTCAAGGTTTGATTTTAGCCAACTTTAAACGTGGTAATGGTGATAACATGGGTACGGGTGGTTATTTGAATGATAAATTCGAAATTACCGGACCAGTTACGGCATTTATGCCGAATGACTTTGGATTATATAATATGGCTGGAAATGTTGCCGAATGGACTTTCGACACGTACAGAAAGTTATCATTTGAAGATGTTGATGATTTCAACCCCTTCAGAGGTAATCAGTATGTCGATAAACGTCTGGAAGATAAATCTAAAGGCATTTATGCTAAAGATAAATACGGTCGACCGATAAAAGATCCTGCACCATCCAGAAAGAAACAAACGTGGGCAGAATTAAACGGAACGGTAGATAGCGCTGCTCTGAATTCATCCATTGCAGGAAAAGCTTACAATCCTGACTTTAGGGGTCATGTTGACACTGTAAATCAAGATCTTTATGGTGTTACGACTCTTGTGAATGATCGTTCGAAAGTTTATAAGGGAGGTTCATGGAACGACAGGGCGTACTGGTTGAATCCAGGCACCCGCCGCTTTATGCAACAGGATGAAACCAGTGCAGAAATAGGTTTCCGTTGCGCAATGAGTATGGTTGGTTCGGCAGAGATTAGCTCTAAAGGAAAACCTCAGTTCTCTCAACCGGCTTCAAAAGCACCTAAGAAGATCAGATAGAAAAATTGATAATACCTTAAAAAGGGGAAAATGTTAATTCATTTTCCCCTTTTCTTTGAATAGGCTATTCTGTTTGGGAGGATTATTTCCCCATTAAAAATATGCGCCTTTTGAAAGATAATTTTTTACGTAGTCTTCAACGCCTGCTTCTAAACTTAAAAAAGGCTTGTGGTAGCCGATGGAGGCTAATTTATCCATTTTCGCTTCAGTAAAATACTGATATTTATCCCGTATGTCCTCGGGCGTGGGAATGAACGTGATATTCGGTTCTTTTCCCAGCGCTTTAAACGTATTTTTTGCCAAATCCAGAAAGGTTCTTGCCTTACCTGAGCCAAGATTGTAAATCCCTGAATCTTTGCGATGATGCATTAAAAAATACATCACGTCGATCACGTCCTTTACGTATACGAAATCACGCATTTGCTCCCCGTCTTTAAAATCCGGATTGTGAGACTGAAACAATTTCATTTCTCCCGATTTCATTATCTGGTTGTAGGTATGAAATATCACTGAAGCCATTCGGCCTTTATGATATTCATTCGGACCGTATACATTAAAAAATTTCAGACCCGCCCAAAAGAAAGGTTTACGTGGCTGCTTAACCGCCCAAATGTCAAAATCGTTTTTTGAATCGCCGTAAGGGTTAAGCGGCTTTAATTTCTCAAGTGTAGATTCATCATCATCATACCCATGTTCGCCCAAACCGTATGTGGCTGCAGAGGAAGCGTAAACCAAAGGTAATCCAAACTCATTACAGGTATTCCAAACCTCTTTTGTATACTCCAGGTTTAGTCTGTTTAACAACTCGTAATCAAATTCTGTCGTGTCGGTTCGGGCTCCTAAATGAAATACAAATTGCACATGAAGATGATTCTCTTTCAACCACTCAAAAAATTCACCCCGCTCCACTTGTTTTGAGAATCGCTTCCCTTCAAAATTCTTGTTTTGTTGATCATCCGAAAAATCGTCGACCAAAACCAAATCAAAATAGCCTTCGCTATTTAACTTTTCTACTAAACAACTTCCTATAAAGCCAGCTGCGCCTGTAATAATTATCATAAGTTCAATAATCCTTTGAAAGGAGAATGATTTAAAAATAAGTCCTTTTTAACTTCCGGAATTACACCTAAACTCCGGGCTTTTTCAAAAAGATGTTCTATTGCTTTGCGTCCTTCCTGCCCCAAATCTATGGAATATTTATTCACATAGAGGCCGATATGTTTATACATTACGGCTTCATCCATTTCCTGAGCATGAGAACGGATAAAATCTTTAGCCGACTTCGGATTAGCAAAAGCAAACTCTACGCTGCGCTGTAATACACGATTTACTTTTAATTTTGCTTCCTCCGGCAATTCGCGTTTTATAACTATACCACCTAAAGGGATTGCACCTCCTGTTTCCGCCTCCCAGTATTCACCCAAATCCATAACCTTATGCAAGCCTTTTTCCTCGTAAGTGAAGCGGTTTTCGTGAATAATCAGCCCGAGGTCAATTTCATCATTCATCAAAGCATTCTCTATCTCAGAGAAAAGCATCTCAACTTTATTAGTAAGTGTCGGATATGCCAAACTCAGAAGAAAGTTGGCTGTTGTATATTTTCCCGGAATTCCAACCCGCACATCCGCGGGAAGCTGCGTGGGGTTAAACTCTGATTTAGAAATTAATATCGGCCCTACTCCAAAGCCTAATGCACTTCCTGTATCTAATAATGCATAATTATCGGCAACATAAGCAAATGCATGAAAACTAAGTTTTGAAATATCAAGTTCGCTATTTAGGGCCTTCTGGTTTAGAGTTTCTACATCATCATAAAAAACTTCGAAGTCCAGCCCTTCAGTATCAACTTTTTTATGGATTAAGGCGTCAAATATGAATGTATCGTTTGGACAGGGAGAAAACCCTAATGTTAATTTCATTTCAGATTTTTTAATACGTCTATTAATGTAACGTTCAAATTCTTTATGGCAAGATCAATGTTCCAGTTGCCCCGATTGCGTCGCTCAACATAATTAGAAATGGCCCGGATCTGGAGACAAGGCAAATTTACTTCATTACAGGCATAGAAAAATGCAGCCCCCTCCATACTCTCTGTTTGAGGATTTAAACGCTCGACTATTTTGTAAATACTTTCATCGTTACCGTGAATTTTATTTACCGTAATTGATCGAACTTGTTTAACAGATACAAGGCTGCCTTTATAAAGATGGAGTGGTTTTATACTTGATTTTCCAAAACCGAGTTCATCTATGGATAAAAAATCCTCTCCATCCTCCGCTCCCAGCTCTGAAAAACAGTCTAACGAAACCCAAACTACCTCTCCGATTTTTAAAGATCGATCGAACGCTCCCGCGATGCCGCCATTAATCGCCAAATCGTATTCCGTCAGAGCTAATGCACTCCCTAAAGCAAAAGAAGTCGCAGTCATTCCAACGCCTGTAATAAGCACATGAATGACGTTTCCATTCGAAGATCCGGCATTTTCTAAGCTGTTTATATAAGAAAATGTTGGCTCAATTTCTGATTCGGTGGCTGCAACGAGCAGTATTTTCATGTCGCAATTTACAAAATGCAGATATTTGAATTGCCATGCTTGGGTACAGTTTAAGTATATTTGTCACTTTAAGTACAAAAAATGATATACATTACACGCAGAGAACGATTTAATGCTGCGCATAAATTATTCAGAGAGGAATGGAGCAACGAAGAAAACATGGAGGTTTTTGGCAAGTGCTCGAATCCAAATTGGCATGGCCATAATTATGAACTTTACGTAACCGTAAAAGGGCAAGTAGACCCCACAACAGGGTTCGTAATAGATCTGAAAGTGCTCAAGCAAATTATCCTCAACTATGTTACCGACAAGCTTGATCATAAAAACGTCAACCTGGATGTGGATTTCATGAAAGGCAAAATGGCTTCAACAGAAGTACTGGCTATAGAAATTTTCAACCAGTTAAAACCCCATATCGAAGCTTTAGGAGCGCGAATGCATAAAATTAAACTCTGCGAAACAGAAAACAACTTTGTGGAGTACTTTGGCGAATAGCATTTAAAAATGAAAGAAGACCAGATAAATCAAACTGCTGAAGGCAATGAACTCGATGGTTATCATAAAATCGATCGCTACAATCAGGAAAAGCTTGACCGCATCGGCAGCCATTACAGCCAAATATTAAGCGATATAGGCGAGGACCCATCCCGTGAAGGGCTGGTAAAAACTCCCGAACGTGTTGCTAAAGCACTGCAATTTCTAACTCATGGTTATGACCTGAAACCTGAGCAGATATTAAAAAGTGCAATGTTTAAGGAAGAATACAGTCAGATGGTGGTTGTAAAAGACATTGAGGTTTATTCAATGTGCGAACATCATATGCTGCCATTTTTTGGGAAAGCCCATGTTGCATATATACCTAATGGCCACATTGTGGGCTTAAGTAAAATCCCGAGGGTTGTTGATGCATATTCAAGAAGACTTCAGGTACAAGAGCGCTTAACCAATGAAATCAGAGATTGTATACAAAGTACCTTAGAGCCAATGGGGGTTGCGGTTGTAATTGAGTGTAAACATCTTTGTATGTCTATGCGTGGGATACAAAAGCAAAACTCGGTAACAACCACTTCTGCTTTTACCGGCGCTTTTGAGAATGAAAAAACCAGGGCAGAGTTTTTACGATTAATAACGGCTAGCTTAGATTAATTTTCCACTAAGTGTTATAGATTTACCACAAAATTTAATAAAACCACAAAACGCTGCGGCTATAAGTAAACCACAGCGTTTTATTGCAACAAACCTTAGCTTAAAAAATGAAAGCATATATATTTCCGGGACAAGGAGCACAATTCCCAGGCATGGGTAAAGATCTTTACGAGCACTCTGACAGAGCAAAAGAGCTTTTCGAGAAAGCAAATGAGATATTAGGATTCAGAATTACTGACATTATGTTTAATGGAACTGAAGAGGACCTTAAACAAACCAATGTTACCCAACCGGCAATTTTTCTTCATTCGGTGATTTTAGCCGATTCTCTTGGTAAAGATTTTAAACCGGATATGGTTGCAGGTCACTCTTTGGGAGAATTTTCAGCTTTAGTTGCTGCAGGCGCTTTATCATTTGAAGATGGGTTAAAATTAGTTGCTGCGCGTGCGAATGCAATGCAAAAGGCCTGTGAAATTCAACCCTCGACCATGGCTGCAATTTTAGGTTTGGATGATTTTACGGTGGAAGACGTTTGCCAGATGGTTAGTGAGATTGTGGTTCCCGCAAATTACAACTGTCCCGGACAATTAGTTATATCGGGAAGCATTGAGGGAATAGATAAAGCCTGCGCTTTATTAACTGAGCGTGGCGCAAAAAGAGCTTTAAAGCTGAACGTGGGTGGGGCTTTCCATTCGCCTTTAATGGAGGCCGCAAGAGCCGCATTGGAATCTGCTATTGATTCGACAGATATTAAGACACCGGTTTGTCCCGTTTATCAAAATATAGATGCAAAGCCATATACAGATCCTGCGAGCATTAAGCATAATTTAAGTGCGCAGTTGACGGGAGCTGTTAGATGGACACAAACCGTGCAAAAAATGCTTGAAGACGGTGCGACTTCGTTTACAGAGGTAGGCCCAGGAAATGTATTACAAGGTTTAGTAAAAAAAGTTGACAGAGCGGTTGAAACTAAAAGCGCTACTCTTAGTTAGCTGTTACATAAGGATGAGCTGTTAAGCCATCCCTCTACATTTTAAAAAACGCTTTTTATTTGTGAGTGCTACCTTCAAAATAAGGCTTTTACTTTTTATGCTTACGGTGAGTTTCGCCGTAACAGCCATTACTGTGAACTTTACTTTTGATAAAGAAGAAGTATTAGAGTTTGACGGGAAAACCGTTGAAGAAAATCTTCACCGGAAAGAAAGGTTCATCAAACAGTTTTTAAACGGACCAAACTTCGACTCCCTACGCACCATTCATAATTATCCCAATAAGGCAATAAACCTATTAACAAACTTCAGTGAAGACCGCAATATTTTCCTGTACACTTATTTTAATCATCAACTAAATCTTTGGGGTTCTACAAGGATAGCTCCGGTAACTGACGCAGGATTAAAAGAAGGTAGCAATTTACTTATTACAGAGAATGGTTATTACGAGGCTATTAAGCGAACTTCGGGAAGCTTCTCTGCTTTAGCAATTATTCCGCTAAAAGCTGAATATAATTATCAAAACCGGCATTTAAAAAATGACTTCTCGCCAGATTTAATCAAAGAAAACAACATCGAAATAGCCTCTATTAACGACCGGGACACCTATAATATCCGGAATATAGATAGCAAATACTTGTTTTCTGTGAAATTAAAATCGGCCATTACTAATTCATTCTATTCAGAATTAGAATTATGGCTCTGGATTATTTCTGTGGTTTTGGGCACTGTATTTATCAATTATCTGTGCATATCGATAGCCAACCACGGATTTGTCAAATCTGCGGTGCTTATCTTTTTTCTGTATTTTCTGGCCTTGCGTCTGCTTACGCTGGAATATGCGTGGATAGATACCTATTTCAACCTTCCACTTTTTGACACCAGGCATTTCAGCGCCGGATATTTTTTCCCCTCTCTGGGAGACTTTTTATTGAATGCCATTATGGTAAGCTGGTTTTTGGCCTTCATATACAGTTATCGTTACGAGATTCAACTTTCTGAAAAGCCGATATCAAAAATCGGCGGAGCTTTGATTTTCGTTTTACTGGGTGTAATAATTTATTTAATTGCTTACCAACACAATGAGATTTTTTATCAGCTAATTACTCTTTCGGATATAAATTTTGATGTCACCAATATTCTTAATCTTAATCGATATAGCTGGCTTGGCATCCTTTTGATGTGTATTGCAATTTTTAATATTTATCTG
This sequence comes from uncultured Sphingobacteriaceae bacterium, assembly GCA_946887045.1. Next base: position 29,387 of record CAMPKC010000020.1, on the reverse strand, counting down.
CTATTAGAAACTGTACTTGTACTTGGAGAGCAATTGCCTCTAACGAACAAAGAACGCTTCAGAATTTTCACTTTAGGAATATCACTCATTTTTATAGTCACTGCAATATTTAGCGGATTCAATATTTTTCTGATATTTTTTGCGATAATTATTTACCTAAGAGGCTGGTCCTTTTATTACAAAAATCATAACTATAAGCTCGCGATTTTCCTGTTCAGCTTATTGCTGTATTCTATCATAGCATCAATAAAACTTTCGGCGTTTCAATTCATTAAGGAAAGAGAAGATAGAAAAGTTCTGGCAGAAAAAATTCAGACCGCTGACGATCCAAATGCTGTTCTATTATTTTTTTCGGTTGAACAAGCATTATTGAACGATGAATTTTTGATTCAGTTCTTCAAAGCTCAGCCGAATAAAAAATCAATTATTCAACATAAGTTACGCCACTCATACTTCGATGGCTATCTGTCAAGATATGAAATCAATGCGCTGCCATTTACGACAGAACAGAAATCTTTCTTCGGGGACAGCACTAGTTTAGACAGTTTTAAAAACCTCGTTCTAAAAGGTTCTATTAAGGTTTCTGAATATTTTTACCGGGTAAATAATACGTTCGGATATCAAAATTATTTTGCGCTTTTACCCATATGGGAAAAGGATAGACAACTTGGCACCCTGGTTATTCAACTCAAAGCTAAGACGTTTGAAGATCCCGCGTCTTTTCCTGAGATACTTGTTGATGGTAAAATAAGCGCAAATCCTGAGTTAAACGATTATTCGTTTGCGTTTTATCGAAACGGCAAACTTCTGAATCAAAAGGGAGATTACAATTACGGCCTTGTAAATAAAGACTTCAAAGGCAAAAAAAAGGAATTCCTATTTGTCGAGCGCCAAGGTTACAACCACCTGGTTTATCAGCCCAATGAAAGTAAACTAGTTGTTGTTAGTCGGCCGAGCACAACCCCCGTCATGCAGTTGTCATCAGTTTCATTTCTGTTCCTGGTGCTCATTACTTTTTCTGTAATTCTGGTAATAATACATCAATTATGGGTTGTTTTTCACGACGATAATTTCCGTCTCCATAATTATAGCTGGGATTATTTATTATCACGAAATAGAATATTATATAAAACAAGAATTCAGGCATCAATGGTGCTTGCAATTATTTTCACACTAATTGTTGTAGGTGGTATAACTTATTTCAGCATTGGCAATCAGTTCAGAACGCAGCAAGAAGAGGATTTGCTTGCTCGTGCAACGAGAATTAGTGAAGCCCTTGAAAATAACGATAATTATAATTCCACACAATTAACCACTAATGAATCACTGCTAAACTCGTTTGCAGATTTAAATGCAACTGATTTGAATTTATATGATTTAAGTGGCAGGCTAATCTTCTCTACTCAACCCAAAATTTACGATCTGGGTTTAATAGAACCAAGAATGACTAAGGTTGCGTTCATCTATTTAAGTAAATATTTACGCTCCGAAATTTTATCCCATGAAAAGATCGGCAAGATGAAATATATCGCTGCCTACAAGCCTCTGCGAAACAAAAATAATGAAGCTATTGCGTATCTAAGTCTTCCCCACTTTTCTAACGAAAAAGAATACGAACTAAGAATCGGATCGTTTTTAAATGCATTAATTAATGTTTATGCTCTGGTTTTATTAGTTATTGCATTATTCGGAATCTTCCTGGCCAATCAAATTACTCATCCGCTTTCCCTGGTAGCAAAAAATCTGAGCGAAATTTCTATCGGACATAAGCACGAGCCTATTTACTGGAAAAGTAATGATGAGATTGGTTCATTAATTCAGGAATATAATAAGATGATAGGAGCATTAGAAGAAAGTGCTCAAAAATTGGCCAGATCTGAACGTGAAAGTGCATGGAGAGAGATGGCGAAACAAGTGGCTCATGAAATTAAAAACCCACTAACACCGCTAAAATTAGGTGTACAACTCCTCGATAAATCATGGAGAGAGAAAGACCCAAATTTTGAGAAAAAGTTTGAAAAGTTTAGTAAGTCTTTTATCGAGCAGATAGATAGCTTGAGCCTTATCGCTTCGGAATTTTCGAATTTCGCTAAAATGCCAGACACCCCATTCGAAAACGTGGACCTTGTTAAACTGATCGAAAAAACAATTAACGTTTTTGATCAAACCGAGGATCTGGAGATAGTTTATACCGTAAACACCGAAAAGGATATAATTGTACGGGGAGGGAAAGACCATCTGTTAAGGATTTTTAACAATCTGGTAAAGAATGCGATTGAAGCGATACCTGATTTTAGAAAAGGAAAGATTCAAATTACTCTGGAAGAAAAGGGCAATAACGTTTTAGTGAAAATTTCAGATAACGGCAAAGGAATACCCGAGAAACTGCAGGAAAGCATATTCAACCACAACTTTACTACCAAAAGCTCAGGAACAGGACTGGGGCTGGCTTTTGTAAAACAAGCAGTTGAAAATATGTATGGCTCTATAGAATTTGAAACAGAGCCGAACAAGGGAACAACTTTTTATATTACACTACCCCTGGCTACCTAAATAGGTGCTGAGAAAAAAGGTGGAGAAGATAAAAACATGCGCAGCAAAAAAACGGTGCCGTTTAGTGATCAGGATCTTAACACCAGAGGCATAAAAGATTTTATTTTAGCGTAATAGAGCTTTTCCCCATCGTGTACCCATCAGCGTACAGCACAATAGTGTAGTTCCCTTTCTGGAAACTAGAAGGATTCGTCCAGTCGATGTTGTAAACCTTACCATCGTTAGCAAATTCAATCGCAGTTTTATAAGTGTACTGCAACTCCTCGCCATCAGATGCAAAAAGACTGCTATTATCGGAGACAATAAGATTTCCACTAGGGTCTATAATCCTCATATAAACATCATGCATACCTTTTGCTGCGATCGGGTTATCGGCAGCTGTAAAACTCACCCGTAATTTCTTTGCAGAATTGGCACGGTTTACATCAGTTTCTTTGCCACTGTTTTTTACTTTTAATGATGTAACTGCAATGTTTGCAACTTTCAAGGCAGAAGCCACCTGTACCTTAGAACTGAGCTCGGTATTCTTTTGTTCCAGCTCTGTTGCTTTTGCCGTTACGTTTCCCACAGTCGTTTTCAAACTGTCGCGCTCGACTGACAGAGCTTTGTTCTCTCTCTTCAAGACATCGATATCTGCTGTATACTTATTTACAAAATATTTCAATCGCTTTACTTCTTCCTGAGCTTTAGCTAACTGGCCTTGTGTCAACTGGCCTTTTTGAAGCTGCTCTCGCAGTTCAGAAATTTTCTGTCTGGCTAAATCCTGCTCCTCCTGCATGTTTGCGGTAAGCTGCACATTAGCATTGGTGGCCTTATCCAGTTCGGCTTCGATCTTATCAATTTCGACTTCCATCCGGGATTTTTCGTCTGTAATAGTTACAATGCGCTCGTTCGCTTTTTTATCTCTAAAAAAAAGGTACGCGTTAGTACCCAGCAGAGCGACAATTACAACTATTAGAAAATAAATTTTATTGGAATCTCTTTTTGGGGCTTGATCAGGATAAGTATTTTCCATGTTACGGAATGAATTAATGAAAGGGTTAGTAAAAAGTTTTTAAAAATGCTCTTATGCTTTGTATAACTTTTAAACGGATAAATTATTGCATTTAAATTACAAACCGGGGCCACATTTAAAGCAAATATAATATTTTATCGATAAGCGAAACGCCCATTTCAACGTCAGATGATTTTAAAAAATCAATTTTAAGATAATAAAACTCGCGTCGTGTTGTTACTTAAGTATCTTTGCACTTATAAAGCACTATGTCTAATAAAATTATATTTACCTCCCTTTTGTTTGGTTTTTTATGTTCAATTGCGATAAAAGCCGCTGCAGACGAAATCCCAAAAAAGAGAGAATTCAGAGGCGTTTGGGTAGCAACTGTAACCAATATAGACTGGCCCAGTAAACCGGGCTTGCATTCGGGGATTCAACAACAAGAGTTACTGCGAATTTTTGACGAGCACGAAAGGTCGGGAATAAATGCCATTATGTTTCAGATACGTCCAACTACGGATGCTTTTTATTTTAAGGGAAGAGAGCTCTGGAGCAAGTGGTTAACAGGAGAGCAAGGCTTGGCGCCATTTCCATTTTACGATCCACTTGAGTTTGCCATTAAAGAAGCGCATAAAAGAGGTATGGAATTGCATGCATGGTTTAATCCTTATCGTGCAGCATTCAGTTTATCAGAAAAGGAAGTAAACCCTCAGCATATTACAAGGCAAAAGCCTCACTGGTTTTTTAATTACGGTGGAAAAAAGCTTTTTAATCCGGGTCTTCCCGAAGTCCGTGCGTACATTGTGCAGGTGATTATGGACGTAGTTAGGAACTACGACATAGACGGAGTTCATTTTGACGATTATTTTTACCCTTACCCTGAAAGCGGACGATCATTACCGGATACCGAGGCTTACATAAAGTACGGAAGAGACTTTAAAAATATAACAGAGTGGAGAAGAAGCAACGTTGATTCTCTTATCTACAAATTAAATGACAGCATCCACGCTGCGAAAAAATATGTAAAGTTTGGAATAAGTCCGTTTGGAATTTGGAAGAACAAAAGTCAGGACCCTGAAGGGTCGCTTACAAATGGCGGTTCTTCATACATCGAATTATATGCAGACACAAGAAAGTGGCTGCAACAAGGATGGATCGACTATATAAATCCTCAGATTTACTGGCCCAATCAGCATCGCCTTGCTCCGTTTGAAAATCTGCTCGAATGGTGGAGCAATAATGCTTATGGGAGGCACCTATATATAGGCCAGGCTGCTTATCGCGCAGCGGAAAAAGTGCAGGGTTTTAATAACCGCGGAGAACTTCCGAATCAGGTTAGAGCCCTCAGAAACAATAGCCGCGTTCAGGGAAGTGTCTATTTTAGCTCAAAATCGTTGACAAGTAACCTTGCTGGATTTCGTGACTCGCTGCGAACTGATTTATATAAATATCCGGCCTTGCAACCGGCAATGCTATGGATCGATGATATTGCTCCTCAATCGCCCTTGTTACTTACAGCATTTGTGCTATATCCTAATACGGTACAGTTAAAATGGGATGAGCCTTTAACAGCGCGTGATGGAGACACTGCTTACGGTTATGTGGTTTATCGATTTAAAGCAGGCGAAGATCTCAACTTCCAGGATGCTTCTAAAATCATAAAAATTAGCTTTGACAATACCACCCGAATATACATCGACAAGACCGCACAAAAAGGAGTTCAATACAATTATTTCGTCACTGCGATCGACAGATTAAAAAATGAAAGTCTTCCTTCAAATACGGCGCATGCCTATATTCCATAGATTTATTTCCCCATACGAAAGACCCCCTCTCTTTATTCGGAATTATTTTCAGCCATAGTTAAATAGGATAAAATTATAATTTATTTTAATCCTATTTAATTGAAAACAAAAACGTTTTCATACGATTCGTGTTAAATATTGTACAAAAACAAATGAATCAATGAAACGTGTACCTGAAAATCTACTTGTGTTTTCCCATCTCAGATGGGATTTTGTATTCCAGCGCCCTCAACACCTATTGACCAGATTCTCCAAAGAGTTTAACGTATATTTTCTTGAAGAGCCGATTCATGATGTTCCGGAAAGCGAAGATAGCTACCTTTCCATCAGCAAGCGCTCTGATAAATTATGGGTACTAGTTCCGCATCTGCCAATGGGGATAAACAAAAAAGAAAGCTTAAAAATTCAAAAAGAAACCCTTAAATCGTTTCTTGCTAATAAATCACTATCGGATTTCATTTTCTGGTACTATACACCAATGGCCTTGGAGTTTTCCGGAGACTATAATCCTGATATAATTATTTACGACTGTATGGACGAACTTTCTGCATTTAAATATGCTCCGTCCGAATTAGTACACCTTGAAAAAGAGCTGTTAACCCGGGCAGATGTAGTATTTACAGGTGGCCATTCCTTATATGAGGCAAAAAAACACCAGCATCAAAATATCTACCCTTTTCCAAGCAGCATTGATAAGGCTCATTTCGGAAAAGCCCGTAAAAATCTTAAACAACCGGCGGACCAAAAAAACATCACCGGAACAAAGTTTGGCTTTTATGGTGTAATTGACGAGCGCTTTGATTATGAATTAATTGGCAATGCAGCTACCTTGCGTCCGGATTGGCAGTTCATCTTAATTGGACCTACTGTAAAAATCGACCCTACAATACTACCGAAAAACAAGAATATTCATTACCTGGGCGGAAAGTCATATGACGAACTTCCGGCCTATTTAGCGGGATGGGACATAGCAATGATTCCATTTTTACTTAATGAATCAACCCGGTATATAAGTCCGACAAAAACACCTGAGTACCTGTCTGCTGGTATTCCGGTGATTTCAACACCCATACGTGACGTAGTAAACCCTTATGGTAAAAAGAATTTGGTTAGCATAGTATCAAATGCAGAAGAGTTCGTAAAAGCAGCGGAAATTACCCTATCAGCACCTACAAAAGAATGGCTGGCAGAAGTTGATGTGTTCCTTGCAAAAAAATCCTGGGACCAAACAGCATCGGATATGATGGATTTGATACGTAAAGCGATGGGCAGAAAAGTTTCTGTGCCGCTCAGTGCTTAAACAAACAATCTATGCGTACGATTACAGATGTTGAGATCTGGGCAGGTATTGAATGTACTATCAACCGTGTTAAAGACTCATATTTTGATCAACTTAAATTTGCCGGGCATTATAACCGCAAAACTGATATTGATCTTATTGCAGATCTAGGAATAAAGAAACTAAGATATCCGGTACTTTGGGAAAAACACCAGCCGAAGGCAGATACTGAGATTGACTGGTCTGGAACTGAAACTTCATTCAAGCGACTAAAGGAACTCGGCATCGAACCCATCGCAGGATTGGTGCATCATGGCAGCGGTCCGGGCTATGCTCCGATCGATAGTGATATATTTGCAACAAGCCTTGCTAAATACGCATCAAAAGTTGCCCGAAAGTTTCCATGGTTGAAATATTACACGCCAATAAACGAACCGTTAACAACGGCCAGGTTTTGTGGTCTATACGGCTTTTGGTATCCGCATTTAAAATCGGACCAATCGTTTATACGTTTGCTGCTTAACGAAACGAAGGCTACTATTCTGTCTATGCGAGCCATCCGGGAAATAAACCCTGAGGCGCAACTAATTCAAACTGAAGATCTTGGCAAGACTTATAGTACACCCTTACTGAAGTACCAGGCAGACTTTGAAAATAAACGTCGTTGGCTTAGCTTTGATTTGCTACTGGGAAGAGTTAACAAAAAACATCCCTTATGGAGCTACCTTATTAATAAAGGCAACATAAGCGAGGAAGAGCTTCGATTCTTTTTAGATAATCCATGTCCGCCTGATTTACTGGGATTTAATTACTACATAACCTCGGAAAGGTTTATTGACGAAAATGTATTTAAATATCCATCGCATACCCGTGGTGGAAACGCCAAACATAACTATGCAGACGTAGAAGCCGTTAGAGTAGACTTAGAAACCAAAACCGGGCCTCATAAGCTTTTAAAAGAAGCCTGGGATTATTTTAAGATACCGATAGCAATAACTGAAGTGCATTTAGGCTGTACCCGTGATGAGCAATTGCGCTGGGTAAAAGAAATCTGGGAAACAAGCCTCAAACTAAAATCAGAGGGTGTAGAAATAAAGGCCATTACAGCCTGGGCTGTAATGGGGTCGTATGGATGGAGCGAACTGCTTACAAAACCGAACGGCAAATATGAGACGGGGGTATTTGACTTAAGTAACGGGCAGCCTCGCCCTACTGCTTTAGCACGGATGATTAAATCTCTTTCGAAAGGGGAAGAGTTTAAACACCCGGTGTTAGAAAGCAAAGGATGGTGGAAAAAGGATATCCGCGTTTTATACTTCAGAAACAATATTCGCAAGATAAGCTCGGAAATAAAAACATCTCAGCCGTTATTAATTCTCGGCAAGACCGGAACTTTAGGAAATGCCTTTGCAAAGGTATGTGAGCATCGGGGAATCTATTATCAATTATTAGACAGAAACGATCTCAATCTTGCCGATCCCGCTCATATTGAAACCGTAATAGCCGAAAAGCGGCCATGGGCAATTGTAAATGCGGCAGGATTTGTACGTGTCGACGATGCAGAAACAGAATATGCTAATTGTTATGCCGCCAATACACAAGGGCCGGCAAATCTTGCCAATATTTCATCAAAATATAATTTTAAGCTATTAACATTTTCATCCGACCTGGTATTTGACGGTTCGAAGGGCAAATCGTATATCGAGAGTGATCCCAAATCTCCGTTGAATATTTACGGCAAGAGCAAAGCCAGAGCGGAAGACTATGTTTTAAAACAGGACCCTTCGGCTTTGATCATCAGAACAAGCGCTTTTTTCGGCCCCTGGGATAATTATAATTTTGTGACGAGTGTGTTATCCTCATTGAAAAACCAACAATTTGTAAAAGTTGCTAACGACGTCTTAATTTCTCCTACTTATATACCAGATCTTGTAAATACAAGCCTTGATCTGTTATTAGACGATGAATACGGAATCTGGCACCTCGCTAATAAAGGCGAAATAACATGGGCCTCTTTGGCAATGCAGGTTGCAAAAAGAGGTGGTTTCGATATGAAACTAATTAACCCTGCCCCACTTTCAGAATTCAATTACGCTGCGAAAAGGCCTGTTTACAGCGTACTGGGAAGCGAAAAGGGACTTCTAATGCCCGAAATAAATCATGCTTTAGACCGATATTTCTTTGAACGGCAAGTTTCCGACGATTCAAATGACATTGTTATAAACTCTAAAGCGGGATAGTTCGACAAGTGTCAATATCCCCGGAGGCTATCAGCTTTTACCTGTGTAATTCTACTAACTTACAGGCCGCTCTACCGACTTCTGTAACAGCTGCATTAATTCATTCAGATTCACGGGTTTAGAAATATAATCATCCATCCCCGCCGCTAAGCATGCTGATCGGTCTTCCTCCATGGCATTAGCCGTCATAGCGATAATCAGGGGCTGTACAGCATACGTTTGCCTGATGGCTTTCGTAGCCTCAAACCCATCCATCTCGGGCATTTGGATGTCCATAAAAATCAATTCAAAGTATTTTTTGTCGAGCATTTGAAGCGCCTCCCTTCCATTGTTAGCAAGCGCGGGGTTATATCCCAATTTAGTTAGCACTTTTAGAATAAGCTTCTGATTTATTATATTATCCTCAACGACTAATATCGAAAAAGGGAACTTCGCAGCAAAATCATCCGATAAGGTTTTAGCATGCGGCGTGTCGACCGTTGCAGTTACTCCATTTTTTAAAACCTGTTGAAGCATTAAAAATAAACTACTCTGTTTTACCGGCTTGGTTAAAATTGCAGAAAATATATGCCCGTATTTTTTCTTGGTTTCATCGCCAATTGAGCTTAACAATACAATAGGCAATGAGGGCTTTAACTCTTTTATCCTTTGACTTAACTCCACCCCATCCATTTGCGGCATTTGCATGTCGGATATAACCAGGTCAAATTCCGTTTCGCATAAAACATCCAAAGCCTCTTTAGCCGATAAAACCGCGTAAGGAACCAACTTCCACTGCTCTAGTTGAATTTTTATAATTTTTAAATTGGTTTTGTTATCATCTACCACCAACACCTTTTTACCTTCACATCCGCCTAAATCTAATTGCGTATATTTTCGGGAGGAGTTATCGTGGATTTGACATTTGATGTTAAAATTAAAGGAGGAGCCTGAACCAAACTTACTTTCGACCTCTATTTTTCCGCCCAGAAGATCAACAAGTCGTTCGGTTATTACCAGCCCTAAACCACTTCCTCCATATTTACGAGTTGTGGAAGAATCTACCTGAGAAAAAGCTTTGAACAATTTTGGCAATTTATCTTCAGAAATACCTATTCCTGAATCTCTCACCTCAAATCCAAGTTCGATCTCATTTTCAGAAATCTGATTTAGAAGTCGAACAGCTACAAAGATCTCACCGCTTTTAGTAAACTTTATTGCATTCCCCACAAGGTTTAGAAGTATCTGCTTCAATCTTAAACTATCAGAGATGACCTGTACAGGTATGCGATGATCGATTTGATATATCAGATCAAGTCCGAACTGCGACGCTTTAGTGGTAAATATATCTAAGACCTCTTCAATACATTTTCTCAGATCAAAATCGTGCAGGTCGAGTTCCATACTCCCCGACTCAATTTTTGAGAAATCCAGAATGTCATTAATAACATTCAACAAAGCTTCGCCGCTTGTCTTGATTATTTCTGCATATTCCCGTTGTTCTGGGTTAAGATCGGTCTCGCATAGTAAGGATGACATTCCAAGCACACCATTCATAGGTGTTCTTATCTCATGGCTCATTGTAGCCAAAAAAGTACTTTTTGCCTGATTAGCCCGGTCTGCTTCCTCCCGTGCCTTCTGCTCCTGTTCTTTTTGAAATTGCAGCTCTTCGGATTTACTTAATAACTCTTCAGCCTGTATTTGAAGCTCCTCTGATTGTGATTGAAGTTCCTCTGATTGTTCCTGAAGTTCATCATTTAATATCTGCAGGCTTTTTGATTGTTCCAGTATTTCTTCGGTACGTTCAGCAACTTGTTTTTCAAGCTCAACTTTTTTGGCTTCAATAGACCTTACCCTTAGAAGATAAATCATGTATATTACTCCAAAAAACAATATAATCGAGAGTACTCTAAACCACCATGTCATATAAAAAGGTGGAGTTATAATCATTTTAAGGCTTGTTCCCGTCTCATTCCACACCCCATCATTATTACTCGCCTTTACTCTCAATATATACTCGCCAGGATTTAAATTAGTGTATATAGCCTTTCTCTCAGAGCCTATGTAATTCCAGTCGTTATCAAAACCTTCGAGCATATATGCATACTGGTTCTGAGAGCTGATTGTAAAATCAAGTGCCGTAAATTCAAATGTAATGACCGATTGATCATAGGACAATACTAGTTCGCGGGTTTCGGCAATGTGCTGCTTTAATGGAGAATCCTTGGCGCCGATAATCACAGGTTTATTAAAAAGCTGGAATCCGGTTATCTGCACACGCGGTGGGTTATGGTTTTCTTTTAATAAAGCTGGATTGAAATGGTTAAATCCATTTATACCTCCAAATAATATCTCGCCCCTTCTTGTCAGAAGGCCCGCACCTGGCGAAAACTCCATACTTTGAAGTTCATTTGAAAGGGTATAATTCTTGCATTTTCCGGTTTTTAAATTAAGTCGGCAAATGCCATTATTAGTGCTTAACCATAAGTTTCCGAGCTTATCGGGAACAATGCTCTTAATATTATTATCTGGCAGGCCATGTTGTATTGTATAGGTATTAAACTTCCCGGTCTTAATGTTCAGCCTACTTAGACCGCCGCCGATCGTTCCTATCCAAATATTATTTTTATTATCAGCATATAAACAGTTGATATTTCCACTTTCAAGCTTTTCAAAATTTTGATCGCAACGTGTAATTGTCTTGGTTCGGGAATTAAATACAGACAAGCCAGATGTGGTACCTATCCAAATATTGCCATCCCGATCTTCACAAAATGACCGCACATAGTTCGAAGAAATTGTAGCCAGATCATCATAGCGGGAAGTATACTTAGTAATGAAGCCGGTTTTCGGATTTAAAACGTTTACCCCACCTCCGTTGGTAGCTATCCACACGTTACCCTTGCTGTCTTCAAGTAAACCATAAACAGCATCGTTATTAAGCTGATTAAAAGACGATCCAACAGAATAGTGTTTAAACGTTTTTGTGCCAGGATTATACCTGTCCAGGCCAGCGCCGTAGGTTCCAATCCACAGAGCATCGTCTACTTTACTCGGATATAAAGACAAAATACTGTATGAAGCCAGAGAATTCGAATTATTCGGGTTGGGTTCAATACGTACAAACCGATTCTCGCCTGGTTTCCACAAGTTGAGTGCGCCACCACTCGTGCCAACCCAAATGTCGCCATTTTTATTCTCAGAGAATGACATGACCGTATTGAAACTTAGTGAATTAGCGTCGAAAGGATTGTTTTGGTACTTATCAAAAACAGATAAATTTTGATCGTACTTGTTAATACCTCCATCATCGGTACCTACCCATAAAACTCCAGTTTTATCATTGAATAGAGAGGATACAGAGCTGTTCCTGTTTAGACTTCTTTTATCAAACACGTCACTCTTGTAGTGAATAAAAACTTTTGACCGTGGATTAAACAGCTCAAAAGCTCCGTGAGTACCGACCCAGAGATTTCCATTATCAGCATCAGCAATATCTCTGATATTATTGTTACTGATGCTTGCAGGATTTTCTTGGTCTTGTTTGAAGGGAGTAAATGTTTGGTCTTTATAATCAAATAAATTCAGTCCGGCCCCGACGGTCCCAACCCACAGATCACCATTAGAACTCTGGAAGATTTTCGATATAAAGTTACCGCTTATACTTTGGGGATCATTCTCCCTATGAAAATATCTTTTAAATTGCTTAGTTCTCCTGTCAAGTATATTCAGGCCATTTTGAGTCCCAATCCAAAGATTCCCCCTATTATCTTCAAAAATAGCTGTAATCCCATTGCTGCTTATTGATTTATTGTCTTTATCATCTGAAATAAACCTGGTTACTTTACCTGTTTTCCTATCAAAAAGATTTAAATTCCAATAAGTGCCAATCCAGAAATTTCCCTTACGGTCTTCATAAATAGAGGTAATTACCGAATGACTTAACTTATCGGGATTTTCTGGTTCTTCGATGTAATTAATAAAAGAATCGTTTTTCCGGTCGTATAAACTTATCCCACCATTCAAAGTTCCTACCCATAAATTCCCTTTTCTGTCTTCATAAAGCGACAAGATGTGATTTTTACGCAGACTCTTCGGGTTATTAGGCTGATGCCGGTATACAGTGAATTTATATCCGTCGAACTTATTCAGCCCATCCTGAGTTCCAAACCACATGAAGCCGTGCTTATCTTTAACAATGGCCTGAACTGTACTTTGAGAAAGCCCGTCTAGGTTAGTTAAGTGCGAAAACTGAACATTTCTTTGCTGGGCAAAAACGCTTGAAGAAAATATAAAGATGTAAGAGGCTGCTAACACAACCCTACACAAAGAAAAATTGAATCTATTTTGGATAAACATACTTTAGCTTAAGCTAAATACTTCAAGGAGTGAATAATTAGTCTTTCTTTTTTACTGTAAAGTATTAAAAGAAGTTTCAACACTTTTCGCCGGCGGGAACATACAAATAAGGGGCAAAAAGCCCCTTTACCAGTTTTATAGCTCTCTTATGTTATTTTTTCTCTGGCAACAACACTAATTTTATCAAATTATCCCCGCTTAAATATTTGTTCGCGGTTCGCTTTAAGCCTTCGGGTGTAATTTTCTTCAGGGAATCCAGATAGGTTAAAATCTTTGTTGGTGACTCATTATTTTGATATTGCCCTGATAAATATCCCAGCCAGAAGCCATTTTGCTTTAACTGAGTCTCGGTACTTCTTCTCTCTTCCGCCAAAAACTTCTCAATATCTTTAGCTTGTGCCCCATTCGCTTTAACTTTATTAATCTCATCAAGAGTAGCGGCTATCAATTTGTCGACATTTTCGGGCGACGAGCCAAACGAAACGGCAAATGAATACCTGTTTCTAGGAGACTTTGAATAGCTCATGCGGGCGCCGGGACTGTAAACCCCGCTTTCTTCTTCTCTCAGTCGCTCGATTAACTTTATTTGCAATACTTCACCTAGAGCGCTTAATTCATTATTTGTTTCCTCATTATAGGTGTAATCACCACTAAATACCAACCTTACGGTAGCTTTAGGTTCCTGGCCTTTGTAAACAAATTTGGAGATTGCGCCCGAAGGGGGAACGATTCCTAAATCCTTAGCTGCCTCTTTTCTATTTTTAGAGGGCAGAGCTCCCAGATACTGTTCCAACAAAGGCTTAATCTCATCTACTGTAAAGCTTCCGACAAATGTGAAAGTAAAATCACTTGCATCTTCAAAGCGATCCTTATAAATCTCGAAAGCGCGGTCAAGGTTTACTTGCTCTAACTTTTGCAAGGTCGGGCCTGTTCGGCGGATATTATAATTCCCAAGCACCGCAGAAACAGTATCGGCAAAAACACTATTCGGGTCAGAACTTCTGTTCGCTAAAACACCTTTTTGTTGTGCCATTAATGCTTGAAACATTTCTTCATCCTTTCTTGGCGCGGTGAAGTACAAATAAGTTAACTGAAGCGCTGTTTCCAAATCCTTAGGCGCGGCAAAACCATTAATCCCTTCTGTTCTTTCGCTGATATAAGGACTCACAGATGCCCGCTTTCCAGACAACAACTTAGGTAACTGGATTGAGTTAAACTCGCCAACACCGCCTTGTGCAACTATTGTTGAAGCATAGAAGGCAGATTGAAAATCGGCATCGGGATATAACGAGGTTCCACCCGGACTAAATGCATTAAAGTTAATCTCATCGTTCTTAAAGTCGGTAGGTTTTAATATCACTTTAACGCCGTTGCTTAATGTTAATTCAGTAATATCAATTTCCGTCACCTTTTTTTCTTCAACCACTTTACCGGGCGCGGGCTTAACTGCCAGCAAAGGTTTGTCGGATACCTGATCAATATAAACCGTTAGCTTTTCATTTTTAGCCTCAGTTATCCACTTGTTAACTGTGGTCTCTGATGGCAGCGTTGCAGCTTCCTTTTCCGGAGCCATAATTAAAACATCACGATTCTTATCAACCAAATACCTTTTAGCCATTTCATTTACTTCGGTCAGCTTAATTCCGGGCATTACTTCTTTAGCAAAATTGTATTCGTAATTGATACCCGGACTCGCTTCTCCGTCAAGGAAAAGCCGAACGTATTCTTGCACGTAGGTTTCAGACGAGGTTTTGTCTTTTTCCTTAAATGACGCTTCCATAGAAGTAAGATAAGATTTCTTGGCCCGGTCTAACTCTGTTTGAGTAAAACCAAATAACTTGACACGCTCCATCTCCGCAAGCACCGCCTTTAGGCCTTTTTCCAGCTCGCCTGGCTTAGCATACATCACTGCAGATGCAACATCCAGTCCAGCAAGGAATCCCCCAATACTACTTCCAGCTTGTAAGAAAGGAGGATTTGCTTGTTTCATTAATTCAGAAAAACGAGCTCCCATCATCTGATTATATAAGGAGCGGATATTGGAATTTCTAAGGTCGACAGTAGTCTTAAGCTTCGTTTCCGGATGTTTGATCAAAATCTGAACCAGGGTGTACGGAAACTCTTTATCAGTAACTGCGATAAACTGGTTTTTATTTAACAATGGAATACTATACTCCGTGCGAGGCCGCGGTTTAGAGGGTTTCTTAAGATCCGAAAACTTTTCTCTGATCATCTGCTCAACTTCTTTAACATTTATATCGCCAACAACAATCAATGCCTGCAAATCAGGGCGGTACCAATCTTTATAAAATTGACTCAAAGTTTCACGCTTGAAGTTTTGCAGTACATCTTCAGTACCAATTGGCAACCTGTTTGAGTATCGAGAATTATTGAGCAGCATAGGCAGGTATTTATTTTGCATGCGCTCTCCGGCTCCTTTTCCTAAACGCTTTTCTTCTAAAACAACACCACGTTCTTTTTCTATTTCGGCAGGATCCAAGCTCGCATCCTGGGCCCAGTCGCGCATAATCTGCATGCCATTTTTAAACAATTCCGGATCATCGGTAGGAATAGGTAACTGGTACACAGTTTCATCAAAACTAGTATAGGCGTTTAAGTCGGCACCAAACCGAATACCGGATTTCTGGAGGTAATCTACCAGCTCATTTTTCGGAAAATTTTTTGTGCCGTTAAAGCTCATATGCTCCATAAAATGAGCAAGCCCACGCTGGTCATCATTTTCCAGGATCGAGCCAACCTTTACTGCAAGATATAATTGAGCCCGGTTTTTGGGTTCGGTATTTCTGCGGATATAATAACTAAATCCGTTTGCAAGTTTGCCCGTCTTTATAGCAGTATCAAGCGGCAGGATTTCTGCTTTTACCGATTGGGATACCGCCTTGGGCTTGGTTTGAGCATGAGTATACTCACCAAAATAAAAAGTACAGGCGGTTAATAATAAAACGATAACTTTTTTCATATTAATCAGATAGTGCGGTGAGGTATTAGTTTCACTGAATAGTTTCTTAACGTTAAACTTTTATAATAATTTTTCGATTATACATCCACCACAATATTATCAGCCAAAACAAAACAAAAGAGAGCGCCCAGCTCAGAGATGCATTTAAAGGAGAAAAATTTGGAGCAAGATATGACTGAAATAACCATGTTTTCAAACTAACTTCGGTTCCGTCGGACTTCGAGACTGTTATAAAATTAAACAACTTGGCCATTATGGTCGACATAAAATAAACTGTGATTGCATTTACACCATAAACAACAAAAGGTTTGGTAAAGACTCTATTGCTTTTTATATCAATTATCCAGTAAAATACAGCAAGAAAAAGCATGGCTAATCCACTCGTAAAAAGCACATATGAACTGGTCCATAAGGCTTTATTCATTGGGAAAGAAAAATCCCATATAAGTCCGGCTATTACCGAAAGAATCCCAGCTCCAATCATCCATAACACCTTCTTATCAGGTAAAATATCTGTACGTCTCAACCAAATCCCGACAAGGGTTCCGGACATTCCGCTGGCAATAGCAGGCAATGTGCTTAATAAGCCTTCCGGATCCCAGGTTTTGGACAACTTCCATAGATGTTTTTCGGAAAACACCGCTCTGTCGAGCCAGGCGGCCAGGCTGGTTTCTTTTTCAAGATTCGGTGGTATGCCTCCCGGCACCTGAACAATGTTAAGTAATGCCCAGTAGATAATAAGAATGGCGAAAAAAACGCCTAACTGTACTTTTGCATTTGTTTTGTAGAACAGAACAGCACAAAACATAAATACCACGCCAATCCGCTGTAAAACTCCGGGTATTCTTAAGTTTTTAAAACTTGTAACCGGATCTAAAAACACATCAGGAAAAAGTGCCAGAATAATCCCTAAACCGAACAAAATTAACGAGCGCTTTAACACACTGATAAACACATCCTTGTCGGGAAGATTCTTAGCTTTTTTTGTTCCTAAAGCAAAGGCTATAGATACACCCACTATAAATAAAAAAAAAGGGAAAATAAGATCTGTTGGTGTACATCCATGCCATTCGGCATGTTTTAAGGGAGCATAGATATTACCCCAATCGCCAGGATTATTTACAAGAATCATTGCAGCCACTGTGATTCCTCTGAATACATCCAGAGATACTAGTCTTGAACTTTGCATGGCAATGTTTTCTTTCATGAGATAAATGAATTATAAATGTAAGATATTAGCAACAATTCAATCTGTTGATCGTCTCAATTTACGAAAATGAACGAATCCTTATCCCGCTTAGCAAATTTATTTAAGAAGGAATCCCGATTAATTATCGGCCTGATGTCGGGAACATCGTTAGATGGACTAGACATTGCTTTATGCAAAATTAGCGGGAATGGTTTGAACAGCAAAGCAGAAATCCTTCATTTCGAAACGGTCCACTATTCGGATGAATTTAAAGACGACATAAAAAACATATTCTCTAAACGGCAAACCGACCTGGAGAAGGTAACGCTGCTCAATGCTAAAATCGGTACGCTACATGCCGAAATGATCAATCATTTTTTAACGAAACACGGAATATCTGCTAAAGAAATTGATTGCATTGCCAGTCATGGGCAAACTATTTACCATGCACCGAAACGTATGCACCAATTAAAAGACTACCCCAATGCTACATTTCAAATTGGCGACGCTGACCATATTGCGGTTAAAACCGGCATCGCAACCATCAGTGACTTCAGGCAGAAACATGTAGCAGCTGGTGGAGAAGGTGCGCCCTTAGCCTTGTATGGGGATTATATTTTATTCTCTTCGAATATAGAAAACAGGATCTTACTTAATATTGGCGGAATCTCAAATTTTACCTATTTACCAAAGCTTGGCACTCCGAACCAGATTGTATGTACTGATTGCGGTCCGGGCAATACCTTAATTGACGCGCTCTGTAAAAAACACTTTAACGTATCCTATGATAGTAGTGGGGATATCGCTAGAAAAGGAAAAGTTAATCAGGCCGTACTCGATGAGCTACTCGAGCACCCCTTTTTCAGGGAAGACCTTCCTAAAACTACCGGCCCTGAACTATTTAATCTAAATTTCGTCGAGCAAGCGTTGGCTGATACTGGCGCCAAAAATATAAGTCCTGAAGATTTAATAGCAACCGTATCACAACTAACGGTAGAAGCGATAATGCTGACCATTAAAAAGGTTCATAAAACATCTGGATTTTCTTTATACCTAAGTGGTGGCGGGGCAAACAATCTTTTTTTGAAAGAGCAGATAGCACTTAAACTTCCGGAAAATAAAGTACTGTTAACAGAAGACCTCGGAATAGCCGCTGATGCTAAAGAAGCACTTCTATTCGCCTTGTTGGCAAATGAAACCTTATGCGGATCGGCGACGGAGACAAACGCCGGACCAAGGATTATGATGGGGAAAATATCTTTACCAGATTAAGAACACGAGGATGCCGAAAACTTTGTGGCCTTGCCATACGGAAATTCAGGCATCCCCGCGTTTCGAAACTAAAAAATCCTATATCCTAAACTCAAATGCCATAAGTTTTGCTTTTGATCGTACTGGCCGCTTTTATCAATATTCGACAAGCCTTTTTCATAACGTAAATCAAAAGATAAGTTACCTAAATCAACCCCGGCACCGGTTTGTAGGCCAATCGTCTGGTTTTTATAGTTGTTGAAATCTGTAGCTACTTCATAATTTTCTTTAGCATCTTTATTCAAAACAAAAGAAATAACAGGGCCAGCCATAATTCTGAAATTCAGCTTATCGAATCCAAATTTATTGCCAAGTAACACCGGGATATCAAGTGTTGTAAAATTTATTTTGGCATCCCCTTCATAGGTTGTTCCGTCTTGTTGAATAGAGCCGAATTCGCCCCCTTTACTTCCAAGATAAACCTCTGGCTGAACATAAAATCCGGCACCGCCTACCCGGGCCCATACGCCTGCCTGGTAGCCTAAACGATTGCTTTCTTCTCCAACATTTCCTTTAAGGCTCGCCAGATTTATTCCGGTTTTTAACCCAAGATTAAAAGAAGGCAGCTGGGCAAAAGTTGTCACTGCTATCAGCAGCAAGAAACTTGTCAAAGTGATTTTTTTCATATTATTATAATTAAGGTGTGTTTAACGATTAACAGCGAACTTTTTAAAATGTTGCTGTTTTATCGTGTTTACAGTAGACGTATAAATTCATACTTTTGTAACAAAGAAAATTATGGCAGAACTAAGTATCAGTAAAGAAGATTGGGAAAGGCTTAAACTGAAGGTACAACGTAAATACAGGGAATTAAGTGAAAATGATTTAGCTTACGAGCCAGGTGAGGAAGATAAGCTAATTGAAAGGTTAATGACCCGCTTGAAGCGTAACAGAGATTATGTTGTATTTACCTTAAAAAAGGGATTGATTAATATCGACAATAACAGGCTGTAATAAAAAGACCGGAATTTAATCTTTAGTTGAACCTGAGTTTCAGGTTTATTCCGAAATACACAATTGGATATTTTCCTTCTTTTGAAAAACCTATCCATCTAGTACGACGTATACCTTTTTTACAAGATATTGCGTTATATACTATTTAATTTAAAGCACATGCACCGGTTGAAAAACAGACTAAAAAAACTTATCCTGCCCGCTTTAATTTTTACAGGTGTCTTTTCGTTCTCTTTTCGCGAAGATCTTTTTCAAGCCTCTAAAAATTTAGACATTTTCTCCGCTTTATATAAAGAGCTAAACATTAGTTACGTAGACGATATAAATTCGTCGCAATTGATGAAAACCGGCATCGGTGCAATGCTAAGCAGCCTGGACCCGTACACCGAGTTCGTTCCAGAATCCGAAATCGAAGATTATAAAATGAAATACGTAAGTACTCAATACGGAGGTATTGGCACTCTTACTTTTTCACGTGACGGAAAATTTATTATTTCAGAAACGCTGGAGGGATTTCCCGCAGAAAAGACAGATATCAGAGCGGGAGATGAAATTCTTGAAATTAATGGAATCTCTTTAAAAGGCAAAGATTACGAACAGGTTAGCCAATTACTTAAAGGCCCTAAAAGTACGGCATTGAAGCTGGTGATTAAACGGTATGGGCAAAACATAACTAAAAACCTGAATAGAGAAGAGATAACACAGCCGAATGTAAGTTATTCGGCAATGATTAATAACAACATAGGATACATCAAATTGGACAAATTTCTGGAAGGCTCGGCCAAAGAAGTTCAGGATGCTCTTGTTCAATTGCAAAAAAACAATCCTTCTGGGATTATTCTGGATTTACGATCTAACGGGGGCGGAATATTACAGGAGGCTGTAAAGATTGTCAATCTATTTATCGACCCCAATATAACGGTAGTAACGCAGAAAGGGAGAAACAGGGATAAAACCATTCCATACAAAACATTTTCTCCGCCGCTGGCACCTACAATTCCCTTGGTAGTATTAATTAACAATAGGGCGGCATCCGCTTCAGAAATAGTTGCCGGCTCGTTACAGGATCTCGATCGTGCAGTTATTGTCGGGCAACGCAGCTACGGAAAAGGACTGGTCCAACAAACCTTCAATTTGCCGTATAACACTCTTGTTAAAGTTACCGTGGCTAAATATTATACACCATCCGGCAGGTGCATTCAGGCTTTAGATTACACCCACCGAAATGCTGACGGCACTGTAGAAAAGGTATCGGACAGTTTAATAACTGAATATAAAACAAAGGCAAACCGCTCCGTTTACGATGGCAGCGGAATTTATCCGGATGTATTAGTACCTGCTGAGAAACTTAGCCCGATCAGTCAGACCTTATTGAAAAGGTTCTACATTTTTGACTACGCTACTCTTTACAGAAAACAAAAAGCCAGCATAGCCAATCCGAAAACTTTCAGATTAAGCGACGCGGAATATGCTGATTTTATAAGTTATCTCGCCGATAAAGATTATAACTACAACACACGTACAGAACGATTATTAAACGATTTAAAGGCCGAGGCAGAAAAAGAGCAAAAGATGGCTGAAATAAAACCGGAGTACGAAGCTCTTAAAAACAAGGTATCTGTAAGCAAAAAAAACGACCTTACCCAGTTTAAAGAAGAAATTCGTCACCTGCTTGAAAGTGAAATTGCGAGCAGGTATTATTTTCAAAAGGGCAGACTTGAGGTCGGTTTTAGCTATGATGAAGATTTAAAAAAAGCGTTTAATGTTCTGGGTAATGCCAGTCTTTTAACATCTATTTTACAAGGGAACGGCTCGTATAAATCAATAGGCAAACCGGGAAGTGGATTTTCTGCCAACAGTGGCAAATAATTGCATCACAAGAAGGGTTGGATTTGCTAAACTAGCTTGATGTTAGCTACTGCTTTTGAATTGTTTAATACTTTCCGCCGGGATATATATCACCCACAATTGTAGATTTTTTGTTTATATTGAATTTAGATCAAACTGATTTTTCAATTACCAGTTTGAAATACTACAGACTCAGCTTAAAAAAGCTTTAATGTTGATTTTTTAAAGGCTGATCTTAAACGGACACTGATTATTCATGCTATCTTTTTTCAAATCGAAACCTGCCGTACCGGAAATTGATTTTTCGAACCTTGGAACAGATATTCATTCACATCTTATCCCAGGGATTGATGACGGGGCTCAAAATGTGGCTCAATCTGTGGAATTAGTGCGAAATTTGTTAGAGTTAGGATTCCGTAAAATAATAACCACACCCCACGTGATGGTAGATTACTACCGTAATACACAGCAAACCATTAATACAGGCTTGAAGATATTAAATCAGGAACTTGAAAATCAGGGACTTGATATCATCATTGAAGCCGCTGCTGAATATTATTTTGATGAGGATTTTGAAAATAAAATAGAAAATGGTGACATTTTAACGCTCGGCACTAATTATCTTTTATTCGAAATACCGTTTAGCACCTATCCTCTTAACCTGTTCGAAACGATTGAAAAAATAATCGGCAAAGGTTACATCCCCTTACTTGCCCACCCCGAAAGATATTCCTATTTACACGCATCAATAAACAATTACCACCGCCTGAGAGATGCCGGCTGCTTTTTCCAGCTAAATACTATTTCATTAGCAGGTTACTATGGAAAACCCGTTCAAAAAGCTGCCGAAGAACTTGTAGATAATATGCTCGTAAATTTTATTGGGAGCGATATGCATCACACGAAACATGCCTTAGGCTTAAAACAAGCATTGCAATCACCCTACGTGTATAAATTACTTACAGACTATCCACTTTTAAACGAGACAATTTAATAATCTCCTGATTCTGATCAGGAACCGGAACAATTTTACTCTATTTCGGTTATTTAAATAATTGCCTGCATTGATTTAGATTATCGCAGAGAACGCCAATTTTATCAAATTTTTTATAAATAAAAATTTCCAAACCCATTTTCTTCATAAACGCAGTAATGCCTATGGCTAAAGATTTACACACAACAACCAGAAAAAGACGTTTTAAATTTGCACTACTTATTGCCCTCGGACTCTTTCTGCTAAGCGGCCTGGCTCTGGCAATGTATGTCCGCAGCCAATTGAGTTCTATTACCCCGGTTAACATTATTCAAACTCCGAAAGCTTTGGGTATTTCGCCACAAGTTGTAGCAAGAGAAGATTCGTTAGAGGAGCCGCCGGTTAACATCGCCCTATTTGGGCTGGATAAGCGTCCTGATGACAAATATGGAAACTCGGATGTAATAATGATCGTAAGCATTAGCAAAGCGACTAATAAAATTAAGCTCTCGTCTATCATGAGAGACACCTACGTTAAAATTGATTCACTGGGCATGGGTAAGATTAATGCTGCATACCGAATAGGGGGTCCTCAATTGGCGCTGAAAACCCTGAATGAAAATTTCAATCTCCATTTAGAAAACTTTGTGAGTGTTGATTTTAACGGGATGGCACAGGTAATTGATGGATTGGACGGAGTGACAATCGATGTTAAAAAAGAAGAAGTGCGCTGGATAAACGCTTACTTAGACGAAAATAACAGGGATTCCAGGGTGAAACCTCCTTACGTAAGCAAACCAGGGCCTCAAACGCTAAACGGCAGACAGGCAGTGGCGTATACGCGGATCAGATATGTAGGAGATGATTATGAAAGAACACAAAGACAGAGAACAGTTTTAAGTCTTCTTCTCCAAAAATTAAAAAGCGCAGGAATAACCGAATATCCGAAGGTTGTTTCCAAAATACTTCCTTATGTTGAGACAAGCATCCCACGTTTTCAGCTTTTAACATTAGGAAGCAGTGTTTTCATGAATAATATCAGAACCATTGAAGAGAGAAGGTTCCCTCAACATTTTGAAAGCAAAGGAAAAATCATAAATGGGACATGGTATTTAGTCACCGATTTAAAATCAACATCAAAATCTCTTTTCAATTTTATGTACGAAGGCACTCGAAGGCAATAAATTCGATTAAACAGAAAATGCAGGGTTTGGATTTCCGGTATATTCACTTAAAACAGTTTCTTCAAAATCGCGCATTACATTATCAATAGAAAGATATTTCTCGGCGTACAAACGTGCGTTTTTGGTTATTTCATCTGTATCACTCATTACCGCTTCGAGTAAACCCTGATTCAGGGCCTGTTGATCTTCTGCATCAACAACTATTGCCAGATTATTATTCTTTACCAACGAATGCAAGCTTGAGCCCTCATTCGCGGTAATCAGGGCTAAGCCGCCAACCGCCAGTATAGTTGTTAGCTTTGAAGGCATCACCAGGTCGCTTGCTGTAGCTTTTTGAATCACCAAATGAACATCGGCCATATTTAAAAACTGATTGAACTTTTCGATTGGCTGCAGCGGATAGAAAATAACATTATCAAGATGCAAGTTTTGGGCCATCCCCTGTAAAATGGATTTATAAGGACCAGAACCGCAAATCACAAATTTCAGATCGGTATGGTTTCTCAGATCCCGGGCTGCATAGAGTATAGATTCCAACCCTTGTTTCTCCCCTATCCCGCCTGAGTACAAAATAACTTTTGCTGACTCTGAAAAACCGAACACCTTTTTTAATTGCTGCTTGTTTTCAATAGGATGAAATAAGCTTGTGTCTGACCAGTTTGGAAAAAAAAGCACCTCCTTTTGGGCTTTCGCCTGAATTTTGCTAACCATTCCTTCAGAAATACTGCTGATAAAATCTGCATTGTTAAAAATATATTTCTCAACCTTAAAAAGGGCAGTCAGCAAAGCTTCTGATTTTATCATTTTCAGGTCTCTTGCAGCTTCGATTTGAAGATCCTGTATGTGATAGATAAACTTAGCATTAGTAAATTTTTTAGTGACCACTCCCAACAATCCCAGCAAAAAAGAAGGCGCAACTGTAATCACCAAATCATATTTCTTATTAAAAAGCAGAGGAAATAACCGCAGTGATGCTGAAAAAAAGAATGAGATTTCTTGTAAAATCCTTTTTATTCCTGAAGGTGCAGAGGGGACAAACTGCGGGCACCGATACACAGTAACTCCAGAATTCAGGTTCTGGGGAGCAAAATTCTCAGTTTTAAAACTGAATCTGCTATTTTGATAAGGCTCCTGAACTTTCCAATAGGGATAATATGGATACGTAGTAATAACCGAGCAATCATACCCATTTTTAGCCATCCAGTCGATCATTTCACCATTATATTTACCAATACCGGTAGGCTCAGGCTTAAAATTATAACTAATTAATAAAACTTTTTTGTTCATCCTCACTGAAATAATTGAATTATGTGTTCGCAATGCTGCATTCACGGCACTAAACATATGGATAACCCTTAAATAGCTATAGGGAAGCCCATTAACTTTCTAAACCAACGCATACAATTCGATAAGGTTTGACCTAACCCCAAGATTGAACGCAAGAAAAAAAAGAAATCCCCGATAACCTTTTGAAGAGAGATACCGTAAAAACCGGAAATCCAGATTAGGAAATACATTATCTAAACAATAAAGGTTTTGAAAATTATGTTTTCGAGCCGTATTGAGGGGATGGGAATTGAAAAAGTAAAATAGATACGGTGATTAATAAAATTTACGCTCCAAGAACGCTTCAGATTTTTTTATTTGTAACAGGGCTTTCAGTTTTTAGCACAACAATAACCTTAAAAGCCCAAAATCTTCCAAAATATTCGAATTCTATCGCTCTGTCGCCTCTACCGGCAGCTCCCGGAGAATCCTTTAGTGCGCCAATGACTGGTAGCGCAGCTGCGGGCACCCCGGTTTGCGCCGAGTGGACACGGACGGCCGGCCCGGATGAGTCTCTGGTTATAACGGGAATGGATTTCACCAAATTTAGCGGTCCAGATGAAGGAAAAGATTCACGATTTACCGTTTACGGTGCCAGCGGTCGCTATAAAGATGCCAGCATACAGCGTTTAGAAAAAAATAAAGCAGTAATCACCCTTGATAAATCAATACCTGCATGGTCAATGTATCTTATCTGGCCTGGAAATGAAGCAGGCTACGGCCAGCCTATTGCAATTAACAAAACTGATGCATGGTGGGTTGGACCAGAAAAAGCAACGCAAGGCAGTAACGTATCCGTTTACGGGCGCAACCTTTCTCAGTACAATGACTCTACCTCTTCTAATGTTTATCTTAAATCGCCAACCGGAAGCGGGCAATGGTTAACTGTTACCAAGGTAAACCCTTATAAAGTTGATTTTATCTTACCGGCAAGTTTGGCCAATGGCGAGTATGAAGTGTGGACACATAATGGACATGGGGGCGAATATGGCTGGAGCGGACCATTAAAACTTACAATTAACAGTGGTGTTACATGGACACAAACTACGTTTAATGTAAAAGATTATGGTGCTAAAGGTAACGGCCAGGCTGACGATACAGATGCCATTTACAAGGCTTTAGCTGCTGCGAAAAACTCTACCGGCTCTACCGTTTATTTCCCACAGGGAACCTACATGATAAGCAGAATGCTTAACCCTTCACATAACACTCAGTGGAAAGGTGATGGCCAGGATAAAACCTTCATTAAATGTAATTCAAGCTTCAGTTCACAATCCGACGCGATGGTTTACGGGATTGTAAATACGTTTCAGGTAAGCGACATAACATTTGATACTAATAAAAATTACCGGGCGATTCACTCCTCCCCATTTTTCTTACGGGGAAGCTCTAACGTGAAAGTGAATAACGTAACTCTGTCTTTTCAAAATTATGATGTATTGCAGCTTGATAACACACGTGGTGTATTTTTATCTAATTGCAAATTCATCGGAAAAATATCTTTTCTTGGAAAAGCCTCGCAATTATTTATTGACCGATGCAATTTTTATTTGACTAACGATACTGAAAACGCTCTGCATTCATGGGGTGGTTCAAATATTAGCATAACCCATTCTACCTGCCAGGATTATAACAATACTGACCCTGCCAATGGTGCCGGATGGGGAAAAGGACGCTTTTTTTGTGCAACAGGAAACTTCGGAAGCGGCGGAACTACTTACATTGGAAATACCAGCACTTTTGATTTAACCGTGCGTGAAAGCGCCGATGTAGACCAAAATTCCGGCGAACAATTCTTATGGGAAGGCTTCTCTGCAAATTGGTCAGGTTCGGTAGCTTCATCATCAGGAGCAACTACAACGTTAAACGGATTTTCCTTATCGCTTGACAAGCCCAAAATCGCAGTTATTATCAAAGGAAGAGGTCTAGGTCAATCCAGAGCTGTAATTTCTGCAAGTGGTTCGACAATCAACCTGGAGAAGCCCTGGAATTTACAACCTGATGCAAGCAGCGTTGTCGCGGTTGGTCATTTTGCTGATAAGATTGTAATGTACAATAACTTTATCGACGGTAAAGCATATGCCGTAACCAGTCCAAACCCAAGTGCATCTGCAGGAATAGAGCCTTATGGCGGAGTATTCAATTTTATCGCTGATAAGAACACTATTTCGGAAGTGAGGGCAGCGATAGCCAACTGGTCAACACAACACTCAACCGGAGTTGATCCAAACTATTTTAGTTTATATACGAATAATAAGATTGTTGATTGCAGATGGGCCATCCAAAATGGTCTGGACATGTACAGGCCTGCCGAAACCGCCTTATTGGCCACCACATTTAGAAAAAATAAAATTGGCACCACTTTACAGTCGGGTATTATAAATACGATAATGCCAACTGTTACTCCGGTGCTGGAAAACTTTATTTATGAACACAATGAGTTTTTAAATGTAAGAAGTGCATTTTCTACAGGAGGCGATTTAGGTTTACCAAACGGTTTTCCTTCAAGTGGAGATGGCATCGCCAATCAGTTTCTTTATAAGAACAATTTTGGTTCGAGCGCTAATCTTTCGGGAATTACAATTACACAAAAAATTTCTTTAAGAGAAAATACTTTTTCAGGATTTGCAATCCCTTATTCAGGAACCTTACAGGGACCGGCAATCGGCGGACCTTTACACGTAATTGAAATGGCGGGAACTGTGGGAAATGTAGCTGAAACACCATTTAGTATATGGAACTCTGGCACAGCCGAAATGAACTGGAAAGCTTCAAGTAATGCCACATGGCTAAAACTTTCTGACACAGTTGGCGTGATAAGCGATGAACGTGCAAGCAGCAATCTTTCTTTAAAGGCCGATGCGTCTGCTCTGTCAATAGGAAATCATACCGCAAATATTACGGTAGTAGCTGGCACTATAACTAAAAAGTATACCATACTATTCGAAGTTACCGCTTCAACTCCGCCTAAAGTTGCCATCACCTCTCCTGCTTCTAACAGCAAATTCATTAGTTCGTCCGCTATAGTTATCACCGCAGAATCAAGTGATACTGATGGCACAGTTAGTAAAGTTGAGTTCTTTAACGGAACAACCAAATTAGGTGAAACATTATCAAGTCCCTTTACATTTAGCTGGGCGAATGCACCCGCAGGAACATTTTCATTAACGGCAAAGGCTACCGATAATTCCGGCCTTAGCACAGTATCCGCACCAATCGAAATTTCAGTTTCTACTCCGGTTATTGCGACTGTCGCGCCAGTAGTTTCCCTGACAACTTCTGCTTCGAAGAACATTCTCACCGCGCCGGCTGCTTTTACCATATCGGCGAATGCAACAGATCAGGACGGAACGATTGCAAAGGTTGAGTTCTTCGCAGGAACAACAAAATTAGGTGAAGCATTGACAAGTCCATATTCTTTCGACTGGAGCAATATCGCAGCAGGAACGTATGCTGTCACTGCTAAAGCAACCGATAACTCAGGACTTAGTACTACTTCAGATACTTTACAACTAACAATTAGTAAGCCTGTGCTAAGCTCATGTTCTGACAAGGGCAGCATTGTATGGGAATATTGGAGCAATATCACAGGAAGCAATAACATCAGCGCTATCCCGGTAACGTCTGCACCATCAGGAACAAGAACCTTAACAAGCTTTGCCTCTCCTGTTGAGTTTGGTGATGATTATGGCTCTCGTATCCGAGGCTATATCTGTCCTCCGGTGAGCGGGAACTACGTTTTTTACATCGCCAGTGATGACAACGGAGAGTTGTGGTTAAGCACAAACAGCGATCCTGCGAACAAAAGGAAAATCGCTTCCGTGAATGACTGGACCACTCCGGGATGGTATGACCGTTATCCTTCTCAGCAATCTGTAGTTATCGCTTTAGAAGCAGGTCAGCGCTATTACATCGAAGCCTTACATAAAGAAGGCGGTGGTTCTCAGGACCATGTATCTGTTGGATGGAAACTTCCTGACGGAACTTTACAGAGACCAATTGCAGGATCGAATCTAATTCCTTTCGAAACAATAACCACTCAGCCGGCGCTAACGGTGGCTCCTGTGGTTGCAATTACTGCTCCGGTTGGAGGAAGTATGATTACTGCCCCTGCAACTATCACTGCCAATGCAACAGATCAGGATGGAACTATTGCCAAAGTAGAATTCTTTGCAGGAACAACCAAATTGGGTGAAGACCTAACAAGTCCATACAGCTTTGCATGGAGCAATATCGCAGCCGGAACGTATTCCATTACTGCAAAAGCAACTGATAACACCGGCTTAAGCACAGCATCGGCGGCTGTATCAATCACAATTAATAATCCTGTGCTGGCATGTTCAGGTACCGGAAATATTGTATGGGAATATTGGAGCAATATCACAGGAAGCAATAACATCAGCGCTATCC
>CAMPKC010000019.1 GCA_946887045.1 uncultured Sphingobacteriaceae bacterium | reverse complement strand
TGAGAAGGGAGTTTAATCGCTGATGATGAGGAACGGCTATTTATGGCATATTACAAAAGCCACGAACATCAAAGTCGTATACGTTCGTATAAAACGCGGATGACATATCCGCTCTGGCATAAAAAAAAGAACCTGAAGATATATTGAGGAAGAAGTTTACCTACGAAGATGAAAAACAGGTATTATCCTTTGTCAATAACCTTGGCCACTTGAAAATATGTTCCGTCTTGCATTGGCGCATTTTTTAAAGCTTCGGCAGGAGTAATTTCTCTGTGCACTACATCCTCTCTAAAAACATTTTCTTCGTCGGTGAGATAAATTAACGGCTCCACCTCAGTAGTATCTAGCTCATTTAATTTCTCCATGAAATGTAAAATGTTATTCATGTCTTTCAATAACGATTCTTGCTCATTCTCATTAACATCTAACCTGGCCAGATGCGCCATCTTTGCAATCGTTTCGTTATCTATATTCATGTTTTAAGTCTGAATGTATTATTTTATATATTTTATTTTTTAAATCCTCTGTATCATCCAAAGTTAAACCAATAGTTTCAACCGGCTGATGGATGCAAATATCGCAAATTCCCGGTCTTGTTCCATATTTTGATCCATCATCCCACATTTTCTTCCAAATATTTATCATGCTAACCGGGATAATGGGGATTTGCTGCTCAATAGCCAGTCTGAAGGGGCCGTTTTTAAATTCGTTTAATACGGGCGGATACTCATCCCCTATTTTTCCTTCAGGGAAGATAATCAGACTAATACCATTTTTTAAATATTCCTCTCCCTTTTTAAAAGCCCTAAAGGCAGAGATTCGACTATCACGATTCAAAGGAATATCGATGGTTTCGAAAAACATCTTTAAAACATGATTTTGAAGCAGTTCATGCTTCCCCATAAAAGCAAAGTTTGCATTTACAGCAAGAGTTATTGCGGGAATATCAAGGTTCGAACTATGGTTTGCACAGATTATGTATGTCCGAGACCAGTCAATTGCCGTTTCTTTCTTAAATCTAAACACAAATCCACCTAAAGACGAAGTTAAGTGGGCGAACAACCTGCGGATATGGTTTAAGGTACTGTATCTTGAAATCTTTCGGGAATAAAAAAAGATTAGGGGATATAACAGTAAAAAGAAAAAAACCACACCTGCTAGGTACCATAATCTGTGGCACTTTTTCAACATCAGCTTCATTGAGCTCAAAAATATAAAAATTCCTTACTTTCGCCCATGTATGGAAACTGTTGTAAGCGGTATTAGAAGTACCGGAAAATTGCATTTAGGGAATTATTACGGAGCTGTTCAAAACTTCGTCAAGATGCAGCATGAATATAATTGCTTTTTCTTTATCGCTGATTATCATTCGTTAACCACGCATCCTACTCCCGAAAATCTGCATGCTAACGTAAAACAGGTTCTTATAGAATATTTGGCAGCGGGTATTGATCCCGAAAAAGCAACAATCTATGTACAATCGGATATTCCGGCAATAGCTGAGTTATACCTGTATTTAAATATGAATGCTTATATGGGAGAGCTGGAAAGAAGCACATCGTTTAAAGACAAAGTAAGAGCTCAACCGGATAATGTGAATGCAGGCCTACTTACTTACCCTGTGTTAATGACGGCGGATATTTTAATTCATAAAGCCACAAAGGTACCTGTAGGCAAGGATCAGGAGCAACATCTCGAAATGGCCAGAACTTTTGGAAATCGCTTTAACAGGATGTATAATACCGAATACTTCCCGGAGCCGTATGCTTTTAATTTTACAGAAAAACTTGTAAAAATCCCCGGCTTGGATGGAAAAGGAAAAATGGGAAAATCGGAAGGTGAAGCCAATGCGGTTTATTTATCAGATAGCCCTGAAGTGATCCGGAAGAAAGTGATGCGTGCTGTAACAGATAGCGGACCTACTGAGCCAAATTCAGAAAAGCCGGATGCGATCCAAAATCTATTTGATTTAATCAAGGTTGTATCTTCCCAAGATACATTTGATCACTTCAATAACTTATATAATAACTGCCAGATTCGTTACGGAGATTTAAAAAAACAGCTCGCCGAAGATATGATTATTGCTACCCAGCCGGTTCGTGAGCGCATAAACGACATTGCAGCAAACACCACATACTTACGTGAGGTTTCCAGGTATGGTGCAGATAAAGCAAATACGAGTGCTTTAAAAACGATAAAGGAGGTGCGTGAAATAATTGGATTCAAAAGTTTTTAACCGCTAGCCTTTCGTATTTCAAATTTGAATTATACATTTATAGGATGCACATTGCCATTGTAGGAAATATAGGAGCCGGAAAAACTACCTTAACTGAATTATTATCAAAACATCTTGGCTGGGAGGCTCAATATGAAGCCATCGACAACAATCCCTATCTTGAGGATTTTTATAATGACATGAAGCGATGGAGCTTCAACCTTCAGATTTATTTCCTTAACAGTCGCTTTCAACAAATCCGAGAGATCCAGACTGCCTCCCACAATATCGTGCAAGACAGAACCATTTATGAGGATGCATACATCTTTGCAGAGAACTTGCATGACATGGGATTAATGACTTCCCGTGATTACGAAAATTACCGGGCGATTTTTGATAATATGACATCTTTTATCAAACCACCTGACCTCCTTATTTACCTTAAAGCATCGGTGCCCACTTTAGTTAATAACATTCAACGGAGAGGACGGGAATATGAAGCCGGGATCCGCTTGGATTATCTTTCTAAATTAAATGATAAATATCAGAAGTGGATCAATGGATATAAAGAAGGTAAACTACTGATTCTTGATAAAGACAGCCTGGATTTTGCAAATAAACCCGAAGATTTAGGCGCAATCGTGGAAAAAGTTCAACGAGAAACTAACGGACTGTTTTAATTAAAGACGAACACAAAATGCGCATTCTTGGAATTATTCCGGCCCGATACGCCTCTACCCGATTTCCCGGCAAACCATTGATAGATATCAATGGCAAAACCATGATACAACTGGTATATGAACAAGCTCTGCAATCGACTAAATTAGATGAAGTGGTTGTTGCAACGGATGATGAACGCATCCTGCTACATGTAAGGACTTTTGGAGGGCGTGCGATACTAACGTCACCTGATCACCAAAGCGGTACAGACAGATGCGCTGAAGTAGCCGAGAAGCTTCCAGGCTTCGATATATTGATCAACATTCAGGGCGATGAGCCTTTTATTGATCCTCAACAAATCGACATGTTATGCACTTGCTTCGAATCGGAAGGAACAGAGCTGGCTACCCTTGTAAAAAAAATCAATACATCGGAAGAGCTGCATAATCCCAACTCACCCAAAGTAATACTCAATTCGAGCTCTGAGGCTATTTATTTCAGCAGAGCCGCCATTCCCTATCTTCGCAACATTGAGCTTCCCGACTGGATTAGTTCACATACGTTTTACAAGCATATTGGCATATACGGCTACAGAATAAACACTCTGAAAACCATTACTAAATTGCATGTATCAAGTTTAGAAAAAGCCGAAGCCTTAGAACAGCTACGCTGGATTGAAAATGGCTATAAAATCAAAGTGGCCATTACCGACATTGAAAATCAGGCTATTGATACTCCTGATGATCTAAGAAAAATTCTATCAGCCTATCAAAATCCAGGGCAGAGCACCAACTAAATAATAACCTTTACATAATATAAAAGCTGCCCGAAAGCAGCTTTTACAAACTTATTATTTAAGACGAATCAGGGACGTATGGTCTCCCATCTATTTTCATCCGATCAAGGAAATTCAATTCGGTTCTGAGGAAATTAATCCCTAAAAACTCCCTCATCGTCGGCATTTACTTTATTATTCAATTTGCAGAACACCCGGCGCTGTTCAGCCGGTCTCCGAATGTTATTGCTCGTGATAGATGGATTTACTATAGTATAAGGATCAAAAGCAAAATAATGATGATGATAGCTCCTACTGAAAGATAAACACCACCACCGGTTATCGCTTGAGCCTGAGATTTCATTTCTTTCAGTTCCTTTCTTAATTCTTTACGCTCCTGACGGGTCAAGTCAGATTTATCCATTGCTTTTATTTCTTCAACTCTGCGCTGAACCTGCTGCAACTGAATTTGCTGTTGTTCGGTTAATTCTTTCGCTGGTGCCTTATCAGCCGCCACTGAAGTATTCACTGATAAACCCAACAAGATAACTGCTGTAAGTGTATAGATTAACTTTTTCATGATTTAATTATTTAAAGTGATTTTACCTTTGTAACACAACTAACGAAAAA
Organism: uncultured Sphingobacteriaceae bacterium; assembly: GCA_946887045.1. The sequence goes on along the minus strand of CAMPKC010000019.1, from coordinate 71,759 downwards.
CTGTTTGCTTAAAAGAAAAATCAGGCCCGTATACAACTAAAAATTTCTTAAAAGCTAAAAATGAAATTTATCTTTGTCTATGAGTAAATCATTAATTCGTATTCAATGTAAAGATGAAGTAGGCCTTGTAGCATTAATAACCAAAGTTTTAGCCGATCACGATTTAAATATCACTGCAATGCGTGAATTTGTCGATGAAACCGCGAACCGGTTTTTCGCGCGTATAGAATTTGCAGGGAAAATAATCAACGAGGAAAAACTTCGAAAAGAACTTTTAGAAGGATTACCAGAGAACACCGAATTAAGTATAAATCCGAAAGATGAAAAGCGGATTGCCGTACTTGTAACCAAAGAATACCACTGCCTGGGAGATACGCTTGTACGTCACTTTTTCAATACTTTAAACGCCAGGGTATGTTGCGTGGTTGGGAATTATAATAGCCTTCAATCATTCACCGAACGATTCGACATTCCCTACCACCATATATCCCATGAAAACAAGTCCAAAGAAAGTTTTGAGCAGGAACTAATGCAAACCTTGGATACTTATGATATAGATTACATAGTACTGGCAAAATTCATGAGAATTTTGTCTCCTACCTTTGTCGAGCACTTTACAAACAAAATAATAAATATTCATCATTCCTTTCTACCGGCTTTTATCGGAGCCAACCCATACCGGCAAGCCTACGAAAGAGGCGTAAAACTGCTTGGAGCGACTGCCCATTTTGTAACCAACGATTTAGATGAAGGACCAATTATTGTACAACAAACGATACCTGTGAATCATACTTTTGGTCCGCAAGAAATGGTTATCGCGGGAAAAGAGATAGAAAAGTCGGTGTTAAGCAAAGCAATGCGACTGGTATTTCAAGACCGGGTTTTTATCTCGGGCAACCGAACGATAATTTTCGAATAGCTTTTTTCTCAATACCATTTTCTTTAAAACACATTGATGGTTTCAACACATAACCAGAAAGTCGCATAATCATCAAACAATGATGCGAAGCATTTCGCTTATTGCTATTATTTGAAATATATTTGCCGCCTGAATCAACACCAACAAATGGCAAAAAATTTTTATAAATTTCCTTTCATCTTCCTTTTAGTTATCCTTGGCTTATGTTTTTTCTTCCCTTCAATACCTAGATCTGATATTCAGCACGAAGGTATTAATTCAACAGACACAGCCTGGATGCTCACAGCAACCGCTCTTGTATTTATTATGACACCGGGTCTTGCTTTTTTTTATGGAGGTATGGTTAACAAGAAAAATGTAATTTCTACCATGCTACAAAGCTATATATGCCTGGCTGTCATAACTGTAATATGGTTCATATTTGGTTTCAGTCTGGTTTTTGGAAAAAGTTTTGGCGGCTTTATCGGAAACCCACTTGATTTTTTCATGATGGACGGTGTGATTGACGGAGCACCGTGGGAATTAGCTCCCACAATTCCATTTGCATTATTTGCGATGTATCAGTTAAAGTTCGCAATCATTACGCCGGCCTTAATCACCGGTGCTTTTGCAGAAAGAATCAGGTTTATTTCTTATGTGTTCTTCATTTGCTTGTTCTTCATATTTATATACGCACCGCTCGCACATGCAACCTGGCATCCCGATGGCATATTAGCAAAATTAGGGGTCTTAGATTTTGCCGGAGGAACGGTGGTTCATATGTCGGCCGGATGGGCGGCCCTCGCATCAGCACTTTATTTAAAACGTCGAAATGAGCCGAATCATAATCCAGCCAGAATCACCTATGTATTACTAGGAACCGGCCTACTTTGGTTTGGATGGTTTGGATTTAACGCAGGTTCCGCCTTCGGATCAGGGAAACTTTCGGTAATTGCCTTGAGCACTACAATGGCGGCATCATCGGCAGCGGCCTTAGCATGGATATTCTTTGATGCTTTCAAAGGCAGGAAACCTTCAGCCATGGGCACCTGTATCGGAGCTGTGGTGGGCCTGGTCGCCATCACTCCCGCCGCCGGCTTTGTTACTATTCCTCACTCGCTGGCAATAGGTATTATAGCATCTATCATAAGCAATATCATTGTGGATTGGCGCACCAGAACATCAATTGATGACACTCTTGATGTATTTCCGTGCCACGGCGTGGGCGGGATGGTCGGAATGTTACTGACGGGTGTTTTTGCAACCAAGGCTATTAATCCTGACGTTGTAACCGTAAATGGCCTTATCTTTGGAGAATTCAGATTATTTGCGGTTCAGACACTTGCCCTAATCTGTGTATCGATTTTCGCTTTTTTGGGTTCACTGTTGTTGTTGAAAATAACTGATATAATTTCGCCGTTGCGAGTTTCTGGAGATGAGGAACGCATCGGTTTAGATATGAGTCAGCATGGCGAAAAGCTGTAAGAAAACATAATATTTACAGGATGCAAAAGCTCTACATAAAAAACATGGTTTGCAGACGCTGTATTTCAGCTGTTGAGAATCAACTAAAGAAAAATGGAATTGAACCTTTGCATATCCAGTTAGGCGAGGTTATCCTAGCCGATAACCTCACAAAAGAACAATCCAAAATCCTAAATAATGAGTTGAAAGAACTGGGTTTTGAATTACTTGATGATCAAAAGCAGAAAACTATTGAAAAAATAAAGAATATAATCATCACCCAGGTACATCATTCGGATGATAAAGTAAAGCACAAGTTATCAGATATACTTTCTCATCAGCTAAACAAAGATTATTCGCAGTTAAGTAATCTTTTTTCTGAAGTCGAAGGCATCACAATCGAAAAGTTTCTTATCAACCAGCGAATTGAACGGGTTAAAGAAATGCTTATATATGACGAGCTTAGTTTAAGTGAAATTGCGTACAAAAACGGGTATAGCAGTGTAGCACATTTATCGTCGCAATTCAAAAAAATAACCGGTCTGACACCCAAAGACTTTAAAGCAAAGGGATTAAACCAACGTCGACACCTCGATTCTATTTAATCCATACGAAAGCAAAACTGACTTTATTAACCTACAATTAATCGTACAATAAACAAGGCAGATTTTTGCGAGCATTAATAAGTGAAAAAAGTAAAAACATATCTAATTCATTCCAAAGCGCTTAGCATCGCCTTTTGTTGTATGCTTCCAATTCTCCCTTCAGAAAAAGTTTTTGGAATTAAAATTGAGGCCCTACTAATATGAGTTATCTATTACTAGAAGTATTTGTATGTTAAATCTGTACAGACAGTTAATAACCATCAATCTCAATAATACAATCTTTGAAGAGTTATCAGAAGAATGGTTAGACAGACTGTCGTCTGATGTAAGGGGCGAATTAGTGAGTGGCTTTTTTAATGCGGGGATTTTGACGATAAACATGTCCGATTTTAACCGCAATGATTTCTATGATACAGTATTAAAGAAGGACTTCCCGCATTACTGCGAAGTACTAAGTACCCTGCTTACTCCTATCCTAAAAAGATGCTTCAGAAGAATGTTTTTAGGCTTTAATGATAATTTAACTGAGTACAAAGTGGTGCTTTTTATGGAAGGTCGCGAGGAGGATCATTTAGAAGCCATAAAGTACAGCATCGATATATTTTAGCCCACAGATTGTTGCATTCCCCGAACAGGAGATAAATTTCTACACTTCCCGTATTATCTGAGGATTTTTTTACTTAAAAAAGTCCTCTATCCCCGAAAACAGAGCTTACACCTGCTTGCATGTTTTTTGTATATAAGCTTATATACCTTAAATATTAAAAAAATGGAAACAGTACTTATTATTGATGACGACCAGATTCAACATTTTACGATAGAAAGAACTATTCAGCGCCATGGATTCTCAAAACACGTGATATCTTTTCATAATGGATATGATGCTCTGAATTTTCTTCACGAAAATTTAGATTGTCCTGAAATATTACCAGATATCATTTTCTTAGACCTGAATATGCCTGTCATAAGCGGATGGCAATTTTTGCAACAATTTGCTGTGATCAAGTCGAAAACCAAAAAAAATATCAAAGTATATGTAGTATCATCCTCTATCATTGAAAGTGACGTCAAAAGGGCGATTGCCAATAAAGAGGTATCGGGTTTCATAGAAAAGCCATTCAGACTGTCAGCACTAATTGGTGTTTTTTCAGATTCAATGATCAGTTTCAACTAATTATACTCTTACAAAAGCTCATTAGCCAGGTTAGCCAATTCACTTCTTTCGCCTTTTTGTAAAGTTATATGGGCATATAATGGGTGTGACTTCGCTTTATCGATGAGAAAAGATAAACCATTACTTTCCGAATCCAGATACGGTGTATCAATTTGATAAATATCTCCGGTAAATACCACCTTTGTGCCCTCCCCTGCTCTTGAGATTATTGTTTTCACCTCATGGGGGGTAAGATTTTGTGCTTCGTCTACAATAAAAAACAATTTGGTTAAAGTTCTTCCCCTAATAAATGCCAGCGGCGAGATGGCGATTTTCTCATTATTAACAAGCTCATCCAGTTTCAACTGAATCTTCGGATCATCGGCAAACTGATCTCTGATAAACTTTAAATTATCCCAAATAGGCGTCATATAGGGATCAACCTTCGACTTTATATCTCCGGGCAAAAACCCGATATCTTTATTACTTAAAGGAACGATAGGTCGGGATACGAGAATTTGCCTGTAATCTCTTCTTTGTTCCAATGCACATGCCAGCGCGAGCAAGGTTTTGCCCGTTCCAGCATTGCCCTGAATAGTTATTAATTGAATATCCGGGTTAAGCAAAGCATGCATCGCGAAAGTTTGCTCCGGGTTTAAACTTGAAATTCTGAACGCCTCCTGAGGACCTAAATTGATTAGCTTGTCATCTTTTTTACTATAGAAAGCTGACATATCTTTATATTTTTTACTTTTTAACAATAAAAAATGATTCCCCGGCAAGGAGCTAATACCCAATTTCTCGGGAGCTAAAACACCCCGCTTCAGCTCTGTGAGATGCTTCTCTGGAACATTATCAAATAAACTGCTGCCTGTATATAATTGATCAAGATTTTTGATTTTACCTGTTTCGTAATCCTCGGCGTAGATATTAAGAGCCTTAGCTTTTAACCGCAGACAAATATCCTTTGAAACAAGAATTACCTTTTTTTCGGGGTGCTGAGAGTGGAGGTAGATTGCAGCATTTAAAATACGGTGATCGAATTTTCCGGCCCCGAAGATTGCCTCCGCATCCGCTACTTCAGATTTCTCATCGAGTACAATCTTAAATTTCCCCCGACTGGGACCACCGATGGGCAACCAATCGCTAACCAGATCATCGTGTGAAATATCATCAATAATTCTTATAAAGCTTCTAGCCTCAAAATTGCGATTTTCATTTCCATTTTTGAAGTTATCTAGCTCCTCCAAAACCTGAATCGGGATGGCGACATCATGTTCCTGAAAATTTCTGAAAGCCGCATGATCGTGTAAAATAACGGAGGTATCCAACACGAAAATTTTTCTTTGAAGATTGCCTTTTTCTTTGCCCTGCATACGGCAATTTAGAGAAAAATGTAAAATGGAAAGTAAAAAAGGCAGAAAAAAAAACGGGAATCCTTCTCTTACAAGTTAGATTCCCGTTTCAACCTTATAAAACCGTAATTCTATAAAGCGATCAAATCCCGTTTCTTTAATACAACTTGCTTTCACGCAAATCCTTGTTTACTTTCCACAAGCTTTTCCTCGTAAGGATTATCTGGTTTCCAGTATGCCTGCTCAAAGCTTTCGCTCTTTTCATAAGTAAAAACCGAAGTTCTTTTCTTATTTTGAGGCTATCAAAGTACGTTGTGTTTGATACTATCTAAGGTACGACATTTCTGAACTTCAGCAAAGGAAAAAATCCAGAAATTATTAACACTTTTTCCACTAAAAACCGCTGTTTATCAACATTTTAAGACCTTATATTACAATGATACGAACAGAGGCCGAAAGTGGAAATTAAATAACTGAAACTTCTGTTTTTTAAGCATGTTCTAAAATAGCAAACGATGCAAAAAATCGATATACAGCAAACTAAAGAAATAAGGAAATTCCTTTTCAGTCAGTATTTTTCGGACGGGCTGAGAATTACGTTTGGTGTATTGTTGCCCTCTTTGATTTTTGCGCAAATGGGCGATCTGGAAACGGGAATCACTATTTCTTTAGGTGCTATTACAACAAGTATTCCCGATAATGCCGGACCTGTTATTCATAAAAGGAATGCTATGCTTGCCTGCATCGCATTTATGCTAATGGTGGCCTTCATAACCGGCATGATAAACCCCTTTCCATTATTGATAGCGATCGAAATTTTTGTGATGTGCTTCTTTTTTTCAATGTTCAATATTTACGGAAATCGTGCGTCTTCTATATCTACTGCCGTATTGATCATAATGATTTTGACCATCGATCAAAGTTTTAATGGTTATACTTTATTTAAATATGTCGCTCTCCTTGGTGCAGGAGGTATCTGGTATATGACTTTAAGTCTCGCAGTGTCACAATTACGACCTTATCGTATTGCGCAGCATACATTGGGTGAATGTGTAATCCGGGTCGGAGAATATCTTAAATTGAAAGCCGAGTTTTATAACCCGGATCGCAATCTTGATGAAAGTTATAAAAAACTTATTGACCAGCAAATAGTGGTTCATGAGCAGCAGGACACCGTTCGTGAAGTTTTGTTCAAAGACAAAATGATCACAAAGAACCAAACAAACACAGCCCGTTTACTTATCCTGATCTTTTCGGATATAAACGACCTGTTTGAACACAGCATGGCCACTCATTATGATTATCAAACCATTCGTTCGGTTTATGGTGAAACAGAAGTTTTAAAGAAATTCCACAGTATCATTCAAAACATTGGTAACGAGCTGGAAAACTTAGGGGTTGACATAAATGCCAATGAGAGACCAAGGCCTTTATATGATTTCCAACCGCAGTTGGAACAGTTAAAATCGAGCATCGATCAGGTTGAGAACAATCTTGTTCTTAAAAAAATCATGGTCAACATGCGGACGATCATAAATCGCATTCAAACCATTTACAGCTATTTCAAAGACAAAAAAGTAAATGCTTTGGCCCTGAGTTCCGAAACGGATCTGGGACGGTTTGTATCGCACCAAAGCCTTGACATAAAGCTTTTTTTAGAAAATATAACATTCAAATCATCCATTTTTCGACATTCAATCCGGGTAGCTATCGTCTGTGTAATCGGTTATCTGATCTCTAAAATCAGCACCGGCGCCCATAGTTATTGGATATTGCTGACCATTCTTGTAATCCTCAAGCCGGCTTTCAGCTTAACCAAACAGCGAAATTATGAACGTTTAGTAGGCACGTTTATAGGAGGTCTTGCCGGAGCTCTGATCATCCATTTTGTAAAAGATGAGACGGGAAGATTCGCGTTTCTTTTAATCTTCATGATCGGGGCTTATAGCTTTCAACGCCTAAATTATGTTGTAAGCGTTTTATTCATGACGCCCTTTATTCTCATCATGTTTAGTTTCATCGGAATGGGCGACCTCAGCATCGTGCGTGAGCGAATTATAGACACTTTTATAGGTTCTTTTATTGCTTTAATCGCCAGTTATTTTATTTTTCCTTCGTGGGAGTATCCTCAGTTGAAAAACTATATGCGAAAACTTCTTATAGCTAATTATAATTATCTGCAGGACATTGCCGAAGGGTTGACAGGAAAGGGTTTTAATATTACTGAATATAAACTAATCAGAAAGGAGTTGTATTTAAGCTCGGCAAATATGGGTTCAGCTTTACAGCGGATGCTTTCCGAACCAAAAAACAAACAAAAGAATGTACGAGAGGTAAATAAATTCATAGTGTTGAGCCATATGCTTTCATCGTACATTGCTACACTTGTCACCACATTAAAACATGAGGAAAACCGACAGGTAAATCCACATCATGTACGTATTATAAGAAAAGCTTTGTACCAGTTATTTGACGCGATATCGGCATTAAGAGTCGAAGGAAATGAAGTAAAAGTGGCTGAGATACGGATAAGCGAACCTTCTATCAAAATAATAGAAGATACTGTTGACAGCAAGCTGATTACAGAGCAATTGGAATTTATCAATACAGTTTCGGGAGATTTGCTGAAAATTTGCGAAAAAATGGGGAAAACTAATCCCGAAAAAAATGGAGTGAGCGTTTAAGCTTATCTTACTAAGTTGACTAATAATCAGCTCATCTCATTCCAGACCTTTTCGATCCTGGCTTCCAAATCCTCTAATCTTGTAAATCCCTTAGCGATCATATAGAAATGGTTATCTGCCGATTGTATAAATGCAGCAGGATAGCCTGATACCTGCAATTGCTTTGATAAGGCAAACTCGTAATAAGCTGCCTGTTTAAATTGCTCCTCATGCATTTTATGAATAAATTCATCGGGATCAATTCCGAAATTCACAGCAAGATACCGGTACATTTCTTCGTCATTAGGTTCTTTACCATCAAAATTTATGCAGTTTTGAATATCATGGGCAAATAAGACTGCCTTATCAGGAAAATAGGATTTAAAAACCGAAAGACCGATCGCAGGCTTTTCAGAATCCAGAATCATCTCCCCTTTTTCAACCTCTCTTAAAAATCCTTCTCCAAAAACAATTCCGGTGATTTCCTCTACGGTATGATAAGCTGTTTTTATATAAGGTGCCACAACGCTTATAGGTCCGGTTCTGGTGCCCAGCATCATTCCACCGCTTAATACTTCGAAATCAAAACGATGCTGATAGCGTTCGTAGATTGACCTTATAACAGGGCTAAAACCGTAGCACCAGCCACAGAGAGCATCGTATACGTAGATTATTTTCGGTTTCATAAGCAAACACGCAGGGATGATTCATGAATCATCCCTTTTAATTCAGATGTATTTATAAGGATGGCTCCTGAACCACCTCAGCGCTTGCTGGCCTGCCATTTTTAAATGCCTCGCGTGGCTTCAATCCAAGCAGTTCAAACATTTGCATATCCTCATTAAATGCCGGGTTGGGTGTGGTTAACAATTTATCTCCTGCAAAAATCGAATTGGCACCTGCCATAAAGCAAAAGGCCTGATCTGTTAAACTCATTTCAGTTCTTCCGGCAGAAAGACGAACTACTGTTTTAGGCATAATAATTCTGGCCGTAGCAATCATTCTTAACATGTCCCAAATTGGAACACGTGGTTGATTTTCCATCGGTGTTCCTTTTACAGGTACCAAGGCGTTAATAGGAACGGACTCGGGATGCTTTTGCATATTGGATAAGGTTCTTAACATTGAAACTCGGTCTTCAACAGTTTCTCCCAAACCTATGATTCCACCACTGCACACACTTATTTTAGCTTTGCGAACATTTTCAATTGTTTTTAAGCGATCGTCGAATGTTCTTGTGGTAATGATTCTCTTGTAATCGTCTTCTGAAGTATCCAGATTATGGTTATATGCATATAAACCGGCATCTGCCAGTCGGCTGGCTTGAGATTCGGTGAGCATACCCAAAGTACAGCAAACCTCCATATCCAGGCTATTAACGGCTTTCACCATGTCAATCACTTTGTCAAAATCGCGATTATCGCGAACTTCACGCCATGCTGCTCCCATGCATAAACGAGAGGCTCCTCCATCCTTTGCCTTTTTTGCGGCATCTGTAACCTGATCAACAGACATTAAAGCCTGCACGTCAACTCCGGTGTTATATCTGGCAGCCTGAGGACAATATGAGCAATCCTCCGAGCATCCACCTGTTTTAATTGATAACAAACTGCTGATTTGCACTTCAGAATAATCTTTATTCTGGCGGTGAATTGTTGCAGCGCGGTATATTAAATCCAATAATGGGCTATGATAAATTTCTGAAATTTCTTCCTTGGTCCAGTCGTGTCTGATCTCGGTCATATCAATATATAATATCGGCAAATTTAAAAGAAATTTGGAGATTGAGAGAGGATAACGGTTGCTATGGGGTTTTAATTGTTACAAAAGCAAATGACTTGCCAGTCCCAGCAAAAGCATAAAGCCAAAAACGTCTGTGAAAGTTGTGATGATTATAGATGAGGCGATAGCAGGATCAATACCAACACGTTTCAGAAACAAAGGAATTGACGAACCTGTAACTCCGGCAATTAAAAGATTTCCTGTCATCGCCAGAAAAACAACCAGTCCAAGCAGTGGTTGCGCATCATAAAACACAGCGAAAAGAAATACTATAAACCCGGTTACGGCACCATTTATCAACCCGACAGTAAACTCCTTTAAAACAGTTCTATAGGATTGGGCATCTGTTAAATCGTTTAATGAAATACGGCGAACGGTTACCGCCAGAGCTTGAGTGGCAGCATTTCCACCCATACCCGCAATCATGGTCATATAACCTGATAAAATTACTATTTTAGCGATGGTTGGTTCAAAATACCGGATAACCGATACGGCTAAAAAAGCAGTACCAAGATTTAAGATTAACCAGGGCAGTCTACTTTTTACAGCTTCTTTCCAATTACCCGAAAGTTCTTCATCTTCAGATACCCCGGAAATCTTCAACATATCCTCGGTATTTTCTTCCTGCAACACATCCATTACATCATCAAACGTAATGCGTCCTAACAGATGCATATCATCATCAACTACAGGAATACTTGTGAGATTGTATTGAGAAAGAAGTTTTGCTACTTCTTCCTGATCGGTATTGGCTTTTACAAAAACGAAGTCATCTTTTACCAACTCTCTTATATGAACGGAATACTTCGATTTGATAATATCTTTAAGAGAAACTATCCCCACAAGGCAGTTCGAATTATCAACAACATTGATGGTGTAAAATTCTTCCATCTCTTCAGACAGGCGGATAATTTCTTCGAGAGCTTCTTTTTTTGTCAGGCTGCTATTTACTTTTAGCACCTGGGTATTCATTAATCCACCGGCAGTATCTTCGTCGTAGGTAAGAAGTGTTCGGATGGAGGACGCATCATCTTTATCAATTCCTTCCAGAATTTCGTTTTGGTGCTCTTCCGATAACAGGCTGATTATGTCGGCTGCATCATCATAATCCATCTCCTCAACAATCTCTGTCCGTTTTTCGGGATGAAGATTATTTAGAAGTTTTTCAGGATGCAATTCGACATCCATTTCAGAAATAACTTCTGTAGCAATTTCCAGAGGAAGAATATTTACGATGCGCTCACGAGCCTCCTGGGAAAGATTATCGAAGAGAATTGCAATTTCGGAAGCGTGATATTCTGATAATAAAGCAATTAAGACTTCATCATCACTTTCGAGTGCCTGTTTAACACGCTGAAGATCGGTTTTATCAAGTTCGAATGACTGCATCGCTTGCTAAAATACAAAAATGAGGCCTTTCAAAACGTTTTTTAAGGAATAAACCTTTTTTAATATAGATTTAACATTCTTATTTATCTAAACCATCCTTTACGAAGGAAAAATAAAATTTGAAGTAATGCTATTACTGCCATTACAATAAGAGTATATACATATCCATTTTCGTGATAAAGTTCCGGCATATTTCTTTGGAGCGTTTTTCCTGTTTCAGGATCGGTATACGAAAAGTTCATACCATAAACACCTGCAATAAACGTCAATGGAATAAAAACCGATGATATGATGGTCAACACCTTCATTACATCGTTGGTGCGGTTGCTAACAAACGACAAATACAGATCTATTAAACTACCTGTTATTTCTTTATAACTTTCTACCAGATCAATAATCTGCATAGAATGATCGTAAATATCCTTCAAAAACACTTTTGTGTGCTCGGTAATTAATGGAGAGTTGCTTCGAAGCATGTCGTTAATTTTATCTCTCTCGGGCCATGCAGCTCTTCTTACCGTAATAAAAGCACGTTTAATTTGCTGAGCTTCAAATGTTATGGATTTGTCAGGTCGTCTGTATAGTCGCTCTTCCAGAGTATCTAACTCATCGCTGAAACGATTGAGTAAGAAAAAATAATTGTCGAGGATTATATCCATAAGAGAATACATAAGATAGGAAGTTCCGCTTATTCGGATATTCCCCTTTCCCTCTCGTAAGCGAGCCCGCACCGGTTCAAGACAGTCGGTATAATTATCCTGGAAAGTGAACAATATATTTTGTGTCAATATGAAGGAAAGCTGCTCATTATTAAGCTGAAGTTCTTTGTCAAGACAAATCATTCTACTGGTCGCAAACAGGTAATCCTCAAACTCTTCAAGTTTGGGGCGCTGATGCGTGTGAATGATATCTTCTAAAACAAGTGCACTCACTCCGAATTCCGTCTGCACATTTCGTAACAACTGGGTATCGCCCAAACCTCTGATATCAACCCAATGTATTTCTGAGGGATTATCTTTGAATAGCTTTAAAAGATGATTGAAATCAACAATCTCGGTTTCAATAAATACATTCCTCGAAAACGTATAAACGATAATTTTCGGAGAAAGCGCATCTTCACTTACTTTTAAAGATCCCGGAGTTGTGCCCGGAGGAGGCATTGTCCGTTTAGACTTCTTTATCGTAATTCTCCTGAACTTATGTGCTGCTTTGGATAAACTGTCCACTTTTTGGCCCCTGGTTAAATAACAAGTCAACTATACTTAGATTAGGCATAAAGCCGTTTCTGTCTTCAAAAACTTGAAAATACGGTTTTGTTTGATAGGTCGAGGGTATTTTAGGGTGAATACTATTTCTGAAATCGTCCAAATCTGAATAACTTTTTTCGAACGATTCACTAAATGTGTACTTCAGGTCGAGTTTCAATAGTTTCAACAACAATGCAAATAATTCTTCATTGTAGTCGAACAGGAACTCATATCTCTTTTCATAAAAAGGCGCGAAATCATGCTCGTAAAACTCAAAAAACGCGGAACTTCTGTAAGATGTTTGCAGACTTAGCCAATGAAGACGTTGCCAGTCAAAATCATAACTAATTTTTACATCCCTGACAGGTGTATGATCTTTCTTTCCTTTCAAAACAGGCACGATAAGGTCTAACTTGCCATTGGCAGAATGTATCGAAGCACGGTTACGATAAGTTTGCTTCGGAAAATGCTCGTGCTTTTCTATAATCAATTGGGACGAATGATTCAAAACTTCGTGGAAAATCTCAATCGGTGGTAAGTAAAATAAGGGAAGTATTGCGCCTATGTGCATTGTATATACTATGTTTGTATCCGGTTTGACGAAATTAAAATAAAAAGCCCACATGCGAACGGAGTTTTATAAACAAGCTTTTTTCAATAAAATCTTTAACATATAATGCAGATCCATCCTAAAGTTTCAGTTGTGATACTTAACTGGAACGGAAAACATTATCTCGAAAAGTTTTTGCCTTCGGTACTTTCATCCGGTTATCCAAACTTAGAAATCGTTGTGGCTGACAATGCCTCAACTGATGACTCTGCAGAATTTATAAAATCTCATTTCCCTGAAGTTTCTGTTATCGTTAACAGCGAAAATTTAGGCTTTGCGGGTGGCTATAACGCAGTTCTCTCTCAAATAGATGCCGATTATTTCGTCCTACTAAATTCTGATGTTGAAGTAACACCCGGCTGGATTGAACCTGTTATCGAGCTCATGGAAAGTGATACCCTGATCGCTGCTGCCCAACCTAAGCTATTGGATTGGAACGACAGAAGTCTTTTTGAATACGCGGGTGCTGCCGGTGGGTATTTGGACAAATATGGCTATCCGTTTTGCAGAGGAAGAATTTTCGACACCCAGGAACTGGATAATGGTCAATATAATAACAGTTCTGAAATTTTCTGGGCAAGTGGGGCAGCTCTATTCATAAAAAAGAAATATTGGGAACAGGTTTCCGGCTTTGACGCAGATTTTTTTGCTCACATGGAAGAAATCGATCTGTGCTGGAGATTAAAGAATCTTGGTTATAAAATCATGTATTGCCCGGTTTCTACTGTTTTCCATATCGGCGGCGGCACTCTTCAGGCAGAGAGTCCCTTCAAAACCTATCTTAATTTCAGAAACAATCTCGCTATGTTGTTGAAAAATCTCAGTGACAGCCAGGTTTTCTACATTCTTTTCGTGCGGTTCTGGCTGGATTTCATCTCACTGCTGAAATTTATGGCCGAGGGAAAGTTTAAGCAGGCTAGAGCGGTCAACAAAGCACACGTAGCGTTTTTTAAAGATTTCTTTAAAAATAAAAAGAAACGATCAGCCACGAACCCTACCTTTAACGATCAAGGTCTTTTTAATGGTAGTATCGTTTGGGAATACTTCATCAACAAAAAGAAGCACTTTTCAGAACTAGATAAGAGTAGGGATAAGTTAAAAATTAAAAAGTCAAAATTAAAAGACACTAGCGACTTATAATCAAGGCAGTAGCTGGGATTTAATTGACATAAATAAAGGAATTACTTAGCACTCGAAACCATCGCCTGAAGAATTAGGTAAGATTCGCGATTCTTCTTAACGTCAAAACACCTTATCTTCCTATTCCAACCACCTCACCGATAATAATTATCGCGGGATGCGTCAGTTTAGCAGTTTCGGCCATTAATGGCAAATCCTTGACTTTCCCCGTCGCAGATTTTTGTTTGGCCAAGGTAGCATGCTGAATTATGGCAGCTGGAGTTTCGCCCATTCCTTCCTCAATATAAGTTTGTGCAATTTCCCGGATCTTTTTCATGCCCATATAGATAACCACAGTAGCATTGCTTTGCATAGCTAAACGTAAGTCGGATGATAAGCCGCCATCCTTTTTAGTACCTGTAAGCACCCAGATACCTTCGCTTATATTACGATGAGTAAGCGGTATATTATCAAACCCAGCTGCCTGCATACTTGTAATACCCGGAATGTAGTAAGTTGCAATACCATGCTCCCTCGCATACAGTACTTCTTCAAAGCCCCTGCCGAAGATAAATGGATCGCCACCTTTTAAACGTACTACCATTCCTTTGGACAAAGCTTTCTCCTTTATCATTTCATGTATAGTCTCCTGCGGAGTATACTCACCATAAGGATGTTTGCCCACATAGATTTTTTCACAATCCGCAGAGGTGAAATTCAGAAGCTCACTATTGGCAAGATTATCATATAGTAAGACTTTACATTTTTGTAAAATCTTATATGCTTTTAATGTAATCAGCTCCGGATCCCCTGGCCCCGCTCCTACCACATACAATTCTGGTATAACTTTCTCCTCTTGCATTTGTATATTTAGAAAACGCTGGAAAAATACAACAGATTTCCGATTTTTTAAGCTGTAATCGATTATTATTGTCAAAAAATCTATGATTTACCCTTTATGAGGTGAAAAATGAAAATTTTAATTGCACCTGATAAATTCAAACACTCTCTGAGTAGCTTTGAAGCTTGCGAAGCCATAAAAAGTGGATTATTAAACGCATCAGACACCTTCCAAATAAAATCAATACCACTTGCAGATGGAGGAGATGGACTATTAGAAATTATTCAATTGTATTTTTCCTCCACAATGCATTCAGTCGCTGTTTCAGATCCTTTATTTCGTCCGATAAGCAGCTCTCTCGTAATTTCATCTGACCGACAAACCGCATTTATTGAAATGGCAAAAGCTTCGGGTTTATTACTGTTAAAACCTGAGGAATATAATTGTACGAATACCACAACATTTGGAACGGGAGAATTAATAAAAGAGGCGATAAGCCTCAATGTCAAAAACATCGTAATGGGTTTGGGCGGAAGTTCGACAAACGATTGCGGGATAGGTATGGCTGCCGCCTTAGGTTTTTGTTTCCGTGACAAACATGGAAATCAGTTAAAACCAATTGGAAAAAATCTGATCATGATCGAACATATCGACCAAACGAATGTAATTGACTTTAAACATATAAATTTCCAGATCGCTTGTGACGTTAAAAATCCTTTAACAGGAAAAAACGGCGCTACAAATACTTATGCAAGGCAAAAGGGCGCATCAGAAATTGACATTGAACAACTTGAGGCAGGAATGCTTCATTTCACAGACATCATAAAAAAAGACCTTGGGAAAAATGTGGATCAAATTGAGGGGGCCGGCGCCGCAGGCGGCTTAGCTGCGGGTTGCGTAGCATTTTTAAATGCTGATTTATCCAGTGGAATAGATATCGTTATGAATATAAGTAATGCGGAGAAATATATAGCTGAATCCGACATTATAATAACCGGCGAAGGCAGCATAGACCAACAAAGCTTAAAAGGAAAGGTATTATCCGGCGTAGGAATGCTGTGTAAAAAACATAACAAGCCGGTTATCGCTTTTTGCGGAAACCTAAAGCTATCGAAGGGGGCTTTAGAGAAAATAAATATTCGGTCTGCCTACTCTATAAATCCTGCAAACTTCAAGCTGGAAGAAGCCTATTCGAAGGCCTTTGATCTTTTAAAGGCAAAAGCTTATGAAATAGGTTTGAAGATGATAAACGAAGATCCCACAATTTGAACAGCTAATTCAAGAAATAATCTATCTAATTTTGACCTTAACTTTTGTCGCCCACCGATAAGTTCCGAACCCAAAAGTTCTCCTCCGGCGTCATCATAATAGCAAAAAATATGCTACGCATCTGGACTAACGGTCAGCTGACGGTAAAGTAATCCGTTACTAAACACTTTAGAGATCATTTTGGGTTTACCTAATAAAAAAACAAAAATGGAATCATTGAGTGGAAAAAATGCGTTAGTGACGGGTGCCGGGAAAGGCATTGGTAAAGCTGTGGCCATCGGACTTGCAAAAGAAGGCGTAAATGTCGCCCTATTAGCGAGAACAGCCTCTGATCTGCAAGCTGTTGCTGATGAGGTGGAAAACGAGGGTGTAAAGGCTGTGATCGTCGTAGCAGACGTAGCTGATATCAACTCAGTAAATAGAGCGGTCGAAAGTGCCATCGCATCATTGGGTAACATAGATATCCTAATCAATAATGCAGGAATAGCGGCTTTTGGATCTTTTCTGGAATTACCCCACGAAGAGTGGGAAAGGATTGTAAAAGTAAATCTTTTCGGACCATACTACACCACTCGTGCTGTATTGCCAACAATGATTGAAAAGAGAACTGGCGACATCGTTAATATATCATCAACAGCAGGATTACGCGGAGCAGCCGAAACGAGCGCTTATAGTGCCTCAAAGTTCGGATTGATAGGGCTAAGTGAATCATTAATGCAGGAAGTGAGGAAATATAATATCCGGGTAACCACTTTAACTCCCAGTACAGTCGCTACGAATTTAGCGTTTGATTTAAAATTAACTGATGGAAACATTGAAAAAGTAATGCAGCCTCAAGACTTTGCTGAACTGATTATTTCACAATTAAAATTAAACCGTCGGGTATTTGTCAAAGAAGCGTCGATCTGGTCTACAAATCCTTCTTGATGCCTGAGAACGGACTAGCTTTGCAACATTCTTTCTTCAGTCTGTGATCCTTTCGGAAGTATTTTGTCTTCAATAGGTAAAGTAAACCAGAATACGCTACCGGAGCCTAATTCACTTTCAGCGCCAATTTCGCCGCCATGATTTTCAATTATTTCTTTGCAGATGTAAAGCCCAAGTCCGAGCCCCTGAACCGCCTGATTGGTTTCCTGAATTCTATAAAACCGATCGAAGAGAAACGGTAGTTTGTCTTCGGGTATACCAGGCCCGAAGTCTTTCACACATACTTTCACGCTTCTATCTTTAATTTCAGAATAGACATGAACGCGATCCGCGCCTGCGGAGTACTTCACAGCATTTGACAAAAAGTTATCTATTACCTGATATATTCTGGTAGCATCTGCATTTACGTACAACTGAGGCAAATCCTGTATAATAAATTGATGCCCCGACAATTGGGTGGTTTCATTAATCACCTCACGAATAAGGTCATTTAATAAAAATGAAGCCCTGTTCATTTCCAGTTTGCCGTTTTGAATTTTGGTTACGTCGAGTAGATCCTTAACCAGATTCGTTAAACGGTTTACCTGTTTATTGGCGTTGAAAATAAAAGGATGCATTTTCTGACTATCAGGAGATTCCTTCGCAAAGCGTTCAAGAATCTGCAGTGAAGCCTTCATACTTGTGATTGGAGTTTTTAACTCATGTGAAGCAATACTCATAAACTGAGACTGAATATTATTTTGAGCAATGATCTCCTTTTTTGATTCCACCAGCTGTGCAAACAGTTTTCTTGCGAAAGCTCCGGCCGTAAATAATATGAAACATACAAAAAATATATTTATAAAAATCAACCAGTTGGCGATCACTCTGGAAGCTTCGCCCAGGAGCATTGAAAAATTCTGCTGATTATAGGTTAAACGTCGATTGATTGTATTTACGTTTAATATCATTGCCAACTTTACTGCAGAGTTTAATTGCGAACTCTTGAGCTCATAAATAAACGTTCCGATTTTATCTAATTCACGGATATCCCGGTCAGCGGCCGTCCAATTTTGGATTACATCACGGAAGTGAGGAAAGTTTTTAAAATTATCGAAAAGCCAAATCAGGTTATCAATATCATCAGGATGGTTCCTGCCTTGTAGTGCAGCCAACCGAATCACAGAATCCGGCTTACCGGATTGCAAAGCTACTCTGGCTAAGCTGTCACCAATCGGTACCGCCAATTCCTTTTTAAATAAATGATACGATTTTATTTCTGAGGTTTGTATGAAATCTATGAGATACCTGGTTGCATCTTTTTGCGCTTTTGAATATTCAGACTCTCCATTAACGTAGGCTCTTATTGAGGAAAGAATTTTAATAGAGTAATAATTCAGTGATATAATAATGACTGATGAAACAACAACAATAGCCCTGATTTTTCGGAAATACTTATGGTTATTTGAGATTGCGTTCATGATGTGAGAGCTTCAGTTAATTCATAGATATAAAGATAGTAGAACCTTTATACGGATGGACCTTGAATGGGGTTTCTTAAATAGTAAGTTCTCGACCACGGATTGCAAGATATATGCTGATCTTTACCGAAAAAGACACCATGACACAATGACACACAATGATGTATATGCCATTAATAATCAGATTTATACACAAATTATATACACAATCAAATTACATATATATTTTAAAGCCACGTCGGCAAAATAAATCTGCAGGATTTTATTTTGGGATTGCAGAAGGTAGCTCTCTTTTTAAAAATTGCTAATTTTTAGTACGCAAATCGACCAGAGTAGAAACCTTAAACAACAACCCGGCATCTCAAATTAAAACAGCCACTATCATGAACCTTTAATTTCAGCTAACACCAAGCATTTGGCGCGAGGTAAGGCTTTACGTTATAAGCATTTAACACAAAATCTCATTTGAAATATTAAATCCTTACATTATATTTGCAGCAGCTTTTTCAAGGCTATGGATGAGTTTAAGGGACCAACAAACTCCCTATTAATTATTGATTTAGTATACCTCCAAAGGGTATGTAACCTTTACAACTTGAAACTAATTTTATTCAGCCTGATTTTTGGCATCGCAACCATTGAAGTATTCGCAGATGTAATAAACATTGTGATAAACGGACAATATGAAATGATTCAAAAACAAACCATACGCAGAATGTTGTACATGGTCGGTATCCCAATTGAGATTACCTTATTTATCACGAATGTATTAGTTTATCAAAAGACAGGTATCGTATTATTTTAGAGAAATTTATAACAGATTTATATTCTTTAATATCAATCTTCTCTTCGGGCTAAGCCTCCATAACAAAAGCTCCGCACATTAAACATTAACTAACTTGTTACCTTTCTGAATAACCAATTACAGGTATAGATCTATAGTTTAGTATTTCTTTTATACGCAAACCTATACCTCCTTTTGATGAAAAAATCCCACATCAGTCGTCGTGAATTCATTAGAACATCCGCTGTACTAACCGCATCAATGCCGATAAGCTCTGGCTTGGGTTGGATAGGCGACAAGAATCTAAACGATAAGACATTTAACAGTAAGCCGGTTAATGTGCAATGGCTGGACGGAAAAGCTCCAAAAGTAAACCCTGGCGCATCATGGGGAGTGCCCTGGCCAAAAGGAAAATTAAAAAAAGACACCACATTTCGGCTTGAATCTGACTCAGGAGAGCAATCGGCGGTTCAATCATGGCCGCTGGCGTACTGGCCCGATGGATCATTGAAGTGGACGGGACACGCAATCGGAACAGACACAAAGGCCACTGATTCACTAAGACTTATAGAGGGCAAATCAAGTAAGAATTCAAATAGAATTAAGCTGATTGAAAGTTCTGACTCGATTACAATCGACACCGGAAAGATCAACTGCAAAATTGAAAAACAAGGAAGATCTATCATCTCTTCGATTGCCCGCGAGGGCAAAGAAATAGCTGGCAACGGACAACTTGTGCTATTAAGCCAGGATAAAACAGAACCCGGATCTGACGGACTAATACGCACAACACATTTCTCCGGAGAAATAAAGACTATTCAGGTTGAACAAAAAGGCGATGTGCGCTCAGTCATCAAAATAGAGGGAATCCATTCAAATCACGAAGACAAGGGATGGCTTCCATTTGTGTTACGGCTTTATTTTTATGCAGGTGCTGAATCCATCAGAATGATGCACACTATTATTTACGAGGGGGACGAAAACCAAAACTTTATAAAGGGGTTAGGTGTCCGATTTTCAGTACCCTTGAAAGACGAGCTTCATAACAGACATATCCGATTTGTTGGTGAGGGTAAAGGCATGTTTGCAGAAGGTGTACGAGGATTAAGCGGCTTACGGCATGGCCCGGGAAGAGATGCATCCATAGCCCAGGTGAACGGGAAAGAAGTTTCAATAACAGGACCATCAAAGGATGACCTCCAATATATTCCCGCTTTTGGCGATTATACACTTTTTCAGCCAAATGCTGACTCCTTTGAAATAAGAAAGCGCACCAAGGCCGGACACACCTGGTTAAACTCCGACCAGGGGCGAAGAGCTTCCGGATTAGGATTTTTAGGCACACCCTCTGGCGGCATTGCCTTTGGAATTCGAAACTTTTGGCAAAGTCATCCTGCACAATTAGACATCCGCAATGCAGCTACAGAGACAGGGGAAATTACAATGTGGCTGTGGGCTCCGGATTCCCCTGCGATGGATCTTCGCTTCTATCACGATGGTTTAGGGCAGGACACCTACGATAAACAACTAAAAGGACTTAATGTAACCTACGAAGACTATGAACCAGGATTTGGCACACCTAACGGAGTTGCCCGTACCAGCGAATTAATGGTTTGGGTGCTGGCATCCACACCTTCAAGAGAACACCTCCTGGACATAGCGGAGGTCGTGAAAACGCCGCCGATGCTTATGTGCGAACCTGCGTATTACAAGGAAATGGAAGTTTTCGGGGGAATTTGGAATCTCCCCGATCATTCTACCCCCGAAAAAAAGGAAATAGAAGATAAACTTGATTGGTATTTCGACTTTTATGAAAAAGAAATAGATCAACGTAAATGGTATGGATTTTGGAATTATGGAGATGTAATGCATAGTTATGACCAGGATCGCCATGTATGGAAATATGACATAGGAGGCTTTGCCTGGGACAATTCTGAACTATCTACAGATCTTTGGCTCTGGTATTATTTTCTGCGTACCGGCCGCGCTGATGCCTTTAGAATGGCGGAAGCGATGACCAGACATACCGGAGAAGTTGATGTGCACCATACTGGCCCGTTCGCACCACTCGGATCACGACATAACGTAATGCATTGGGGCTGCAGTGCAAAGCAGCTACGCATAAGCACAGCTACAAACCGCCGTTACTACTATTACCTTACCGCAGACGAGCGTGTTGGCGATTTGATGCGGGAACAGGTAAATGCCGATAAAACATTATTAGTGATTCAGCCGAACAGAAAAGTTAGAAGGACCAGGCAAACGCAGCCTAACCCAAACGGGAATTTTGCTAACATCGGATTTGGAACGGATTGGGGAGCATTAGCCGGAGCATGGCTTACAGAGTGGGAACGGACTGGGGATAAAAGAATCGGTGACAAATTACTTAACAGTATGCGCACCATCGGAGCACAACCAAATGGCTTTTTTTCCCTGGGGGGATTAATGGAATTATCTACAGGAAAATTTGAGATAAACACCAACAAGCAAGTTGGTGCCAGTCATTTAAATGCTGTTTTCGGATTAGCGGAAATTTGTTCGGAGCTAATCAGAACGGTAAACGTTCCCGAGTTTGAAAAGGCGTGGCTACAGTATTGCGAACTATATAATGCTAGCCCTGAGGACCAAGCCAGGGAGCTTGGCAGGGACCTCGGCCCCTTAAACTTACGTCAAAGTCATTCGAGGTTAACCGCGTTTGCTGCTTATAGAAAAAATGATGATAAACTTGCCGCACGCGCCTGGGATGAATTTTATAATGGAACAGGTGGAATTACCCGTCAAAACAAACCACTTCCAGAACTGATTGAAGGGCCTGATGTATTGAATCCCGTCATAGAAGCTAAAGGTGTATCCACAAACGGGGTAGCCCAATGGGGGCTTTCTGCAATTCAATGCCTTGCTTTAGTTGGGGACAAAATGTGATTTAAAGTAAAAATAATAAACTGGTGCACAAAGCTTACTAGCGTGCTATTTCAATCTTTACTTTCTTATTTTTTATTTTCTCCGACTTAATTGAACGCAATACATTTTCAATTTGATCCCGTTTTACAGCGGCGTACGAACTATGATCAAGCACTTCAATCAGACCGAGATCTTCTTTTGCCAGCTTTCCTTTTTGAAGTAACAGGCCAACAATATCAACCTTATTAATTTTATCTTTTTTACCGGCAGCAATATACAATGTCGCCCATACAGCAGGTTTTGGAAGAATGTTCTTAGTCGGTAACTCTTCGATTGGAGGCGCGGATTCTAAATAAGGCAAGCTTTCATCTTCCGATAAAATGAGGTATGCCGTTCCACCGGCATGCATACGGGCTGTCCGTCCGTTGCGGTGCAAGAAGGCTTGTTCATTATGGGGCAATTGATAATGGATCACGTACTCAATCTCCGGAATATCAAGTCCCCGAGAGGCAAGATCTGTAGTAATTAATAAGTTATGACTGCCATTTCTGAACTTCAATACGGCTCGCTCCCGATCTTCCTGCTCCATTCCACCGTGAAAGATATCATGGCTCAGGCCCATATCGTATAATAAATCGCTTATTCTTTCAACTGCTTCGCGGTGATTACAAAAAACAAGAGCAGGCTTACCTCCTATTTTGCAGATCAAAGAAAACAAAGTCTCCAATTTATCAGCAGCTTTGGATTGTACCGCTTTAAGCTGCAGCGCCCGGGCAGAAGTATTTGTTTGCAGGAAATTGATCTCGATCGGATTTTTTACACCTGTGAAGCCAGGGATCTCATCCATATGAGTGGCCGAAGTAAGTATCCTTTTATTCAAATTAGGCAAATGCTTAATAATATAAGCCATGTCATCCTGAAAACCAAACTCCAGTGCCTTATCAAATTCATCCAGAATAAGAGATTTTACAGCACTTGTATCAAAACTCTCATTCCGGATATGGTAAGCCAATCTTCCGGGTGTTCCAACTAGTACAGCAGGAGGTTGTGAGAGATTATTCTTTTCAATTTTAGTATTATGACCGCCATAGCAACAGTTCACTTTAAATCCGGTTTCCATTACTCTGAATACCTGTTCGATTTGCAGCGCCAATTCTCTCGACGGAACAATAACTAGCGCCTGAACGCCCTGAATCTCCGGTTTTAAAGAATTTAAAACAGGCAGCAAGAAGCCCAGTGTTTTTCCCGATCCTGTTGGGGATAGAAGAATAATATCTCTTTCAATGGCGGCATTAATAGAAGCATGCTGCATTTCATTGAGCGAACTTATTTGTAAGTTGTGAAGAACCTTTTTAATCATTTAAAAATCTCGAATTGACAAAGGTACGGCTTAATATCTCCGCAACCTTATTCTCACACAAATTCAGACATCCGGCAAACACAACAAAACCTTTTGGATCAGATACGCTTCTTTCATCATAGGCGATTAGACAATCATCAACGAATAGAATAAACTTCTATAACAAACATAATAATACTATTATCTTGTCTTTTTGATGAATTTAATATGATTTGGTACGAAGAAGAAATCAAACATCTAGAGCGGGAAGGGAAAAACCTGAAATATCGGCCCGAAATGGCCTTCTATGGCAGCTCAACAATAAGGTTATGGAAAAACCTTTATGAAGATTTTCAGCCTTATAAACCTGTTAATCTTGGTTTTGGCGGATCCACTTTGGCGGCGTGCGTATGGTTTTTTGACCGTGTTTTTGCATCTTACCATCCTACTTCTATAATAATTTATGCTGGAGATAATGATTTGGGAGACGGAAGGCACCCTGAAGAAGTTTTCATATATTTTCAGCAACTGGCGGCCCGAATTCAACACCACTACGGGGATATTCCATGCTATTACATCTCTATTAAACCCAGCTTTACCAGGTGGAATATTATTGAAAGTTTGAAATACACAAATTATCTTATCGAAAATGAGATCTCGAAAATGAATAACAACTGGAAATTCATCAACATCTTCAACAAAATGATAGACAAAAATGGTTATCCCAAAAAAGAATATCTTGACCAGGATGATCTCCACTTAAACGACGAAGGCTTTGAACTCTGGAAACAGATAATCTTGTCTAAAATATCAAGTCATCATTAAAAAATCGCCTTGTACACATCATCCTATGAATAGAGAGTATCACAAATGGTATAGTCCGGCCCTTGAAAAAGATATGGAGCTACTAGTATTCGGACATGGGGGGGCGTCCGTGTTATTTTTCCCACCACGTACCGGGCGCTTTTACGAATACGAGGACTGGCACCTTATAGAAACTCTTGAGCATAAAATTGAACAGGGATTTTTACAGGTTTACTGCGTAGACAGTATTGATGAAGAAAGCTTTTACAGTGAAAGAACGTTCCCTGACCAAAAGATAGCGCGCCATCTGCAATACGAACAATATATTTTAAACGAGGTTCTTCCTCTCATACATTATAAAAATCCCTGGTCATATCTCATTTCCGCAGGATGCAGTCTGGGAGCCTACCATGCAGTCAACATCGCATTTAAGTACCCTCAGTACTTTAGTAAAATTGTAGCCATGAGTGGCCGGTATGATTTAACACAAAAATTGAATCATTACAATGATTTGCTGGAAGGCTACTGGAATGAAACCGTATACTTTAACATGCCTTTGCAATATATTCGAAATATTTCTGAAGATGATTTATTAGATGCCTTACGCAGACTCGAAATAGTGCTGGTAGTTGGTTATGATGACCCTTTTTATGAAAATAATAAATCTCTGAGCGACCAATTGACCGACAAGGGAATTAACAATCAGCTATATGTTTGGGACGGGGTAGCCCACAAAGCAAAATACTGGAGAAAAATGCTGGATATTTATTTGTAAGTATTGGTGGTTAAGCAGTTCAAAAACTTTAAAACGGCATAAGTCGACAACTGTCCGCCCGGTCCGTTTAGTGTATAATCAAAACCATGAGTTGCCCAGGGAAGCGATAAAAAATAATTCTTCACACCATAGTCATTTAACTTCTTCTGTAGCCGTATGCTGTGTTCATAAGCTACCAAAACATCGTTTTCGCCATGTATAATCAATGTCGGCTGCGATGTTGACGAAACAAAACGTATCGGAGAACTTGCTGAATAATTAGCCGGAGCGTCCTGAAATGTACCTCCAAGGTAATCCTCCATCACTCTTCGGGAATCCATAACCAATGGGCTGGCGGGAGCAGAATATCCCCAAACCATGTCTGCCGGTCCATAAAAATCAATCACGCCTTTTATGCGATGTTCTTTTAGCGTATACGCTGCCAACAAAGCAATTTGAGCACCTGCTGAACGACCCAATAAAAAAAAATTCCTTGTATCTACACCCAGTTCATTCGAATGAGCTTTCAGGTATTTAATTGCCGCGTCAACATCCTTTACAGGTAAAGGGTTATGATGATCCGGAGCAAGCCTGTAGTTTATCGCAGCAACATGGTATCCCGAGTTTGCTAGAAACGAATTTAGCTCGGGCAATTGTTTATTATCGCCACTTTTCCACGAACCTCCATGTATAACGAGTACACATGGGCGCTTTTCCTTTGCTTTCGCTGAATAAAAATCCATTTTTAATTCCGTATCAACATATGCTGTATAGGTGACAGTAGAGGATGCAACAACTTGCTTATTAAATCCAAAGAAAAAATCAGCAAAGCAAAAAGGACTTTCCCCCGGCGAAGCACTGCTCCCAAATTCTGCCGAAAGGCCATTTTCCAAATCTTTAGAAATTAAGCTGGCGCGAAAAATGGGACTCATATACAAAAGAAGAGCAATAAAACCTGTTATAGTGCCGGCAATTCGATAGTCATCAATCCAAAACCCGGATACAATAAGTGCCAGCGTCAGTAAGCAAAACAATGCTGAAAACTCAGTAACAGTAATCGCGATAAGCCATAAATGATAAGTAGGCGCCTTGAATATTGTCAGCGATGATAGAAGCAACAGAATTACAAGGATAATGATTCGGATCATAGTCAGCAATTTGTGTAATCAGTATATAAATATACAAGGGTATTGTAAAACAAGTAAATTCATCGGAAGGATAAAACTTTAGCAAAAAGCAATTTGATCTGAGCAAACCATTATTTACTAAACTTTACCATTCGCGAACAAGCTCAATACTAGTATTCGCGGGAACATATCGCGTGTTTGTTTGTTATAACAACTAATAATTTTAACAAAGCAGAGGGAAGTCTGCTTCAAAGATTAGTGTCATGGAATTTAATATAACAATAGAAATCAATAATAAACCTCAAAACCTAAGCGTTACCCCCGCACTTTACATGGACATCCCGGTATGGGAAGTTACTATAAATGACAAGAAATTTATCATTAGAAAAACTGAACACGGTTGGGATCAGGATTCCGGAATCGGATTAAATGAACACGTATTAAAAAAAATAGGCGAAGCAATAGATTTCTCGCAGATGAAAGATGCAGGATAAAATCACCATCCCATCACCTCCATCACTCTTTTAAATTCTTCCTGCGTGCGTGCTTCAACGTTAATATCTCTTTCGGTAAGGGGATGCTTAAACGAAAGTTCAGAAGCATGAAGAAGCATCGTTGTCATGTCCCATGTTTCTTTAAACAGCTTATTTTGTTTATTGCAACCGTGCGGCCTGTCGCCGATTATAGGATGGTTAATGTGCGCAAAATGCTTCCGTAATTGATGCATTCGGCCTGTTTGCGGTGAGGCTTCCACCAGTGAATACCGTGACGTTGAATGTGCGCCTAAAGCAACATCAATTTCTGCACGTTTCAAAGTACGGTAAAATGTAACAGCTTCCTGCAACACTCCATTCTCTTTCCTTAACGGATAATTGACTTCCTCTGCATCGGGTGTATGCCCCCGCACTATCGCGAGGTACTTTTTCGACACTAAATTATTAGCAAAAAGCTGGTGCATTAACACTTCGACTTCTTTGTTTAGAGCGAACAATAAAATTCCGCCGGTCTTTCGATCGAGCCTATGCACCGGGTTAACCCATTGATTTATTTGATTCCGTAGCATTTGAAGGGCAAATTCCTGAGCATCCATAGCAATGGCCGAACGATGAACGAGCAATCCATGAGGTTTATTAATAGCGATGAGATACTCGTCGCGGTATAAAATTTCTAACATGATTCTAAAAAGAGCACGAAGGTAATCAAAAGCTGATACCTGCTTTTAAACATAATCGCCAGTTCGAACATTTTATTTTTAAGTTTGAACTCGTTAATCATTATAAATATTTGAAACATGCACGAGCTTGCCGCTTTAAACAAGAAGCGGAACCCCTCATGCAAGCTTCATCGCCATTAAAAAATTATATACTTATGAAGAAAGTAAGATGGGGAATTCTAAGCACAGCAAAAATAGCGCGGGAAAAAGTCATCCCGGCAATGCAGGCGGGTCAGTATTGCGAAATTAAAGCTATAGCGTCAAGGAACATAGAACAAGCCCGAACAATAGCGAACGAATTGTCGATTGAAAATGCCTATGGATCTTACGAAGAATTACTCGATGATCCGACGATTGATGCCGTTTATATTCCTCTCCCTAACCACATGCATGTACCATGGACATTAAAAGCATTAAAAGCCGGAAAGCATGTTTTATGCGAAAAACCGATTGCCCTTAGTGCCTCTGAAGCATATTTATTACTTGAAGAATGTAAACAACACCCTGAATTAAGAGTAATGGAGGCATTTATGTATCGATTTCATCCTCAATGGACTTTTGTTAAGAACCTGGTCGATAGCGGAACGATTGGGTCCGTTGGTGCGATTCAAGCTTTCTTCTCTTATTATAATGATGACCCGGAAAATATTCGTAACAAAAAAGAAGCAGGCGGAGGTGGATTAATGGATATTGGTTGTTACTGTATTTCCCAGTCCCGTTATATTTTAGGGAAAGAACCTATAGCCGCACAAGGAACAATAAACTACGATCCGGTGATGAAAACTGACACCCTTGCCTCTGCTATTCTTGATTTTGGAACCTGTAAGTCCGCTTTCACCTGTTCGACACAACTGGCGCCTGCTCAGAGTTTTAATATATATGGTACGAAAGGATTAATAAAAGTAGAAATCCCTGTAAATATTCCAGCGGACCAGACAACGCGCATTTGTCTGGAGATTGACAATAAGAAAGAGGAAATTCTATTTGAGCCCGAAAACCAGTACACCCTTCAAGGGGATATGTTTTCGAAAGCAATATTGGAGAATGACAAGGTGCCTACCTCTTTACAGGATGCACTAAATAATATGAAGGTTATTGAGGCAATAAAAACAAGCGATGAAAAAGGAGAATGGACAAATATAATTTAGGCAGCGGATCCATCTTCCAACAGCTTTTTCATACCGGACAGAACCGTATTCCAGTTCTGTATCATGTGTTCAACCTGTTCTTCGTTTTCGATATTATCCTGGGTAATAGTAAGTAATGAATCATTACCCTGGCTTTCTATTTCATAAATCACATTTGCATAATTTTCCGGCTTGTCTTCTTTATTGCTCATCGAGCTTAAATACGTGGTATGCAATAACTTTTCCGGTAAAATTTTCACAATTTCTCCTTTATCCTGATAAGATTTCCCCTCCCACTCTCCAGAATAAGTGATTGGGCTGCCCTCCTTCCAATCAGAAACAGCATTTGTTCCAAATAAGTATTGTTTGATCAATTCAGGATCGGTTAAAGCCTGCCATACCTTATTTACGGGAGCATGGATACTGGCGCTCGTTTTAGCTATTAATTTCCGCATCGCATTTGATTTTTATAAACTACAATACACTGGTAGAAATGTTTAACACAAACTATCAGATTGAAATCTATAATAAAGCGTCTATAACCGCTGCGAGGTCTTTATCTTTTTGAGTCACGATATTGCCTGCGCTATGAGTATTTAACTTTATAACCACTTTATTATATACATTAGTCCATTCCGGATGATGATCCATTTTTTCCGCGGCCAAAGCTACCTTGCTCATAAAAGCCCAGGCGTCCGAGAAGTTTCTGAATTTAAACTCCTTTACCAACTGATCATTTTGTTCTTCCCAATTCATACTATTGATTTTAATTCTTCTTTAACTTTTTTTGATAATCCCTGATAAACCAGATCATATGAATGATCGATAAGTTCAAGCAATTGTTTATCACTTAAGCGACCCGTCATACTCACAGTGTTCCAATGTATTTTACTCATATGATAACCCGGCATTATCTCTCCAAATTCCTCTCTTAAAGTTACGGCCCTTTCGGGATTGCATTTAGCGTTAAAACTAACCGGATTTTGCAGATTGATCAGCAAGAACATCTTCCCTCCCACTTTAAAAACAAGTGTATCCACATCGAATGGAAAAGATTCAGTTACTCCATGTTTGTTTAGACAATACACTCTTAACGTTTCAATATCCATTAGATTCTTATAAACAGGGAAGGTATAAAAATGATTTAATGATTTTAGGTTAATCCGCACATCTTGAGGCAGTAAAGGCACCCGCAAAACCAGTTAATTATTATACTGGTATCAATTCAATCAAAGTTTTAAGGGAAGATAATGCCCATTTTGAGCAAGCAGTTAATAAAATAGCAAAAAGAAAGAGGCAGTCCATACAAATGAACTGCCTCTTTCTTTTTTGAAGATTAAAGAAAAACTAAGATACAGGCTCAGGCTCGGTAGAACCATTCACTCTGGTTTTAACTTTATCAACTGCCTGATTTTTCAAGTCAGAAAGCTTGTCCATTCCCTGACGTGCTTTATCACGAACTGTGCCGCTTAATCCTCCTACCGAATCTGCTATTGTACTTCTTGTTTCTGCACCTGAAGACGGAGCAAATAAAATTCCTAATATCCCTCCTACTGCCAGGCCTATAGCCGCAACTGCCAAAAGTTTAGCGGTATCATTCGCATCAGAATGACGAGAGTTTGTATGTGTTACATCTTTAAATAAAGATTCTGCATCGTGTAATAATTCCTTGTAATTTTTCATAGCATTTATTTTAAAGGATGAATAATTAAAAAATAAAAAAGCACTCAAATATCAGTATGAGATAAGAATACAACAGCTTAAATAAGGAATAGTTCTTAAAATCTAATTCATTTGTCAACTAAATGATTGTCTGAAGGCCACCAAAACCTCCAGAAAAATCTGCTTATCCAGATCAAAGCCAACAGGTTTGTCAGGCAACAAAGGTTTATTATGTCTATAATGAACAGGAAAAAGCTTTATAAATTCCTTCTCGGAAATTTCCTGAGCTAACCATGAATGTTTAGTATAAATATCAATTAAACGCATTTCGAATAATCTGCCTCGCAGTGGGTCGGTATTCATTTACATTTCTTTTTTGATTAAATAACAGAATATATTCTTTAGAGTTCTTTTACAATTTCCCTAATGGTTTCTATTTTTGCAGCGTCAATGAGAAAGCGATTAAGGAGACATGCCCGTCGGGCAAGATATATTTTTTACAAGGAAACATTAATAGATTTTAGAGAGCATTTCTGGACATTCACCGGCTCTTTTTTTGGAATTGCTCTAATAGGTCTTTTAAACAGAAATTCAATATCCTCCAGCGACAATCTTTTCCTGATTGGTTCTTTTGGAGCCTCATCAGTATTAATTTACGGAATGATCAACAGCCCATTGGCGCAGCCCCGTAATCTGGTGGGAGGACATATTATTTCGGCTATTATAGGTGTCACTATGCATAAGTTAATACCTAATGAAATATGGCTTTCATCTGCGCTAGCCGTTTCCTTGTCAATCGTATTAATGCAGATTACAAAAACATTACACCCTCCGGGAGGCGCAACAGCGCTTATTGCCAATATTGGCTCGTCTAAAATACAGAGTTTGAGTTATATGTATGTTCTTAACCCTGTTTTAACAGGGGTAGTTATCTTATTAGTGGTAGCCTTAATATTTAATAATATTACCAGTCATCGTAACTACCCCGCCAATAAAAAATGGTATCAGGTATGGAGAAGATATAGAAAACCACAGTCCTCTCAAAATAAATTGGTACGGTAATTTTTAAAAAACCGCCTATTTAAGTGTATGCATTTCTAGACTAATTGTAATGGTTTTGTCTTTTTAGAACTAAAAAATATCCACTAAATTAAACCGATCTCCAGAATTCAGGACGATAAAACCGAATCCAAAAACTAGCTTCTATCGTTTATAAACATCCATTTTGATAATTAAATGACCAAATCCGCCCGGTATATGTTGTGAAATACTGGCTAAACCGTAAAACTACTGTCCTGCTAAAATTAAAATAAATAAAAATACGTCCCGTTTAAGTCTTCAAACAATCCAGTCAGCATATGTATATCGCTATGCTGATGAACAAAAACTTAAAAAAACATCTTATGAGAAAATTTGAAGCTTTAAAAAGATTGAAAAGAAAAAAAATCGTGTTGTATTCTTTAATCATTTCGATTAGCTACGGCATCGGACACTATTTCTCTCCGGTAGCAGCGGTTAAGGCAACAGAAGCCCATGTGAAAAATTTTGCATCGGCAAATGAGAATACACAAGTTGAGGAATTTTCAGAAGAAGCTTTACTTTCTTTTATGAAGGAACTAAAAATAAAATATCCTGAAACTGTACTTGCCCAGGCAAGATTGGAATCCGGAAATTTCACATCCGATATATTTAAAGAAAATCATAATTTATTTGGGATGAAGGTTGCTGAAAAAAGGCCTACTTCTGCTATTGGAATAAACAGAGGACATGCACAATATAGCAACTGGAAAGAATCTGTGGTTGATTATGCTTTATTCCAAAGCTATATCATAGCTAAACTACCTAAAAACAATATCGACGAATACAGAAATTATATTCAAAAGTTCTATTCAGAAACATCTGATTACTTAACACGAATTGACAGAACTGTAAAGTTTGATAAATCAAAAATCGCTTTAGCATATCAGATGAATAATATTTTTTAGGATATAAACGCAATAAGATAACGCTCCTTATAAGGAACTTAAAAAGCCGGACTTTGATTCGGCTTTTTTGATTTTCAATAATTTTAGCTCCCTCTGAGAAAATATCCAACGCCTAAGATCAATTTTTCGAAACTTTTTTTGCACCATGTATATTCCTTATTTAGCGGATAATTATATCTAATAAAGTCGGATCATGAAATACATTGGACTAATGCTAGCTACTGCGATGGTTTCAGCAGCAATATCTATTGGGGGATACAGATATATAGATAACAGAAACGAAATCCACCATCCTCTGGTTCCCGAGGTAAACTACTATCACAAGGCTAATTTAAAGGCGGGGAATTTAGCTGCCGCACCCGACTTTGTTCAAGCAGCAGCATCTGTAACGCCGGCAGTTGTTCACATTAAAACAACCTATATCGGATCGGGACCGAGAAATCCTATTGAAGAATTATTTGGCATTCCACGTTCAAATACGCCTGCCCGTGCATCCGGGTCAGGGGTTTTAATATCATCCGACGGATACATCGTGACAAATAACCATGTAGTAGAAAACGCTTCGGCCATCGAGGTTGTATTGCCCGACCGAAGATCCTTTAAAGCAAAATTAGTCGGTAGAGATCCAAGTACAGATCTCGCGCTTGTTAAGGTTGAGGGCAATAATTTACCAGTTGTCTCACTAGGCAACTCAGATGAGGTGCAGGTTGGCGAATGGGTGCTGGCAGTTGGTTATCCTTTATCTCTTAATTCGACGGTGACAGCAGGTATTATTAGCGCGAAAGGACGAAGCATCGGAATACTGGATCAGCCAAGACCTGGAAATCCGGAAGGAACGCAAGGTGCAGGCACGGCCATCGAATCTTTTATTCAAACGGATGCTGCTATAAACCCCGGGAATAGCGGAGGTGCTTTAGTAAACGCAAACGGACAACTTATTGGTATAAATGCTGCTATTGCTTCACAAACCGGCAGCTATACTGGGTACGGATTTGCCATACCAATAAATCTCGCAGGCAAAATCGTCAACGATCTTCGAAGTTTCGGAGAGGTAAGACGCGGATATCTTGGTGTAAGCTTTCCTGCCCCGGCCACAGAAGATGAGCTGTTACGCAGACAGGGGATTAATCCAGGTACGATACAAGGTGTTTACATTACAGGCGTACAGAGTGGCAGTGCAGCCGCTGCCGCAGGTTTACAAGAAGGTGATATTATCCAAAGCATTAACGGCACAAGGGTCACTTCATCTGCAGAATTCTCTGAACGGATTGCAAGGCATCGACCGGGAGATAAAATAAGTCTGAGCTATCTTAGAAACGGCAGATCATCGAATACAAGTGTTACTTTGAAGGGTCAGGAAGCCGCAGAAGCAATCGCCAGTACAGGTTCCGCTTTACGAAGTCGTCTGGGTGCTAATTTCGCGCCATTACCTAATTCTGCCAAACAATATTATAGTATAAAGTCAGGATTAGTGGTTACTTCCGTTGAACGGGATAGTTTTTTTGAACGCTATGGATTGACAAGAAACACAGTTATTACTCAGGTTAATGGACGTCCGGTAAATAGTATCAGCGAGTTGGATAATGCCTTAGCTGCATCGAGGAATGGAATAGCCAGAATTGAAGGGATTACTCCTGATGGGATGCGCTTTTTACTTAATTTCCCGTTGGGAGCTTAAGTATCCAAGAGCAGACAAAGGTTCGAACTTTGCCTGTTCTTGCTAAATCTTTAAATTTCTCTCTGTCATTCCCGATTGTCGGTTAAGAAGATATCCCATTGTAATACTTATTGCCGGAATTACAGTATACCGAAGTCCGATAGAAATAAAATAGTTGGAGAAGCTTTCGCCCATCATAGGAAGAAGAATTAAAGTATCAAGGACGATATTTATTAAAAACCATGAAATACCTACCAAAACGCCTTGTTTTATAAAGTCTTTCGCAACAAACTTGAAATAGCGAAACAACAGAAAGCATCCCGTTATCGATCCAAAAACAATCATCAGCGACTTGAATAAGTCGTATGAAACGGTGAGTTCGCCGCTGGGTTTGTAAAAAACGAAAGATAAGGCAAACGGGAGCAGCCATGATAAAAAGCCAAGTTTAATATTCTTAAAAACAAGTTTTTTTTCCATGCTGATTTTCCAATGAAGGTAGCTCCAATGACGAACTGAATGAATGACAATTGTCAGTAAGCTTATTGATTATTATTGCTCAGCAGCCTCTTTTGCTTTCTTTTTAAAATAACCTCTGAATAGAAAATTACTTTGAAGAGCTTTTAAATTTTCATCCAGTTTCTGACTGCTTCCTTCTAAATTTTGCATAATCCGCCTCAGTTGTTCGGCTGTTTGTTCATCATTCAACAACAAACCTGCAGCATTGTCTGTCTGGTTTAGGCGTCCGGCTGCATTGTTTAAATTTTCGGTTAATGCCGATGCTGATTTTGCGGCCTCCTGAAATTCGTTAACAGAACTTCGCAGTCTGGCGAAAATCACCGTATCAGTAAGCATTTTATTCGCCAAACCTTCCTTAGTATTCAGCGTGCGGCTAAAGGCATTCAGTTCGGCAGCCATTTTATTGGCCGCCACTGTAGTATTTTGAAGATTTGACACGATATTTCTAAAATCCCTGGCCATTTCTTCATCAGACAATAAAGCGCCTGCTGTACCTTTACCAGCGACCAGGTTTGCAGATAAGGTCCTAAAATCAGTGGTGATATCTACCAAATTCTTATTGTTAACCTGCAACGTTTTCATAATTTCATCGGTAGACAAAGTGGTGTTCACTTGTATTCGATCTCCGTCTTCGATAAAAGGAAATTTTGGGGTTCCTCCGTCAATAACGATGATTTTATTTCCAATCAGGCCATCAGAACTTATGCTCGCGGAAGCGTCTTTGTGAATATATTTTTGAGCTTGTTCTTCAATATTCATAAACACCTGAACTTGCGAAGTTCCGTAAAATTTAATCTTCTTAATAGTTCCGATCTTAACGCCCGAAAACCATACATTATCTCCAGCTTTCAATCCCTGTATGTCTTCAAACACGACATTTATTGAAAAGCTTTTTATAAACGCCTTTTTCTGACTTCCGAGAGTAAAAATCCCGAGGACGAAAATCACCAGTCCTATAAAAATGAATATCCCTACCGTTATTTTCCGGCGGTTGTCTGTAACTTGCATAGTATTTATTCTATAAAATTGTAATCGTAAAAGGGTTTAACCCGATCATCTGTAGTATTAAACACCTCTTCAAACGTACCTTGCCGTTCAAATCTTCCATCAAGTAGCATGGCTATTCTGTTCCCAACTTCTTTGGCGCAAGTCAGATCATGGGTGATAACAATGGAGCTTGTATGAAATCTCTCCTGAACCTCATTTATCAAATTATTTATATCCTGACTGGTAATGGGGTCCAGACCGGCAGTTGGTTCATCATACAGCATAATTTCAGGCTGCAGTATAAGTGTCCGTGCAATGCCTACCCGCTTTCTCTGTCCGCCAGAAAGCTCTGAAGGCATCTGATTAATCGTTTGTAACAAACCAACAGCATCCAAAACCTTTTCTACGGCCCGGTTAATTTCGCCTTTACTTAGCTTTCGCTGATTTCTGACAAGTGGGAATTCTAAATTTTCGCGAACAGTCATGCTATCATAAAGTGCACTATTCTGGAAAGAGAAACCCACCTTTAAGCGAAGAGCAAGTAATTCTTTGTAAGTAATCAGATCTACTTTTTTGCCTAAAACCGTTACGTCGCCACTGTCCGGCTTCAACAAACCGACAACTATTTTAATTAATACTGATTTCCCACTGCCCGATTTCCCTAAAACCACCAGGTTCTCCCCTTTTAGAAGGTGAAGATCAACATCTTTTAACACGTCGAGCGTACCAAACGATTTGTTTAAACCTTTAATTTCAATAACCCGTTCGCTCAATTTTTCTTGTTCCATACTAGACGGCTCTGAATAAAGCAAAAAACTGGACCGAAATTACTTCTTCCAGGAAAACCAGAAACATCCCGATTACAACCGCGGAATTAGCTGCTTTACCAACTCCTTCTGTTCCTTTTGATGAATTATATCCCTGATAACACCCGACGACCCCAATAGTGAAACCGAAAATCACAGCCTTAATTGTTGAGGCGGTAATATCTAAAAACGTAATTGATTCTAAAGAAGACTGAAAAAAAGCTTTGGCACTTGTACCTTCGCTTAGCGAAACGTTTAAAAGCGCCCCCAACATTCCTACCATTGCTGTATAAAAAGTGAGGATAGGAATAGTTATAGTTGAGGCCAGCACTCTGGTTGACACCAGAAACTTAAACGGATTGGTTGCCGACACTTCCATGGCATCTATTTGCTCGCTCACCCGCATCGACCCCAATTCGGCTCCCATACTCGAGCCTACCTTTCCGGCCGCAATAAGAGCGGTCAACAATGGCGCCAGTGTTCTGAGTAAGGCAATGGCAACCAAAGATGGAAGCCATGAAGTAGCGCCAAATTCTGCGAGTGAGGGTCTCGATTGTTTCGTGAATACAATCCCGGTAATCAAACCTGTGGTTGAGATCAACAGTAATGAACGATAGCCAATATTATAGCATTGGTTAATAAGTTCTTTGAATTCGTATGGCGGAAAAAATGCTTCCTTAAAAAATCTGACCACAAATTCACCAACATCGTACAGAGTTAAAAACATCCGGCTCAACTTACCGGGCTTCTGGAACTTAGGAGAGGCAACTGCCGATTCTTCACCTTTTTGTTTCATTAATCAGTATTGCTAACGAGTAATCCATGAGATATCAACCAATATAAGACTTAAATGTTAGTTAGAAATAACAATCTGTTATGATAACTTCATATTTTTTTCGGACCTATTAAGCAAATAATTATTTCCTATCCCTAGAATAGTAATTCCTTTTATCTTTGTTTCATGCCTTACAAAGAACGCGACATAAATAAACGTTACTACACTATGGGTGAAGTAACCGAAATGTTTAATGTTAATGCTTCTCAGATTCGTTTTTATGAGAAGGAGTTCGAAATTCTTCAACCTAAAAAAAACAAGAAAGGCAACAGACTTTTCACCCCGGAAGACGTAGAAAACCTCAAAGTAATCTTCCATCTAGTTAAGGATAAGGGATTTACATTGCAAGGCGCAAGAGAATACTTAAAGAACAATAAATCGGAAATTAAAGAGAATCAAAAAGTTATAGATTCCCTTGAACGACTGAAGCAATTTCTTTTACAGGTAAAAGAACAACTTTAAGTTTTTATGCTTGTTATGTAGAATATGCTCAAAGTTCTTTTTGTTGTTAATCCGCGTGCAGGAAATCGTGAAGGTGGCCGTTTAGAACTGGCAATCTCTGAAGAATCCAGAAATCAGGGATTTGAATATCTTATTTATCGTATACAAAGCAGTAACGAAGAAAAAAACATCCAGCAAGAGATTTCAGAATACCGTCCGGACATTATAGGGGTGGCCGGAGGCGATGGGACAGTCAATTTACTTGCCAGAATACTAAAGGGTCAACAAACTCCCTTATTGATCATTCCATTAGGCTCTGCAAACGGAATGGCTAAGGAGCTGGCAATAGGCAACCGCATAGATACCGCTTTACAACTGATCACCAGCGGAATAGAAAAACGAATAGATCTTTTAAATATCAACGGAAATATTTGCATCCATTTAGGGGATGTCGGCTTGAATGCAAGCATTGTAAAACGATTCGACAAAGACCCTAAAAGAGGTTTGTGGACCTACGCCAGACATCTCTACAAAGAGTTATTTTTGATCGATGTTTACAAGTTCAACATCAATATTGATGGTCAGCAGATTAAACGAAAAGCCGTTTCGGTGACATTTGCCAATGCTTCAAAATATGGCACGGGAGCGGTGATTAATCCGCTGGGCCGAGTAGACGACGGCAAATTCGAGCTTGTAATTATCAAACCCTTTCCTAAAATACATCTCTTATCAATTACCTGGAAAATGTTTATCGGCCGACTTCAAACCTCAGAGTTTGTTGAAGTATTTAGCTGCAAAAAAGCATTTATCGTAACATCGAAGCGAACTACATTGCAGATAGACGGGGAAGTTATGGGTAAAACAAAAGAAATCGAAGTAGAGGTACTTCCCCTTGCTGTTAACATGCTCATACCCAAGTCTGATTAAAACCGCATACAGCTTCTACTATTACCTCATTAGAACAAAACCTACTGAAATGTAAGTACTTACTTTCTCTTTAATTTAAAAAAATGAAAAGTAATTAAGGAATGTATTTTATCACATTTTAAGAAACCGTTTTGTAATTTCTAGGTTAGTTTATAGTAAGATTCACCAGAAAATCGCACATATGAGATAAATTCTACCTAAAAATTTAACATGTATGGGATTAATCAATAAAACTGCACTTGTTACAGGCGCTACTGGCAGTATTGGGTATCATCCAATAGAAGATTTGTATCAAATACAAGATAAAGTCACCCGAAAATTTAAAAATCATGCTACAGGTATACCAAATGACCTGTCATTGCCCGGTGTCTAAGAATACACCTAAGTATATCGAAGAGGCAAATAAAATCTTACACTTAAATTTATTAAAATGGCTAAAACAAAAACAGGGTATGTTCCTCCGAAAGGGAAACCTTCTGGCAGCGGACGTGAAACACACGGCTTAAAAAACGCCTTAGCAGTGAATGATTTGGAAACAGATAATGAATTAGCAGAAAAGTACACTGATGGAGAAGATGAACCTTCTGCAAATGTGAGTTTAAGGCACGTAAACCGTAATGTTAACAAAGGTCATGTAAACAATAATAACAGTCTTAAAGCTTAAACTATGGAGGTGATTTCAAAAGATGAATTTAAGGAGCTTGCTAGCTATCATACCGATGGTTGCGTAAGCATCTTTATACCCACCCACTCTTCTGGGATGGAAGTAAATGAGAAATATGACACGCTTGTTTTTAAAAACAACGTTCAAAAAGCCAGAGTCCAGCTGACTGCAAAAGGATTCGACACCAGAAAAGTTGATTCTATTCTAGCCCCAGCTTTAGAGCTGATCAGAAACGAAGAATTCTGGAATAAACAATCGCAGGGACTGGCCGTATTCCTGGCTAATGGCTTTTTTAAAATGTACCAGCTACCTTTACCTGTTAAAGAAGAAGTGCTGGTAAACAGTTCATTTCTACTTACGCCGATTCTTCCGGTAATGGAAAGACGGCATCGCTTTTATTTGCTTGTTTTAAGCAAACATGCGTGTAAATTTTACGAGGGCGATCAGTTTGAAATGAAGAAGCTGCAAATAGATGAATTACCTACGGGAATTGACGATGTGGTTCCATTTGAATTGAAGGAAGCCAGGCAACTACATAGAAGAGCCGGTGCTGCTGCAGGAGCCGCCGCATCGGTCGGAGCTAGCTTCCACGGACATGGATCAGGCCTTTCTGACGAAGACGAATATCTATTACAATATCTGAAGGAAGTCGACCAAACTTTATGGAGCGAAGTATTACACAATCAGCACGTGCCTTTAGTATTGGCCTCTGTTGATTATGAAATAGCTTATTATAAGCAAATTTCGAATTACAAACATATTGCCGAAGTAAGTCTAACCGGTAATTTTGAACATGAAGACAGACAGAGTTTATATCAGAAGGTAAGAGACAAGCTTGCTCCATATTTTAGAGAATATAGCAAAGAAGCTCTGAAAAACTATTACAATAACTCCGCCAAGGAATTAACTACCTCTATTCCGGAGGAAGTTATCCCCGCAGCTTATTTCGCTCAGGTTTCCGATCTGTTTGTTCAAAAAGATCAACGGATTTGGGGACATTTTGATGAAAGCAATAATAAGGTCTCTATTCATGAAAAGAAACAGGATGATGACGAGTGTCTGATTAATAAAGCAATCGTCAAAACGATCATGAATGGCGGAGAGGTTCACGTGTTAGAAAAAGAAAAGATGCCGGCAGACAGCCCTGTCGCAGCATTCATGCGATATTCTCTCTAAGCTTTTTTTACGAGCGTTAGTTATTTTGAAGAATGAACCATTCAAAAATAACTAACGCTTTTTATATGCTCCTCAAACGCCTAGATCTTTTTTGTCTCTG
Organism: uncultured Sphingobacteriaceae bacterium; assembly: GCA_946887045.1. The sequence continues at coordinate 31,172 of CAMPKC010000019.1, read as the reverse complement.
CGTTTGACTCTTCCCTTCCCGGGATAGTTTCAGCTAAACCCTTTTGCAAATAATTCAGAAACGCTAAAGTCATCCTTCACCTCCTTTTTTCGGGTTAGTTTCCAAACAATCGCAAACGCAGCCAGCGCCCCTACTAAAGCAACAGTAGCAAGTAATTCAGGGTTATTCACACGTTTCGGGATATATTGGACACCATTTTTATTGGTTCTTGCCGGTTCTTTTACATATCTGCCATAAGCGGGCACAGCTTCCTTTTCAAAGTTGGCTACGAGATTTGCTAATGATGAAGTTAATTCTTCCCCATACATCGGGTAACCATGTCCGGTAGCTGCCGCCTGGGGTTTAAGATCCAGAAGCTTTTGCACGGATTCTTTGGCGGCAATCCAGTCTATCGTAAAATATTTCGGCGGACCAGCCAGAATATGCTTCTGGGTTATGACAGAAAAAGCAGATTCTTGTTTCGTAGTTACAAAAGCATCCGCAGCGATCAATGTACCATCGCTCTCTCTAAAGAGTGAAACCTGTCCGGGAGAATGCCCTGGTGTATGAATAAATTGCCAGTCCGGCAGTCCCGGTACATCTCCGCTTGTGTTCAGGCGATGCACTCTCGTTCCCAAATCTTTAGGGCTTTTTGGAAAGGCCCATGACATCAGGCTCATCAAACCACCGCCCACCATCGGATCAGGGGGAGGATATGAAGAAACACCTTTTAGATACGGAAGTTCGAGGTAATGGGCATAAACAGGCGCATCCCAAACATCCAATAGCTCATCCATTCCACCTACATGGTCAAAATGTCCGTGTGTTAAAATGATGGCCGAAGGTTTAGTATCCTCACCGAAGATATCTTCTGCCATTCGTATGATTTTATTTGCTGAGCCTTTAAGACCGGTATCCACCAACACCCAACTATTTCCTGCGTTTTCTCCAGCGGAAATAAGATAGACATTAACAAAGAGTATCTTCATTCCCCATACACCGGGAGCAACTTTATAATACTCCAAACCAGAGCTTTTTATAGGGATATATTCTGCATTTTTTAAAATTTCCATCGGTGTCATGTTAGTTTTTGTCTAAACATTGAACAATAACCCATGGCTTAGGTTTAAAATACTTTAAGAAGCTGATAAGGAATTAAGACTTTGTCACAAAAATTCGGTATAGCGGCTATTTATCTAACAAAAAATATCCGGAGAGAACAGTAACTGCCTTACCAGAAAACAACACTCTGTCACCTGAAAGTTTCACTTTGATTTCACCTCCACGCTCTGAGGCCTGATAGGCAAACATCTCAGATTTTCCCAATCTTTTAGACCAATAGGGCGTCAGGCAGCAATGCGAAGAACCTGTTACCGGATCTTCATCAATTCCATGTGCAGGAGCAAATGAGCGTGAAATAAAATCGTAATCCGATGATTTGTTTCCTTTACTGGTAAGAACGATCATGTCGTGATTCTTGAGCGTATTAAAATCAGGCTTACAGCCCCGAACCTCTTCCTCTGTGGCCAATTCCACCAGATACCTGGTCTCAGAAAACACTACGTTTACTGGTTTAACATTCAAGGCGACAAGTGCTTCCTTCGGCAGAGAACTCTCTTTTTCAAACGATGCAGGAAAATCAAGTTCAATCCAGTCTCCCTTTCGCACAGCGGTTAACAAGCCACTCCGTGTATTAAACCTTACAGTTTCATCTTTAGCGATTTCGCCTTCCTGCCAAATAATAAACGCACTTGCTAAAGTAGCATGGCCGCAGAGGTCGACTTCTACGGTTGGCGTAAACCATCTTAAATTAAAGCCATCTTTAACCTTAACGACAAAAGCAGTCTCAGACAGATTATTCTCGGCGGCAATCGCTTGCATAGTGTCTTCAGAAATTTCATCATAAAGCAAACAAACTGCTGCTGGATTTCCTTTAAACTGCTTTTCGGTGAAAGCATCAACCTGAAAAAGTCTGATTTTATTCATTCGGCTTAAAATAGTAATAATTAAAAAACATCCGATACTGCACGGATTATAACACTTAAAAAGTTCCTATTAGAAACTTTCGCTTTCAAGTATTTCTAACTGGCAAAGTATTTCTTCCTCCTGTATAGGATATAGCTCGTCTTTCCGAATCTGGGCGTAAACAGCATCAAATAACCTGTTATAATTTCCTTTTACAGCGGTGTGGTAACTTGAAGATTTATTCCCTTCGGGATCGATAACAACCATAATACCTTCAACTCCGTCGGGCTCAACTCCGTAAGATTTATCCAGGGGAGAAATTTCTTTATCCAATTGATCTTCCTGAACATCTGTTCGTTCTTTCACAAAACTCCCCTGAGTTCCGTGTAAAACAAAGGCAGGTAAGGGATGTGCTGTTAACAAACTTGCCGTCACAAAAACGTTCAGTCCCCCGGGATAAATTAAATGAACATTCATATAATCATCAACCTGAGAATCGGGTCTGAAAGTCCTTAAAGTCTTAAAGAACTTCAATGGCCTTCCAAACAAACTTATTATCTGATCGAGCAAGTGCGGGCCTAAATCGTAACTTAAACCACTAGCCGGAAGCGGGTTTTCTTTAAATGCTTTCTTACTGATTTCTCTCCGGTAGCGATCAAAACGAAAATGGACTTCGATTAAATTTCCGAGATCTCCGCTTTCAATAGCAGCTTTCACAGATAAAAAATCCGAATCCCAGCGTCGGTTCTGGTAAACCATAATCTTGCGATTAACTTTCCTGGCAAGGTCAAATAAATCCTTCGCTTCGGCGGATGTAGCAGCAAAAGGCTTTTCAACTAACACATGTTTCTGGGCCAATAAAGCCTTTTTTGAAAACTCGTAATGTGTATTATTCGGGGTATTAACTATTACTAACTCAACTGTTGGATCGGCTATTAAGTCATCCACAGAATTGTAGCTGATAACATCCGGATATCGTAAAGTCGCTTTCTTTTCGTGCCGTTCTGTGACAGAATAAAACTTAAAATCTTGATGTGTATCTATAAAAGGCGCGTGGAACAACCTTCCCGACATGCCATACGACAATATACCCGTAACGATTTGATTCTCCATAATAGTTTAATTAGGTGATGATTACAAGAGCACTTATTTGACATTAGCTGCGTATTTTATGCCGCCCAGCAGATGCTTTAAAAAATACTCATCTGATGTATACGATTCAGATGTATGGCCTAAAGCTGTGTAAAAAACCCTTCCGCCTTCAAAATCATGATACCAGGAAACCGGATGAGGATCACCGTTTTTACCACCTTTGTAGCTATTCTCATCAATATTTATAAGCACCTTTATATTCTGATTCGTATATCTGAAATTGTACCATTCATCTGTACGCTTCCAGGGCGAAACCAGTGATTTAGTTGCTGAATGTTTAGTGTTAACCAAGGTTAAAGAGGCTTCCTGGATAGCTGGATGATCGGTAAAATATGCACCTATCATCTTGCCATACCATTCCCATTTAAACAAACAATCGGTAGCGGCATGTATCCCGACAAAACCTCCCCCTTTCTGAATATAATTTCTGAAAGCCGCTTTTTGTTCGACATTGAAAAACTCACCGGTAGGGCTCAGAAAAATTATAGCCTTGTAATTCTTCAAGTTTTGGGATGTGAATTTTAATGGATCCTCAGTTGTATCAGCAACGAAATTATTCTCTTGACCCAACTTTTGAATCGCAACGATACCATCGGCAATACTTTTGTGCCTGAAACCCATAGTTTTCGAAAATATCAAAACTTTTACCGGCTTCTTTGCGCTGGCAAAGTCCGCTTTAAACGATAAACCAAGGAAACAAGGTATAATTAATAACAGTAGCTTCTTCATAGTACAAAAACAAGAAAGCCTAAGTTATAAAACTTAGGCTTTGGAAATAAATAATTATTTGGACTTGTTGAAATTAAGCTAAATTTCTTCCCGCGTTTACAATTCCATAAACTGTTCTAATCACCAGCTTATTATAGATTGCGATTTGCTTTTCATCAAGATCCTCTGATTGCAACTTTTGTAAAGCATAATGCTGGATAGTTACCAAAGGCAAGATAATTTTCTCTCTTAAGGCTATTGAGCGGCGCTCAACCGGATATTGTTCCATAATTAATTTGGTACCGGTTAATTCAAGAATAAGATCCCGCGTAAGCTCATATTCGGCTTTTAACGTTTTCCAAAAATACCCGAACTCTTTATCTTTTTGAAGATACGCGGTAATTCTGAAATCAGACTTCGACATAGACATCATACAGTTGTCTATCATCGTTTTAAACTGACCGGAGCTTATATAAAGACGCTTTACTTCCTCCCAGCCGCCATTTGTTTTCACTTTTTTTAAAGCTGAACCTACACCGTAAAATCCTGGAATATTTTGCTTTAACTGACTCCACGCGGTAACAAAACTAATGGCACGAAGATCTTCAAGTTTAAGCTCTGCACCAGAGTTACGTTTAACTGGCCTGCTGCTTATATTTATCTGTGATAACAGCTTTAAAGGACTGTAAGATTCAAGATATTTTAAAAATAACGGATCCTCTCTTAATGCTACGAACGCGTGATGGCTTTCGTTAGCCATCACATCAATTAAAGCTTTTTCAGCAGCAGTTAATGTATCCTTATCATTATGTGTATCCAGAGATGAAACAACCCCTGCATTAATTAACTGTTCAATATTATAATGCGCGGTATCAAAAGAGCCGTATTGACTGCTGATTGTTTGCCCTTGGATAGTTAATTGAATGTGGTCGTTGGCAATTTCCTGACCCATTGTCGCGTAAAACTTATGGGTTTTACCACCACCGCGTGCGGGTGGGCCTCCACGGCCGTCAAAAAACGCCAGATCAATATCGTAATTTCTGGCAATGGTAGTAAGTTCAATTTTAGCTTTATAAATTGACCAGTTTGCCATCAAGTAGCCTCCATCCTTCGTGCTATCCGAGAAACCAAGCATAATCACCTGCTTATTGCCCCTGTTTTCCAGATGTCCTTTGTAAAACGGATGTGTATAAAGACTTTCCATTACATGAGCAGCAGACGAAAGATCCTGAACGGTCTCGAATAAAGGAACGAAATCAACATGAATATCTTCTTTTTTCCAGCCGCTCCACATAAAGAGGTTCATAAGCTGTAAGATATCAGATGCCTGCTGACAGTTGCTGATAATAAACCTGTGACAAGCTTTTTCACCGCCGGCAAACTGAATATTTTTCATCAAACGAATAGTTTGAAGAGTATCGTTGCTTAAATCGTCCAATGTATTACACGGGCAATCCGCTTCTTCGAAAGTTAGTTTTTGAAGTTTTTCCTGTTCAGGTAATTCATCATACCCTTCCGGGAAAGGAGAACTTAAATATTGGCGGCAAGCCTGATGTGTTTTTCTTAGCACACGACTATCCTGACGAATATCAAGCGAAGCGAAGTAACATCCAAATAACCTTACCTTACGAATTAAATCGTCTACAGTGTTTAAGAAAAGACTGTCGTGACTATTAACAAGAACGGCTTTGATAGCCTCAAGATTTTCAATTATTTCATCCTGCAAATCATATGGCTCTTCAACACGCATAAAACTATTCTGATAAAATAGCTCCTGCAACCGATCCAGATATTTCTCTACCCCACGAAAAGTAATCCGTCGTTTAAGCGTTTTAAAATCGCGGTAATAGCACCGGAAAAGAATTTCTCTCAATATTTCTGAAACATCCTTCGTGCTTTTAGAAGTTACGTTCGGATTTCCGTCTCTGTCTCCTCCGGGCCAAAAACCAAGTTCTATAAGCTGTGGATTAATAAATACAGGCCCCTCGAACTCATTTTCTATTTGTTTCTGCAGATTTGAAACTACATTGTAAAACACGTTCTCTAAAAACCATGCTAAACTTACTGCCTCGTCTACCGGAGTAGGTTTATTTTTTTTAAAGAATGGAGTTTTTCCTAATTGTTGTAAGAGTTCATGTATTGAACTTACATTATTGGCTTTTAATGCTTCTGTTAAATCGGTAATAATCGCTAATACACTTCCCGGATAAAACTGCGTTGGGTGCGCCGTTAATACTAATCTTAATGAAAACTCCTCAAGCTTTTTTTGAATTTGTGCCTTCATTGCCGGATTTGAAGCAGCCTGTTGCAGTAATACCGGCAAACTTCCCGTATCCTCATTTCGACTGGTTTTATTAAACGCCGAATCTTCTATAGCATCAAATAGCACAACTTGTCTTTCAATGTATTGTATGAACCTGAATAAAAGGTCAAAGCGATCCTCGGCTTGAACATACTGTTCGTACTGTCCAAAAAAACTCTCTATAATATCTTCGGGAGCCAAATGATTCTTCACTCCTCCCTCGCAATGAGAGGTAAAAAATGGCAATAATGTTCCTGTGTGTTTAATGCGATAGAACGGTAGGGTTAAAAATAAACTATTGTAAAGTTCAAACCTCGTTACTACCTCATTGGTAAAAAGTGCTTCTTTCTGACTTAATTTCATGTTAATTGCTTCGGCCTTCGGCTAACAAAAATAGCAGGATTAAACCGTATGCAAAACTTTAGAACGATAAAAGACATTAATATTATCATTTTATCGTCCTAAATGTGTTTTTGAACCCAAAACTAAGACAGTTTTTAGCAATTTAACCGTTGATAATTTCTCCTCCGTTGGGATGAAGAACCTGTCCTATCATATAACTTGCATCTTCTGAAGCTAAGAACAGATAGCACGGGGCTACCTCTTCCGGTTGCCCGGGTCTCCCTAAGGGAACATCACTGCCGAAGGTAGCGACCTGATCAGCAGGAAATGTTGAGGGAATTAATGGAGTCCAGATCGGACCCGGCGCCACTCCATTTACACGAATTCCTTTTTTTGCAAGATTCTGAGCAAGAGAGCGCGTAAAAGCCACGATTGCACCCTTTGTGGATGCATAGTCTAATAAATGGCTGCTTCCCCGGTAGGCCGTTACCGAAGTCGTATTAATGATTGAACTTCCGTTTTGCAGATATTTCACCGCGGCTTTAACCATATAAAAATAGGCGAAGATATTTGTCCGGAAGGTTTTTTCGAGCTGTTCCGATGAAATATCTTCAATATTTTCTTGCGGATATTGAACTGCCGCGTTGTTAACCAGAATATCTAAACGGCCAAATTTCCGGATCGTGTCTTCCACAATTTTTATGCAATGCTGCTCATCGCCCACATCCCCTGCTATTAACAAACATTGCTGGCCTTCTTCTTCAACTTGCTTTTTAGTTTCTTCAGCATCCTTATGCTCATCCAGGTAAGCAACTACGATATCGGCACCTTCCCTGGCATAAAGTACCGCTGCAGCACGGCCGATTCCACTATCGCCACCGGTGATAATGGCAACTTTTCCTGCCAGCTTCGAAAATACGTCCTGGCCCTCAAAAGCAGGTCGGGGTGTCATTTTCGATTCTATACCTGGTTGCTTTTTCTGCGTCTGAGGTGGTTGCACTTGTTTTTCTTCGTTTGATTCCTGCATAAATTATTTAGATAGATGATTTTCTGTTTAACAGGAAGATTTGCCCGCAAGTTTTAAAAAGTTCACTTAGCTGTGTGATATCTATTCATTTTAACAATACCTGTTCAAATTCCAGCTTCCGCCCTTCCCTTCTTTTACCTATACTTGCCTGCATGCTTTTTGATGACCGCTATAAAACGATTGCTGAAGCTTCTGAAGGGATTTTCAGGGATAAAGGCAGTAAATTTCTGGCATATGCCTATCCTATTAAGTCGGAGGGGAATGTAAAAGAGTACATTTCAGCTCTGAAAGCTCTGCATCCAAAAGCAAGGCACCATTGCTGGGCACTCCGCCTAAGCCCTGACCGATCTGTTTTCCGTTTAAATGATGATGGAGAGCCTTCCGGCACGGCTGGAAGACCGATCCTAAACACTATTCTTTCAAACGACCTGACGAATATCCTTGTAGTGGTAGTTAGATATTTCGGAGGCACACTTTTAGGCGTACCCGGGTTAATTAATGCGTATAAATCTGCTACTACTGATGCCTTAAACACAGCGAAAATTATTGAATTAACCGTGAATGATGTTTATATGATTTCCTTTAACTATCTTCAGATGAATGATGTTATGAAAATCATTAAGGATCACAGTTTAACAATCCTTAATCAGCAATTTGAAAATACCTGCGATATAGAGCTCGACATTCCGAAAGCTCTGGTAAATACAGTCATCTCAAAACTAGAAAAGATCAATCCTAGCACCTTAACATATCTCAGAACACAATGACTCCTATTCCTGAAACCGACCTTATATTGAATGCGGATGGCAGCATTTATCATCTAAATCTTTTACCCGAAGATATTGCTGATACTATTATTACAGTCGGAGATCCTGACAGGGTAAGTGAAGTGTCCATACATTTTGATTCAATTGAATTAAAAAAAGGAAAAAGAGAGTTTGTTACTCATACAGGCTATATAGGGCAAAATAGAATTACTGTATTATCTACAGGAATTGGCACCGATAATATCGACATTGTTTTAAATGAATTAGATGCTTTAGCAAACGTTGATTTCCAATCACGTACAGAAAAACAACTAAAGAAATCGTTAAACATAATCCGTATAGGAACATCCGGCTCTTTACAGGAAAGCATCGCTGTGGACAGCATCCTGGTTTCTGAATATGCAATTGGCTTAGACAGCTTGATGCATTATTATAACCAGGCGTTGACATTAGAAGAAGAACATTTTAAACGCGCTATTGAAAGTCATTTTCAGGGGCTTACCAACATTTTCCCCTATGTAGCCGCAGCCGACAATGACCTGCTTTTTCAAATCGGCAAAGACCTTAAACATGGCATTACAGTTACGACGCCGGGCTTTTACGCTCCCCAAGGCCGCATGCTGCGGGCAAGAAGCTCAAACGACAATCTGATCAGAAGTTTTCAAAACTTTAACTATAACCACCATCAAATTACCAACCTCGAGATGGAAACTGCGGGTATTTATGCCTTAGCTAAAATATTAGGACATAAAGCGATTTCTGTGAATACAATACTAGCCAACCGGGTAAGCCAGCAATTCAGCAATGCGCCTCAAAAAGCTATAAAACAATCAATTGAGCTAGTATTAAGTAAATTATTTAATTGATATTAAATAATTTTTTTATTTTCATGTAGCATTTGGCGCGGTCTGTGCGTCTGAAAAACTAACCTTATCACATAGTACATGAAAAAAGCTGGAAAAATCATCATCTATGCTATTTTAGCATTGGTAGTTATTATTGGATCGCTATTAAGTTATGTCAAGTTTGCCTTACCCAACGTTGGCGAAGCTCCTGATTTAAAAATTGAACTAACCCCCGAAAGGGTTGAAAGAGGCAGGTACCTGGCAATGAATGTTGCTGTTTGCATTGACTGTCATTCAACGCGTGACTGGAGTAAATTTTCAGGACCGATAGATGTAAATAGCATTGGTGCCGGAGGAGAAAAATTTGATGAAGCTGCAGGTATTCCAGGTACGATTTACAGTCCCAATATTACGCCGTACAATTTAAAAAGCTGGACAGACGGTGAAATATTTCGGGCAATAACCACAGGTGTAAAAAAAGATGGCTCAGCCATTTTCCCGATAATGCCTTACGCTTCTTATGGAAAAATGGACAAAGAAGATATTTATTCAATCATCGCATTTTTACGCACATTACCGGAAAAACGAACTGCCGTGGCTGAAAAAGAACTGGATTTCCCTTTAAATTTTATAGTTAATACTATTCCAAAGAAAGCAAGTCCGCAAAAGCTTCCTTCCACTTCTAAAACACTGGAATATGGTGCTTATTTAGTTAATGCTTCTGCTTGTTTTGATTGCCACACAAACTTGCTGGATGGTAAATTCGTTGAAGGAATGGATTTTGCCGGTGGACGAGAATTTAAATTACCGGGCGGCTCAGTATATACTGCCAATATAACTCCTGACAAAGAAACGGGTATTGGAAACTGGACACAGAAGCACTTTGTAGAAAGATTTAAAACCTTTGCCGATTCCGGGCATACAATAAAAACTGTCTCAGGATCAGAATTTCAAACAATTATGCCATGGACCATGTATGGAGGAATGAAAGTGCAAGACCTGGAAGCAATTTACTCGTTTTTAAGGACGCTTAAACCAATTAAAAATCAGGTAACCAGATTCGTTCCTGCGAAGGGGTAATTAAGCTTAAGAATAAATGGATAATATTAATGATTACATGAAATATTACCCATTCTCTTACACCATGTCTTTTTCAAACTGATGATCGGCATAGATCTCTTCAATTTCTTTCTTATACCTCTCCATTATCACCTTTCGCTTAATTGTTCCTTTAGGTGTTAATTCTCCATTAGCAATGGACCATTCAACTGGTAATAGAGAAATCTTTTTCACCTGTTCTACGTGACTAAATCCAGCATTATATTTATTAACAAGAGACTGGTAAAATGCGATCACGCGTTCATCCTTGATAACCTGTTCATTGCTTGTAAATGACACCTGGTTTCTGGCGCACCATTCCTTCAGATTCAAAAAGGAAGGAACCAGTAAGGCTGAGGTAAATTTCCTTTCAGGTCCGAGAACGATTATTTGTTCGATATATTTATTTTCCTTCATCTTGTTTTCAATAGGCAAAGGAGCCACATATTTACCACCCGCAGTTTTGAAGATCTCCTTTTTACGATCAACAATCTTAAGAAACTTTCCTTTCACGAATTCGCCAATATCGCCGGTGTGAAACCATCCGCCAACCAATACCTCCGAGGTTAAGTCAGGCTGCAAATAATAACCCTTCATAAGGTTTGGACCTTTGCATAGAATCTCGCCATCCTTCGCGATCTTAACTTCGACACCATCAATCACCATACCTACCGTTCCAAATATTCGTTCATTTTTATCATAGTGATTTACAGCAATTACGGGTGATGTTTCTGTGAGTCCATAACCCTCCATAATAACAATTTTTGCTGCAGTAAAAATCTTTTCCAAACGAATCTGGCATGCGGCGCCACCTAAAACTATAGCTTTCACATTACCGCCAATAGCTGCCCGCCATTTGCTAAAAACAAGTCTGTCGGCAATTTTCATCTGGATCTTATAAAACAAATCCCCAGAGGAGTTAATCTCGTGTTGCTCTGCAAGATGCATTGCCCAGAAAAAGATCTTTCTTTTAACGCCTTTCAATTTATTGCCCTCTGTTAAAATACGTTCGTATACCTTTTCAAGTAAACGGGGTACAGATGCAAAAATATCTGGCTTTACATCTTTAAGATTCGCCCCGATAGTTTCCATACTTTCGGCATAATAAATCGAAAAGCCATTAAACAGATAGCAATACGTAATCATTTTTTCGAAAATATGATTCAGGGGCAAAAAACTAAATGCCTTTCTCTCAGTCAGAGGTATCTGATCCAAAACTTTATAACAGGCCTTTACATTGCTTAAAATATTTTTATGAGTAAGCATTACTCCCTTAGGGTGACCGGTGGTACCTGATGTATAGATGATGGTCGAAACATCGTCCTCGTGAATCTTATCCGCTGTTTGACGAAGAAGAGATTCTTCGTCTGAAGTAAACGGATGAAGCAGCGTTTCCCAAAAAACCGCGTCTTCAATTTCATTATATGTGAATATCTTTAATGGTGCCGATAACTTCTGAGCAGTCAATTTCACATTATGATACAACTCTTCATTTTCCACAAAAATCACTTTAAGATCAACTTCGTGAAGAATCATTTCGAGCTCGCTCATCCCAATTGTCGGATACAGAGGAACCAGAATAGCACCTGTTTGCTGAACAGCGAGGTCGGTAATCACCCATTCGGGTCTACCCGTGCTTATCAAACCAATCTTATCACATCCTTCCGGAGTTCCATCATTAGCAGAAATACCTAATTTCAGAAGGGCAATCGCTAATTCATCAATCATCTGATGCACATGAAGGGTACCGTAAGCATGCCACTTGCCATTCATTTTTGCTCCTAAGAAATCAGGACGGGGAGCTTTCGCCTGAATTTTTATACAGTCGAATAATCTGGTTAAAGTTTCCATATCAATTGAATTAGGTCTATCCCATATCAAAAACAATAATGGTTTTGAGTAATAATTTTTGCAGCTATTTTTCTTCTGCCCGCGGTAGTATTTACATCATCAGTTTTGGTAAAGCGTTTTAATCCCATGAGCATCAATTTCTTTTCGTCGCCCTCTGCAAACGAATTAAGAGCTTCCTTGCCGGCTTTATAAATACGATCAGCAGCATCGCTGATGTAAACTTTCATCATTTCTATCTGCTCTGTAGCTTTTTCAGGCTGCTGTCCGGCTAGCTTTTCTACTCTCAGTTGCAGTGATTCGGATACATACACCTCAATTATCATATCGGCCAGATACATTAATACCTCCTGCTGTTCAGAAAGAGCTTGATTTAGTTTCTGAACAGCAGCTCCGGCAACCAATAATACTGCCTTCTTAAAGTTTGCTATATATTTTTTCTCCTGGTCGAAAACATCGCCCTCGGTACCATTAAAATCAGGAATGCTTAATAATTCAGCTGCCACTTTTTTTGCGGGACCTGTCAAATCAAATTCACCTTTCAGAGCACGCTTCAACATCATGTCTACTATCAGCAACCTGTTTATCTCATTAGTTCCTTCGAAAATCCTGTTAATACGCGAATCGCGATATGCTCTTTCCATCGGAGCTTCGGTGCTATAGCCCATGCCGCCATAAATCTGAACGCCTTCATCTACTACATAATCTAATGCTTCGGAAGCATGGACTTTAATTATTGCGGCTTCAATGGCAAATTGTTCAGTTCCTTTAAGTTTTGCCTCAGCGGCATCCATACCGTTTTCGATCAGATCTTGAATAGCATCTTCGATATTTTGCCCCGCTCTGTAAACAGCAGATTCTGTGGCATATGTGCGAATAACTTGTTCGGCTATTTTATACTCAATAGCACCATATTCTGCAATAGCCCTACCGAATTGATGCCGTTTATTTGCATATTTTACCGATTGTGTAATAACATTTTTGGCAGCACCCAACACCGCAGCACCCAACTTAATTCTCCCGATATTCAAAATATTTAGGGCTATCTTGAAACCGTTTCCCCGCTCCGAAAGTAAATTCTCGGCAGGCACCTTACACTCATTGAAAAAGACTTGTCGGGTAGAACTTCCCTTAATACCCATTTTATGCTCCTCCACATTCAATGAAAACCCTTCCATTCCTTTTTCCACGATAAAGGCACTCATGTGTTTATCGTCATCAACTTTGGCAAAAACCGTAAACACATCAGCAATACCAGCATTGGTGATCCACATTTTCTGCCCGTTAAGGATATAAAATTTTCCGTCTTCCGATAATATAGCCCTGGTCTTTCCCGCATTGGCGTCAGAACCTGCCGAAGGTTCGGTTAAGCAGTATGCACCTTTCCATTCCGCAGTTGCCAGTTTGGGAATATATTTATCCTTTTGGGCTTTATTTCCGTAATATAAAATCGGTAAAGTTGCGATACCCGTGTGGGCAGAGAAGGCCACAGAAAACGAAGCGCCAGCGCCTGTTTTTTCACTTACCAACATGGATGTATTAAAGTCTTTGCCGAAACCGCCGTATTCCTCCGGGAGGGAGATGGCGCATAGTCCGAGTTTACCAGCTTCGTCTAAAAGGCTGACCATAACGCCATCTTCCTGAGCGTCAATTCTATTTAAATTGGGAATTACTTTCTGATCAATAAAGTCCTGACAGGTCTGAGCAATCATTAATTGCTCGTCAGTCCAGTTCTCCGGAATAAACACATCCCCTGCTTTTGTTTCTCTGATTAGAAACTCGCCCCCTTTTATCGGTGTTGATTGGATGGATATACTCATAATTTAAAGTTTTAAGTGTATGATTTATATTGGATGTCTGCGTTTTAACTTCATATAATTTTTAATATTTTTTTTTTAAAATCGTTCAAAAATTCCTGCAGCACCTTGACCGGTCCCCACACACATACTGACTATCCCGTACTTACTACCCCTTCTGCTCATCTCGTCAATAATCTGAACCGAAAGTTTAGCTCCGCTACAACCCAAAGGATGTCCTAATGCAATTGCCCCTCCGTTCACATTCACAATTTCCTGGTCCAGCTTTAACTCATGTATAACTGCAAGTGACTGGGCGGCAAAAGCTTCATTGAGTTCGATCAGATCAATATCTTTTTGCTGAAGCCCTGCCATCGTTAAAACTTTTGGAATGGCTATTACGGGTCCGATACCCATTATACGCGGAGGAACGCCTGCCACTGCATAGTTTACCAATCTTGCAATTGGTTGCAGATTATTTTCTTTAAGGAAGCGTTCGCTGACAACCATCACGAATGCGGCCCCATCGCTGGTTTGAGATGAATTGCCTGCAGTTACCATTCCATTAGCTTTGAACACGGGTTTTAATTTTGCAAGACCTTCGATTGAGGTATCGGCTCTCGGTCCTTCATCAGTATTTACTGTAAAATCCCTGCTTCGTCTTTTTCCGGTTTCATCAATATATTGCTCAGCTACGTTTACCGGCACTATCTGCTTATCAAACCTACCTTCATTTATTGCCGATATCGCTTTTTGATGTGAACGATAAGAGAATTCGTCCTGATCTTCCCTGCTGATCTTATATTCATCTGCTACCGCCTCGGCGGTTAAACCCATACCCCAGTAGTAATCAGGATGGTTTAGCGCTGTATCAGCATCGGGTACCACCCGCCAACCTCCCATAGGAATAAGGCTCATACTTTCTACCCCTCCGGCAATGATACAATCTGCTAATCCGGCATGAATTTTTGCCGAAGCTATCGCGATAGTTTCCAAACCCGACGCGCAATACCTGTTTACAGTCATTCCAGGCACTTTATCAGTATCAAGTGCTAATAAGGAAATTAATCGTCCAACATTTAAACCCTGCTCTGCCTCCGGCATTGCATTGCCGACAATTACATCGTCAATCTGCTTATTTTCAACATTAGGAACTGACGCCATTAAGTGCTTGATAACATCTGAAGCAAGTCTATCAGGCCGGGTAAAACGGAGGCCTCCCCGGTTGGCCTTCCCAACTGCGCTTCTGAAGGCTGCTACTATATATGCGTTCATGTCCTTTCTATTTAATTCCTTAATATTTTTCCACCTGACAAAACTGACTGGATTCTTTCTAGTGTCTTCTTCTCTTTACAAAGAGATAAAAAAGCCTCTCTTTCCAGGTCGAGCAGATATTGCTCGTCAACGATAGCGGCCTGTGATAAATCCCCACCAGATAAAACAAATGCTAATTTTTTAGCTATCTTAACATCGTGTTCGCTTATGTAATTACCGGCAAACATATTATTAGCTCCGACATATCCTAAACCTAGAGCGGGCTTACCTAAAACCTTTATATCTTTTCTCCTAAAAGGCTGAGAATAACCGTCCTCCCACATTTGAAGGCAATGCTGCTTAGCCTGAGCCAGCAACCTGTTTCGAGAAACCACTACTACATCTCTATCTTTACGCAGGTATCCTAACGAGAAAGCATCATAAGCTGAAGTCGATACTTTAGCCTGTCCGATGGTCAGAAATCTATCGCGAAAAGCGTTTAATTCCACATCACCATCGCGTAATCCGTCTGATAATCTTAAAGCAAATTCCTTAGAGCCTCCGCCTGCGGGAATCAAACCGACACCAAATTCCACCAAACCCATATAAAGCTCGGAATGTGCTACTACCTTGTCTGCATGGAAGCATAGTTCACATCCGCCCCCCAAAGCCATTCCGTGTGGTGCGGCAATTACAGGTATAGATGAATAACGCAGGCGCATCATCGTATTCTGAAAAAATTTTATAAGTGCATTTAATTCATCCAGCTCATGTTCAACGGCCATCATAAAAATCATCGCGATATTGGCCCCTGCGCTAAAATTCGCCCCTTCATTAGAAATAACTAAGCCTTTATATTCGCGTTCGGCAATATCTATCGCCTTATTAATTCCCTCAATAACTTCTCCGCCAATCGTATTCATTTTAGTATGGAACTCAAGATTCAGAATACCATCGCCTAAATCAGTGATCGTCGCTCCTTTGTTATTCCAAATATTTTTTGATGGTGCCAAATTTTTCAACAGAATTAAGGATTCAGTGCCTGGAATGGCTTTATATGATTTGGAATCGATATCGTAAAACAAACGAATGCCGTTTTCCAACCTATAAAATGAAGTGGCACCACTTTGAATCATATCGTATACCCAGGCAGAAATTTTGATCCCTGCAGCTTCCATCTCCTTGATGACTTTTTGGGCATCGAGCGCATCCCACATTTCGAAAGGACCCATTTCCCAACCAAATCCAGCAGACATTGCCGCATCGATTTTATATAGTTCCTCGGAGATTTCAGGGATCCGCCTGCTTGCATATCCAAAAAGCTGATAAAAAGTAGAGCGATAAAAGTCTCCTGCTTTACCTATGTCAGAGAACAACACGCCCAATCTTTCTTTAAGGCTTTCCATAAGTTTAGTTGATTCTAAAACTGGGAATAGAACTTTTTCAGGAGGTCTATAGTCGAGTGTATTCAGGTCAAGTGTCCAAAAATCTGTTTTTCCATCAGCTTCCTGCTTCTTATAAAATCCCTGCCCCGTCTTACTACCAAGCCATTTTTTTTCAATCATTCCTTCAACATAATCAGGCACGACAAAAACATCCTTGGATTCATCGGCGGCAAGAGTTTGAACAAAAGCCTTGGCTACATGAACAATGGTATCCAAACCCACAACATCACTGGTTCTAAACGTGGCAGACTTTTGATGTCCAATAACAGGTCCCGTAAGTTTATCGATTTCAGCCACCGTTAAACCGGCTGTTTTTGCGTAATGAAAGGTGCTCATCAGGCTAAACATACCTATTCGATTCCCTATAAACCCAGGAGTATCCTTGGCCAGAACGGTGGTCTTGCCTAAAAACTTTTCTCCGTAATAAATTAAAAAATCAATTATTTCAGGAGACGTCTCTGCACCCGGTATAATTTCAAGAAGCTGCAAATAACGCGGAGGATTAAAAAAGTGTGTACCACAGAAATGTTTACGAAAATCATCACTACGGCCTTCGCTCATTAAATGAATGGGTATTCCCGATGTATTCGATGAAATTACAGTTCCGGGAGTTCTATATTTATCGACGGTGGCAAAAAGCTCCTGTTTTATTTCAATTTTTTCTATTATCGCTTCAAGAATCCAATCGCAGGTAGAAACCTGTTGCATATCGTCTTCAAAGTTTCCGGTAGTAATGCGACTGGAAAAAGATTGAGAATAGATTGGAGAAGGATTCGACTTTAAAGTAAGCTGAAGTGAATCATCAACTATTTTATTGCGAGATTTTTTATCGTTTTGCCGTACTTCTTTTGAGGGTATGTCAAGCAACAACACCTCTACCCCGATGTTAGCAAAATGACAGGCGATACGGCTACCCATAACTCCGGAACCTAATATTGCTACTTTTTTAATATATCGGCTTGTGACGTTCATAAGGATAATTTTAATTTCGCCGACGAATGTTGCCAACCAACAAATCCAATCAGGTTAAATTCAGATTTCCATAATGTAATTTGTGAATGGTTCTAATTCGACCTGCTGAGAACCATGTAATTTATAATAGTCAATATACGAAAATTTCAATAAGTTTTTCAAACCACAAACACACAAAATACAACCCACAGTCATTTATTTAACGCCGGTTCCTTTCTCCAGCTGACGCGTGGTTAACTATCAACCAAATCTCAAAATTCTACAGGATCAGAACCTTCCATTAATACATCGACAATACGGTCTAACTCCTCGGAATAATCCATGGCTGTTATATTTCCAACTTCGATTAATGCCTGGATATTTTGTGGACTGGCGTTGTCTATCCTTGGTTTAGCTTTATGAAAGCTACCTGGTTGTATCCTAATATAATTTTGGTCATTACCTTGAGCCGCAAATATTTTTTTCAAATAAAAATCAACAGTTTCGGAAGCCGTGGTCATCATAAGATCGATCATAGGTCGTGACCATGCTATTGTACCCCAGCCTATGGCATTATTTATTTGGAGCGGCCTTTTTGACACGTTCGTACCAATAGAAACGATAAACATATCTTTTGTGGACGGAAAACCTTTTGCATTTTGAACTTCTGAATAAGCACACATCGCAGGGTTATTGGCAAATACCCCGCCATCTACCAGGGGATAGGAAACGTCACTCATTGACTTTATTAATGCAGTTTCGAAATAGGTTGGAGCAGCTGTAGTCGCCCGGCATACATCGCAAACGAAAAAATCGCTCGGATCACCAAACTTCACTGCCTCGTGCTGAGCAAAAAAATGTGGTGTCCGTTTATTAATATTAAAAGAAGTGATAAGACACGGCTTCAATAAAGTACTCAGCTTTACGGTTCCGAAATACTTTTTGAGAAGTTTTTCTAATTCTATTACATTATATATTTCATGAATGATTCCCTCTGGATTGGATAGCTTTTTCCAAATAGAAAGCTTAAATATTTCAAAGCCATTTTTTATATAAAGCCCGATCGCTTCCTCAGCACTATAGCGGGCTTTTTTTGCATCATCTTCCGAAGGACATAAATAAAGGCAAGTAAGAATACCACCCGTGCTCGTTCCTGCGAAAAAATCAAAATAATCCGCCAAACGTGCCTCGGGATTTCCAGATCGTTTTTGAAGTTTTTTTTCCAGCGCAACCAGTACCTGACCAGCAATAATACCGCGTATACCGCCTCCGTCAATCGATAAAATCCTTTTTCTCTTTACAACAGCAGGAGGCAAAGGTGAGCCGAATACCCATCTGAAAGCACTTTTAAAGACATGACCTACACCTCTCACAAGTTTGCGTTAAATCCAAGCATCTATCCTAAAATATCGCAAAAATTTATTAATAATCAAAAAAAACTCTTATCTATTAATATGAATATACGAGTTGCCGCAAAAATTTTGTTACCAGTGCAGATTAGGAAAATTTCTGTCGCAGAGCGGCAAGCTTATCGCTCATATCCATTTCTTTTTTTTGCGTTTTCGGTTTACCGGATTGAGCTTTTATGGGACTTGACTTCCTTTGAGGCTCATCTTTCTTCATTGTTAAAGCAATGCGTTTGCGGTTAACATCGATCTCGGTAACAGTAACTTCAACCTGCTGGTGAACTTTAACAACTTCGTTGGGATCTTTAACAAATCGATTAGAAAGCTGACTTAAATGCACCAATCCATCCTGATGAACGCCAATATCAACGAAGGCGCCGAAATTGGTAATATTCGTTACAATTCCAGGCAATGTCATCCCTACTTTTAGGTCTGAAATATTGTTGATTCCGTCTGTGAAACTAAATGCTTCAAATTGCTCCCGCGGATCGCGACCGGGTTTAGCTAATTCTTGGATAATATCGTTTAGCGTTGGCAAACCCACCGATTCACTCACATACTTTTGAACTGCTATTTTCTTTCGAAGGCTTTCGTCTTTCATCAAATCCAGAACACTGCAATTCAAATCTTTAGCCATTTGTTCTACCAAAGCATAACGCTCGGGATGTACAGCACTTGCATCAAGCGGATGTTCTGCATTCCTAATTCTCAAAAATCCTGCAGCTTGTTCAAATGCTTTATCGCCAAGCCGGGCCACCTTTTTTAGTTCCTCACGCCTCCTGAAAGCACCATTTTTATTACGGTATTCAACAATATTCTGCGCTATTTGCGGCCCTAATCCGGATATGTAAGACAATATCTGTTTCGATGCCGTATTTAGCTCGACACCAACAGCATTTACGCAGCTAATCACAGTATCATCCAAAGATGTCTGAAGTTTATTTTGATCTACATCATGCTGATATTGACCGACACCAATGGATTTGGGATCTATTTTAACCAGCTCCGCCAATGGGTCGGTTAACCTTCTGCCAATTGAAACTGCTCCTCTAACTGTAACATCTTTGTCAGGAAATTCCTCGCGTGCGGCCTCAGATGCAGAATAGATCGAAGCGCCGCTTTCATTCACCATTACTATCGTGACCTCAGATAAATTTAATTTCCTCACAAATGCTTCCGTTTCTCTACCCGCCGTACCATTGCCTATAGCGATGGCTTCAATTTGATATTTTGAAACTAAAAATGGAATGGTTTTTTCTGCTTCGGCTAAACCTCCTGCACCGCTATGAGGGTAAATATTTGTATTTTCAACTAATTGTCCTTGTGCATCTAAACAAACCACCTTACAGCCTGTACGAAATCCCGGATCAATCGCCATAACACGTTTTTGACCGAGGGGCGCAGCAAGTAATAACTGCCGGGCATTTTCTGCAAAAACGCGAATAGCTTCTTCGTCAGCTCTACGCTTCGTTAATAACCGGATTTCTGTTTCCATCGATGGCTTTAACAATCTCTTATATGAGTCAGCAACCGCCAGTCTTATCTGCTCAGAAGCATTGTTATTTGCCTTTATAAATATCTTTTCCAGCACATTTATTGCATCCTCAACCGGCGGAAAAATATCTAATGACAGAATTAGCTCCTTTTCGGCTCTTCTCAGTGCAAGGATTCTATGAGAAGGCGCTGATTTAACGGGTTCTGTCCAGTCAAAATAATCCTGGTACTTCACTCCTTCTGTTTCCTTTCCCGAAATCACTTTAGATTGAAAAACTCCCTTATCTAGGAACAATTGTCTGATCACAGCCCTCGCTTCAGTATGTTCGCTAATAAACTCGGATACGATATCTCTTGCTCCGGACAGAGCTTCGTCTTCGGTAGAAACACCTTTCTCAGCATCAATAAACTTAGAGGCCTCGGCGCTTAAATCAATTTTATTTTGAGCTAATATCAAATCAGCGAGGGGCTGTAATCCTTTTTCCCGTGCAACACTCGCCCGGGTTTTCCGTTTTGGACGATATGGAAGATATATATCCTCCAATAAACTTAACGTTTCGGCGGCATTTATCTGAACCTCTAATTCTGGTGTAATTTTTCCGAGCTCTGTTAGGGATTTAAGGATTGCCTCCTTGCGCTTATCCAACTCTTTTAATTGCTCGACCCGATCCCTAATCGCAGCGATCTGAACTTCATCCAGACTTCCTGTAAGCTCTTTCCGGTACCTTGAAATAAACGGAACGGTTGCCCCCTCTTCAAGTAAGGTCATCGTAGCAGCAACCTGCTTTTCAGTGATCGACAACTCTCCGGCGATTTGTTTAGAATACCCTTTCTTATTTTCCATACATATAATCCAATTTGCGAATTTGGATTTATAAGACGATAAATACAAAAATGCTTATCAACAATATTCGGTCCAGGTGTCAAAGTTTTAACCGGTATAAACTCAGCGTTAAATTAATTTTTAAAATTTCATAAAAACTCAATCGATAAGTCGCGCATTTTTTAAAGTTTTAATAAATCGAGGATTATATTATAAATATGTCATAAAAATTCATTTTTTTTTGAATTACTTTTATTCTTACATTATCTTTGTTGTGGATTTAATTTAAATGCTATGAAAAGAATATTATTAATTATCGTTTTATCTCTAATAATTCCGGGCATATTTGCTATCGAGAAAACAAAAAGGAATATAGCTGTTAAAAAAGTTTCTTCTTCAGCAATTTCACAATTTCAGCAAGAATTTAGCACAGCAAAAAATGTGTCGTGGATAGTCAATGAGAAATATGTTAAAGCTTCCTTTTTCTCAACAGGAAAAAGAATGGCAGCTTTGTACGACCTGGATGGAAACTTCATCGGATCTATACAATATTTATCTTATGAGCAACTACCTTACAAAGCTAAAACCGAAATCGAAAGCAAATACAAGGATTATACTTTTGTTTCGGCTCGCAGAATTGTAAGCAGACCAACAGATAATTCATCATTTAATGATGTTGGTTCATATTGGGTGGATTTAGCGAATGAGACTGAAAAGATCTATATTAACATTTCGCCAAAAACTGATGTCTCACTTTATAAAAGCACAAGCTTCGAGACATTCGCAAAAAACTAATCTTCAAAGTATGAATCAGAAAAGGCCGACTGAATAAGACGGCCTTTTCTGATTTAGAAGGCTATGCAGAGCGAGCACTTAATCTTCTTAACGAAGAAAAGTATTCATTAAATATCCAATTCTGGATAATAGGGATCTTTACTCTCCTCTAAAATCGTTTCGTTATAACATTAAATTAACCTCAACAGCCTTCAGTGTAAAATATTAATACTAACGGTCATAAAACCGCGTTCTGCACACACTAATTTGAAACCACAACCGCTGCATTAAAATATTATTAATTTTTCATTAAACTTCCGATATAAATACACTATTTATAAAATACATGTATATTTGTTGAGGATTTAACTTAAAAACTATGAAAAAATTAGTAATTATTATCACCTTGGCTCTTGTAACCTCCAGCTCATTTGCAATTGACAAGACTGATTTAACTGATGATGTTAAGAAAGTCTCTTACTCCACTCTGAAGCAATTTGAAGATGAATTTAAATCAGCAAAAGACATTTCCTGGAAAATAAACCAGCAATACATTAAAGCCTCCTTCACTTCAGATGGAAGAAAGATGGCAGCTTTATACGATTTACAAGGAAGCTATCTAGGATCTGTAGAATATTTAACTTACGAGCAATTACCAGAGAAAGCACGCTTCGAAATGGAAAAAAGATTTAAAAACTCTACTTTTTCTTCCGCTCTAAAGATCGTAAGCAGGCCGGAAGGGAACAGTGATTTTAACGATGTTGGTACCTATTGGGTTGATTTAATTAACGAGACTAAACAATTATATGTAAGTGTGTCTCCCTCACTATCAGTTGCACTTTTTAAAACGATAAATTTAGAAACCCTTGCTAAAAAATAAAATCTTACATCTACTAAAAAGAAATCGCCACATACCTGGCGATTTCTTTTTTTTAAAGCAATTTCGATTTGGTACTTAATAATTAGGAGCAACAAACCTTCAATATTTTATCTTCATAAAAAAATGCGCGTCAATTTAAGGTGCTTTAGTTCAAAATCTATATTACTGCTAAAAAATTATTATAATTTAGCCGATTCATTTAAAGCATTATGTCAGAACGTTTAAAAGAACAATTCAAAGAGCTATTTAATCAGGAAAATACAAATATTTTTTTTGCTCCCGGCAGAGTTAATCTTATCGGTGAACACATAGATTATAACGGCGGCCTGGTGATGCCATGCGCTATTACTTATGGAACTACTCTTTTAACGGCACCCAATAATGAAGGTGTATTCAGATTCAGAAGCACAAACTTTAACGAAATACTAGATATACCAGTAAAAGATTCCTACGAGAAATCCGGAGAAACCTGGTTCAACTACCCTCTTGGAGTTATACATAATTTCATAAAAGACGGCAAGCAGGTTCAAGGTCTTGACATGCTTTTTTTCGGCAATCTTCCAATCGGTGCAGGGCTGTCGTCGTCAGCTTCCATTGAAATAGTTACGGCATATGCCTTCAACTCTCTATTTAATGCCGGATATTCCAAACTTGATATCGTGCTATTAAGCAAAAAAGTCGAAAATGAATTTATTGGTGTAAATTCAGGCATTATGGATCAATTTGCTGTAACGTTTGGCGAAAAAGAAAAAGCGCTAAAGCTAAACTGCGAAACTCTGGACTATCAAGCTGTCGATTGCAATCTGGGTGATCACCTGCTTGCTATCATTAATACAAATAAACCGAGAAAACTTGCTGAGTCTAAATATAACGAACGTGTTAATGAGTGCGAAACAGCGTTGAAAGCTTTACAGCAAGAGCTCGCGATTAATAATCTATGCGATATTAATTCTGAAACCTTTGAAAAACACAAACATTTAATTGATAACATAACCATACAGAATCGCGCAAAACACGTTATTGAGGAAAATGACCGAGTTGAACTAGCCGCTGTTGCGCTGGCGGAGAACCGTTTAAAAGACTTTGGCGACTTAATGTACTCATCCCACGACTCACTAAAAAACCTCTACGAAGTGTCAGGAAAAGAACTGGATACTTTAGTCGAATTTTGTCTGAGCTATCCGGAAGTTACAGGAGCACGTATGACGGGTGCAGGATTCGGAGGCTGTGCCATCGCCCTGGTAAAAAAGGCATATTTTGACGATTTCAGTTCTAAAATTACAGAGTATTACACACAAAAAATAGGGTATGCACCTTCTGTTTATAGCTCTGAAATAGGTGCGGGTGTTCGAGAAATATAACACATTCATTATTATTATAGAATATTTCAAGAATCCGATCCTCACCAGGGATCGGATTTTAATTTTTAATAAATTCCATTCAGGAGAGAGGTTCTAAAAACGTTTAAAGTACTTTTATGTCTGCTTATTAAATATCCGTTACAAATCATGAAATTAAAACTCGATGAATTAAATCGCGTAAGTGTTGAGGAATTTAAAAGTCAGCAAAAACTTCCGGTCGTTGTTGTATTAGATAACGTTAGAAGTTTACACAATGTCGGGTCAATTTTTCGGACTTCAGACGGCTTTGCTGTTGAGCAAGTTATTCTATGCGGAATAACGGGTCAGCCCCCTCACCGCGAAATAGAAAAAACAGCCCTCGGTGCAACGCAGTCTATCGACTGGGCTTATTACGACAGCACGGTTACAGCGATAAAAGATCTTCGTGAAAAAGGTTATCAAATTATTGCTATCGAGCAAGCGAAAAACAGCATTGCACTTAATAACTTTAAAACATCATCAAATAAAAAATATGCTTTAATATTTGGCAATGAAGTAAATGGGGTTTCGGATGAGGCTATGGCTTTAATAGATGAGTGTATCGAAATTCCGCAGTTCGGAACCAAACATTCTTTCAATATTGTGGTATCGGCAGGGATTGTATTATGGGATATTTTTGCGAAACTGAACTTCAAATACTAATAAGCCGAAAAAGTACATAAAACAAGAAATCCCGCCAAAAGACGGGATTTCTTGTTTTATGTTAGCATCAACGCTTATTAATAAGCATACATACTCTCAGCATCTTTGCTTTCCAGGGCTGTGCTGCCAGTTAAAAACTGATCAACTCTTCTGGCTGCCTCACGACCTTCTGAAATGGCCC
Source organism: uncultured Sphingobacteriaceae bacterium (assembly GCA_946887045.1). Next base: position 6,093 of record CAMPKC010000019.1, on the reverse strand, counting down.
AAACCACTAAAGACTGACCTCGTCTCATATCTCCTGCAGCAAACACCTTATTAACGCTAGTTTGATAAGAACCTTCTTTAGCCTTAACATTTCCGCGCTCATCCAAATCAACACCTAACTGCTCTAACAAGCCCGTTTTTTGAGGATGAAGAAAACCCATTGCCAGAAATACCCGCTCTGCCGGAAGTTCACGCTCAGATCCGGCAACTTCGGAAAACTTAAGTGGACGGCCTAAAAAGTCTGTTTCCCATTCAACATCAACAACTTTGATTGCCTTCAGGTTACCTTTACCATCACCGATAAATTCCTTCGTATTTATAAACCACTTCCTTTCAGCACCTTCCTCGTGTGAACTTGTTGTTTTCAATAACATTGGATAGGTTGGCCAGGGCATTGCCTCTGTACGTTCTGCCGGAGGTGTAGGCATCAACTCAAATTGAGTTATAGATTTTGCTTTCTGACGATTCGAAGTTCCAACACAATCAGAACCTGTATCACCACCACCAATAACTATAACGTTCTTTCCTTCAGCAAGAATTTCTTCTTCAGGAAAAGAAATATTGCTTACGCGCTTATTGCTTTGCTTTAAGAATTCCATCGCAAAGTATACGCCTTTTAAATCACGACCGGGAACAGGAAGATCGCGCGGAATTGTAGAGCCGCCGGAAAGAACAATAGCGTCAAAATTACGCATGATTTCATCTCCGCTTATGTCTTTACCGACTTCAGTGTTATACTTAAAAATAACACCATCCTCCTCCATCAGTTGCACTCTGCGTTCAACAACCCACTTTTCTAATTTGAAATCGGGAATGCCGTAACGCAACAAACCACCAGCTTTATCGTCGCGTTCAAAAACGGTGACTGTGTGCCCTGCTTTATTCAGTTGGGCCGCTGCTGCTAATCCGGCAGGACCTGAACCTATAACTGCTACTGTTTTTCCGGAACGGATAAACGGAGCCTTTGATTTTACCAATCCCTTTGCAAAGGCAATTTCAATAATATGCTTTTCAATTTCCTCGATAGCAACAGCCGGTTTGTTTATTCCCAAAACGCAGGCCGATTCGCAAGGTGCCGGACAAATTCTTCCAGTAAACTCCGGAAAGTTGTTTGTAGACGTTAGGATGCGATAAGCTTCTTCCCAGTTTTCTTTGTAAACAGCATCGTTGAACTCCGGAATTATATTCCCAAGGGGACAACCATTATGACAAAATGGAATTCCGCAGTTCATACAGCGTGCGGATTGCTGATTTAACTTTTCGTCTGTATAACTTCCAACAAACTCATTATAATCCTTAACACGCTCCTCAGGAGATCTCTTTTGAGGAAGCTCTCTTGCGTATTCCTTAAATCCTGTAACTTTTCCCATAATTAATTAACCGGCTGAAATTGTGCGTGTTGCAATACTTTTTTATACTCTTTAGGGAACACCTTAATAAATTTACTTCTTTCGTCATTCCAATTACTCAATAAATATAATGCCAGATGGCTTTGAGTTAACTGCATGTGCGTACGTAATAAAGCTGTGATTTGTTCTTCATCTGCGGTAGTAAGCGGATCAAGATCCACCATTTCCGGGTTGCAGTTGTCTGCAAAACTACCATCCACATCATAAATCCAGGCAATTCCACCACTCATACCCGCTGCGAAGTTTCTTCCTGTTTTACCAAGAATCAGGGCTCTTCCACCGGTCATGTACTCACAACCATGGTCACCTACACCTTCAACAACCGCGGTAGCTCCTGAATTACGTACTGCAAATCGCTCTCCTGCCTGTCCACGAACAAATAATTCTCCGGAAGTTGCACCATAAAGCGCCACGTTTCCAATGATGATATTATCCTCTGGAACAAGTGTACTTAGTGATGACGGATAAATTGCGAGTCTGGCTCCGGATAAACCTTTACCTACATAATCATTTGCTTCACCTTCTAATTCGAAGGAAAGACCTTTAGCACAAAATGCTCCGAAACTTTGTCCGGCGGAGCCGCTAAACTTGAAGTTAATAGTATTGTCGGGTAAACCTGCAGACTGATAAACTTTAGAAACCTCGTTTGAAAGCAATGTTCCAATAGTACGGTCGGTATTCTTAACCTCAAAAGTTGCGAATACAGGGGTTTTATTTTCTAAAGCCTGTTGAGCATGCTCCAGTAATTTCCAATCAAGAATGTCAGCCATTCCATGATCCTGTGACTCACTATTGTAAAGAGTGCGTTTAGATGGATTGGTAACAGGATAAAGAATTGCAGATAAATCTACTGTTTTTGCTTTCCAGTGCTTATTACCCTCCCTTGCTTTCAGGAACTGCGCACGACCAACCATGTCGTTTATAGTTCTAAAGCCAAGGTCAGCCATAATTTCACGTAACTCTTCAACAATAAAGTGGAAAAGGTTAACTATATGTTCAGGTTTTCCGCTAAATAATTTCCTCAAATCAGGATCTTGAGTAGCAACACCAACAGGACATGTATTTAAATGACACTTACGCATCATTATACAACCACCTGCCACAAGCGCCGCAGTCGCTACCCCCCATTCCTCGGCTCCCAATAAAGTAGCAATCGCGATATCTCTTCCAGTTTTCAACTGTCCGTCTGCTTGTAAAACAACACGACTTCTAAGTTGATTTCTAACAAGAGTTTGATGTGCTTCGGCTAAACCAAGTTCAAACGGCAAACCTGCATGTTTTATAGAACTGATCGGCGATGCTCCGGTTCCACCATCATAACCTGCGATAAGAATAACATCAGCGTGTGCTTTAGCTACACCAGCAGCGATAGTACCAACGCCAGCTTTAGACACCAATTTAACGTTGATTCTCGCATCACGATTTGCATTCTTCAAATCGAAAATAAGCTGTGCTAAATCCTCGATTGAATAAATATCGTGGTGCGGAGGTGGAGATATTAACCCAACGCCCGGAGTAGAGTGACGAACTTTTGCAATCCAATCATCCACTTTATGTCCCGGTAACTGACCACCCTCGCCTGGTTTCGCACCCTGAGCCATTTTTATCTGTAGCTCATCAGCATTAGTCAGGTAATAAGAGGTAACACCAAAACGGCCCGATGCAACCTGCTTAATAGCAGAACGCATAGAATCTCCATTAGGTAATTTCTCGTAGCGCATTTCGTCCTCACCGCCTTCGCCTGTATTACTTTTGCCACCTACTCTGTTCATGGCAATAGCTAACGTACTGTGGGCTTCGTGAGAAATTGATCCGAAAGACATTGCTCCGGTTGCGAAACGCTTTAATATAGATTCTGCAGGTTCAACTTCAGATAATGCGATAGGTTCACGATGATGAGCAAAGTCTAATAAACCACGTAAGGTGTACATTTTCTCAGACTGATCATTTATAAGCTTCGCATAGTTCTTATAAATGGAGTAATCACCCGTACGCGCAGCTTGCTGCAATAAATGAACCGTCTGAGGATTGAATAAATGAGCTTCTCCACGGCGCTTCCACTGATAGATACCGCCCTCAGGTAATAATTGCTCTTCAGGTTTTGCATGGATAAAACCATGGTTATGCTTGAAAAGTGTTTCCTTAGCTATTTCATTAAGGCCCAAACCTCCGATTCTGGTTACAGCGCCGGTGAAATATTTATCAACAACACTCTTATTTATACCTAAGATTTCAAATATCTGAGCTCCATGATATGATTGCAATGTTGAGATTCCCATTTTCGAGAATATCTTAAGCAAACCATCGCAAATTGCTTTGATGTAGTTCTTTGAAAGGTATTTATACTCAAGTGAAGTTTCTAACTTCCCTTCCTCTTTAAGTGTATGTATTGTTTCAAGTGCCAGATAAGGATTGATTGCACTCGCGCCAAATGCCAGTAAACACGCAAAATGATGTACTTCCCACACGTCTCCTGCTTCAACTACGATACCAACCTGGCCACGGAATCCTTTCTTTATAAGGTGATGATGTACCGCAGAACAAGCCAATAACGAAGGTATTGGGGCATGCTGTGAATCTACCGCACGGTCAGAAAGAATTAATACTTCAAATCCATCATTTACAGCATCCTCTGCATAGCGACACAATCTATCTAATGCGCTTTGTAAAGATCCGGCTTGCCCGTCGGCTTTAAAATAAGTTTGAAGTGTTTTGGCATTAAACATGCCGGTATCAATACTTCTTAATTTTTCAAGTTCAAGATTTGTAAGAATAGGCTGTTGCAATGCCACGCAATGACAATGCATTTTATCTTCATCAAACAAATTACCATTGCTGCCGATGAAAGTCGAAAGACTCATTACCATTCGCTCACGAATAGGGTCAATCGGCGGATTAGTTACCTGTGCAAAAAATTGCTTGAAGTAACTCGATATGTGCTGTGGTCTGTCTGATAAAACCGCCAAAGGAACGTCGGTACCCATAGACCCTATAGGCTCCTTTCCTTCTACAGCCATTGGCTTAATAATAGTTTCAATATCCTCGCGGCTGTATCCAAACACTTGCTGATACTTCAGAACCGCTGATTTTGAAAGATTAGTAAAGGCTAATCTTGGCTCAGGCAATTCTTCAAGGCGGATTTTATAGTTTTCAAGCCATTGGCCGTAAGGCTGACTGGAAGCTATTCTATTTTTTATTTCTTCGTCTTTAATGATTTTACCTTCAACCAAATCAACCAGGAACATTTTACCAGGTTGCAGACGTCCTTTTTGAATAATTATATCTTCTGGAATAGGTAAAGCACCTGCTTCAGACGCAACGATAACGCGACTATCATTGGTCACGGCATATCGCAACGGACGAAGACCATTTCTATCCAATAATGCACCTATTTGCGATCCGTCTGTAAAAGTTAATGCAGCAGGACCATCCCAAGGCTCCATTAAAGTAGCATGGAACTCATAAAATGCTTTTTTAACAGGATCCATCTGCTCATTTCCATCCCAGGCTTCAGGCACAAGCATCATCATTACATGAGGAAGAGAACGACCTGTATGAACCAATACTTCCACTACATTATCCAGGCAAGCGGAATCGGACTGATTGCTATCAATAACAGGGAGAATGATATCCATCTCTTCACTGCTGAAAAAGGATGAGGCATAGGATTTTATTCCTGAATAGAACCAGTTAAGGTTTCCGGTCAAAGTGTTAATTTCTCCATTATGCGCCATAAACCTGAACGGCTGCGCCAATTTCCACGACGGAAATGTATTGGTTGAAAACCTGCTATGTACTAGACCAAATGCTGATGTAAGTCTGGTATCCTGAAGATCTGTATAATAAGTACGTAACTGGTAAGTAGTTAACTGACCTTTATATACTATAATACGGCTTGAAAGAGAAGCAATATAAAAGTCGCTGCCATTCTTAACAGTTTCGTTAATAGTTTTGGTGATCAAGCGTCTGAAAACAAATAGTTTTCTCTCGAAATCATCACTATTATTGATACCATCTGGCATACCAACAAATACCTGTTCTACTTCTGGCTCTACAGAAAGAGAAGTTGGGCCAACCACAGAAGGATTAACAGGCAGTTTCCTAAATCCAAGCAATGGTAGTCCAAGTTTTTCAGCCGAGCTCGCTATAATAGAGCGGCATGTTTCTCTTGTAGTCGCATTCTTTGGAAAGAAAATCATACCCACACCGTAATGTCCGGGCTCAGTAAGATGAATATCTAAAGCGATACATTCCTCCATGAGAAACTCATGAGGAACCTGCAATAATATTCCTGCACCATCACCACTTTCAGGGTCACATCCGCATGCTCCCCTGTGCTCCATATTCTCAAGAATAGTTAAAGCATCAGAGACATTTTGATGTGATCGCTGGCCATTAATGTGTGTAATAAAACCTACTCCACAAGAGTCGTGTTCAAATTCAGGGCGATATAATCCCTGCTGGTCGTTTTCGGTTTGCTTCATTATTATAATAATGGGAATGTACGAAAGTACGGATTTCGCACTAAAATTACGGACTGGATAATAATTTTTAACTATTTTTCAAAAACCTTTGGATTTCCACCACTCAAATTATCAATTTCACATTCAACATCGCTTGATATTAACATTATATTAATGTTAGTTTTATATGATCTGTTAAAGTTTAGTTCGACTCAGATTGTT
>CAMPKC010000018.1 GCA_946887045.1 uncultured Sphingobacteriaceae bacterium | reverse complement strand
AAATTATATTATAAATTAAGATTTTGCAGAACTAATTTATTTGTTATATTTTTACCTCACTGATGGAAAAGAGTGTATTAGTTTTTGATGATGATGTGGATATCTTAAGTATTTTAACTTATCTGCTAGAAGAGAAGGGTTGGAAAATTAATACCCGAACAACATGTGCCAATATTCTGCAGGATATTGAAGAGACCAATCCAGATATAATTTTAATGGATAACTGGATTCCGGATGCCGGAGGAAAAGTGGCAACTCAGCTAATTAAGAGTCATCCGGAATATAAAAACATCCCGGTGATATATTTTTCGGCGAATAATGACGTAGCAACCCTGGCACAAGAGGCTGGCGCCGACACGTATCTGGCTAAACCCTTCGACTTAGATCAATTAGAAGATTTACTAAGCAATGTATTGCAACAATAATTACAAGGCGCCTTTAGAATCGCCTTGTAATTACCTTTAAATTATTTACTTCCGGATTGAAAGTAAATAATTTGATGTGTCTATAGGTAGCTGAACAAAACAGAGAGCAGTTAATCCTCTCGACTTTGTAAAAGCCTAATTCTTGAGTTCAAAAACAGCCCTCATCTGGTAGTTTAACTTTATCTTTTTAAAATCAATTTCAGGCATAGGCGCCATTTCTGCTGTGGCCATCCCTTTGTCCATGCTCATTGTTGTATTCGCGCGGTACATAGGCTGAGGATAATACTCATTATTAATCTCCTGTATTTCAAGAGCCTCACCAACTTTATCATCGAGGGCAGCGGCTAAGTAAGACGCTTTATCTTTCGCAGCCCGAAGAGCTTTGACTTTAAGCTCTTGCTTTAGCGCTTCAATTTTAGAGTAGTCGTAGCTTTCAATATTGGTATATTCAACGCCTCGCGGCTCAACCGCACTTAAAATCTGGTTAAACTTAGTTAAGTCGGTCACTTTAATCCGATATTGTTTTCTTGCTAAAAACTCAGGATTTTTCTTTTTTTCGAATGCATAATTAAAACTCGAAATGTTGTTGATCGTAAAGTTTTCTTTTGCGATTCCAGCATCAAGAACTGCCTTTTGCAACTGACGTTCGAGCTCTTCAATTTCAACTTTTCGCTTATTGGCATTATCACGAAAGTATTCTTTAAGTGATATTCCTACGTAAATAATATCAGGGGTAACTTCCGCTTCCGCTGATCCTGAAACTTCAATTTTCCTTCTGATGTCAACATTCTGAGCAAATCCGGAGACCGTACCCAAAAGTAAAAAGGCTGCTACTATCAAATTTTTCATGTTATTGTGTTTTGTGTGTGTCAATAAAGGATGCATAAAACAAGTACTTTCCATAAGGTAGTATTAATGCTCCCGTTTATATAGGCTTACGTAAAATTCACTCCTGGCGTAACACAATGGTTAATATAATGTTTCTTGCGGCTTAGGTGGCCAAAATAGATTAACACTTTAAAAACCTTTTTAAACAAAAAAGAGAGCCTGTACTAAGCTCTCTTTTTTTATAAAGTAACGCTTTTAAGAAGCTTTACTTACAACAAAAACCTTTTGCTGTTTTGCTCTGAATTTTCTTAGATCATCTGAAAGGATAGCTTTTAAAAGCTTGTCTGTGCTGCTTAATTGAGTTTTCTTTTCCATGAAAAACATATTACCAATTCTGTGCCAGTGGCAATTTTACGCTCCGAAAATAGTTTCAGATTATAAACTGTACTATTTTACCTACACAGCCTGACTGCTCTTTTAAACTCAGGGCTAACTATTTCACGTTTAGCCACCATGCAGTGCATTGTTTAATACTCTGCAAATAGATCGCTTCTCCTATCATAGGGTGCAAAACCGGAACACTCCTTTTCTCACACTCTTCCGTCACCCTTGTTATAGGTTCGTCCCAGGCATGTTTAGCGAGAGCAAATTTCGCCCAGTGCACAGGTAACAGCATCTTAGCTTTTAAATCAATTGCAGCCTGAACAATCTGTTCGGGATGCATGTGGATATATTTCCAATGACTATCGTACTGCCCGCATTCCAGAATTGCCAGATCAATAGGTCCGAACGATTCGCCAATGGTTTTAAAATGAGTATCGTAACCAGAGTCTCCGCCAAAATACATTTTCATGCAAGGAGTACTTAAAACAAATGATACCCACAACACCTGGTTCCGTTTTAAGCCGCGGCCTGAAAAGTGTCGGGCAGGCGCTATGTTTACCTTGAAGCCGGCATCCAACTCTACTTCTTCATTCCAGTCACATTCAATTATTATATCTTTTGAGTACCCCCAATGTTCGAGGTGTGCGCCTACTCCCAAACCTGTAATTACTTTCCTGATCTTAGGCTTCAACTTCGTTATAGTTTCGTAGTCCAAATGATCCCAGTGATCGTGTGATATAAATAAATAGTCGATATCTGGTATATCATCTGCAGAATATATATCACTACCCTTATAGCTTCTGGTGGTGAATTTAACAGGGGAAGAACGTCCGCTGAAGATTGGATCAACAAGAATCTTCTTTCCATCCACCTGAATAAAATATGAGGAATGGCCAAACCAAACCAGTACATCCTCTGTGGGGCTCAGATTCAATATATCTGTTTTCGTTGATGGCAAAACCGAAGGCGGTCTCACGCTTTTACTTTTATTAAAAACAACCTCCTTCAGCACCTGGAAATAACTTACACCTTCGGTCAAATCGGGTGTGATACTCAGGTTCTGGAATTTTCCGTCCTTATAATTAGGAGAAGCTTTAATTCTGTCCAGTCGTTGACCTGTAGAAATTTTCCCGAACTGAGCTTGATGCAAAAAAATATAGACAGAAACGATCAACAAAGCTATTATCAGGATGGCTATTAACATATGAAATGACTTTTCTTTTTATCTACAAATTAAAGCAAACAGAGTTTATGTTAAGAAAACTCATCAAAATATTACCCATTAAAGACACCGGAGAATTAAACATTAGGATCTGGGCTCGAATGAGCACAGAAAAACAGTTTTAGAAGTGTGAAACTGTAAGTATAAGAAGTCCTTATCTTTTGAGAACGGTAGAATCTTCATCAAAGCAATTTGGCCCGTTTGAACTGCCGCACAAAAGAACTTTTCCGAAATAAATGGTCGAAAATAATTAAGACACCGGCTGTTTTTTTGCTTGTCCACTAAACTTCGTGGCATTGAAAAACTCTAATTTTATCTGCCGTAAGGTTTTAACAAAATCAAAGAGTTTTCCCTCAAGGTCTGAATGCATCGCATTAAGTTCCGCCTCATTTTCCACCTCACTTACTTCAAGAAGCCCGCTTAAGCGGGTTTGATGCTCAACAATTTTGCTTCGAAGCTGCTCTTTTCGTAATTCAAGCGATTCGAAATTACTTGAAAGACTTTCAATCAGCATCATATTACCCTCGCCCATGTTGGGTAGAAAATAACGCGCAATAAGCGACTGAAAATAGTTGATCTCCTGCTCAAAGAAAACGATGTCGGACATCCAATGAGTTGTTAACACATAAAGTTCTTCAACACTAAACTGATGCAAAAAACCTGTTGAGGATAATATTTTTGATTCCATTAAACTACCTTTTCAAAACTATTCGGGCGAAAAAAAACCTTTTCATGTCTCCTTAATACGGACTGACACACTAAATAGTTATAGAAAGTCTTATAAATAAAAATACCGATAATCAGACGGATGGCTTATCTGGCTTCTGTAAATAGAAAAAACCCAGAATCAACAAACATAACAGGCCAAACAAAAAGCCCCCTAACACATCGGTGAACCAGTGCGCACCTAAATAAACTCTTGAGAAAGGGATTGTAAGAATAAAAAACAATGAAATTGCTGCTACTATGAGTCGGAAGGTTTTAGGAAGAGATTTAAGGTAATACATCAGCATGAGCATGAAGCCAAAAAACAATACATAAAAAAGCACATGGCCGCTTGGAAAACTCTGCCGCTTAGTCTCGCCGATTATTCTTACTAAATCTTCTGTTGGTCGCGGCCTGTTTATAATGATTTTCAAGGCTGAGCTTACCACACCCGATAACAGCGTGGCGGATATGTAAATAGCTTCTTTTCTAAATCTCAGCACGAAAAAAAGTAATGCTGTGATTAATACCATAACTACCGAATAAGGAAAAACACCGACGGCACTAACACTCTTCATAAAAGCGTCCAGATATGGATGTTGATACTCCTGGATTTCTTCTGAAACCTCCATATCGATTGACATCGAATGCGGAAACACATATACTAAAGCGGTAAGAAAAAGGAAAACCAGAAACAAAAAAGTCAGAACATAAAAGAGAACGCGTTTTCTGAAAGGTGTCATTCAATGAAATTATAAGGGAATAACACTATTTCCAACCGGCGGTTTGCATTGCGCCACACCCGCGAAAAAATGTCCATACAAAAGCTGGAATAAACCAGCGGGATAACAGTTAAAACACTGCCCGCATTCTGATGTTAGTGGTATTAGTTATATGCCTTTGAATAATAGAAAATGATCAAAACACTTATCACATTTCTGGCTGTTTCAGCTTTCATCACTATATGTCATGCGCAAAAAAATATAGTGATAAAAGATAGCACGGAGGTACGGATTCATCCATCATACAACTCAGTTTCTAACTCTCACAGGAAATTTTTTGGCGAAAACTATCGAAAAGAATGGTCTACCTTAACGAAACTGCCTGTACTTAAAATTTCAGACATACTGGGAGGATTAAGACCAGTTAAAACGGATAGCAGTCATCAAACCCAGGCATTACAGCTGGAAGATAACACAGGAGAAATATGGATTCTGCGTAAGCTGGAAAATCATTCCGGCGATCTGACACCTGAAACACTTCAAGGATCTATGTATGAAAAATGGATAGACGATCACTTTTCTGCTCAGCACCCTTATTCAGCGTTAATAGTTCCTGTTCTCGCTGATGCTGTAAACGTGCCCCATACCTCTCCTGTTATCGGCATAGTGGCTCATGACAAACTCTTTGGTACATTCGAAAAAGATTTTGCAGGATCAGTATGTCTGCTCGAAAAGCGTGAGCCTTACGGAGATTCTGACAATACGCTTACTATGCTTCAGAACCTTGCAGAAGACAATAGGAATAAAGTAGATGGTGCCGTATTTTTTCGGGCACGCCTGTTAGACCTGCTGATTGCCGATTGGGGCCGGCACGAAAATCAATGGCAATGGGTAAATAAACCACAAGGCAATGGCGAACAATATCTTGCAGTACATCATGATCGGGATCAAGCTTTATATATTAACCAGGGTCTAATTCCAAAGGCTGCATCAAAAATAACTGACATTTCATTTCTGGATGGTTTCGATGAAGATTATGATGATGTAAACAAGTTTTTTATAAACACAACAAAGCTCAATCAGCAGCTTCTCAACTCATATACTCACCAGCAATGGATGCAAATGACACGCGATTTCGTAGCCGCCTTGCCTGACAATATTTTATTGAGAGCTGTAGATAAATTGCCGGCTTCTCTAAACTTCAGAAAAGATTGGATCTTTCAAAACTTAAAAAGCCGCCGGGACCATATGGCAGAAGCGATGGACACCTATTACCGTTTTCTATACAGAACAACCGACATCCGAACTTCCGACAAAGCTGAATCTATACAAATTCTACAACAAGAAAATAACAAGGTAAGGGTTAGTATTGGAAAACTCTCTGAAAAAGGGAATGAAACGCTTTTGTTTGACAACACCTTCGACCCGGACATAACGAAAGAAATCAGACTTTTTATTGGAAAAGGAAACGATAGCGTTAAAATTGACATCCCTGATAGCGAAATAAAATTTCGGATTGTAGGTGGCGAAGGACAAAAAACCTATGATGTAAAAGCCTCAAAAAACCAGGTACAGGTTTACGAAAACCTGGATAACGACAGGTTTCTTGATTCGGGGAACCATTTAAAAAAATATCTCTCAAACGATACTCTAAATACTCAAAAAGCCTTTAGCGACCTGTATATCAGCTCAACTGGATTTTCACCCACTGTAGACCTGCGCTCTGTAGACGGGCCTTTTTTGGGCCTTGCTTATACTATTAAAAGGCCCGGTTTCCGAAAGTATCCGTATGCCAGTAAACAAAAAATATCTGCACTTAAAAGCCTTAGTTCACCTGCTGTAATGCTGCAATATAATGCTGAGTGGATTTCGGTTTTCAAAAAAACAGATTTAACGGTGGATGGACTCGCGGATATGAAAGGCAATATTCTTAACTTTTTTGGCAGGGGTAACGATACTTTTTTTGATCAGAGCGGCGACTTCAGAGTTTTTTATCGCGTTAACTTTTCATTTTATCAGTTTGATCCGGCACTTCGCTTTCGTCCCAAAAACAATCTTACAATAAACGTTGGCCCTTCTTTCCAATATTATAGTTTCAATGAGGACGGAAATCCCGAAAGATTTATCAATACTGAAACTGCGATTAACCAAACCGACTTGCGGACAAACAAGGCGCATGCCGGATTATTTTTGAATTTTAACTGGGATACCCGAGATGACAGGCGTTTACCAACCAGGGGATTAAATTTTAATGTCAGAATGCATGGATATGAAGGATTGAACAATACTTCTTCCTCTTATGCGCAGATATTTCCTCAAATATCCTTCTATAAATCGCTTGACAGTAGAGGAAAAATTATTCTTGCTAACCGTACCGGCGGAGGCTTTACAACCGGTAAAACTGCGTTTTACCAGAATGCTTTTCTGGGCAGCCAGGACAATTTATTAGGATTCAGGAAATTTCGCTTTGCAGGAGACCACCTTCTGTATAATAACCTTGAAGCCCGCATTGCTATTCCAAATTTTATGAGATACGTGCTTCCCGGAAAATTCGGGCTAATTGGCTTCTATGATGTTGGGAGAGTATGGGTGAAAAATGAAGACTCTAATTCCATTCATCATGGTTACGGAGGCGGCATCTACTTAACACCCTTTAACCGTTTTTTTATCCGGGCTGTTGCAGGATTTTCCAATGAACGCATGCAACCCACCGTTGCTGTAAGACAGAGATTCTAACAATCCGGAAATAAATACATTTTTTTCTGGGTAAAATTACTCGCTCAAACCCATGAAATAACCATCCATGTGAACTTGGAATACATTTCCCCCGAGGGGATTTCGGTGGCATAGGTATTGTAAAATCTTCTGTACCTAAATTAAAAACTTAAATTCTATGCTATGAGATTCATTAGCCGAAAAATCCATGCTGTGTTAGATTACATATCTGGAGTATTATTAATCGCATCACCCTGGCTGTTTAATTTTGCTGACATTGCCGCAGCTAAATGGGTCGCAATTATTGCCGGTATAGTCATCCTGGGGATGTCTCTGCTTACTGACTATGAAGGGGGTATTAAAAAAATCATTCCGATGAGCGGCCACCTTACTATGGACGTAATTGTGGGCATTTTGCTTGCGGTATCCCCTTGGTTATTCAATTTCAGCGAGTATGTTTATTTGCCGCATTTAATCATTGGAATTCTGGAAATTGGTGCAGGTTTATTCACCGAAAGTTCTTCAGAGCATTCGCGCCCGATGGACAGAAATATTAGCCCGGCACATTAATTTAAAAATTGCCCGCAAGCTTTTATGCGGGCAAACACTCTATTTCAGGAGTACTGTAAACTATAACGCTCCAATATCTCCATAGTCACCGGCTTGGCGATAAAATCTATTACCATAGCATACTTGCTGGCCCTTTTGATGTCCTGTGGATCTACTGATGACGACAAAACCACCACCTTGGTTTGGTTAAAAGAGTTGAATTTTGGTTTTGAAAATTCTTCCAGAAAATCCCAGCCATCCATAATTGGCATATTTAAGTCGAGAAGAATTAAATTTGGATGTGCCGGCGAACCTTCCTGACTTTCCAGCCATTTTTCGTAACAGCCTATTGCATCACTGCCGTTCAGGGCCGAGACTGTTTCTGTGCCCGGCAGCACTTTTTCTATTAGTTTTTTATTGATCATTATGGCAACGCTGTCATCATCAACTAAAAAAATTTTGTTCAGCATATAATTTATTAAATGTTAAGGTAAACGTCGTTCCTGTATCAACAACGCTTTCTATCTCGATATTTCCGCCTAAGGCTTCTATCTGTGATTTCACCAAATATAAGCCTAATCCTTTACTATCCGGGTAATTATGAAACCGCTGATAAAGGCCAAATACTTTTGACCGGCATTTCTCCAGATCTATTCCAATTCCGTTATCCTGAAAAGTTACCACCGTTTTGCTTTCATATTCCTGCATCGTAACTTTTAAAGAAAGTTTTCGATTATCAGAGCGGTACTTAATAGCATTGGTTAATAAGTTAAGAAAAATACTTTCCAAATAGGCTCTGTTAAAATTGATAAAAGCATCTGCAGTAAAATTGTGTTCTATTGCCGGATCAACTTCATCTATCAGGTTAGAAACCTGGGATGATACTTTTTGAAATAATTCCAATAACCGTATCTCTTCCTGCTCTATGCCAGTATTCTCTTTAATGCATAAAATTTTTAATAAATCATTTATCGTATCATTTAACGAATTGGTTGATGTGTCAAAGCCTTCCAGTATCTCCTTAAGTGTGGCATCTTCAATCCTATCAAGGTCAATCAGACCAAGTAAGCCCAATAAATTTGACAAAGGGGCTCTTAAATTATGAGAAGTGATATACGAAAATTGGCGAAGGTCTGCATTATGTTTAGTTAACTCCTGTATAAGCACCTCCTTCACCTGTTCATGTTGTTTCCTTTCGGTAATATCACGATAGTTAAATATGGTGGCCTTGACGCTTTCATCGTGAAGCAAATTAGTTGCCGTCCCTTCAATCCAGCGATATTCTCCATTTTTATGACGTACCCTATATTGCTGAAAAACTGGCTTCCCCGGATTTCGCAATAACTCATCATAAAGCTCTTCACAGTGGTGAGCGTCATCAGGATGAACATTGTCGAACAGTAATTTTCCTGCTCTTTCCTCTAATAAATAACCGGTCATCCGCTCTACCGCCGGGCTTTCGTACATTATAACGGTAGAAGCATTTGAAATGGTGATACAATCTGTACTGTTTTCAATTAGAGCCCTGAAACGCTTCTCGCTTTTCGACAGTTCTTCCGTCCGTTCTTTAACTTTCTGCTCCAGCTCGGCATAAAACAGCTTGATCTCATCCTGCCGCAGCTTTGCTTCGGTAATATCTTCCGAAATACCAACCAGGTACAAAGGCTGTCCTTCGGTGTCCTTTACAGGAATTTTTTGCGTTCTAAGCCAGCGTTGCCCCGACGGTGTAGATACAGGTTCTTCTTCAACTGTTACGATATTTCCCGTTTTAAAACCTTCCCAGTCTTTTTGCTTAAAAAACTCAGCCTGGTCTTCCGGAAAAAGATCGTCATCCTTTTTACCAATATATTCCTTCCTGTTAACGCCTAATAATTGTTCCCCAGCCTTGTTTATTGCCACAAAACTCAAATCCTTACCGCTTTTTACAAAAATCATGTTCGGAATATTTTCCAGAACGGTTTCCAGAAATAAGTTATTATTTCTGATTTCGACTTCAGCCTTATGCCGCTCATCTACCTCTGCCTGGAGATTCAGATCGATCCTGTTAGCAACTTTTATAGAATTCAGAATTACAAAAAGAGAGATTGCAAGTATCGTACTGAAAAACAATACCAACCCGAAAGATTCAGGATATAAGCCTATATTCTCACCATAAAGGCGTAAAACATCCAAAATTAAGGGCGCAAAAAGAATAAGGGGGATCAATCTTCTTGCTATCCTCCCTCCGCTATAAGGGCTCATGATTTCGGCCATATAACCTTTATCCTTACCCACCACTAATGTTAAAACAGAAAGCAGAAGCACACAAATAGTTCCGGCTATACTTATCAAAGAATTGTGTAAGGGCAAAACAAACTCAGGTATATTGTGCAAACGGCCAACGAGAGCGAGAACGGCAATCAATGTGGCTAAAAAAGAAAGAGATTGCGAGAAAAACGCTTTTTTATACGGGAATGAAAGCAATGAAACGCCGATGATTAAGAAAGAGAATGCAGCATTGGGCCGAAACAAGCCCTCACCTTTTTCGACCGGTGCTCCCTCCATATACGCTTTTAGTTTCTGTGAATACATGAGGTTATCCACACTAAAATCATGTAAATGATAAGATTCTGAAAGTTTTAATAAAGCGATAAATATTACAAACAAAGATAAGCCCTGACCCAAGAGGATATATTGATGAGAACTGTTCTCATTTCTTATCAATAATAAGGCTACTCCGCATAAAATTGACACCAGCGCCATTGTGGGGTTAATGACTTCAGATAGCGGACGTATTAAAAAACCAATGCTGAATTGCCATCCGGCTAAAACCAAAAACCCGGCTGCTACTATACCAATTGTACCAATCAGCGTAAACATTCCAAGTTTTTTATGCAACAGCGGATCCATCCCACTCACCGGACTATTAGTTTTCAATTGCGTTTAATTAGGTTTATAGTTTAAATAAATCCCAGTCTAAGATCTGGCAAACATTGGCACAGGCTTAAATCTTAACAGATATATTCGCTTTCGGTATACGATAGAAATATATTTTAGTTCTAAAGTTTCAAAAGTATAACCAATGAAACTAAAGCATATCACATAACAGAAATGATACGTGATATACTGGCTCCCCTGTCATATTGTTTGTAATTTCGATTGCCAATTAAATCAAAATCCTTTATAAATATATAATATAAATGCGATCCATTTTATTTTCCACCGTGACTTTGTGTGCCGCCCTGCTCCTTTCTTCATCCTCCTATTCGCAACTAGGGAAAAGATTCTCCTCAGAGCGTAAAGTCGTAAAGGACCCTGTTACCGGTACCATGCTTACCTTCTTAACCAGCACGCCGGCAGGCGACAGTAAAATATATCCAACACATCCGCAATGGACAGCTGACGGTAAATGGCTGATTTTCAGATCGGGGAGAGTGCAAGGTGAAGCTATGGCTGTAAATGAACGTACAGGCGCCCTCGTTCAAGTGACCGAAGGCGGATATAGCGGAGCACTTTGCATCGCTCAAAAATCCATGAAACTGTACTTTTTACGCAATCACGACGAAGCAAGCCAACCTGATACTCCTCGCCAGGAAGGTCAGCGGCGCAATCGTAATCGCTCCATGGATGTTATCGAAATAGATCTTGCAAAGCTTTTTGCAGATAGTGAGGCTGGCAAGTTGCAGAAAAAATCGGCATACGAACGGGTTTGCGGAACAACACCGACAGCGATGGGAGCCAGCGGAGATTTGGCTCTGGATGGCGGCGAAGAGCTGGTTTATTTTAGAGTTGGAAAAGAGGAGTCGGCTAAATACCTTGCCCCCGGAACAAAAATATCCGAGACTTTTGGCCCGCGTAATATGGGAGCCGGTCCCGCTGGTATTGGAAGCATGAATCTCCGTACCGGCGCACTTAAACACGTAATTTCCGTACCATTCCAGGTGGGGCACATCCAATCTAACCCCTGGTATCCGGGAGAAATTGTTTTCTGCTGGGAAACCGGAGGCAAATCACCACAACGCACATGGACGGTGATGGCCGATGGCTCCGGCCTGCGCCCGCTGTATCCCGAAGCAGATTACGAATGGGTAACTCACGAAGCAGTGATCTCAAGGGATGAAGTTGCCATAGCAATTATGGGTCACAGAAAAATCCCCGGAGTGAACAACACCGGAGTGGCCGCGCCCGCGACAGCTGTTGGCGGCGCTAATCCAGGGCAGGAAGCGGCCTGGGGACCATCCGGAACCCGGGAAAAACCAACAGGATTAGGCATCGTAAATCTGAGAACAAGAGAAATGACTATCGCCGGCCAAACATCCAGCGGAAGCGGATTATGGCACGTTCATGGTTCGCCTGACGGCAGATTTGCTACGGGTGACGACTTTTCGCGCACATTATATCTCATAGATAGGAAAACAAGAGAAATGATTCCGCTCACAACGGGACATAAAGAAACTGCCTCTGATCATATTCACCCCACTTTTAGTCCGGATGGAACACGAATACAAATTCAATCCGCGATGCTTTCGGAGGATAATAAATCCATGAATATTTGTATTGTTCCGGTGCCGGAGGAATGGCTGAAGAGGAAGTGACTTCATAGCCCTACTAATTATGCCATAGTGAAACGTTAGGTTGTCCTCCGCTGGCGGAGGTGCCGAAGGCGGAGGTGGTTAAAGCAAGCAAATATACGTGGTTGTCACCATACCGCCTCCGCCTTGGTTCGTGTCCTCACGAACCATAATATCCGATAATATCACCTTCTGTTTCGTGGGGACACGAAACATTCATAAAAATAAGCAACTTCTCAAAGGCTGATGGCAGGATTTCAGGACAGTTTAGCGGAACCTTAAATAGCGCTTTAAAAAAGACGGTAGTAACAGAGGGGAAAATTGATGCATTCTGGTCTACCGAAAAAGCTCCGGTTTTCATTCCAGGTAGCCGACCGGCAGTTCCTTTTTACTCTCTGGTTTAAGTCTTCCGACATTAAAAAATTCTGTTTTATCATTCCATTTTCCTTTTGATGAAACAAAGCTAACGCTGATTTGGAGAATTAGGAGCCGCTTTGGAGGCGATTGCTTGATTTTGCGGGTATTTGCGAAAGTTTGCCGAAGATTGCGAGAAAGTAGGTGCTTTCTTCGAGGTTTGTTCGGAAAAAGGGGGGGGACTTGTTCGGAAATCCCCGAAGCTGTCCCGAAGCAGTCTCGAACAAGTCCCGAACAAGGTGTCAATGAAATTTCATAATGTTCGGCATCCTGTTTGGCAAGTCTGCAGCGCTGACCGTGGGGTCTCCCTCCCCACAAAAAAACAAAGCCGCAAAAAATCCCCGGCTTCATTCCGATAAGGAGACACCCTTATCCAATACAAAACAGCAAAATTCTAAATCTCCCTTACCGCCTCTTTCGCGTCCTCTAAATCAAAATAATCAGCATCCCATTCTTCATCCGGGTATAAACCAAGCCACTCCTTCATCGACTCGTGCTCTGGATTTTTACGATCTGCCAATATTTGCTTTAAATGTTGATACCCATGTGGGCCGCCGCAATCTTCCGGTGGGCAGGCTCCTTTTCCTCCGATACAGTCGACTTTTGCAAGCTTGATGTCAATCACCTTTTCAACGGTAATGTTATGCAGCCAGTAATCACCAAAGTCATACAGGTAGCTAAATTTCTGCCCCTCGGCTCTAAAAATTTCCGATAGCGTAATTTCATTACTGTCTATCATATCACCTTCCTCTTCACTCCCATCATATAATTCAGGATCTGATATGACGGGATAAGTAGTAAAGCCTCCCGGCGAAAAGCTAAAGAGATGGTAGTTATCCCATCCGAAAGCTTCCTGTATGATATAATGAAAGTGTTTAAAAGTAAAATTTCCGGGTACAATTAATCTGCGCCATACCGGCGGATTCGATATGTTGTTAAGTTTTATCTTAAATTGAAAAGTCATCTTAGCACGAATATAACAATTCTCTTGTTTGGTGTAACGGCAACGGCTGACATTAAGTATTCCCTCTGTATGGGTACTAAAACTAAATTCTTGAGACAGCCCAGGAATCCCGGGGACTAAGTTGCCGGCGTCTTAACATATCTGCAAAACTTATTAAACAGTAACCTATCCCAATCACCCGTTCTCTAAAACCCACCCCTCCTAAAACATCCGCCCCCCTTTTGTGGTTCTATAATATCATATCACAATTACACATTAGCAAACAGAACAAATGACAACAGAACCCTCTTTCTGGCAACGTCTTGGCATCCATGAATGGTTTTTAAATGATAGCGGCTCTGCTCCTACCGAGCCCGAAGCACTTACACCAAACGTAGTTTACAAATACATTATAGATAAATTCAAAGAATCTATCGGGCAATTAACCTTTGCAGACAGGATAGTTTTTTATCATGAATACATTATAAGTTTCAACCCCGACGATTACCACGAATTCATGGACAATAAAAAAGGCATCTTCGGCCTCATTGTTCAGGAAGCTGTAAAGAAGTTTTACGAAATATTAAACCAGTACCGCGCCGAAGGAAAAACGGTCGAGCCTTCCAGCAGCAAATGGGTTTTCCGATTTGTATCTCACCCGGATTATGCCCGTGGCGATAAAGGATTTATAGGCAAGCTTTTGCCCGGAGGAACGCATAAAGAAGAGAATTTAAGAGTAACCTTTATTCCCCGCCAAACCGGTATCGCCGAAACCTTCGATGTAAACGAGGATATTTTGAAAGGCTTTAATTTTTACAGCGAAGGTTATTATGAAGTGCCATATGTTGAAGACCTAAAGTACGATGCAAGCAAGCTTCAAAATACTGAGCAGCCTGCCTTTGCTCGGTTCGAAACTATACTGCCCGACAAAGCCTATCGCGGACACAAAGTAGAGTACTATATGAAAGAGGCTGAAATAATTGTCTCTGGCGATGAAGAAACACGTGAAGACACGAATATCTTCAAAATCCCTTCAGAATGGGTTAACACCCCTCATTTATCAATTAAATTTAATAAACCGGATGGTAAATTCTACCTTGCTTCGTTTGGAGAAAAAACCATTGTTAACGAAAAAGAGGTTCAGAGAAGTGATCCGCATTCGCCCTCATGGGTCGAACTTCCTATTAATTCGAGAATGATTCTGAACGGAATCATCGGTGTCAATATCTTTAAATCATAATATGTCGCATTTACTATCAGTAGCGCTGCTTTTTATTTGTGTCTTTTTATTGGCAGCTCATTTCAAGGACATAAAAAATACACATAAACGTAATGGCTGAGAACTTTTTTGGAATAACCGATACGGGTAAAATACGCGATAACAACGAGGATGCCTTTATTGCTAAGAAAGTGATGAACAATAAGTTCATTATCGCTTGTGCAATTGATGGAGTGGGAGGTTATTCTGGCGGAGAAATTGCCGCTGAAATTGCCCGTGAATCTATATTTGAAAATTTCGCCAAACCCTCGGGCAACTTAATTGAAGCAATGAAAGCTTCCTTTGTTCTTGCCAACCAAAAAATCTTTGCGGAAAAACTTCAAAATAAAGAACACGGTAAAATGGCTTGCGTGCTAACGCTGGCCGTGGTCGACGTTTCAAATAACGAGTTTCATTATGCCCATGTTGGCGACACCAGGCTGTATTTATTACGCGATCATTCCCTCGTTAAAGTAACTAAAGACCACTCCTTCGTGGGCTTTTTAGAAGACTCGGGCCGTCTGGATGAAGATGCAGCCATGAAGCATCTCAAGCGCAACGAAATCAATAAGGCGCTGGGCTTCGGAAGAGAAATCGAAACCCAGGATGACTATATTGAAACAGGCACCTCCCCTTTCTTACCCGGCGACATGCTCTTACTTTGCAGTGATGGTCTCACCGACATGGTAAACAAAGAAGCAATAACCGCCGTCATCACCAGTTCAGATTCGCTGGAAGAGAAAGCCAAAAAGCTCGTCGACCTGGCAAACAAAAATGGTGGACGAGATAATATCACCGTCGTATTGGTACAAAACGACGCAGCTTCCTCATGGCAGGCAACACCTTCTGTGGGAACACTTGAAACCCAAAAAAAAAACCTAACACCGACTTTTGAAGCCACGCCAGACAAGCCGGAGAGTGCAAATAAAGAGGATAATCCTGGTCATGCGGTAAACCAGAAGTCTGCAAAAAGCCCAGGAATAAATAAGATTCTGCTCTTTCTCTGCGTCTTCTTTCTGGCAACTTCCTTGTTTTTATTATGGCGAAACATAAAGCAGAAAGCCTTCGCTGACTCTCCCGATACTGTAGCCGCTGATACGACCCGGTCTGCTGATGAAATCAGATTACAAGAGGCTATCAATACTCTTAGTGGCGATACTCTTCTGCTTTCGGATTCAACTTTCAAACAGCCCATCCTCCTTTCTGATACATTAGCCATCCATCAGGATACGCTATTCATTTTAACACAGGGAAAAATAACTCTGCAAGGCGACTCGCTTTTTAGAGGACCAGCCATAGCCCTTTCGCCCGACTCGCGGTTTATACTTCTGGATGGAATCCAATTTGAAAATTTCGACATTGCTGTATCTGCTCAAAACGACGCTTTATACCTCCGTAATGTGCAGTTTATTAATTGCAAATGGCCCGTTCAAAACTATTTTATTTTCCCTGATAACCAATATGTGACTGGCCGCCTGGCCGGGTCTTACTTTTTTAGAACAGATTCTTTAAATACACTGAAAAGATAAAATGACAGAGGATGCTCCTTTAAAAAAAAGCCGGAAAATTGAACGACTGTTCTTACTTATGATCTCAGCAGTATTTGCACTGCTATTCTTTTTCCTTTATGCCTTCTTACAACGCGATTTTAAAGATGTAGACAGCCGTTTAGCAGAAGGAACCATGTTCAACCTGAACAGCAAAGACCCCGAAGGCATACGAACGCTTATTCGAAAGGGCTATTATTTTGAAGATAAAAAAGACATCGACCTGATTTATTCTGCCGTAGCCAAAGGATTAAGTTTAGATCAAAAACCGATCGATAATATTGGTGAATTAAACAAACGGAGGTTTTTTGTGGATGCCGACGAAGCGTTTATAAACGGAGGTGAATCGTTCAGAAAGCGAATAATGGTCTCGCGCTCGATGCTTGGCTTTACCGGCGATGATTCAGTTGCTTTTTCGCAGGAAAAAACCAAGCCGCAAACTTTAAGTTCAAGCACCGATGTAGGATTAGGGAAACATGCCATTTCGGGCGAGATCCTGGACAAAGAAAAAAAACCAGCTTCGGGAGTTTTGGTACGCCTGGAAATGATTTTACCACAAGACAGCGCCTACAGTGAAACTGTGACTGAAGTGGAAACCGAAATTGCAGAAAAAGGGCCGGGATTTAAAAAAGTTTACCTTCTTGATTCGCTTAAAAACAAGCAACTAGAATCTTTAACTGCGTATGCCCGCACTGATGCCCAGGGCAGATACACCTTCGCAAACCTCCCGGAAGACAAAGCATTTAAAATTCTGCCATTACAGCCGGGGTTTCAGTTCGGAACATCTAAAGGGGTGGAAGCTTTGGATAAGGATAAAAAACTGAACTTCGTACGTGCGCCGCATACCATCCGCTTGCTATCAACCCGCGATTTTAATATCCTGAAAAAGGAAGGCTCTTTAATTGTACGTACCCCCGACGAATTCAATAAGTGGTTCTGGATTATTATGGGATGTTTTTTCGGTGGTTTTCTGATTGTTCATTTCCTGCTCACATTAAGGTTCCAGCATGCAGATCAAATAATTTTGCCCTTTGTGATGCTGCTTACAGGCCTTTCTATTTTAACACTATTCAGCCTTCAAGATCCGCTTCGCGACCGTTTTTTAGCCAAAGACACCCTGCTTTACCTTGGCTTAGGTTTATCCGGCATCTGCGTGATGATGTTTGTAAAAATCCGGAAGTTCAACGTAGACAACAGCCTTTATCGGATGCTCGTTTTCAAGAAAAACCGTAAAGCCGGCAACGGATGGCCCTGGGCGGTCTTAGCCGTAATTCTTCTCGGTTTAACTATAGTGTTCGGAACTGGTCCGGAAGGAAGTGGTGTAAAAGTGAACCTTTTCGGATTTCAGCCAAGCGAGATAGTAAAATACCTGATCATACTTTTTCTGGCAGGCTTCTTCGCCACCAACGAACGCTTTATCAGCGAGTACAGAAGCTACCGCAAGCGCTGGTCGTTTTTCTACTTTGCCCTGGGCTCAATCCTGGTTTCGATTCTTCTGTTCCTTGTGCTGGGAGATCTGGGTCCGGCAATGGTAGTGTGTTTTACATTCATCGTCTTATTTTCGTTCTCCCGCGGAGATTTCATGTTTATGATCGGGTCGGTGGTGCTGTATGTCCTGGCCGCCTGGATTTTAAACAGCATCTGGCTGGCTACAGCAATTACAGTTGCGCTGGTAGTGCTGGCCATGGTTTTCAAGCGCAAGCAAATCAGCGAGTCGGCAATTATGGCCCTGGTAATTATCGCTGGCTTCCTGCTCATTGATCAAATTCCATACCTCGACAAGGTTTTCCCCGGACCAGTGAAACGATTAACGGAACGTAAGGCAATCTGGCAGGACGCATGGAACAATGAAGTATATGGAGGCGATCATGTGGCAAACGGAATCTGGGCTATGTCCAGCGGTGGTGTTACCGGCCAAGGTGTGGGAGAAGGTTTTTCCAAAACTATCCCCGAGGCACATACGGATATGATTTTGCCTGCAATCGGTGAAGAATTCGGATTGGCCGGCATCATATGCATTTTCATCCTCTTCCTGATCTATTTGCACCGTTCAATTATTATAGGGCGACAAACCGGAATGCCATTTTTGTTCTACCTGTCTGCAGGAATTGGAGTAAGTACGTTTGTACAATTTCTTTTGATTGCCGGAGGTTCGACTGGTGCACTTCCCTTATCGGGAGTATCGCTTCCTTTTGTAAGTTACGGCGGATCTTCCATGGTTGCAAATTTTATTGCTGCAGGATTTTTACTTTCAACCTCCCTGATAAAGGGCACAGAAGTGCAAATGAGTTTTGTCACCAAACAGCATGATAAGAACCTGGTTCCGGCATTAGCCGCAGCTTTAATTGGGGTGGTACTGCTTACGGTTAATGTATCCAGATACCTTTTTAACAATAAGAAATGGGTGGTTCAGCCGGCTTTAGTTGCCGATCGAAGCGGCTTGCGGATGTTTAGTTATAACCCCCGCATTGCTATTTTAATGAACCGATTGCAGGCTGGTTCTTTATATGACAGAGAAGGAAGAATTTTGGCAACCAGCAAGCCAGAACTGATTAAGCAACAACAAGGCCTATTGCGAGCTTCCGGCGGACTGAACTTCGACCTCGATTCGGTTATACATAAACGCCTTGACCGGTACTATCCTTTTGCTGAAGATACCTTCTTCTGGATCGGCGATGCCAATACAGGTATTTTCAGCGGCAGCATAAATGGATATTTCGCCGAGTATCAGCACGGAGCCGAACTTAGAGGATTTGAAACCCCAACCGAAAAAGTTACGGCCATAGCCAGCGCTTACCGCGAAGATCGCTTTTTAGCCAGGGGCGTTAAAGAAATGACTGTAGTGAAGAAAGATTACAGCGAACTGGCCCCTTTACTGCTCGCCGGAATTAACAGCAGCAAAGTAGAACAGTTTAAAAAGCGTAACCGCGATGTTCAGTTAACAATTGATGCCCGCCTGCAAACAAGCATACAGCGCTCAATTGCCATGGATGATTCCTTAAAAGACAATCGTGTATCTGTGGTAATTATGGAGGACAATACCGGCGATGTTCTTGTTTCGGCAAACTATCCCTTACCTCCGGTAAATAACTGGGAGCAAATGACGATGACGATGGCCGAACAGAACCAGCTATCGCAGTGGGTGACGACACAGGATCTGGGATTTACATACGCTACACAACCGGGCTCTACAGCCAAGGTGGCTACTACTATTGCCGCTTTTAATAAACTGGGCATGGCAGCTACACAGAAAAGCTACATGGTAAGTCCGCATGAAAGGATACGTACAAAAGGGATAGAACCAGACGAGACTGGCCGTATAGGCCTCGAACGTGCGCTGGTAAAGTCCAATAACGTCTATTTTATTAAACTTGCAAACGAAGAAAAACTGCAGGAAGAAATGGCGGATGTTTATTTGAAAACAGGAATGTTTTTACGAGGCGTTGGCGGTTTCTATTATGAGAAAGACGGCCAGGATTTGCAGCAGGAAAACAGATGGCGCGAATTGTGGCGTGAAACAGAATTTAAGACAAAACCGAGATACAACCCCAACAATATCCGACGGACACGAGCAAAAGGTATCTCGGGTATGGCCTGGGGACAAGGAGAACTGATTGCTACTCCGGCAGCAGTTGCACGAATGGCGGCTGGCGTGGCAAACCACGGGAACGTAGTAAACAACCGATACGTTTTAAAAGTCCACAATACGTTACAGGGTATTAAAGGCAGCACAAAAATCACTAACGAGCCACAATTTGCTGATTTGATTAAACAGTATATGATCAAGCAGAGCGAGCTGAAAGTGCATACGCTTGGCATCGCCGTGGCAGGTAAGACTGGAACACCCGAAAGGATCTGGAAAAAAGAGCGCATAAATGATGGCTGGTACGTGTTTTTTGCTCCAAAGGCCAAAGGACAAGGACACCTAGTCGTTTGTATCAGAATTGAATCTACAAAAGGATCGAGCGACGCTGTAGCCTTAGCCGGCAAACACGTAATACCAATGCTCTTGCAGAAAGGCTTAATAAAAAGCTTTTCAACAGCGCAATTGATACCCGGCCAAGCTCTCCCCGGCATGCCGGCAGGTAATGTCGTTTCACCAGCTCCCGCAGCAGATACAATGGCGCCAACTGAAAGGCCTCAACCTGATGCTGCACCAGCAAGACGAGATAGTGTTAATGATATTGAATAGCACCGATAAAAATCAGAAAAGGGTTGCGGCATATGCCTCAACCCTTTCTCTTTACCTCTTCTTCTCCTTTAAAACCTCACACTTAAGGAAATCAGAAAATTGCGGTATGCCTGTGGGTAATAAAAGTTTTCTGTAGTTATGGCATTGTTATACATAAAACTATAGGTATAACCATTGGCCGAATACTTCTCGGAAAAAACATTGTTAACGAGCAATGCAAGCCCAATATTTTTCATTTGTTTAAACGACGTATTGTAGCGTAACCTAATATCATGCACGTCAAAAGCCGATAATTTTCTGCCTTCGTTGGAAGTGTTGTCGAGATATTGCTTGCTGATATATTTACTTAACAAAGCCGCTTCAAACTTCTTAAACGGCTGATAAGCAAGCTCACTTGAACCTATAAACGACGGGGACAGGGCAATATCTGTATTGCTGTAATTATTACTGAACTGTCCGCCATTATCGTAATCATCACCAAACTCGGTAAAGTCTTTCACCTTATTACGGCTCAACGCAGCCGTTGCGGCCCAGGAAAAAGCCTGGGTAAATTGATATCGTGCATCGAGCTCCACACCAATACGGTAACTGTCGGCCACGTTCTGACGGATGTACTCTCCCACATCATTGATCTTACCGGTTAGTACCAGCTGATCTTTATAGAACATCCCAAACGCATTTAAACCAGCTGCAAAAGCATTCCTGCGGATTCTGTATCCCGCTTCTACATTCTTCAAATTCTCAGGTTTGGGACTTGAATAAATATAGTCATCCCGATTCGGTTCTTTATTTGCTACCGCGAAAGAGGCATACGCCGCACTTCCGCCATCAATCTGATAAGTAAGTCCTACTTTAGGATTGAAAAAGTTCAGGGCGATATCCTGATTTTGCGGAGTACGAAGCTTATCCGTTCCGCTGATTTTGTAGTCGATATACCTTAACTGAAGATCGGCAAAAACATTAAGTTTCCCCAATTGGTAATTACTGCGTCCGTAAATGTTAAAATCTGTTTTAAATCCATTTCCATCATAATACCGCTCCCGGATTCTGCTGTCGCCCGTAAACTGAGCCCATATCACCTCACCGAAATGATCTCCATTGTATTCGTTATAAGCACCGCCTAGTGTGAAATCCAGTTTTTGATTTGGTTTATAGTTAAAAGCATAGGTGAGTCCGTAAAAATCATTGTCCAGCCATCTCCTTCTTATCAGATCGGTAGTACTTAAGGTCTCTGTTCCGATCACTACATTGGGCAATCCATAATCAGCAAATTCCGCCTGGTTTTTAAACTCCTCAAAATATCCCCTTCCGTAGGTATAATGCAAAGCAGTATTCACATTTAGCTTTTCAGAAAAAGTATGGGTGTAGAGCAATTGATAATGATCCTGAGTATAGTTATCAGTTTGATCGTCGTACAAAAACTGGCTGTACTTTCTCCTGTCGGCATCAAAAAGATTCACTGAATCTGCAGTTGTATGATATAAATAGCCAAGGTTATTGTAATAGTGATTTAATAAGCCGGCATTGTCGCCTGTTAATTTAGCTTCCGGCACACCGTTCCAAACCTGAAATGTTTTTTCAGTTCCCGAGAAAACATTGGCGCGTATCAGATCTTTTTTACCATAAAAAGCACCACTTAAAAAGTACGACTTGAGTCTGGCGGAACCTCTGTCAATATAACCGTCGGACTGAATCCTTGATAAACGACCATCAAATGTAAAGCCGTTTCTCAAACCGGTACCCACCATAACCGTGTTCTTTATCGTCCCGAATGAGCCCGCAGTATTATTGATTTCGGCATAGGCAGAATCCCTTAAGGTGAGAGTTTGCACATTCAAACTTCCGCCGAACGCACCGGCTCCATTTGTTGAAGTGCCTACCCCGCGTTGAATTTGAATATTATCTACTGAAGAGGCAAAATCCGGCATATTTACCCAGAACAGGCCCTGGCTCTCAGAATCGTTGTACGGAATTCCGTTTACAGTAACATTAATTCTTGTTGCATCGCTTCCGCGGATACGGATCCCGGTATAACCAATGCCATTACCAGCATCCGAGCTGACCACTACTGAAGGAGTTTGGTTCAACAGATAAGGAAGATCCTGACCTAAATTGTTTTTTTCCAACTCCTGTTTGCTTACATTTCGATACGTTGTAGCCGAATTTTTATTAGCGCGGGTTGATGCAACCAAAACTTCATCGGTAACAATTTCACTTGGTTTCAGAGAAACCATTATTCTCTCATCCGCATTAAGCTTAATGGTTTGACGGTAGGTTTGATAACCCAGAAAGGAAATATTTACAATGTAAGTCCCGGATCTAAGATTTGGAATTACGAACTCGCCTGCAGAGTTCGATTGTACACGATAATTTCCGGCAGTTATACTGGCACCTGCCAGCGTTTGCTGCGTTAAATCATCCGAAACTTTTCCACTAATAGAAAACTGTGCCGACACGAAACCCGGCAACAACATCGCCACGATGGCTAACAATAAGATCTTTTTCAATTTGAATTTTTATAAGTTAAAACTCCGTGCAAGAGGGGTTCCTGCATTCTTAACTCTACCTCCCTACGCCGGCATTATCCGGATCAAGTGCTCATTGAAACTGTGGTGTGGGCTTTTTAAGACGTTAATCTTTTTCCAGCTTCTCCTCTTTCGCTTCTTTGATGGGTGTAATCTCAGCCTGTTTGTGTTTGTAATCGCTTATAGCGATTGATACACACAAAAAGCACCCCTTGTGATAGCGCAAAGGTAGAAATACTTTGCTTAGGGAAAGTACTTTATATTTCATCTTTTCAATAGGGTACTTTTACTGTTGCTTTCCAGCGGAATTCTATCTATGTTTAACATTTTTTATCTGCTTGCTTAGACAAATTTTTATCTATTTATAAATGTTACGTGTTGATAGCTCTAAGCCCTGTAAAATTGTTTATTCGTTGTGTAAACACGAATTTCTTGGATTTTTAATCGAACCGCATATTGTTCAGTTAAATCAGGATGGGGACTTTTCACTTACCTATCAGCGGTTATTTTCAACAACAGCAAAAGAATTTTCGTCTATACTTGACGAAACAGACATCAAGCTGATTAAGCTTTTGGAAGAAACCGAACAGGGACATATTATAAGGAGATATCACAAAAAGCCCGTTCGTCCATTTGAATTTTTCAGCAAAACTTTCGACCAGAGATTGCATGATGTCATAAGACCGAAAATTGAAAAGCGGATTGTTGAAGCATTTAAACTCCTAAAAGATAAATCTCTTTATTTAATGAGTAAAGAAGGTTGGCCGGTTGAACGTAAAATTCAACTGGCTGATGAGCCTGCCTCTGTACTTTTCCATTTCAGAAGAAATGAAGAAGGGACCAGATACTTTCCAACTATTAAATACCAGGGCATCCGCATCGAATTTATGTTTAAAGATGCACAGGTAATTTGTAATGAACCTGCCTGGCTGCTTTTAGAGGATGTTTTATATTATTTTGATGGCGAAATTGAAGGTAAAAAACTACAGCCCTTTTTAAATAAGCGCTTCATCTCTATTCCAAAATCATCAGAGAAAGCATATTTTGAAAAATTTGTCAGTCCGCTGATTGAGAAACACCACGTTTACGCTGAAGGTTTTACCATAAATACCGAGAAGTTTGATGCTACTCCAGTTTTAAAAGTAATCTTTATCCCGGGAGGGATTTCTCAGCTTCAGCTTTATTTCAGATACGACAACTATGTTTTTCCGGCCGGCAGCACCACCAAAGTGTCGGTACGCATGGAAAAAATTGGCGACGATTATATCTTTCATCGCATAAAAAGATCATTAAGCTGGGAACAATCTAAGCTTGATGATTTACTAAGCTTAGGATTAGAAACTGCAAGTACTTTGTTTTTGAATCTGGAGGTAAAGCAAATTTTTTCGGATGAGGACACATCGTTTAGCGTAATAAACTGGCTGAACGAACACCATGAACATCTTCTGGAAAATGGCTTTGAGATCGAGCAGCCTGATGGCAATAAACGCTTTCTTTTTGGCAGCAGCAAAGTCGACTTAGAGTTTAAAGAGGGCAACGACTGGTTCGATTTGAAAGCAGTGGTATTTTTCGGCCCTTATCAAATCCCATTTATGGATTTGCGCCACCATATCTTAAATAAAATCAGAGAATTTACATTGCCTTCCGGCGAAGTGGCCATAATTCCTGAAAAATGGTTTTCTCAATATGGGAATCTATTGCATTTTACCGAAAAGTCGGATGATAATTTAAGGCTTAAAAAGCATCACATCGGTTTGATAAACGACTTCGCCAATAGCGAGCTTGCATCTATTACGATGGACAGGAAACTGCACAAACTTACAGAATTCCAGGAAATTGAGGATCTCGATGTGCCTGTAGATTTTAAAGGTAAGCTGCGCTCATACCAAAAAGCAGGATACAATTGGTTTCAGTTTTTACGAAATTACAATTTTGGAGGTTGCCTTGCGGATGATATGGGTTTAGGTAAAACCGTTCAAACCCTGGCACTTTTACAAAAAATAAAGGAAGAGAAAACCGAAACATCGGCCTCATTGATAATAATGCCAACATCCTTAATCTATAATTGGGTTAAAGAGGCAGAAAAATTCGCTCCGTCTTTACGTATTTTAGAGCATACCGGAACTTTCAGGAGCAAGGATGTTAGCCGGTTTATGCAGTACGATGTGGTGTTTACAACATACGGCATAACACGGGTAGATATAGATCTGATCAAAAATCTGTACTTCAATTATGTAATCCTCGACGAAAGTCAGAACATCAAAAACCCCGCATCCAAAGCATACAAGGCTGTAAAGCAACTTAATTCGAAGCATAAGTTGATTTTGAGTGGTACACCTGTAGAAAATACGGTGAATGATTTATGGACTCAAATGTCGTTTATAAACCCGGGCCTGTTAGGAAGTCAGCATTTCTTTCAAAACGATTTTGTAATTCCCATTGAAAAGAAGAGAGATGAAGAAGTTGCCCGAAAGCTGCAGGCATTGATAAAACCGTTTGTTTTAAGGCGTACAAAGGATCAGGTAGCAAAAGAGCTTCCGGAAAAAACCATACAGCTTTTCTACTGCCAAATGGGCGAAGAGCAGGCGAAATATTACGAAGATATAAAGTCGGAGTACCGAAACGACATGCTGCGGGCCTTAGAAGACGGAACATTTGCAAAATCTCAAATTCAGGTGCTGCAGGGTTTAACAAAACTTCGCCAGATAGCCAATCATCCATCCATGATTGACAAGGACTACGAGGGCGACTCAGGGAAGTTTGAAAACGTGATTCATACCCTGGAAAATGTTTTATCCAGAGGGCATAAAGTGCTGGTATTCTCGCAGTTTGTAAAACAGCTGGAAATCTATAGAAACTATTTCGACTCGGAAGAAATCCGATATGCGTATCTAGACGGTTCGACACAAAACCGGGGTGAAGTAGTAG
Source organism: uncultured Sphingobacteriaceae bacterium (assembly GCA_946887045.1). The sequence continues at coordinate 51,125 of CAMPKC010000018.1, read as the reverse complement.
AAGAATTTCAAAAAAATAACGACATTAAATTATTCCTGATTTCTTTAAAAGCGGGTGGTGTTGGCTTAAATCTCACTGAGGCAGATTATGTGTTCATGCTTGACCCCTGGTGGAATCCTGCTGTCGAACAGCAAGCAATTGACAGAACTCATAGAATCGGGCAAAAGAAAAAAGTATTTATTTACAAGTTCATCACAAAAGATACTGTTGAGGAGAAAATTCTTGCGCTTCAAAACAGAAAGCGATCCGTCGCCGAATCGTTGATAACAACCGAAGAAAGTTTTGTAAAATCTTTAAGCGCAGAAGATATTCGGGAGATTTTGAACTAGACTGTGGCAGAAAACTGCTAACAAGATTCTGCTAATACTCTCATATATTCCTCTCTCGATATATATTCTGCTCCCATACTTTCAAGATGTTCTGTGTGAAACTGGCAGTCTATCAAGGAGTAATGTTTATGCTTACAAAGCCAGATCAATGCGGTTTTCGAAGCATTCGCCGCTGTGCTGAACATACTTTCCCCACAGAACACATTTCCGGTTTTAACCCCATACAACCCACCTACTAATTCTTTATCCCGCCAAACTTCAATTGAATGCGCCACCCCTTCTCTATGCAAATTCAGATAGGCTTCCTGCATTTCAGAAACAATCCATGTACCGTCCTGATCCTTTCGTTCAACCGAAGCACAGGATTTTATCACCTGTTCAAATGCCTGATTTTCTGTAACAGTATACACTTCTGATTTAAGAAATTTCCGCATGCTTTTTGAAACTTTTACCTTTTCCGGGAAAAGCACAAATCGCTCGTGTGGCGAATACCATAGGATGGGGGTTTCTTCTGAGTACCAGGGAAATATTCCTAAGCTGTATGCAAGATTTAAACGGGCTGTCGATAAGTCGCCTCCTACAGCCAAAAGGCCGTCCTCGTCTGCAAGTTCAGGACGTGGAAACAGCAATACGTTCTTTTCAAGTTTAAAAATCACCAAAAAACATTTTACATTAAACCTTCGACTGGCAGAACAGTCCTACTATAAGTTTTTAAAGGGTTAGGGTTCTAGATTAAATTAGTATTGATTAAAGCGGTCAGGTTATCGACCGCTTTTTTATTTGACATTTAGCCGCATCTCTCAGAAAGCAATTCTGCGGACTTGCTGCTTCCCAAATCCCGGATCAAATTTAAATCTTCACAAGCACCTTCGGTATCGCCCTGCTTAAGTTTTTGTTTAGCCTGTTTTAATAGCCGATCAAAAAAGCGTTCATCATAGCCCAGTTGCCTTTTCAGCTCCAAAACCTTAGCTTCATCAGCCGGAGAATAACTTCCTGATGATTTTTTATCGTAGAAATTTACCACAGCGCGGGTAAGATCCTGCCTCGCTTTATAGGCGGCGATGGCTTCTTGAATTTCTTCAGGGGCACGTTCATCGCACTTATATTCTTTCAATGAAAAATTGATAGGAATAACGATGGACTGTGTAGTATCAAAAGACGCGGGAACAATCCACCGGCCTGAGGTTAGCCGAACTATTCGCAATGCTTCAGCATCTAGATCAATCCCATATCCTTTTTCAACCTTAGAACCAAAGATTCTGCCCTTCTTTGTAAGCTGAAAACTGATTTGAATAGTTCCCTGGAGACAATTCTGCTTAGCATATTCAGGATAAATAAGATTGCTGGAGATAAAGCTATTAAGGCTTTTTGCTCCGCCCTTAAACGTAGGTACCGGATCGGCTTTCGCGATGCCGAAAACCGCCAACCACATAAGCAAGGTTATCTGTAAAGCCATAATTCAATATACCAAAGCTCACGGATATTTTTAAATATAATTAGATAATTACCGCTTGCAGATGTGTTCTTTTAAAATCAGTCTTCGGTATCCGGCTGCCTGGGCTCCTGACTGATCTTATCAAATATTTTATCCATACGTTCAACGTAGGTATTGGTATCATCAAGAAAAAATTCAAGCTGAGGGACGATCCTTGCCTGATTCTTTATTTTCGCACCTAACTTATAGCGTATCTCACCCGCATGCGCTTTCACTGTATTTAAGGCAAGAGCGGTATTAGCACTATTGAAAAAGCTTAAAAAAACACGGGCAATAGCCAGGTCGGGCGTAATGCGTACCTTGGTTATAGTAACTAAAGTATTCGGCAAAAAATTCATGCCCTCCCGTTGAAATATCTCTGCCAAGTCTTTTTGAATTACCCCCGCGAATTTCTGCTGACGTTTAGATTCCATATGAAATTAAGTATATAATTAGTTTTCCCCTTCTATATCAGGATACAACAAAGCGTCGTAAGGGTATCTTTCCTGGTGGATATTTTTAACTTTTGAATATAAAAGAATTCTTAGTTCATCCACATTCTCTCTGTTTTTTGCAGAAATAAAAACGGCAGGACTGTTATGCTTTCCCATCCAGCTATTTTTGAATTCATCAAGGCTTAAGCTAACACCGGTTTCAGTATCGTGCTCCGGCTTATACGCATCAATCTTGTTAAAAACCGTTATTATTTCTTTATCAACTACGCCTAAATCCTTTAAGGTTTCATTAACTGTTTTTATCTGATCTTCAAAAGTCGGATGCGAAATATCAACAACATGAATCAAAATATCGGCTTCCCTGACTTCGTCCAGGGTCGACTTAAAACATTCGACTAAGTGGTGGGGCAATTTTCGGATAAAACCTACCGTGTCGGAAAGTAGAAAAGGCAGATTTTCAATTACAACCTTCCGAACCGTGGTATCCAAAGTTGCAAATAACTTATTCTCCGCAAACACATCCGACTTTGACAGCATATTCATGATGGTAGATTTACCAACGTTAGTATAACCTACTAATGCCACCCTAACTAACTGACCACGGTTTTTCCGTTGCGTTTCATTCTGCCTGTCGATTATTTTTAACCGATCTTTTAATAACGCGATCTTATCCTGAATAATCCGTCTGTCTGTTTCGATCTGACTTTCACCCGGGCCACGCATCCCGATTCCACCTTTTTGTCTCTCTAAGTGAGTCCACAAACGTGTTAACCGTGGCAATAAATATTGTAGCTGCGCTAATTCTACCTGCGTTCTTGCCTGAGATGTTTGTGCCCTCGAAGCAAAAATATCAAGGATTAAATTGCTGCGATCAAGTATTTTAACCTGCAATTCACGTTCGATATTTCGAAGCTGAGAAGGGCTGAGTTCGTCATCAAAAACCACAATGTCAATCTCTTCAGACTTTACATATGCCGCAATTTCTTCGAGTTTTCCGGTCCCTACAAAAGTTGCTCTGTCGGCACGCTGCATTTTTTGGGTGAAGGTCTTTTCGGTAATTCCGCCCGCTGTTTCTACCAGAAATTCCAGCTCCTCCAAATACTCCCGCTCTTTTTCTTCCGTTTCATTCGGAGTTATAATACCCACTAAAACTGCACGCTCCGGCTTAATAGCTGTATCGAAGAATTTCTGCTTACCCATTCTTTAATTTTTTTGTTTATCCCCTAGCGGGATCTTATAACTAACAACAAAATAATAATAGTGATTTACTTTATTGTTGAAGATTTTTTAGCTGTGCAACAAAATCCTTCATTGCCTTACCAGGATCCTCCTCCTTCATAAAGTTCTCACCGATTAAAAAGCCATTAAATCCAGCTTTTTTTAATTCGTGAATTGTGTTTGGATTGCTGATCCCGCTTTCAGAAATCTTAAGAAACTGATCAGGAATCTGATTCACCAAATCATAGGAATGCTGTAGGGAAACAGAAAAATCCGCCAGATTTCTATTGTTTACACCAACGGCGTCCAAATCATCGCAAAGACTTCGTTCCAGCTCTTGCTGATTATGGACTTCCAGCAAAACACTCATTCCCAAATTCTTTGCCAAACGAGCAAACGTTTCAATAGTTTTTGGATCTAAAATAGCCGCGATTAACAATATAATATCCGCGCCAATTGCTTTAGCCTCAATGATCTGATACTCATCCAAGATAAACTCTTTGCGCAATACCGGCACAGTGTTGGCAGCTCTAGCCTGCAGCAAGTCACTGATTCTGCCGCCAAAGAACTGCGAATCGGTTAAAACCGACAACGCTGATGCTCCCGCGTCTGCATAAGCCTTTGTTACTGTTGCGGCACTAACTTTATTATTGATAATTCCCTTTGAAGGAGAAGCCCTTTTAAATTCGGCAATGATACCTGTTCTTTTTGGCGACAGCATGAATTCCTTCATAGAATAACATTCGCGGTGAAACAACTCATCCTCCTCTAAGCGACTAATCGAAACCCGTGACCGGGCGTCGGCAATCTCCTTTAATTTATGCTTAACAATTTTATCAAGGATCGTACTCCCTGTGTTTGCTGTCATGTTCATTTATTTAGCAGGGGTGTTTAACCAATTACTTATCATTTGCTTTCCATTCTCTGTTAAAACAGATTCTGGATGGAACTGCACTCCGCGCACATCATACTTTCTATGGCGCAACCCCATGATAACTCCTTCTGTATCTTTAGCTGTTATAATCAGATCCTCCGGCAGCCCTTCACGACTTACCGCCCAGGAGTGATATCTGCCCACATTAAATGTTCTTGGCAACTCATCAAATAAAATTTCATCCTCATCTAAAACCTGCATAGCTGTCGCCCTGCCGTGCACGGGATATGAAAGGTTGTATAAACTTCCGCCAAACACTTCGGCAATAGCCTGCACGCCCAAACACACACCTAAAATACTCTTGGTGGGTGAATACGTTTTTATTACGTCTAATAACAAACCCGCCTCAGATGGTATTCCCGGACCGGGTGACAATAAAATCTTATCGAACGATTCTATATCCCCCAATTCAAATTTATCATTTCTCCAAACCGTAGGTTCATATCCGCACTCATTTAATAAATGAACCAGATTAAAGGTAAAGGAATCGTAATTATCTATTACTAATATCTTCATTTTAAGCCTTTTCAAAAGTTGGTACTATTGTTTCTGCCAGTTTTATAGCCATACGCAAAGCCATAATTTTATTATTTACCTCGGCCAATTCGCTTTGCGGATTCGAATCGGCAACAATTCCCGCGCCTGCCTGATAATGTAAAACATTATTCCGGCTCATAAATGATCGAATCATTATGGCGTGATTAAAGTCGCCGTTAAAGCCCATAAAGCCAATGGCGCCACTGTAAAAACCACGCGGACCGTTTTCAAAGCGGTCAATTAAAGTCATTGCCATATATTTTGGTGCACCGCTCAATGTTCCTGCCGGAAATGTATCGCCAACCACGTAAAAAGGATCAGTGCCTTCTTTTAATTTTCCGGTGACCTTAGATACAAGGTGGATGATATGTGAATAGTATTGAACTTCTTTAAATGCCTTCACCTCCACATTTTTGCAGTGCCTGCTCAGATCATTCCTGGCTAAGTCTACCAGCATTACATGTTCAGCGCTTTCTTTAGGGTCGTTTTCCAATTTTTCAGCTAATTCGGCATCAAGCAAATCATTTCCGGTACGTCTAAATGTCCCGGCAATAGGATAGATTGTGGCCTCGTTATTTTTGATAGTCAGCTGAGCTTCGGGAGAGGAGCCAAATAGCTTAAAATCACCATAATCAAAGTAAAACAGATAAGGGGATGGGTTGATAGATCGCAAGGCCCTATAAACGTTGAACTCGTCGCCCTGGAACGATTGTGAGAAAGCTCTTGAAGGCACTATCTGGAAAACGTCGCCGCGATAGATGTGCTTTTTTAAATCTTCAATAACCTTTATAAAAGCTTCATCAGTAAAATTAGAACTCTCATCGCCCGAGGCCTCAAACCGATACTCAGGAAAATCCTTATTCTGAATCAAATATTGAATTCGTTCTATCCCCGATTCTTCCTTAGCATCTGCCCGGTGCTCAAAAAGGTACAACTCATTTTTAAAATGATCTATAGCAATAACATAACGATAAACGTGGTACTGCAATAAAGGAATGTTTCGCGGACCGGAGCGATCTGTCTGCAATTTTATATCTTCATAATGCTCAATGCTTTCAAAGGTGAAATACCCAAACAATCCGTTTGAAATGAACTTAAATGTGGTTTCTTCGGTAGATGTAAAACTGCTTCTGAATTTAGTTACTTCCTCCAGCAAATCTACATTTTCGGCTAGTATAGTCTCCCTTTTTCCATTTGGGAAATAAGTAGATAAAACATTTTCATTAAGACTGATACCTGCTATCGGATCGCAGCAGACATAGCTCATGCTATTTTCACGGCTATGATAATCCGAGCTTTCCAGAAGGATGCTATTCGGAAAAACATCCCGCATTCGCAGATAAATACTCACTGGAGTAGTTGTATCTGCAAGTAACTTTTTAAACGAAGTATGTAAAGTATGCATATAATAAAATATAGCCTGTGATAAGGGCAGATTAGACCAAAAAAAACCCGACGGTTTAGCGTCGGGTTGATATATAATGTCGTTTATTTATTTTCAAATACGAAACATACCTTCACCAGACGCGAGTTGACTCCAGCCACCACCAAATCTTTGTATGTTTCAAAATCATCATTTGAACAAAAATAGAAAGAAATTCATAACTGTCAATAGTTTTATCAATTATCTTATCTACCGATCAACGGTCTTCCGCTTAAAACAATAGCAACGACGATAATTATAAATGCCAGACTATAAAAAATCGCTACGGTTTTGTGCTTTGCAACGTCGCTCAAAAGCTTTTTAGATTTAGAATAACCTACAGTAATTAACACGACTGCAATAAGCATCATCAAAATATGTTCAACCGTCCAGTAACGTAAAGTAGCATCTTTCATCGCAGTGCCCATGTCGCCTGTTTTTACATACGGACTAACAAAATATAAGATAAGACCTATTACAAACTGAATATGGGTGCTTATCAAAGTAAAAAGGTTTACCCGTTTATTACCTGCGGTAAACGTTTTATTGCCAAACCATCCTGTTAAACTAAGAATGACAGCTACGATAAGCAGTAACATTACCACATACCTTAAACCCGAGTGTGCTTCTAATAAAAATGAATACATTGTTTGATTTTTTTCCAAAGTAACAAAAAATGCATCATTAACAGAAAAGTGGCTAAGATAGACTTTAACAAAACCTTTATACTAAAGTAATTCCCTGTTAAAAGCCGTCAGCTAAATTTGGAGAAAGATTTATTTATCATGCAGCAGATACAACAATATAATAACCTCGATGATGTACTTGGCTATTTTCTAACAATACTTCCTGAAGCTAAGTCCGACCGAATAGCTTCGATTAGTAAATATGCTCGTATAAATAACAAAAAAATAAAACTTCGGGCGATTAAACGCAAGAATGCCTTAGGATTTACCTGGAATTTGGAAATTGCCGTTGATATCTTTATTTGATCTCAACATTTTTACATTTTCCGAAACAAGTCTATCTCCATTTTGTAATTATTATCAATTAACGCTTTACAAAATGGATAGAAGGGTAATCATAGTAGAAGACGAGGATAACGTCCGGGAAACATTAGAACTACTTTTAACAAATGCAGGCTTTAAAGTTCAAAGCTCGGCAACAGGTGCAAATATATTTAATACTATTCACGATTTTAATCCTGATATAATTCTTCTGGATGTTATTTTGGATAATTTAGATGGCAGAGATATTTGCAGATCAATCAAGGATGACCCCACAACTCGCCATATTCCTGTAATCATGCTTTCGGGTGTTCCTGATGTTTACAATGCCATTCTCGACGTGGGTGCAAATGATGTTGTAGCGAAACCATTTGATGAGATGACTCTTTTAAACAGAATTGAAAGACAGCTTTCAAATTCAAATGTTCAATTTTAATTCCATAAACATAAACTTTCTCAGACACTACACTCCCCTTGATACTAAGCAGAAAAATAACCAGTTTATAAAGATCGGATTTCAAATCAATCTCGTACATTAATAATACTAATTGTACCCATCATGAAATTGAGATCAATATTCTATATCCTTTTTAGTGCATCTTTTCTTTTCTCCTGTAATCTTGCAGGTCAGCACAAAACTGATGCAGTAAAAACAGCCGCCCCCCCCGGAAAGGCAATTGCAGTTTTCGCCGAAGGGTGTTTTTGGTGTTCCGAACATATTTTTGAAGAAATTGCCGGTGTCGATTCAGCTGTGTCTGGCTATACCGGCGGACATTTAAAAAACCCAACATACGAACAGGTATGTGCAGAAACAACCGGGCACGCGGAAGCGATTATGGTATACTACAATCCGAAAGTTATTTCATATTCGGATTTATTGGACGCGTTTTTCACCTCACACGATCCTACTACCTTAAATCGCCAGGGACCAGATATTGGAACATCTTATCGTTCTGCCATATTTTATAACACACCTGCCGAGGAAGAACTGGTTAGAAAAGCCATTATGAAATGGACTCCCGCATTCAAAAAACCTATAGTAACCGAGGTGGCCCGGCTAAAAACATTTTACCGGGCAGAAGAATATCATCAGAACTATGCAGCTTCCAATCCAGGAAATTCATACATAAGAGGGGTATCAATGCCGAGATTCGAGGCGTTTAAGCGGGAATGCAAATTAAAGCTGAAAGAATAATGAAAGATACATGAGCTTTCCGCTTTCAAACGAAATGAACTTATATTCAGATAAATCTTCATCATCTTTTAAAAAGACAAAAGCTATGAAAATAGTCAGGCTCTCAAATCTGAACTCTCACATCTCAAATATAATCTGATGAAAATAAACACTCATGGTTTTACCCATTGGGCTATAATATATATCTTGTACCCTTAATGGATTATCAGGTTTTTACCCTGCCTAACGGCATACGCCTTTTACATAAACCCACAACTTCTCTACTATCGCACTCCTGCATCATTATAAATGCCGGCTCGCGGGATGAGAAGCATGGAAAAGACGGCCTTGCTCATTTTATCGAGCACTTATTATTTAAAAGAACCGCAAAGCGAAGCACAACGCAGATTCTGAACCGTCTTGAACTTGTAGGAGGCGATTTAAACGCCTACACCACCAAGGAGTACACTTGCCTGCATGCTTCGTTTTTAAATCCGTACCTCGAAAGAGCTTTGGAACTTTTCCAAGATCTGGTTTTTCACTCTGTGTTTCCTGAGGAGGAACTCGAAAAAGAGAGAAGCGTAATTCTTGATGAAATCGCGTCTTACCAGGATCAGCCCGAAGAAGCTATCCAAGACGACTTTGAAGATATTCTGTTCGCGGGCCATTCTTTAGGGAGAAATATCCTGGGCACAAATGATACCGTTAAAGCGTTGGAACGTCCCGATATTCTGGATTTTTTAAATAATAACTACAACACCCACGAAATCGTGATTGGCGTTCTGGGAAACTATGATTTCAAAAAGCTCTGCAAAGTTTTTACAAAGACTTATTCAGACATTCCCGAAAGGAAAATAAATTTAAGCCGAGATCCTTTCAAAGGCAATAAACCTTCAGAAAGCAGAATTGAAAAATCAATCGGCCAGACACATTGCGTAATTGGCAATAAAGCTTATTCCATTCATCACGAATACAAAACTGGTTTGATGTTACTCAACAATCTTTTGGGCGGAACAGGCATGAGTTCAAGGCTGAATATGCAGATCCGGGAGAAATATGGGATAGCGTATACGATCGAGTCGAACTATACCGGCTTCAGCGATACCGGCATTTTTTCCATTTATTTTGGAACAGATGCGGAAAAATCAAAGAGAGCATTATCACTTGTTCACAAGGAACTGAAAAAACTTCGGGAAAACAAATTATCACCAATCGCCCTGCGTCAGGCCAAGCAAAAATTCACAGGTTTGATTGCCCTGGGAGAAGAAAACAGGATTGGTTTAATAATTTCGATGACCAAAAGCTTAACCGATTATGGAAAGGCGGATACACTTGAGGAGATGTATGCCAAAGTAAATGCAGTCACCGCAGAACAGGTGCTTGAAATTGCGAATGAGATTTTCGAACCTGCACAGCTTACATCGTTGGTGTTCGAACCGTCAGAATAGCGTTTAAATCGATTGGAGATATTCCTAATCCCCCCTTATTTATTTATTTTTGCACAATGAAGTTACCGATTATAGCATACGGAGATCCGGTTTTAAGAAAAAAGGCAGTAGATATTACGCAAGACTATCCTAACCTGTCCGGCCTGATTGAAAACATGTTCGACACGATGTATAATGCAAGCGGCGTAGGAATTGCTGCGCCCCAAATCGGTCTTTCTATTCGTCTTTTTGTAATCGACTTAAGCGACAAAGATGAGCCTGAACTTAAAGATTTCAAAAAGGTATTTATCAACGCGCAAATTCTAAATGAAGAGGGAGAGAAATGGAACTTTAATGAAGGATGTTTAAGTATTCCTGATATCAGGGAAGACATTAGCCGGAATCAAAAAGTAACTATTTCTTATTTCGACGAAAACTGGAATCAGCATACAGAAACTTTTTCAGGCTTTAAAGCACGTGTTATCCAACACGAATACGACCACATTGAAGGAAAACTATTTACTGATAAATTGAGCCCGCTTAGACGAGCGATGTTAAAAAGCAAACTTGATTCAATATCGAGGGGTGCTGTTAAAGTAGATTATAGAATGAAGTTTCCCGCCGCCTCTAAAAAGCGCTAATTGTCGTTGGCTCTGCTTTTATCGCCCTGCATTATCTGCTGAATTAACGCTCCCCATGCAAACGGATTTAAGAGAGGATTAGCCCCACGTTGGTTCATGTTTTTATTGCTTAAGGCGATATGGTTGTTCTGAAAATTCAGATTGTTCATCTCGGTTCCATCACGAGGGAGAGACCGGGCCATTGCCATTAAAGAAGTCCGGGTTACGTTCTTTCTTGCGATTTCCAGATCATCATCTGCAAATTTCATTGCCATGAAATCGCGGTTAAAATCGTCTATACTTGCCCAGGGAAGCACACGAACGGTAGGTAAATTAACTACTTCTGCCTTTAGCTTTATGATAACTGTATATTTCTTATCAGGTACGTTAGCAGGAATAACCAAGGCCTCTCTTCGGTATCCAATTGCGCTGAAAACTATCGTGTCTCCCTCATGAGCCACAAATGAAAAATAACCCTGATGGTTGGCAGAAAACACTTTACCTCTGTCAGATCTGTTGGTTATGGAAACATATGGAACAACAACATTAGAATCAACATGGTAAATTAGTCCCGAAAATTGAACAATAGACTTTTCCTGGGCTTGAGAAAACCCAAATGCAAAGCATAAAATTAATATGGCGAGCAAGTGCTTCATCAGTGTAAACCTAACAAAAATTGTGCAAGACTAATGTTAAAATCTGTTAAGAAACGCACCGTCTCAATCTTCATAAAGGAAATATTACAAAAAAAGCGATCCGTTTATACAACGCAATCGCTTTTAAAATATCGAATATTCTGTTAATTTAATGTCTGCGGCATTACTGCATTGGGATCATCCATATCTGTAAGATTAACAGCCTCAACCGATTGTATCTCTGGTACAGCTTTTTTTATTGCCTGTTCAATACCTGCTTTAAGCGTCATGATACTCATTGGACAGGATCCGCAAGCACCAAGCAACTTTAGCTTAACTATATTATCTGATGTTATTTCTTCTACAGACACATTGCCTCCATCTGCCTCTAAATAAGGACGGATAGTATCCAGAGCACTTTCCACTTTTTGCAACAAATCCATTATAAATCTTTTTTTATAAAAATACTAAAATTTATTCTTTTAACCTACTGCGCCGGCATTTTGGCATTCGCTATCGATACTTGCTGCGCAACTCTTTCGGCGATGTCTAAAAATGCAACCGACATAGGGTTGTTTTCGTTCAGAATTACAGGACTTCCCGCGTCTCCGGCATCGCTAATGCTTTGCACTAATGGAATCTCACCTAAAAACGCTGTATTATACATTCCAGCCAGTTTTCTTCCGCCGCCTTCACCAAAAATATAATATTTATTGTCAGGAAGTTCTGCAGGCGTGAAATACGACATATTCTCTATGATACCCAAAATCGGAACATTAATCGAGTCCATCAAAAACATGCCAATACCTTTTTTAGCATCAGCCAGCGCTACATTTTGCGGCGTTGTAACAATAACGGCCCCAGCTACAGGATAATTTTGCGTCAAGGTAATATGAATGTCGCCGGTGCCGGGAGGAAGATCGACAACCAGATAATCCAGTTCGCCCCAATCTGCATCGTTAAATAGCTGCTTAACGGCATTGGATGCCATGGGACCTCTCCATGGAATGGGTTGATTCGGATCTGTGAAAAATCCGATGGACAGAAGTTTAATCCCAAACTTTTCTATCGGATCTATACGGGTTTTCCCATCTGCAGTTTGAGTGGCATTTGGCTTTTCTGTTTCCAATCCAAACATAATTGGAATAGATGGGCCATAAATGTCCGCATCGATCAAGCCTACTTTTGCGCCACGTTTAGCTAATCCAATAGCCAAATTTGCAGAGACCGTAGATTTTCCTACTCCACCCTTACCAGATGCCACAACAATTATATTTCTGATATTGCTGAGAGGCTGGTTCTTTTGTGTTGTTACCCGCGAAGTCATCTTCACATCAACCACTACATCCTTGCTTATGAAATGAGCAATTGCATTACGGCATGCATTTTCGATTAATGCCTTTAATGGACATGCCGGGGTGGTTAAAACCACCGAAAAGGTGAGATTATTTCCTTCTATAATTATATCTTCAATCATGTTCAGCGTAACAAGATCTTTTTTAAGATCCGGCTCTTCCACATGACTTAGCGCTTTTAATACTTGCTCTTTAGTTATCATCTATCAACTATAAGCCGCAAATTTATGAAACCTATTACTATTATGCTTGTTTGCCTAATGAATTTACAGATATTTACACTCTGGAAATAAAACTCGCCATAAATCGTTTTTTTATACTATTCAATGAATTTCAAAGTCTTGTGCATACATGCGTAAACGTATTCCTTCCAAGTATATAAAAATTGCTGTTATTTCTCTCTCGGTACTCCTGGCAGTATTTTTAGTAGGGGTAGCTATCGCCTACTCGAAACGGGAAGCCATTTTGCAAGCTGTAATTACAAAAGCAGTTAATAAAGCTAAAAGAGATTATAATCTTAATTTAAAAATAAGCGATCCACATTTTCAGGGTCTGACATCTGTAGCATTTTCAAGCGTTTCTGTCGTGCCCGAGAATAGGGACAGCCTCATTTATATCAATGATATACTAATTGGTGTCAAACTATTACCGCTTATTTCAGGCGATTTCAAAATAAGCCGCCTAAAAATTAAAAGCGGAAAAGTAAACCTAGTAAAACGCGACAGCATAAGCAATTACGACTTCCTGTTTAAGAGAAAAAATCGCGACACCACTAAAACAACAAAGGCGGATTTGGCAGAAATAGCAAACAACCTGCTTAACCAGGTTTTGTATAAGATCCCGGACGAGATGCAGGTTACGGACTTTGATGTTGCGATAACTCACAATGCGAACAAACTAAGGTTTTATACATCCTCTGCAACGATAAATGACGGGCAATTAAAATCGAATATTTTATTAAATGATAATGAAGCTGTCTGGCATGTGGACGGAACGGTAGAGCCAGGAAAAAAACAACTCTCATTCAAATTATATGCTGAAAACCGAAAGGTAGAACTTGCACTATTGGAAAAAGAATATGGTCTGAAACTTAACTTCGATACCGTTTATACTGAGTTAAAAAAGGCGGCGAAGCAGGGCGACAAATTTCGCATTTACGGCTCATGGGCAATTAAAAACCTTTTAATTAATCATCCTAAAATTGCAGCGAACAATATAATTGTGCCAAGCGGGGCGATTGATGCAGACGTTGTAATCGGTGAGAATTTCGTAGCGCTGGACAGTACATCCGTTATCTATTTAAAAAATGTAAAGGCGAATCCTTATTTAAAGTATACCAACTCTCCAAAGAAAACCTATTCTTTAAAATTGAAAACCGAGCAATTAAATGCTCAACAACTTTTTGATTCGTTTCCGGTCGGCTTATTCGAATCTCTGGACGGAATTAAAGTTGCTGGAAAACTTCAATACAATCTTGACTTTTTCCTTGATTCTAAAAACCCTGATAGTGTTCGTATACACTCTTCTTTGCAAAAAAGCGGCGACTTTAAAATCCTGAAATGGGGAAAAACCAATTTGCAAAAGATAAACAGCAGCTTTGTTTATACTCCTTATGAATACGGAAAACCCATGAGGGATATTATTATTGGCCCACAAAATCCCGACTATGTCCCTATAAATCAAATAACACCGAGTCTTCGAAATGCGATCTTAACCGCAGAGGATCCTTCGTTTTACTCACATAATGGTTTTGTAGCAACCGCATTTCAACGTTCTATTGCTACCAATTTCAAAGAAAAAGCGTTCAAACGAGGTGGAAGTACAATTTCAATGCAACTGGTAAAAAATGTTTTCCTGAGCCGTCAGAAAACCATGGCCCGGAAAGTTGAGGAAATACTGCTGGTTTGGATGATTGAAAACAATCGGCTTTCATCCAAACAACGAATGTTCGAAGTCTATTTAAACCTTATAGAATGGGGTAATAACGTATACGGTATTGGCGAAGCTGCAAGATATTATTTCGGCAAACATCCTTCTGACCTCAGCTTAGGCGAGAGTATTTTTCTTGCTAATATCGTTCCCCGTCCCAAAAAAGGTTTATACTTCTTTGAAGCTGATGGAAGTCTGAGTTATTCATTAAGAGGATATTTCAAATTGATTGGTGGTTTAATGGCAAGACGCGGGTATACCAGCAGAGACACAAACGCCTACGGTTTCTATGGTGTTATGTTAAAAGAGAGTTTGCGTCGTAAAGTTGACCCTGTTGATTCTGTTATAGTCGACTCTCTGTACGAGGAAGATAGTGAACAAACCGGTGGTGGCTTTTTCAAAAACATTTTTAGAAGAAATCCGGATTCAACCCGCATAGAGCAAAAGGGAAATAAACTGATCTCCAGAGATACAATTATCACTCCTGCAGAACTCCGCCAGCAAAGACGCGAACAAAGACGGAAAGAACGCGAACAAAAAAAGAACGGCGCATAATTTTTTCTATCTTCGGAATCATTAATAGTGATTGCCCAAATTTTTTCAGATGAAAATTGAGATAGAAGATAAAGAATTCGACCTGCTTTTGGAGTATGACCAAATAGAGAAAAGAACAAGATTTTTGGGCATTCAACTTAATGTAGATTATGAAACCCGCGTACCGGTATTTTTAGGAGTGTTAAACGGCAGCTTTATCTTCATGGCCGATTTAATGAAACAAATAAATATCTCTTCGGAAGTCAGCTTTGTTAAGGTATCCTCTTATAATGGAGCAGATACAAGTTCGGGTATAGTTAAAGAGGTTATTGGCCTGGATTTAAATTTAAAAAACCGTGACGTTATTATCGTTGAAGACATCGTCGACACCGGAATTACCTTAAGTTATCTTTTAGACAAAGTAAAAGAGCAGGAACCGGCCTCCGTTTCTGTTTGTACCCTTCTATTAAAGCCTAACTCTCTACAAAAGGAAATCGAAGAAATTGAGTATGTAGGATTTGAGATTCAAAATGAATTTGTAGTTGGCTATGGGTTAGACTATAAGGGCCTGGGACGCAATTTAACCGACATCTATCGTGCAATATCTGCGCCCTCAGAAACCTAGTTTATATTATTTTTAGCATCTTTGAAAAATTTTAAAAAATGACAATCCACAAAGAAGGATATACATCTCTTGCTCTAACTGTTCTGCTTATCTTTATAGCCAATGCCCTTGTTCACTACTACAACCCTGACTCTCAACTGATTCGCTGGCTAGTTTATATTCTATCTTTCGCATTTTTCATAATTATTTTACAATTTTTCAGAAGTCCGAGCAGGAATTGGGCTCAAAATGATAAACATATTATTTGTCCGGCTGACGGCAAAGTTGTTGTAATTGAAGAAACCGAAGAAACTGAATATTTTAAGGATAAACGTATACAGGTTTCTATTTTTATGTCGCCTATTAATGTACATGTAAATAGAAATCCCATTTCTGGGATTGTGAAATTCGTTAAATATCACAAAGGTAAATACCTGGTAGCTTGGGACCCCAAATCATCAACAGATAATGAACGCACTACAATTGTAATCGAAAGTAAATCTGGAGTACCTGTACTATTCAGGCAGATAGCCGGTGCACTTGCCCGCAGAATAGTATGGTACGTTAAGGAAGGTGATGAAGTTAAACAGGGGGACCAGTTCGGATTCATAAAATTTGGCTCACGGGTAGATGTATTTTTGCCGCTGGGAACTAAAATAAATGTGAAGATAGGCGACACTGTTCAAGGCGGGATTACTGTGCTTGGAGAGTTTTAAATCCAAAATACATAAATGATGAGAAAGATTTTATTTTTAATGGCAGTTTTTACAATTACTGTCGCCTCTGCTCAGACCAAACCCGCACAAAAGAAAGCTGATGGTAAAGAATGCTGCCAGGGTAAAAAAGCATGCACGAAAGAGGAAGAATCTAAAGCCAGCCATTGCTCTCCGGACAGTAAAGGCAAGGTGTCTGCGACAGCAAAAAAAACGCAGTAAAAGCGTAAGCTACACAGAAGTAGTTAAACGGTTAGCCGCGGCTTAAATCAGCCAAACAATTTTTTTATAAACATCCATAAAAAAAGCGCTTGAAAATATTCAGGCGCTTTTTTTAATTCGAAGACGAATGTAAAGTTTTTATTAAACTCTTTTAGATTTAATACGGGCAGCCTTACCAGTTAATGCACGTAAGTAGAACAATTTCGCTCTGCGAACTTTACCGCGATTATTAACTTCAACTTTCTCAATGTTTGGAGAGTTGATTGGAAAAATACGCTCTACTCCTACACCGTTCGACATTTTACGTACAGTAAAAGTTTCATTGGCGTTAACACCGTTACGTTGTATAACTACTCCCTGATAAATCTGAATACGCTCTTTATTTCCTTCGCGGATTTTATAGTGTACACTTACAGTATCGCCAGATTTGAATGCAGGAACTTCTTTTTTTGCAATGGCCTGCTCTTCAACAAATTTTACTAAATCCATGATTTTAAGCTCTTAATACGATTTTTATTCCCTAAAAATCGGACTGCAATATTAGGGATTTTATTTTAATAATGAAAGAGCAGTTTTAAAATTTTTCCAATTAATGTTTTTTATTCGCCGGCATACTGAAATAAAGTTTTAATCCTTCTAGCTCAGAGCTTTCTGACCATAAATTACCGCCATTGATACTAAGAATCTCATAACATGAATTCAAGGTAGTATTTGCCTTTGTATCGGCGGTTTCAACACTATAGTTTAAACAAATCTGACCCAATTTCTTAAAAAGTGTCGCCCCACTAGCTGTTATAGAAATCACAATCCGATTATCCTTTTTAGCAGCGCTTATCTCAATCTCATCATCTCCATCACAACACTCTACGATTAACAATAAAAGCTTGCAAAGAATAAATCCGAATAATACCAGATCAATATTAATTCCCTTAAAATCTATTATACTATTTCTAATATTAAGCCCTACTTTTTTAGCACATTTTATAATCTGAATAATTAGATTCATCTGAAATCTCAAATTTGATGAGTAACAGGTTTGACCCGAAAATTGATATCCTGCCCAATCGATATCGTCAGAAATTTTTGAGTTCAAATACTTCCTTAACTCAATCATCAGACTCAGATAATGTTCCGCTGCAGCCCCTTGCAGCATTCCCAAAGATTCAACCAGGCAGCTGAAGGGACCTTTTAAATCACTCGTCATTAAATTAAGTAGTTTCGAATTCGTCGACATATCTTCGCTTTTTATTCCTCCCATTCTTCCAATAATTGCTTTAGGGGTTTATATTTAAGCGTGAAGTTTTCCAGCTTGCCGGCTTCTAAACCGAACATCTTTTCTATCAATACCACCTTTTGATGAGGGATATCCTGCTCATCGTTAATTCGTATGTTTCTATAATTTGAAAACGTATTAACCGAAACATTCAGGGCTTTAGGTAGTATCTTTATCGCTTTCCGATAATCTTTCATTGGCAATTGAATTAAAAGATCGTTAATACAGTATTTAAACATAATGTCAAAAATTTGTATCTTGTACCAATATTTTGCGATAAAAACATAAAATATTGAGACGTATCAAAGTTTTATAGGTAAATAATACTTATAAAATTATACATTAAATTTGATAAACAAAATTTTTGTTCATTTATATGAAACTTAAAGACATAGTAGACAAATCTCTTAAAGATCAGAACCGTTCCTTAAGTTGGCTTGCAGCGGAAATGAATAAAACCTTTGATGGCCTAAAGCTGAGTTTAGTTAAAGGCTCGATAAAGTACACGGATATTAGAAAAATGGCGGAAGTACTAAAGGTTCCCGCCTCAACTTTCTTTTTAGAGGAGGGTGATTTTGAAAATATGGTTTCAGAAGAAAGGGTAGAATATTCAAGTTTACGATCTGAACTTAACAGTTGCCGAGAATTGGCTACCACGTTAAAAAATCAAATACAGGATAAAGAAAGAATAATTGAACTTTTAAGCAGGAAAAGCTAATCCTTTAAAAGGTCTGGCCTACGCTGTTTGGTTCTTTCCAGAGCCTGCTCATCACGCCAGGCATCAATCTTAGCAGGATTTCCACTTAATAGGATATCAGGCACTTTGTGACCTTTCCAATCAGCCGGACGAGTATAAATGGGTGCATCTAACAGCTCCCCCTGAAAAGAGTCTGATAACGCAGATGTCTCATCAGATAACACACCGGGGATTAGCCTTACAACAGCATCCACCAAAACTGCAGCAGGCAATTCGCCGCCCGACAGAACATAATCTCCAATAGAAATTTCACGCGTAACGAAAATGTCGCGGATCCGCTGATCAATTCCTTTATAATGCCCGGCAAGGATTATTATATTCTTTTTTGAGGAAAGGTGATTGGCAATACTCTGGCTTAAAACATCCCCATCCGGACTCATAAATATTACTTCATCGTAATCTCTCTCAGACTTCAATTTTTCGATACAAGCTGCAAACGGTTCTATAGACATCACCATCCCACTTCCACCACCGTAGGGATAATCATCAACATTCTTATGCTTATTGGTAGAATAATCGCGAAGATTATGTACCACTATTTCCACAAGTCCTTTGTTTTGTGCACGTTGTAAAATTGAATGAGCAAAAGGACTTTCAAGTAAAGCGGGGAGGACGGTGATTATATCAAAACGCATTTTACAAAGATAAAGATAGCAGCCGGAACAAGCCTATTGATTAGTATAAACTTCAATCAAGCCGTCAGGAAGAATAACTTTCAGTACTCCCTCCTCCTCATCAATTTCCTGAATTATTTCATCATTTAAAGGGAACATTATCTCAGTAAATTTATAAGGCACCACCGCAATAAATTGCTGAGGATATTCATGCACTTCAACTATTTCTCCTAACTCCCCGTACTTCTCATCATGTACGATATAGCCTTTAAGATCGGTATAAAAAAATTCGTCCTCTCCGCGCTCCGGCATTTTTGTATTTGGGAGATATAGTTGTTTCCGAACCAGCTTTTCAGCCTTTTCAATGGTGTCTACATCTTCAAAATAAAAATACCCGGTTTTATTAGCTTGCAATTTATAGGTAGAAGTAAAAAAAGGAACCAATTTGTTATTAATCTCCAGAAATACAGAGTCGAGTTCCAGTTCTTCATATTGGTCGAATTCAAAATACACCTGAACCTCACCTTTAAGACCCTTGGTTTTTGTAATGTATCCTATATAAAAACTGTCTTCAATATTCATTTTTAAAGATGTGAGATGTGAGACATTAGACTTGAGAAAGCGTGCTAGTCCAACGCTATAAACATAAAAGCGCCATTACGAATATTTCATAATGGCGCCTTAAATAAGATTAGAAAACTACTCAGCGTCTTTAGCCGGAGTTTCTTCAGTTTCGGCTGGAGCTTCAGCTGCAACTTCTGTTTCAGTAGCAGCTTCTGGAGCAACTTCTGTTTCAGCAACTTCTTCCTCTACAACCTCTTCAGCAACAGGAGCATTCTTTGCAGCTAATGCAGCAGCTCTGTCTTGTTTTTTCTTAGATTCAGCAGCTAAAGCAGCTTTTCTTGCTTCTTCTTTAGAAGAGCTTAAGCTTTCTTTTTTGCCTTCAATCTTAGCACCTTTTCCTTGTACCCACTCGTTAAATTTGGCTTCTGCCTGCTCTGCAGTTAAAGCACCTTTTTTAACACCGCCTTCAAGATGTTTTTTGTAAAGAACACCTTTGTAAGAAAGTATAGCACGACAAGTATCCGTAGGTTGTGCACCGCTGTTTACCCACTCTAATGCTTTTTCGAAATTAATATCGATTGTAGCAGGGTTGGTGTTTGGGTTGTAAGAACCTAAACGCTCAATGAACTTTCCGTCTCTGGGAGAACGAGAATCTGCCACTACTACATGGTAAAAAGGCTTTCCTTTTTTACCGAATCTTTGCAATCTGATTTTAGTTGCCATTTCTTTTTGTTTATGTATTCAACATAGTTCCCGGAGTGTATTCTGCGGGGCTGCAAAGATAGTAATTATATCAATTAAAAAAAGATAAATGCCTGTTTTTATACTGTTTACTAAAAAGCTCAATCCAACTACTACATCTTATGATTTGATCGACAAAAACCGTACGCCTAAAACTATTAAAGCCCGCGCTCGATATAATCTATCAGGCAATGGATCACTTTAATGTGTATTTCCTGGGCTCTATCAGAAAACTCAGACTTAGGGGCCCTGATTTCCACATCGCATAAAGATGCCATTTTCCCTCCTTCTTTCCCGGTAAGGCCAATTACTTTCATTCCTTTTTCCCTTGCGCTCTTAATGGCGTTAAGAATATTTTCCGAATTTCCACTGGTGCTTATCGCGAACAGCACATCATTTTGCTGCCCGATTGCTTCTACCATCCGGGAAAAAACAAATGCATATCCATAATCATTTGAAACACAAGACAAATGTGAAGGATCAGAGATAGACAATGCTGGTAAGGCCCTTCTGTCGCCTCTGTAACGGCCGGAAAGCTCTTCTGCAAAATGCATGGCATCACACATCGAACCGCCGTTTCCGCAGGATATCACTTTATTGCCAGATTTTATAGCGTCAGATAAAATATCACCTGCCGCTTTAATCTTGATAAAATTTTCCTCATCAGCTAAAAAAGCATTTAAAACTGCCTGAGCTTCCAGGAAATGTTGCTTAATGTTATGCATTAAAGACTTGTCGACAAGAGTGTTAAAGTGATAGTATATCTAGAATTTTCAAAAGAGAAGGATTCACTTCAGAAATATGCTTAATTGCATTATGAAAAGGTGTGTAATGTATATTACCATTAACAATCCCTATCATTTCGCCTTTACGTCCGCTCATCAGAGCTTCTACGGCCGCAACTCCTGTTCTGCTCGCCAATACCCGATCCATACACGAAGGACGACCACCACGTTGGATGTGCCCTAAAATCGACAATCGGGTATCATAGTTAGGGAACTTCTCTTTAATTTGCGACGCGATCTCAAATCCGCCTGCATTATCGCCTTCAGCAACTATGATAATTTTTGAAGATTTGTCTTTCCGGCCCTCTTCTAACCGCTTAAATAAATGTTCTGTATCTGTCTTTGACTCGGGGATCAGAATAGCCTCCGCTCCGGCGCCAATTCCGCTCCGTAAAGCAATAAGCCCCGAATCGCGTCCCATTACCTCCACGATAAATAATCTGTCATGAGACTCGGCCGTATCCCTGATCTTATCGACCGCATCAATCACCGTATTTATAGCGGTATCGTATCCAATGGTAAAATCGGTTCCAATTAAGTCGTTATCTATGGTTCCGGGAATACCGACAATTGGAAAGTTAAACTCCTGAATAAAAGCCTGAGCACCGGTGAAGCTACCTTCTCCTCCAATTACTACAACGGCATCGATATTATTTTTCTGCAATTGTTCATAGGCACGGAGCCGGCCTTCTTTAGTCCTAAAAGCTTCGCTTCGGAATGTCTTCAGGACTGTTCCTCCTCGTTGAATGATATTGGCTACTGATTTACGATCCATGGTAATAAACTCACCATTCAGCATACCTTCAAAACCACGCATAATTCCGGTTACCTGAAGATTATAGTATAAACCTGCCCTAACGACCGCCCTTATGGCAGCATTCATTCCGGGTGCATCACCACCCGAGGTTAAAACACCTATGTTTTTTATTTCGCTCATATTATTGTGTAGAAAATGCGACTATTCCGCTATCTAAGAAATCTATATAATTCTTTACGTCCAAATTAAAGGCCTGAGGCGGAACAAGTGTTTTACCTTCAGAATTTACGATTACGTAATAGGGCTGAGAATTTGTTTTAAAATTCCTTGTTTGTAAATCGCTCCATTTGTTGCCCAAAGTTTTGATTTTTTTACCGGTTTCCGAAACATATTTTTCGTTTTCGGCTAATTCTGTCTTGTCATCCACATACAGGGAGATAATAACATATTCGTTTTTTAAACGGTTCAGAACTTGTGCTTCTGACCAAACAGATGCTTCCATTTTACGGCAGTTAGTACAGCTCCAGCCTGTGAAATCAAGCAGAACGGGTTTGTTAACAGCTTTTGAATAAGCTAAGCCTTCTTCATAATCATAAAAAGCATCCAGTCCATGTGGTGCATGAAAAAGTTCAGCGTATTTTTTTTGAGTTAAATGCCCCGACGAGGTTTGGAATGATTTTGAATACAGATCGAACTCCTGAGTTGTTTGAGGAGGCAACCAGGCGCTTATTCCTTTCAAAGGAGCTCCCCATAATCCTGGTATCATATAAATCGTAAAACCTAAAACCATCATGGCAAAAAACAACCTGGTTAGTGAAATAAATCCAACTTCAACATCATGTGAGAGTTTAAATTTACCTAAAAGATATAATCCCCAAACGCCAAAAATCACGATCCAGATCACCAAAAATATATCACGATCCAAAATATTCCAATGATATGCTAAATCAACGTTCGACAAAAATTTAAATGCCAGTGCTAGTTCTAAAAAACCTAATGAAACCTTCACAGCATTCATCCATCCGCCAGATTTGGGCATTTCCTTTAACCAGGATGGGAAAATTGCAAAAAGAGTAAAAGGTATCGCCAAGGCCGCTGAAAATCCCAGCATACCTATTGCCGGACCAAGATATGCACCTTTAGAAACTGTCTCGACTAACAGCGTTCCGATAATAGGTCCGGTGCACGAAAAAGACACAAGAGCTAAGGTAAAGGCCATGAAAAACAAACCAACAAATCCGCCTTTATTCGATTTCTCGTCCATTTTATTCACCAGAGACGATGGCAAGGTTATTTCGAATGCTCCTAAAAAAGATATTGCAAAAATTATCAATATCGCGAAGAACAAAAGATTGAATACTGCACTACTCGCCGCTTCATTTAACGCCGATGCACCAAAAATCGCGGTTATCAACAAACCGAGCGCAACATATATGATGATGATGGAAATTCCATATATCAGAGCACTTTGCACTCCTTTCGCTTTTGAACCAGCTCTTTTCGTGAAAAACGAAACAGTAAGTGGAATCATCGGGTAAATACATGGCATGAAAAAAGCCAGCAAACCTCCGATAAATCCGGCAATAAAAATTCCTATTAATGAGCTATCCTTTTCCTTAGGCTCTGCGCTCAGTTTTTTTACAGATGAGGCTTTTGAAACGACAGTGTCGGGAGCAACTACTTTAGCTTTTTCTAATGTATCCTGAAAGGGAGTACTAGTTGTCTGGGTACCTTCATTCGCAATTAACTCCGGAGGAGTAAGTACAGCCGGTGCAGCTTTGTAAGCTACCGGAAGACTAAACTCCAATTCCTCTGGGGGAAGACATTTTTGGTCGTTACAAACCATAAATTCCACGGTTCCCTTTATCGAACCAGCATAATTTACTTTAATAAGCTGTTTAAAAACAACCTGTTTTTCATGCCAGGCAATTTTCATCTTAAAATTAGTGTCGAAGCTGCTTATTGCTTTCGGTGATTCCGAAACCTTTCCAATTAAGGTGTAATCTTTAGAGGGAGTGAAGGTGAAAGATGTTGGAATAGGACCTCCTTCTTCTATAAATTGAGAATAAACATGCCAACCTGGCTGAATATCAGCTACCATTCTGATTTCTACTTTATTTTCGCCAAGGTTTACTGATGAAAAGGACCATTTTACAGGTTCTTCAATTTGAGCGGTTGCTGCCAGACTGGAAATTAAAATCCCCAATAAGCATACTATTAAGTTCTTCATTAATATTTATTTATATACGAATGCTATTTCCTTGAAATTATACTTACGCAATTCTCCTGCAAATAATACTTCAAGAAAACCATTTTTATCGACACCGGAAATGATTCCCTCAACTTCCTGCTCGCCAATTTTAAAGGTGTGCACTTTATTTAGTTTATAGAGACTCTTTAAATACTGCTGTTCAATCAAACTGTGTTTACCGGCTCGCAATTGCAAATAGCGCCGTTCAATTGATTGGCAAAGTTCAGCTAGTACAGCATTTATATCATAATCCTGATGTAAGATTTTCTTCAAAGAGGTAACATTTTTAATATTTGGAGGAAAATCCAACTGATTGATGTTCAAACCAATACCAATTACAGCGTATTTAAGAGTATTTCCCCGCAGGATATTCTCAATTAAAACTCCCCCCAATTTATAATCTCCAAAAAAAATATCATTTGGCCATTTAATTTTAACTCCCGCTCCAATAATTTTGAACAATACATCGTTAATAGCTATACTTATGGATTGGTTCAGCAAAAACTGCTTTTCCGGACTAAGAAAAGTGGGGAGCAACAACAGACTAAAGGTTAAATTTTTGCCAGGTTCAGAACACCAGGTGTTGTTCACCTGTCCACGACCGGCAAATTGTTCTTCTGCCAATATAACAGTGCCCTCGGGCAATGGCGTGGATTTTGTCAACTCTTTTTTGAGATAATCATTTGTAGAATCAACACGCTTTAATGTTACTACATTTTGGCCAACAAATAGTCTTGAAAAAGTGTTATTTTGCAAACTAATCGGAGTAATTGTTAAATTTATCCAAAACTAATTTTTTTTAATGTTAAAAAACAAAGCAATTAATGAATCCACTTTCACTTCAGAGCTAGCCATACATGGCATACAAGAAAAGAAGGGAAATGAAATTGTAAGATTAGATTTAAGAAATATAAACAGTTCAGTAGCAGATTATTTCGTTGTCTGCCATGCTGAATCTTCAACTCAGGTGAAAGCTATAGCCTCGAGCGTCGAAGAAGAAGTGTTTAAAGCATCCAAGCAGCACCCTTACAGAATTGAAGGACTTGAACATGGAGAATGGGTTTTATTGGATTACATAGATGTGGTGGTACATATCTTTAAAACTGATAAAAGAGAATTCTATGGAATAGAAGACCTATGGGGAGATGCAGAAATGAAATATTATCAAAGTGCCTGATGGCCACCATCTATAATTGAAATGAAAGAAAATAAAACCGATAATAAAAAACCCCAGCGTAAACGCACGGGCAAGAAAATAGTACCTGCACCTCCGAAATTTAATATAATGTGGTTGTACGCTGCTATCATTATAGCATTATTTGCAGTACAATACTTTTGGAACAATACCAGCACTAAGCAAATCAACTATCAGGAATTCGAAACTCAGATGCTTAAGCCTCGTGATGTCGAAAAACTGATAGCTTACAAAAGCAATGATTTAGTGGTGGTCGAAGTTTACATAAAGAAAGACAGACTAAGCCTGCCTAAATACAAAGATGTACGGCCGCAGGAAGGTTTTTCGGGAACTCCGCCAAATACTCCTCAATACAAATTCACTGATGGTTCATTTGATGCCTTAACCGCAAAACTGCGGGAATCTGAAAAAGATCTTCCCTCGGATCAAAGAACACCTTTAATTCCGGAATCCAGAGATAATTTCTGGGCCAGCTGGTTCATGTCTATTATATTGCCTGTATTGCTTTTAATCGGCTTCTGGGTGTTTATTATGCGACGTATGGGTGGTGGCGCAGGCGGCGGAGCTGGTGGCCAGATATTTAATATCGGAAAATCTAAAGCTACTTTATTTGACAAGGAATCGCAGGTAAATGTAACCTTCAACGATGTCGCCGGTCTTGAAGAAGCAAAATTAGAGGTTATGGAAATCGTGGATTTCCTGAAAAACCCTCAAAAATACACCAACCTGGGTGGTAAAATCCCGAAAGGAGCACTATTAGTCGGAGCCCCCGGAACAGGAAAAACCTTACTTGCCAAAGCAGTGGCCGGCGAAGCTCAGGTACCTTTCTTCTCTCTATCAGGATCCGATTTCGTCGAAATGTTTGTAGGTGTAGGTGCATCACGTGTTCGTGACTTGTTCCGCCAGGCCAAAGACAAAGCACCCTGCATTATCTTTATTGATGAGATTGACGCAATTGGAAGAGCGCGTGGCAAGAACAACATAGTTGGTGGAAATGACGAGCGCGAGAATACTCTGAATCAATTACTGGTGGAGATGGATGGCTTCGGGACTGATTCAGGTATAATTATTATGGCTGCAACAAACAGACCCGATGTCTTAGATTCAGCTCTTTTGCGTCCGGGACGTTTCGACAGACAGATCTCAATTGACAAACCTGATTTAGTGGGTCGCGAACAAATTTTCAAGGTTCACTTAGGACCTATTAAATTAGCGGAGGAAGTAGATCCCAAAAAGCTTTCTGCTCAAACGCCAGGATTTGCTGGTGCTGAAATCGCAAATGTTTGTAACGAAGCTGCTTTAATTGCCGCGCGTAAAGACAAACCAGCAGTTGATATGCACGACTTTCAGGATGCAATAGATCGTGTAATTGGTGGATTAGAGAAGAAAAACAAAATCATATCACCGGATGAGAAGCGCATAGTTGCTTATCATGAGGCCGGGCACGCAATCGCAGGCTGGTTCCTCGAACACGCAGACCCATTGGTTAAAGTGTCGATTGTTCCGCGTGGTGTGGCAGCTTTAGGCTATGCACAATACCTACCGAAAGAACAGTTCTTATATACAACAGAACAACTTATTGATGGAATGTGTATGACGATGGGTGGCCGTGTAGCTGAAGATATTGTATTTAGTAAAATATCCACAGGAGCTCAAAATGACCTTGAAAGAATTACAAAACTATCATATGCCATGATCACCCTTTACGGGATGAACGATAAAGTAGGTAACATATCTTTCAACGATCAGCAGGATCAGTTTAATAAACCATATTCTGAGAAAACTTCGGAGCTAATCGACGAGGAAGTAAGAGTGTTAATCCGTTCGGTATACGATCGTACCAAGTCATTGTTGAACGAAAAGCGTGAAGGACTCGAAAAACTTGCTCAGAAACTTCTGGAAAAAGAAATTCTGTTTCAAAGTGACCTGGAGGAAATTTTAGGTAAACGTCCTTTTGATAACCGGACAACATACGATGAGTTTGTAAACGGAGATGACAGCGGCAACCAATCTCTTGTTGCGGAAAATCTGCATCCCGAGCCGGTTGGCGATACGACAGAACCTCTAAAAAGCTCCGAGACGGACTTATAAAAAGAATAATAATTGTAAAAAGCCCCGAAATCCGGGGCTTTTTCTTTGAATTGATATTGCTATAACTCATTTTTGTAAATCGAAATGAAAGAAACAACTTCCAAAGAAAAGATGCTAAAGAAAATACGGAAAGCGCTATTAGAAAAGCGCGACAATCCGTACCCCAACTTAGAAGAAGCACCTTTATATGAAGACCATCAGGATCTGTTAGAAGTACTTTTTGCGGAACAGCTTACACTAGTTGCCGGCAAATTTATTTTTTGCGAAGATGAGTTTCAATTTATTGAAAACCTGCTTCTTTTAGCAGACGAGAAAAATTGGAGAAAAATTTACTGTTGGGAGCCCGAGCTCCAGAAAATGTTAGGTCTGTACGAATTCCCATTCTACAGCACTGATACCGACTTCTTACAGGCTGAAGTCGGCATCACCTTATGTGAATCGCTGATAGCCCGCAATGGAAGTGTTTTGATTTCAAATGGAAACGAGGCAGGACGGAGATTGAGTATATATCCGCATCATCATGTGGTTATTGCTTTTACATCTCAGCTCGTATTAGATCTTAAAGACGCTTTTAAGCTCCTAAAGATCAAATATGGAGAAAGTCTGCCCACTTTAGTTTCTAACATCACAGGACCAAGCCGTACAGCTGATATCGAGAAGACGCTTGTGCTCGGTGCACACGGGCCCAAGGAACTGATTGTTTTTTTACTGGACGACTCGAATTAGTACTGTTGGCAGAGATAAGGACTTCCAACAAAAGATCGGGTTAACACTGCGTGAGATCACGGCTTTAGGACGAATAGGATTCAAACTGATAACAAAATGGCTCGGGAATATTCCCCGAGCCATTTTTATTTTGATTATCTTGTTTCAGTTACAACTTACGTTTAACCTCAACTTGTTCGTAAGCCTCAACAATATCTCCTTCTTTAATGTCATTGAAGTTCTGGATATTCAGACCACATTCGTAGCCTTTGGAAACTTCCTTCACATCGTCTTTAAATCGTTTCAAGGAAGCAAGCTGCCCTGTATAGACAACTACACCGTCGCGAATAATACGAATGTTACTATTTCGGTTAATCTTACCGTCAAGAACCATACATCCTGCGATTGTGCCCACCTTAGAGATTTTGAAAGTTTCGCGAATTTCAACATTTGCAGTAATCTGCTCTTCAAATTCCGGAGCAAGCATACCTTCCATCGCAGCCTTCACTTCGTTGATAGCATCGTAAATAATAGAATATAGACGAATATCTATTTCTTCCTGCTCGGCAAGCTTACGAGCGCCGCTCGAAGGTCGTACCTGGAATCCTATAATAATCGCATCGGAAGCAGAAGCTAACAATACATCCGATTCGGATATTTGACCAACTGATTTGTGGATAATATTAACTTGTATCTGCTCGGTAGATAACTTCAATAATGAATCGGACAATGCTTCGATTGATCCGTCCACATCACCTTTAACAATGATATTAAGCTCTTTAAAGTTACCGATTGCTAAACGACGACCAATTTCATCAAGTGTAATATGTTTCTGCGTACGTAAGCCCTGCTCGCGTTGTAACTGCAAACGCTTATTTGCAATATCACGGGCTTCAACTTCACTTGCTAAAGCATTAAACTTATCACCTGCCGTTGGAGCACCCTGCATACCAAGAACCTGCACAGGAGTTGAAGGACCAGCCTTATCAACTTTCTGGCCACGTTCGTTAGTTAATGCCTTTACCCTTCCGCTAAAGCTTCCCGCTAATATTGGATCACCAACTTTAAGCGTACCTGCCTGAATTAAAACAGTAGTAACAATACCACGTCCTTTATCCAAAGCGGCCTCAATTACGGTACCGGTGGCGCGTTTGTTAGGATTAGCCTTAAGTTCTAATAACTCAGCCTCCAACAATACTTTTTCAAGCAATAGGTCAACGCCCATACCCGTTTTACCGGAAATCTCTTGAGACTGGTATTTTCCACCCCAGTCCTCTACCAGAATATTCATGGCAGATAACTGTTCACGAATCCGATCCGAGTTGGCACCTGGTTTATCAACTTTACTGAACGCAAATACGATTGGCACGCCTGCAGCCTGAGCATGATTAATTGCTTCACGTGTTTGAGGCATCACGCTATCATCCGCCGCAATTACAATAATTGCAATATCTGTTACCTTAGCACCACGAGCACGCATCGCCGTAAAGGCTTCGTGACCCGGTGTATCTAAGAAAGTTATTTTTCTACCGTCTTCAAGTGTTACAGCGTAGGCTCCTATATGCTGAGTAATACCACCTGCCTCACCACCAAGAACGTTTGTTTTACGAACAAAATCCAGTAGGGATGTTTTACCATGATCGACGTGACCCATCACAGTAACAATGGGTGCTCTTGGAATTAAATCTTCCTCTGCATCCTCCTGTTCAAGACTCGCTTCTTCGTCTTCTGGTTTTACAAATTCTATTACATATCCAAACTCATCCGCAACGATAGTAAGAGTTTCTGCATCCAATCTTTGGTTAATAGATACGAACATACCTAAACTCATACATGTTGAAATGATTTGAGTAACAGGCACATCAATCATACTTGCCAATTCATTTGCCGTAACAAATTCTGTGGTCTTAAGTACTTTTGATTGAAGTTCACTTTCCAATGCAGCATCTTCCGCTGATTGAGCGACATCATCTCGCTTTTGACGACGAAACTTAGCACGTTGTGCAAATTTACCAGATTTCCCCGCTCCGCTTAAACGTGCAAGGGTTGCTTTAATCTGATCTTGTATTTCTTTTTCTGTTGGTTCTTCTTTAGACCCTCCTCCCGATGATCGTTCGCCCATCTGTGCTTTGCGACCTCTGAAATCTGGACGTCCCGGATGCTGAGATTTAGTTTCTCCGGTTCCTCCTGCCGCAGGTGGGCGAGTTCCTTGTTGACCGGAAGCTGCCGGACGGGTCCCTGGCTGTCCTTGTGCTGAAGGAGCCTGACCGGGCTGACCCTGAGGGCCACCTTCTTTACGTTTGCGCTTGCGCTTATGATCGTTTCCGGCAACATTTGAAGAAGACGCAATCGGCTGGTCTTTACGACGACTGGATTGTTGATTTGACAAA
This sequence comes from uncultured Sphingobacteriaceae bacterium, assembly GCA_946887045.1. The sequence goes on along the minus strand of CAMPKC010000018.1, from coordinate 20,412 downwards.
TCAATTTTACCAATCACATTCGGACCTGTAAGGCGTTGTGCTTTCGCACGAATGACATCGTCGCCCTCTTCAACTGGCTCTATCGGTTCAGCTTTCTTTGAAACCGGTTCTTCAGGAGTAATATTTACAGGTTCAGGAGTTGAAACAACTCTCTCCTCTTCTGCAGGCTTTGGCTCCTCCGCCTTAACCACCTCTGGTTCAGGCGCTTCAACTATCGGCTCTGGCTTAATTTCAGGTTTTACCTCCTCCACAACCGGTAAGGGTTCCTGCTTCATTTCCGGCTCATGCTCAGGCACAATGTCCGGTTGCTGAGTAACTATCGTCGCTGGAGCAGGCTCCTCTGCCTTACTTTCTTTCTTTTCGCTGGCTTCACCACGTCCCTTATTTTTCAGGGCATCGAGGTCTATTCTGCCTACAACTTTAACTCCGGGCAATGTGCCTTCCTCCTGGCTCTCTTTTGGAGCTGGAGCAGTTTCCGGCTCAGGTTTCTCGGCTGGGGGTGGAATAAAAGACCCTGTATTTTTTATTAGGATTTCTTCCTGTTCAAAGTCGTTTCCACGACGAGGTTCTGGTCTTTCTGGTGTAGAAAGAGGCGCATCATCACGACGTATTTTGCCTATAACAATCTGTCTTGCTTCTTCACGTACGATTTTATCGCCCTGATACTCTTTCAGCAGGACCTCGTACATTTCCTCGGTGAGCTTTGTATTAGGCTTAGGTTCAACCTTATAGCCCTTTTTAGTTAATGACTCTACCGCGGTTGCTAAGCCGATATTCAGCTCTTTAGCAGCTTTAAGTAAGTTTATGCTTTTACTTTCTGACATCAAAAAAAATTACCTCTTAAAAAATTTGTACAAAAGTACATTTTTATATTGTTATTGAGCAGTTAAACCTGATCAACTTATTATTCAAATTCAGACCTCAATATTCCTACCACTTCTTTCACTGTACTCTCTTCCAAATCGGTACGCCTAACCAATTCATCAACTGACAACTCAATCACTGATTTAGCAGTATCTAAACCGATTCTTTTAAACTCATCAATAATCCAACCATCTATTTCATCAGAGAATTCTTCTAAATCCACGTCTTCATCATCAACATCAGACTCTCTGTAAACATCAATTTCATAGCCGGTTAACTTACCTGCAAGTTTGATATTATGTCCACCACGTCCAATAGCTAGTGAAACCTGATCAGGCTTCAAATACACCGCTGCTCTTTTCTCTTCATCATCAAGTTTGATGGAAGTAATCTTAGCAGGACTTAGCGCGCGTTGAATGTATAATGAATTATTGTTTGTGTAATTGATAACATCAATATTTTCATTTTTTAGCTCGCGAACTATTCCATGAATCCTAGATCCTTTCATACCAACGCAAGCACCTACCGGGTCAATTCTATCATCGTATGATTCAACAGCCACTTTGGCACGTTCTCCTGGTTCACGAACAATTTTCTTTATGATAATTAAACCATCAAAAATCTCGGGAACTTCCATTTCAAACAAACGCTGCAAGAATTCTGGCGCGGTACGCGAGATAATGATCTTTGGATTGCTATTAATCATCTCAACCTTAGAGATAACTGCACGCAGGGAATCCCCTTTTTTGAAATAATCAGCAGGTATTTGCTCCGTCTTAGGCATAATTAACTCATTACCTTCATCATCAAGTACCAGTGTTTCCTTTTTCCATACCTGGTAAACTTCACCAGTAATAATCTCGCCTACCCTATCCTTATATTTTTTGAATATTTCATCTTTTTCAAGCTCAAGAATTTTTGATACAAGAGTTTGACGGGCAGCTAAAATTGCACGACGACCGAAGCTTTCAAGTGTTATTTGCTCTATGAAATCATCTCCCACTTCTAAATCGGGATCAATTTTATGTACATCAGCCAATTCAATCTCAAGATCATCATCCTCAGAGAACCCATCTTCCATTACGGTTCTCGTCCGCCATATCTCTAAATCTCCGTTATCAGGGTTCACGATTACATCGCAATTTTCGTCTGTTCCATATTTCTTACGGATCATACTGCGGAAAACTTCTTCCAGTACACTAATAACCGTAGGCCTGTCAATGTTTTTAAAATCTTTGAATTCCTGAAAGGAATCAATCAAATTAATATTGCTCATTTTTTTACTTAAATGAAATTAAAACCTTTGTTTCTGTTATCTCACTAAAAGGAATAAAGCTCTCTATAACTTCTGCTTTTTTTCCTTTTTCTTTTACTTTCTCTTCTATTGTAACACCTTCCTCGGTAACATTCAGAAGTTTACCTTCTCTTGATTTAGCTTCAGGCTGTTTAATTCCCAAATTCCGGCCGATATTCTTTTCATACTGGCGTTTCATAGTCAGCGGCGTATCAAGCCCGGGAGATGAAACCTCTAAATTATATGCCTGCTCTATAACGTTTTCTTCTTCCAAATGATACCCAACATGCCGGCTTATAGCAGCGCAATCTCCAACCCCGATACCCTTATCTCCGTCCACCATAATAATAAGCTTACCGTTTGAGTGCATTTTCACATCAACCAAAAACAAATCTGGCCGATCTGAAATCTTTTCCTCAACTAAATCAATTACCCTTTGCTCAATATTCATTTTAACTCTACAAAAAGTATCCAAAATAAAAGAGGGGACACACGTCCCCTCTCTCAGATGATGCAAATATAATTTTTTTTATTTGTACAAAGAGAATTTTGGATGCAAAAAGATTATTTTTCAATACAATAGCTCCAAAAAATATATTTTTTGGGGTTTTAAAATATGCGATAAACTTAAATACAACTCCACTGTTTAACTAGAAATTAAACACAGTTAAGACATGAAATTAATCATCGAAATTTTACTTATGGGTGCTGCCGTGGCTTTAGCGGCCTTCCTGATACCCGGTGTCGAGGTAAGCGGATTTCTCAGTGCTATCATTGCAGGTATCCTGATCGCATTGGCAAATGCCACCATCGGAACGATACTTCGACTACTTACGTTCCCTATTAATATTTTAACACTGGGAATTATGTCGTTCATCATTACTGTGCTAATGGTATTATTAGTCGATAGCCTGATGGATGGGTTTAATACCAGTGGTTTCTTTGCAGCTCTACTTTTTGCTATTGTCCTTGCTATAATTAAAATGGTTTTCGGGATGTTCAATCGGGATTAACCTATTCGAACTTATTAGGGGGAGATTTCTCCCCTATCTTAATAATTCTCTGGAGATCACCAGCTTTTGAATTTCTGAAGTTCCTTCATATATCTGCGTAATTTTAGCGTCGCGCATCAGGCGTTCTACATGGTATTCTTTAACATAGCCATAGCCTCCGTGAATTTGAACTGCTTCTATGGTCGTTTTCATCGCGATCTGAGAGGCAAACAATTTAGCTTTAGACGATGCCTCCGCAAATGGCTGATTATTGTCTTTCAACCAGGCAGCCTTTAAACATAACAAACGGGCAGCTTCAATATCTGTCGCCATTTCTGCTAACTTGAATTGGATAGCCTGATGTTCAGCGATTGGTTTTCCAAACGTTTTTCTCTCTTTAGAATAAGCCAAAGCCAATTCGTAAGCTCCAGAAGCAATGCCTAAAGCCTGGGCAGCTATCCCAATGCGTCCGGCCTGCAGCACCTTCATCGCAAATTCAAAACCAAAGCCTTCCTTTCCGATCAAATTTTCTTTTGGAACCTTTACATCAGAAAACATAACAGAATGGGTGTCGGATCCGCGAATACCCATTTTATTTTCCTTCCTTCCAATAGAAAATCCGTCTGTTCCCTTTTCGAGGATTAATGCAATCATGCCGTGCGATCCAAGTTTGGCATCGCTTTGTGCGATTACCAGATAAACAGAAGCGGTGCTGCCATTAGTAATCCAGTTTTTTGTTCCATTTAGCAAGTAGTAATCGCCTGAATCTTGAGCAAATGTGTGCTGTGCGTTGGCGTCCGAACCAGCTTCAGGTTCTGACAAACAAAATGCCCCTAATATTTCTCCCGCTGCCAGGGGTTTTAAATATTTCTCTTTTTGCGCATCGGTTCCATACTTTTCCAATCCATAACAGATAAGAGAGTTGTTAACAGACATTATTACAGATGCTGATGCGTCAATCTTGGAAATTTCTTCTATCGCTAAAACATATGAAATAGTGTCTAAACCCGCCCCGTTATATTCAGGAGAAACCATCATCCCTAAAAAGCCTAAGGATCCTAGTTTTTTTATCTCTTCGGCTGGAAACTTCTGCAATTCGTCCCTTTCTATCACTCCCGGCTTTAGCTCGGTACGGGCAAAGTCGCGGGCAGCCTGCCTGATCATCAATTGTTCGTCACTAAATTGAAATACCATAAAATTCGAGGTTTAGGTATTAACTGGTACGAATTTTCTGTTCTATAGCAGATGTTGAATAGCCTGCAATGTATTCGATAGTTTTCACTTCACCGCCATTCGCAAGAACGATATCGGAGCCAACAATTTTATCAATAGTGTAATCTGCACCCTTAACCAACACATCAGGTTTTATCGCTTTGATCAGTTCATATGGGGTTGATTCATCAAACAACACAACAGCATCCACAAACAACAGAGAGGCTAGTAAATGAGAACGCGAAATTTGATCAGTAATGGGCCGTGCAGGTCCTTTTAAAGAAGATGTGGAATTATCGCTGTTCAGACCGACAACGAGCTTCTGGCCCAAGTCAGCTGCCTTAGCCAGGTAATCTATATGACCCAGATGTAACAAATCAAAACAGCCATTTGTAAATACAATTTTCTGGTCTTTAAATCGCCAGATATTTAGAAACGGAAAAAGCTTTTCAAGTGGAAGGATTTTATTTCTTACCAGGGTTAAGTTGTCCATTAAACATACATTTTAAACAAAAATAGTTTAATTGAACAGAATGTTTTATTTAATCAAATGATTATCATCATCGGGGAATACCAAAATTGGATTATACTTTTTGGCTTCCTCAATCGGCAGGCTTCCGTAAGACATTATAATTAAAATATCTCCCACCTGGGCTAATCGGGCACAAGAACCATTCAGGCATACAGTACCCGAGCCGCGTTCTCCCTTTATTACATAAGTTTCGAAACGCGCAGCATTGTTATTATTAACTACCTGCACCTTTTCATTGGCAATAATATTCGCCGCGTCCATTAAGTCCTCGTCAATTGTGATACTCCCCACATAGTTCAATTCCGCCTGCGTCACTCTTACCCTATGTATCTTTGACTTCAAAATCTCAATAACCATATACAAAAGTAAAAAAGTTTAATTTATGATTAGCTTCAATCAGGCTTCCGGATGAAGCATTTACTTTAAGATTATATTATCAATCAATCTGGTATTGCCCACTTTTGCTGCAACCAACGCAATAATGCTTTCTGCGCTTTTAGATTCGACAGGCAAAAGAGTAGCTGCATCGCATATTTCAAAATACTCTGGTGTTATACCTTGCGCATTCACCAACTTGCTCCAGGCTTCACTTTTAAGTTGCGTTATTGATAATTGCTGAAAGTGCTCTTTCGCCTGAAACAAAGCTTGAAAAAGCGCCAAAGCATTCTGTCGATCAACTGTTGTAAGATGAATATTTCTGGAACTCAGTGCCAATCCGTCATCCTCACGCACAATAGGACACATTACCAGCTCCGAAGGTATATTCAGCGACTTCACCATATGATCGAGCACCATTACCTGCTGATAATCCTTTTGACCGAGAAACATATAATCGGGATTAACAGCGTCAAGAAGTTTTTTTACAATCTGCGTAACGCCCCGGTAATGTCCGGCCCGAAATTTCCCCTCCAAAATATTTTCGAGATAACCGACTTCAAATTTCCATTCCTCATTTTCACCATACATCTCCGTTACAGCCGGCAGAAATAACACATCACATCCGGAGGCCTCCAAAAGTTTTACATCCTCTTCTATAGGCCGCGGGTAATTTTCAAGGTCATTTTGATTAGTAAATTGAGTGGGATTGACGAATATACTGCATACTACAAAATCCGTTAACTCTTTAGCGATTTTTATAAGTGACAAATGACCGGCATGAAGGGCGCCCATGGTTGGCACAAAGCCGACTGATTTATTATTTTTCCGGACGTTGCTAAGAAATTCCGTGAGGTCAAACTTAGAAGTGATAATTTCCAATTTATATTCTGATCAATTTGCGCAAAGGTGAGCATTAGTAAAAAATTATCAAAGACACTTGCGTAATTCATTGATATATCATATAATATGCTTATATTTGCAGTCCGAAATACAATTCTATTTATTCTAACATTTGGAGATGGCAAAAACGAAGCTACTGTTTATTACCCACGAAATGTCGCCTTTCCTGGAGTTAACTAAAATTTCTGAAATTACAAGGCAGTTACCACAAGCGATGCAAGACAAGGGTCTGGAAATCAGAATCCTAATGCCACGCTTTGGAAATATCAATGAGCGCAGAAATCGCCTTCATGAAGTTATCCGCCTTTCAGGAATGAACATCATTATTGATGAAAATGATAACCCTCTGATTATTAAGGTTGCCTCTATACCTTCTGCAAGGATGCAGGTATATTTTTTAGACAATGAAGAATATTTCCAGCGTAAACAGGTATTCAGAGATAACAGCAACAAATTTTACGGAGACAATGACGAGCGTGCTATTTTCTTTTGCAAAGGCGCATTAGAAACTGTTAAAAAGCTAGGCTGGTCGCCGGATGTGGTTCATTGCCACGGATGGATGAGCTCATTAGTGCCGGTTTATCTTAAAACAACGTATAAAGACGATCCGACCTTTAAAAATTCGAAGGTTATTTATTCTGCTTATACTAACTGCTTTACAGAAAAGCTTGACTCAAACTTTCCGAAAAAGGCTATTATGAATGGAATGACTGCCGAGCACACAGAAGTGTTTAAGGCATGTGATAATGATGCATTGCATATCGGAGCCATATCATATTCTGATGCCGTTGTTTTTGGAGATGCCGAGGTAAGTGATGAAGTGTTAAAGTTTGTTAAAAGCACTCAAAAAGTTACTTTATCATACGACGCTACTTCAGATTACGAAAATTATTATAACCTTTACGAAGAAATTGCAAACGAGGAACTCGTTTCTTTAGCTTAATAAGGAAATTAACATGAAATATATTAAACTGGACTTATTAACCTTGTTGATAAGTCTTTTTATTTTTAGCAGTTGTGAGAAAACCGGAACAATCGGATTGGATATTGCTCCGGAAGATTCCCTAAAAAGTGTTTTTACCGATACAATCACAGTAAACGCACTTACAACTAAAGAGGATAGTGTAATTACATCAAATATCTCTCAAAACCCGTTCGGATTTTTGACCGATCCTGTTTTTGGCACCACTGAAGCGAATCTGGCATTAGCCCTAAACCTTCCTTCAGATAATTATTCATTTGGCACAAGTCCTTCACTTGATTCTGCAGTTTTAGTGCTGAAGTATGGCGATGAGTTTTATGGTGATTCCTTAGCTTCTAATTATGCAATTAGCATTCACCAGCTGAAATCCGTATTTAATACTTCGAAAAGCTATTACAATACCAATACCTGGGGCGATTATAGTACAGAACCTGTTATAGGTTCTGTAAATAATGTAAAACGATTTGCCTGGAATGATAGCACCAGTATTACCGCAATTATCAAGGGCGGACCTGATAAGCCTGCTACGAAAGTAGCTCCACAAATAAGAATACGACTAAGCTCTGATTTTATCAATAATTATTTCCTAAGTGCGAATGCAAAGAGCAAGTTAACTAACAACGCTACTTTCTCTGCCTTCTTAAAAGGCCTATTTGTGACAATAAATAAAAATGGGTCAACAGGTGCAGGTGGTATAATCTTTTTTAATCTCCAATCGACTGTAAGTGCCTTAGAGGTTTATTATAAAACGCCGAATGGTTCAGCTATCGATACCAACGTCGCAACTTTTAAGGCAGTTGGAGCTTCCCAAATTAAGCACAGTCGGGGAACAATAATTCAAGCTCAATTAAACAACCCAAATCCAGATCCGCCAGTTGTTTACGTACAACCTTTAGCTGGACTACGGACCAAATTGCACTTTCCTTTTATAAAAGGATTAAAAAAGGATGGTAACATTTCTGTAAATAAGGCAGAGCTTGTTGTAACAGTGACGGATGCTGACGACAATATCTTTAAGCCGGCACCACGTTTAACACTCTATCAACTTGATATCGCCGGACAAAGAAAACCGGTGCCAGATAATGCCATCGGCATAGATAATCGTTTTCTGGATGAGAGAATTTTTGGCGGCTTTTACAATGCGACCACCAAGACCTACACATTTAATATCACGTCCTACATTCAAGATTTAATAAATAAACCGATCGATCAATACGATACGTTTATAGCTCCGATTGACCTCCCGTTAACGGGCAGATCAAATATATCACCTGCAGCAACCACTGCTGCACGAGCCATTTTAGGTGGGAAAAATCACCCGCAATCACCGATAAAATTAAAAATTACATATACCAGGCCGAATTAACATTCGGCTTTTTTTATCCCTTCCAATTTTTGTAGATTAGCAGGCTAAATTAAAACTACCATGTGTGGAATCGTTGGTTATATTGGGCACAGAAATGCCTGGGACGTTATCATAAAAGGTCTTCATCGTTTAGAATACCGTGGGTATGACAGCGCTGGTGTCGCTTTAATGAATCACGACCTGAAAATTTATAAAAAACAGGGAAAAGTTAGCGAACTTGAAAATTTCGCTAAAGATAAAGACGTTAGCGGAACTATGGGTATGGGTCATACCCGCTGGGCTACTCATGGCGTCCCATCAGATTATAACTCTCATCCTCATACCTCAGGAAGCGGCCGTTTGTCTATAATACACAACGGAATCATTGAGAACTATGCTGTTTTAAAGGAAGCGCTAAAATCTAAAGGACATACTTTTACAAGCGATACAGATACTGAAGTTCTTGTTCACTTCATTGAAGAAATTCAGCAAGCCAATAATCTCGATTTATTTGAAGCCGTTCGAGTGGCACTTCACGAAGTTGTTGGTGCCTATGCTATTGTGGTAATGAGCGATGATGAACCTGATGTTTTAATTGCAGCCAGGAAAGGAAGCCCAATGGTTATCGGAGTTGGAAAGGACGAATACTTTATCGCATCAGACGCTTCACCGATCGTTGAGTATACTAAAAATGTTATTTACCTGAAAGATAGCCAGATCGCTTACGTAAAAAGAGACGAACTGATTATAAAAGGTATAGACAATCACATAGTCACACCTTATATTCAGGAGCTGGCTCTTGAACTCGAAATGCTGGAAAAGGGTGGATACGACCACTTTATGCTGAAAGAGATTTATGAGCAACCTCGTTCGATCAGAGATTGCATGAGAGGCCGGATTTATCCGAACGAGGGAAAAGTTCAATTAGGAGGGATTAAGGACTATGCAGATAAATTAAAAAATATCGACAGGATTGTAATTGTAGCTTGCGGTACTTCATGGCATGCCGGATTGGTAGGTGAATATCTGATTGAAGAATATGCCCGTATTCCTGTTGAAGTGGAGTACGCCTCTGAATTTAGGTATAGAAACCCTATTATTTCCGAAAAAGATATCGTTATTGCAATTTCACAATCAGGTGAAACGGCCGATACGATGGCTGCAATCGAGATAGCAAAGGAAAGAGGTGCCACCATTTTTGGTATATGTAACGTAGCAGGGTCTTCCATTCCAAGGATTTCTGATGCCGGAGTTTACACCCATGCAGGTCCGGAAATAGGCGTTGCCTCAACAAAAGCATTTACTGCCCAGGTAACGGTACTTACGTTGATGGCTTTTTTTATGGCTCAGCAAAGAGGAACTTTAAAAGAAAGCACATTGGTGGGTTTACTTACAGAGTTAGATACAATTCCGGACCTGGTAGATAAATGCTTAAAAGCAGATAACCATATCATTGAAATCGCTTCAGTTTTAAAAGACTCGAGAAATTGCTTGTTCCTCGGTAGGGGAAGTGGCTTCCCTGTTGCTCTGGAAGGAGCCTTAAAACTTAAAGAGATCTCATATATTCATGCGGAAGGCTATCCTGCTGCGGAGATGAAACACGGGCCGATCGCACTGATTGACGCAGACATGCCTGTAATTGTTATTGCTACAAAAAATTCTTCCTACGAAAAAGTAATCAGCAACATTCAGGAAGTTAAAGCAAGAAAAGGCGTAGTGATTGCTATCGTTACCGAAGGCGATAAAGAAGTTCGGAAAATGGCGGATTACGTAATTGAGATACCCGATGCAAATGAAGCATTCCTACCCCTGCTAGCGACAATTCCACTTCAACTTTTATCGTATCATATTGCGGTTATGCGTGGTTGTAATGTTGACCAACCCAGGAATTTAGCAAAGTCCGTGACAGTGGAATAATTAATAAAAGAGGCGAACATCGCCTCTTTTTCGTTTAACGGTGTCGCATGTCAATTCAATGCACGCTCCCAAGAATTTAGCGATTTTCTTCCCGAGCGCTAAATCTGCCAGGCATCAATTACAGGATTGCCAATTGACTATCTCATCCATTTCCGAAAGCATCTGCTTACCTCAAAAAACTCTCCCCTCTTTTAGCCGCATTAAACTTAAGGTCTTAAGCTGCCTAACCTGTCTTTTTATTATCTGTTCATTTTTCTGTTTGTGGGATACCAGACGAACATAAATAAAATCAATATTACTTACCTTTACATAGAACTAAACTATATGACACTTGTACAATTAGAATACATTGTCGCAGTCGACACCTACCGCAATTTTGTAACGGCAGCAGAAAAATGCTTTGTAACCCAGCCAACTCTAAGTATGCAAATACAAAAACTTGAAGAGAATTTAGGTGTGAAGCTGTTCGATCGCAGCCGACACCCGGTGGTTCCAACAGAAATCGGACAGCAAGTTATAACTCAAGCCCGTTTAATCTTGCATGAAAGCAAACAACTGAAGGAGCAGATTAAAGTCTTCAATAATGAACTTTCGGGGGAACTAAAGGTGGGCGTCATCCCAACCGTTGCTCCTTACCTGCTACCTCAAATTATTCCGAACTTCACCAAGAATTATCCAAAAGTCCAGTTAATGATTTGGGAATATACCACCGAGCAAATCATTCAAAATCTTAGAGTAGGATTGCTGGATTGCGGAATATTAGCAACGCCTCTTGAAGAGAACAGTTTACACGAAATCCCGCTGTTTTACGAGAGCTTTGTAGTTTATCTATCCTCGGCCAGTTCATTAATTAAGAAAACAGAAATCGACTATAAAGACATAAACTTTGATGAGTTGTGGCTGCTTAACGAAGGGCATTGTATGCGAAACCAGGTGCTGAATATCTGTCACAGAAAGAAAGCGGGTGGAAGTTTCAAACAGTTCGAATATAATACCGGGAGTGTAGAAACACTTAAGCGGATGGTGGATTTAAACAGCGGAATCACAATTCTGCCCGAACTAAGCTTAAAAGAACTAAGCAATGAACAATTAAATCGTGTCAGAAATTTTGTTTCACCCGTTCCGGTAAGGGAAATAAGTATCGTTACTCATAGAAACTTTCTAAAACGGAGTGTAATCAAAGCATTGGAAGAGGAAATTTTAGCCGCCGTTCCAGATGAAATGCTTCAGAAAAAGAAAAAAGAAGTTTTAGCGGCTTATTAGGTTCTGCCTCTGAAGGATCTTACAATCCAAATAATGACAGCGACAATTGCGATTATTACAAATATTGCGGTGTAAAATCCGGCTTGAAAAATATCTCCTATCAATTCACAGCTCGACAATAGCGTTACTGCAAAGAAAGCTAGTGTTAAAAAAATATTATTTCTCATAGGTGTAAAAATTAAAAAAGTAGTGTACTTATTAAATACACTACTTTTTAGCAAAAGTTTTTATTACAGTTTACTTTTTAGCTGCGGTGTAGCGTTCTGCTACTGCATTCCAATTAATTACATTGAAAAAAGCAGAGATGTAATCAGGACGACGGTTTTGGTAATGCAGGTAATATGCGTGCTCCCAAACGTCCATTCCTAATATCGGAGTTCCCTTAACTTCAGCAACGTCCATTAATGGATTGTCCTGATTTGGAGTTGACGAAACTTGCAGTTTACCATCAGCAGCTACACTTAACCAAGCCCAACCCGAACCGAAACGGGTTGCTCCGGCTTCGCTGAATTTCTTTTTAAAATCTTCAAAAGACCCAAATGCCTGGTTAATTGCATCAGCTAGATCGCCTGTTGGCTGACCACCAGCATTTGGCGCCATGATCGTCCAAAATAAACTATGATTATAATGACCACCGCCATTATTACGTACTGCCATAGGATATTGAGAAATCGTAGCCTGAAGTTCTTCTAAAGACTTTGACTCTGCATCCGTTCCAGCAATTGCATTGTTAAGGTTTGTAACATATGCATTATGGTGTTTTCCATGATGGATTTCCATAGTTGCTTTGTCGATATGCGGTTCTAGTGCGTCGCTTGCGTAGGGTAACGCTGGTAATTCAAAAGCCATAATATTTTGCGTTTTAAAGGTTAAAATTTTAAAGACACAAATATAACTTATGATTAAAATAATTGTTCAGCAGGATGTCAACTTTTATTTCTTTTAGACAAAAAGAAGTCTTTTACTAAAGAACCACATTCAATTTCCTTAATCCCGCCTAAGATTTCTGTCTTGGGGTGAAGTATTGGCTGACCGATTCGACGGAAACCACGCTGGACGTCCGGAGCTCCATAAACTATGCGGCTAATTTGAGTCCAGTAAGAAGCTCCCGCACACATCACACAAGGCTCTATAGTAACATACAACGTGCAGTCCTTCAGATACTTTCCGCCAAGGAAATTTGCCGCTGCAGTAAAAGCCTGCATTTCTGCATGGGCAGTAACATCATTCAGACGCTCAGTAAGATTATGGCCCCTTCCAATGATCTTTCCATTTGATACGATAACCGCACCAATAGGAACCTCATCTAAGCTTAAAGCAAGTTTAGCTTCTTTTAAAGCTTCGTTCATAAAAAATTCGTCCGGAGCAACTGTTGGCTCGTCGTTAAAACTTACGTACCGCATTTAATTCCAATTTAGCGCTGATTTTCAACATCAAACATCCTCTAATAAGTCGATTAAAGCCTTTTTCTGCACAGCAAAAATAGCATGTTTATTCACCTTAATGAAAATTGCCAAAAATTTGGAAATTGCTTTTTAACATCAGGCAAAATTATAGATTTGCAGCATGGCTGAAGCAAGGTTAAAAAAGGGAAAAGAAAAAGCAGTTAAGCAATTACACCCCTGGGTATTTTCAGGAGCACTTGAAACGGTTAAGGGAAATCCGATCAACGGAGAGATTATCTCTGTAATGGATGCACACGGCGATTTTCTTGCTAAAGGCTTTTTTAACAATCAGTCACGTGTTGCCGTTCGATTACTGGAATGGAATAAAGAGGTAGAACTAGATGAAGAATGGTGGCGCAACCGAATTGCAAAGGCTGTTAAAGCTCGCGAAGAGCTGTTACACTCTGAGCATACGAATGTTTGTCGCCTGATTTTTAGTGAGGCCGACTACCTTCCGGGACTGATAGTTGATAAATATGCTGACTTTTTATCGGTTCAAATCCATACTGCAGGAATCGAAAACATTAAGTCGATTTTGCTTGACGAATTACAGAAGCAGCTAAGCCCTAAGGGGATTTTTGATCGAAGTGACGCTTCTGCCAGGGCACATGAAGGATTAGAACCTTCGCACGGAATACTCACTGGCAGTGCCCCGCCCGAGTACGTAGAAGTAATTGAAAACGGAATAAAATATTTGATTAACATTTCAGAAGGACAAAAATCAGGATTCTTTTGTGATCAGCGAAGCAACAGACACATCGTTGCTGAGCACTCTAAAGGGAAACGTGTTCTGGATTGTTTTTCCTATTCAGGAGGATTTAGTCTGAATAGTTTAAGACTCGGGGCTTCGGAAGTAATCAGCGTTGATAGCTCTGCTCTGGCCATTGAAACCTTAAACAAAAATATTGAGTTAAATAAGTTCGACAGATCGAGACATCGGGCTATACAAAGTGACGTGAACAAACAACTACGCAGCTTCCGCGAAAGCGATGAAAAGTTCGACATAGTAATTCTTGATCCCCCGAAATATGCGCCCACGCGCTCAGCTCTGGATAAAGCCTCAAGAGCGTACAAAGACTTGAACAGAATAGGCATGTCACTTTTAAACAGCGGCGGGCTGTTAGCAACGTTTTCCTGCTCGGGTGCGGTAGACATAAATCATTTCAAGCAGATCTTAGCCTGGGCCGCACTTGATGCGGGTAAAGAATTACAATTTATTTACCAGTTCTGCCAGCCCGAAGACCATCCGGTAAGAGCGTCTTTTCCGGAAGGTGAATATTTGAAGGGATTACTTTGCAGAGTGGTTTAACTACCCTGTAAAATCGGCGTTCCCGGGGTTGTTATGTAATTTTACAGGTTTGGCCTTTGCCCGCATTTTCAGGTTCAGCATTTCTACTAAAACCGAAAACGCCATGGCAAAATATATATAGCCTTTAGGTATATGCTGCTCAAATCCCTCTGCAAGTAAGGAAACACCGATTAACAACAGGAACGACAGTGCTAACATTTTAACAGTTGGATGTTTATTTACAAATCCACTGATCCCTCCGGCAGACAGCATCATAACAATTACGGCAATTACAACGGCGGCAATCATCACAAGTATTTCGTCGGCCATTCCAACTGCAGTAATTACAGAATCCAGGGAAAAAACGACATCCAATATTAATATTTGAAAGATAACACCAGAGAAGGAATGCACTTTAGCAGTAGCTTGCTGATGATCCTCTCCTTCAAGCTTCTCATGTATTTCACTGGTACTTTTATAAATCAGGAAAAGCCCCCCTGATATTAGGATCAGATCCCGGCCGGATATGGCCATTTTTTCAAATAACGCTTCATTGGTAACACCAATCCACTCGGCGGGATTAAATAAAGGCGATGTCAAACTCATCACCCAGCTTAAGGACAACAACAATAAAACTCGGGTAATCATTGCTAGGGCCAAGCCTAATTGACGGGCCTTTTTTTGCTGATTTTCAGGCAACTTGCTTGCTAGAATTGAGATGAATATAATATTATCTATTCCTAATACAATTTCAAGAACAGTTAAAGTAATTAATGAGATCCAGATTTCCGGATTAGAAAGAAATTCCATAATTTAAAATATGTGCTAATAAACAAAAAAACCCTCCAAATAGTGGAAGGTTTTTTTAATCATTAATTTAAAAAGAACGTATGTATACTTAGTAGGCTAAGTCGATTGAAATTAAAACCACCTGAACCACACTTACCGATCAACAAACTGAGGCGTTTTTTGCATTTAGACTTTAAGTCAATCTATTTATTACAGAAAGAATATTATTTAAAAAATATTCTTTCCTTAGACAAACATACATTAAATATCCATATTTAGCATGTTAATTTTTGTTAAA
Organism: uncultured Sphingobacteriaceae bacterium; assembly: GCA_946887045.1. Next base: position 4,913 of record CAMPKC010000018.1, on the reverse strand, counting down.
AGAGGCCAGAATCAGGCTCCAAAACACCCCAGTTTATGAAAAAAACAATCTGTTTATCAGCATTTTAGCTGTTACCCGACACGAAATCATCAATAACGTGTATTGCATTTTGGAATCGTACAACATCTGTTCCGGAGATGACTTTATAAGTAGCCCTTAACGCCTTTAGTTCGTTGTGCCAAACCTCCATAAAGTACTCTCTCATGTGCGGAAAATCCCGAAGTGGATCTTCCTGCCATGGCAAGTCGATATCCATCAACAAATATAAATTATATGGATGACGCGGAATTTCATCAAGAACTTCTTGTGGAGATTTGCCGAACATATAATCGCTCCACACTTTTACAGTAATGAACGTCGTATCGCAAATCAAAAGCTTGTTTGCTTTTTGAATCAAACTATTTTCCAGCTCAAGCTGACCTTTAAACATATTGATCTCATCATCCCAGGTACAGGGCTGTGATAGCTTTTCGCAATACTCTCTAGCATATTCGGGAACCCAAACAGTGTTGTAATACCGGGCAAGTTGATGAGAGAGAGTTGACTTGCCGGTTGATTCGGGTCCGACGATGGCTATTTTAGTTATTGAGTTGCTTGTTTCCATGTTCGTCGCCAATCAAGATAACCCATTGTTGCCAAAACAAGATACAATGTGTATAAAACGGCAGTTAAAGCCAAATTCTTATATAAATAAAGAGGCACATAACAGATGTCTACAATAATCCACAAAATCCAGCTTTGCAGAACTTTTCTGGTCATTAATAACTGGGCCACAAAACTTATTGCGGTGCATGCTCCATCTATATAAGGAACGTCGGTGTCGGTAAATTTATCAAGAAAAACCCCTAGAGCGAAGGATAGTGACACAGTCAATACCGTAAGTACAACATATTCCTGTCGACGTAGTGTAACTATCGGTTTATGATTACTTCCCTTAAGTTTTGACCAGTAATACCATCCATAGATACTAGTACAAAAAAAGTAGAATTGTAAGGCAGCGTCTCCGTAAAGTTTATACTGATAAAACAAAACCATGTAGGCCAGAATGCTTAATATTGCAACCGGCCAATTCAAAATATTCTGCTTTGCAGCTAAATAGACACAGAAAAAACCTGTAACGGTGCCAAACCATTCGAGTGCTGAAGTTTGTAAAAGCTGCTCCCAAACGAGTTGAAGAAAAAAGGATTGGCAGAATATCACGCAGCAAATTTAACCTTCTGAGGCTTATAAAAAAACCCCGTCAAAAATGACGAGGTTCCAATATTTTACAAACATTTACTGTGCCGTAGCTGGACTTGAAGTAAATCCTAAACTTGCTCTTACACTAACGTCGGCATTTAACGAGTTTCGTAGAACATATTCCATTCTTACCCTGGCCGAAGAACTCTTAACGATATCATCCAAAAACCTTGAATTATCAACATCAAGAACTACACTGGAACCAGCATTCCCGGAGATGTCGTTTCGACTGGCAACCAAAACTTCACCAGATCCATCACCTCTGGAGAAATACAATCTGATTGTGCTGAAAACCCCCATATTTTGATTTGAAGGACTGCTTGCTTCTATTCTGGCGCTTGCAATTCTAACCTCCTTGATCTGCGCATTAGAGCTACCTCCAAAAATCTGATCAGCGCTGCTTGCCGGACTTACTGCAGAACGCATGCTCCCTGTGCTTGTTCCTGCCGGAATTATTAACGTAGCTGTATAGGGTAAATTGGACCTAACAATAGATTGAACGGTAGCGCAGGCAGTAATTATTGAAACGGCGATAAAGCCTAAAATTAACTTCTTCATAATTGTGTGTTTTTAAACTGTAACAGTTATGTTTCTAAAAGGTTTTTTGGTTAATTTGCCCGAACAAAGCCATGAAAAACAAACCTTTCTTTCTCACTTATTTCCTTCTTTTACTGACAACGGTAAGTTTAGCGCAAAAAAAGCAAAACGTATATTTTCTTAAAAATAGCGGCGCGTTGGTTTCACTAAAAGACAGTGCTGACTATATTAGAGTTATTCAGGAACCGGATTCAGGCAGTACCTATTTTAACTTATTTGAGTACTATCCGGATGGCAAAAAAAAGAGAATCGGCAAATTGTCCTCCTATGATCCAAATCTTATTCTTGAAGAATCCGTTGTATCTTATTATCCCAACGGCAAAAAAAAGGATTTAGCGGCATATGCAAGAGGTAAACTCACAGGTCCTCACTATTATTATTACCCCACCGGACAACTAAAAAAAAGCATTATTCATGTAACGCCTGAAAAAAAGACTGATAAAAACGTAAAACCAATTATAAAAATGGTTAGTTTTTATGACTCTACAGGAGTAGAAATGGTAAAAGATGGCACGGGCGATTATCACGAAACAGCGGAGGAAAATAAGCTTTATGAAGAAGGAAGATATCTGAATGGCTTTAAAGATGGCGTATGGAAAGGGAAATACCTAAGGTCAAATCACTCTTTTGAGGAGAAGTATGAAATGGGGGAATTTATTAGTGGCACCGCACTATTAAACGATGGCCGCTTGAAAGCCTATACTGAATTGGAAGTAATGCCTGGTTTTAAAGGAGGGATTGAAAAATTTCTGGAATATGTAGGCAGAAATTATCACTTCCCAAGAGAGGCTATCGAAAGAGGTGTTTCCGGAAGAATTTTGGTAACGTTCGTAGTCGAAACAAACGGTATGATTTCTAATATAAAAGTGATAAAGGATATAGGATATGGTACAGGACTTGCTGCAGTAAAAATTATTGAGGATTCGCCAAAATGGATTCCAGGCATGCAACATGGGATCCCGGTACGTGTCAGCTATACATTACCTCTGATGCTAAAGTCAAATCGGTAATATTTTTTATTTCTTCATCAAAAACCCCTTCTTTTTCATACCTTTGCATCCCGACAATAAAGTCGGGATTTTCGTGTCAAAGCGCTCCCCGGCAATTTAAAAATCGCATTTTTAAATTTGACTTACATTTTTTTTACCCTGTAAAATGCCAAAAGACTCTTCCATTAAATCAGTATTGATTATCGGTTCAGGACCAATTATTATCGGCCAGGCTGTAGAATTTGATTACTCTGGCTCACAAGCATCTTTATCGCTTAAAGAAGAAGGTATTGAAGTTTCAATTATAAACTCCAATCCGGCTACTATCATGACTGATAATGTCATAGGTGACCATGTGTATTTATGGCCTCTCACCTGTGAAAGCATTGAGAAGATTTTACAGGAGCGCAAAATTGATGCAGTACTTCCTACTATGGGAGGGCAAACTGCGTTGAACCTTGCTAAAGAAGCTGAGGAACGTGGTATCTGGGAAAAATATGGTGTTCGCATTATCGGTGTTGATATTGCGGCTATCGAAAAAACCGAGAACCGAGAAGAGTTCCGCCAGTTAATGGTAGATATTGGTGTTGGTGTGGCCCCTTCAAAAATCGCCAACTCCTTTTTAGAAGGAAAAGAAGCGGCCCAAGAAATCGGCTTTCCATTGGTAATTCGCCCGTCATACACTATGGGTGGTTCAGGAGGTGGTTTCGTACATAGAAAAGAAGATTTTGACGTCGCATTGAGTCGTGGATTACAAGCCTCTCCCACGCATGAAGTGCTGGTAGAAAAAGCGGTAATTGGTTGGAAAGAATACGAGTTAGAATTACTTCGTGATAACAAAGACAACGTAATCATCATTTGCTCCATCGAGAATTTCGATCCTATGGGAATCCATACCGGAGATTCAATAACGGTTGCTCCGGCAATGACGCTTAGCGATCGGTGCTACCAGGATATGCGAAATCAGGCGATTACCATGATGCGTGCAATCGGTAATTTTGCAGGTGGCTGTAACGTTCAGTTTTCGGTAAACCCTGAGGATGAATCCATTATCGCGATCGAGATTAATCCAAGAGTTTCACGCTCATCAGCTTTAGCCTCAAAAGCAACCGGATATCCGATTGCCAAAATTGCTGCTAAACTAGCCATTGGCTATAACCTGGATGAGATTCAGAATCAGATCACGAAAACAACTTCGGCTTATTTTGAGCCGACGCTGGATTACGTAATTGTGAAAATACCTCGTTTCAACTTCGATAAGTTCAAAGGAGCTAACATGGAGCTTGGTCTTCAAATGAAAGCTGTTGGCGAAGTAATGGCCATTGGTCGTACATTCATCGAAGCGCTTCAAAAAGCTTGTCAGAGTTTAGAGATTGGCCGCTCAGGTTTAGGTGCAGATGGTCGTCAAAGCAGAAACCTTGACGAAATAATGTATGGATTAGAGCATCCAAGCTGGAACCGCCTATTCCTGGTAAAAGATGCCTTCAGTCTTGGCGTTCCTTTAGAATCAATTCGCAAAGTAACCAAAATTGACAAGTGGTTCTTGCTGCAAATTCAGGAACTTGTTCAGCTGGAACAAGAACTTAAGCGTTATTCCTTAAACAATATTCCGAAAGAATTCTTCTATACACTTAAACAGAAAGGCTTCTCCGACATCCAGATAGCCTGGTTGTTAGGTAACGTAACCGAAGATGAAGTATTTGACCGCAGGAAAGAATTAGGCATTAAACGTGTTTACAAAATGGTAGATACTTGTGCCGCTGAATTCCCTGCAAAAACACCCTATTACTATTCGACCTTTGAAGATGAGAATGAATCGACGCCGAGCGATAAGAAGAAAATTATTGTATTAGGATCTGGTCCGAACCGTATCGGACAAGGTATCGAGTTCGATTACTCTTGTGTTCACGGATTAATTGCTGCAAAAGAAAGTGGTTTTGAATCAATCATGATAAACTGTAATCCTGAAACGGTGTCAACGGATTTTAACATGGCCGACAAATTATATTTTGAGCCTGTTTTCTGGGAACACGTTCGCGAGATTATAGAGCTTGAAAAGCCAGAAGGAGTAATTGTTCAGCTGGGTGG
>CAMPKC010000017.1 GCA_946887045.1 uncultured Sphingobacteriaceae bacterium | reverse complement strand
CCTTTTAATTCAGATGTTAGCAACAGATTGCTCAAAATAGTGGTCTCCGCATTATCATCAAAAGGAACTTTTGATTCGTCTACTACGGCTACAGACAGATTTGACTCAGTGGGTAGCTTGTTGTATTTTGTTTCTATATTAAGTCTTACTTTTTGCCGTCTTCCATAACTCGCTTTATCTGTTTTTAATGAAATGTTAAGCTCATCCGGGTGGCGAATAAACACAAGCCTTTCGCTGAAAGGTTTCCCCTGGCCTGATAAAAGAGTTAATTGAACTATGCCTGTCGGCAATTTGTCTTTAGGAATCGCTGCGGAAAATGCCTGTTTTTGAAGATTTATTTTCGCCGCATAATAAACAACCTCTCCGGCTTTAGCAATCAAATAAAAAGTTTTACCCTCATTTTTTGAATAAAAATCCGCGTTACATAAAAAACGAAGATTTATATTTTCCTGATTTGGGGTATTATTGACAGCCAACGTAATACCACTGCCAGCTACCTTTGGCAGAGGGTAGCTTCCGCTGTAATTTAGAGGTGAAGTAATTTTCGCAGTGTAGGTTTTTCCAAACTCGGGTGCCAATACAAAAAGGCCCATACCTAAGTGTTGCGAGTCGAATTCCGTTACTGATTTGCCTTCATTATCTGTAATGGTTCCTTTTATGTTAATGCCTAAACCGTCAGCTTTCAAGGCTTTAAAAGCGATCTTTACAGGTATTTCGCTGATAATTTCGCCTCCTTCAGGAAAAAACTGAAGATCGATTTTATTAATAGCCGCATTCAATGAAAATGTGTTGCTAACCGGTCGTTCTAACTCAATGGTCGTAACGAGCGACTGAGCAGTATTTTGTGAAAGATTATCGGGAAGATTTAGAGTAAGGACACCATTTTGATCTGTGCTTCCTTTTCCTTTGATCTCCTTATCTCCATCGCCCATTTTCCAGCTTATTTTTTTATTCGAATAGCTAGTCCCGTTAATATTTTTGTAGACAATTCTGGCGATGCTGCCTGTGGTATTATGTTGAAATGTGATATGTGTGTTGACTGTATTTTCACCATCAACGATGTTAATACTTTTGCTAAAGTGGTAATCCGGATCAAAATTCATCATCCAGCGAGTATATGCCCTGATTTGATAATTCCCTTGTTTATAGGCTTCAGGCTTAAGTGCAATATTTCCCCAGGCCATACTATTGATAACCGGTAATTTCAGTGTTTGAATTAACGAATCTCTGCTGTTTAAAACATCTACATAAACTATCTTACTCAGGGGCGAGGGGATGTGTGAACCTGCGGTTACATAGGCTTTTAGCCATATTGTATCGCCAACAGCATAATAGGGCTTATCGAAATGTACATGCAGTTTTTCCTGAGGATATTTGTTTGCAAACCCTTCAAGCTTGGTGATAATTTTACTCAGTCCGAGTGTATCTTGTTCTTGGCAAAAAGCAAAAAAGTTCAGCGCTATCAGTAAGGCAGTCAGAGAATAGATTCTAAAAAACGTCATCAACTTATAAAAATGAGACTATAAATGTATCTATTCTATCTGTTATAAGTTGAACTTTGTACTGCCTATTTTGAAATATCTAAGCTTTCCCGGTTTTTGTAATTAGCTCGGAAAACTTTTCGGTTTTTCCAGGGATTTTAAGCGGAACATCTTTTTCGCAGTTTTGGTTACCACAGAGAGGCCGATTCTTTTTTTATGCAAACAGGTAAGAGGGCTAAATTAGGAAACATTTTACATCGCTATTGTTGAAACCGCTCAGCTTTTTTAACAATGTCTCTGATGATTTCATCTAATTCTTTGGCCGACTCGTCAAGATGCGGAAGTAATTCTTTAATAAGTTGTTCATCCATATCTCCGTGACACATTAGAGCTGTTATTCCCATAATGCGAGATAGGGGAGCTCTTACCAAATGAGACTGAATCCATGAAATTTGATGAAATCGCTTATTTTGCTCTTCAATTGCCTGAATATGATTTACCCGTTCTGTAATATCCTGCATGCATCCTATCATTCGCACAGGTGTTTTTCCCTTATAGATCAAAACGCCCCTATCGAGAACAACTTTATAGGTCCCGTCAGTACAACGGAACCGATACTCATCCTGCCATCTGGTCTTGCGATTGTTCATGTGTAATTCAATGCGCGTTTTAATACGTTCGGCATCATCCGGATGAATCAAGTCATACCACCAATCTGCTAAGCTTACGATTTTTTTGTGCCCAAATATTGTCTGCAGGCCTTTACTCCATTTAATCTTATTACTCGGGAAATTCCAGTCGTATATCACATCGCTTGTTGCTTTCGAGACGATTTTAAATCTCTCAATACCCTCCCTTATTTTTATATCATTGTGTATGTCCTGTGTAACATCTCTTGAATTTGTCACGATGCCGCCAACCGCCGGATCGTTCGTCATATCGGTAACGATGGTCTCAATCCATCGAAAGCGATTTTTTGTATCCTTAAAGCGAAATGGACATATTTTAATGCTCTGAGCAGGGTTTAGCTGTAAAAATTGACTTATCACCCGTCCTTTATCATCTTCATGGATAAAATCATATATGTTTTTTCCGGTTAAATACTCGCCGTGTATTCCGAATACCTTCTCGCAAGCCGGACTAATGTATTGAAAATTGCCTTCTGTATCCAGTATGTTTATTAAATCCGAACCGTTTTGGACAAGAGCTTTAAAGCGCTGCTCGCTGGCAATTAATGCCCGCTCAGTTTTCAACTTTTCAGTAACATCTGTGGCTACCACTATTCGGGCTTTTTTACCTCCAGACATCATGGAATTACCTTCGATGTGAACAAAGATTTCTTCACCGTTCTTTTTCAAATGCTTAACCGAACTCTTATTGAAAGCACCTTCTTTTACGTTTTTGGCAAGTATGTTCTCAAGTATACTAATTTCACTTTTTGGCCTAATATCTTTAATTGTCATTGATAGAAACTCCTCTTCACTATAGCCATAATGATTGATCGCAGCTTCATTAATGTCAAGAAATCGAAGGCTTTCAAAGTCGTATACCCACATAGGCAGCGGACTTGAATTAAAAAGACTTTGATATTTTTGTCGTTCTGATTCTACCTGTTTAACTTGTTCGGTAATATCTACCGGATTGTGAAGTATAAACTGCACATTATTATTCTCATCCAATATAGGGTAGGTGTCCCAATCCCAGTAACGCACCTCAAAACCGCCCGACTCCAACGCAACGTCATATCTCTGCTTCCTTACCTTATGCGCCTTTTTTAGAAGTGCAGCATGCTCTAATGAGGTTTTTACAACATTACCACTCTCAGATGCCGTGTCATCACGATTGTCTATAAATGCTTCAAAAAGTCCTTTCCCGATTATATCACACCTGGAGACGCCCACTTCCCGAATAAAAGTCTCATTAACTTCAACAACGGTATAACGCGGCGCATCCGGATATAAGATAAGACAAGAAGTAGGACTGGCATTAACGACAGATAAGATGTTTTCTAATGATGCCATACTGGTTAGACATTGTATTTATTAAGAGTATCATAATTCGGCTATCCTTCCCAACGACTCTAGATATAAGAAATTAACCCGTGGTTCTGTCCGCAAAATATGGGTTATTCTACTAAAAATAAGAATTTAGGTTACCGGAATTTTTAAATAGGGGTTTAAATGTGCTTAGTTCAGAATCTGATTAAAATATTCATTTCATTTTTTACATTTATTCGTTTGTAATAATCGGCGGATTATTTAATATTCCACAACTTTGAACCAGAACGTTTCTTGTTAGATATATCAGATCGTATTTAATATCGTTACAAACGAATTCCCAGTTTATGATAGCAAATCTAAAAGCCTTCCTTGATTCTAAAGTTAATCAATATAACTGTATCGACTTTATAACCAACGATCCCGTAGTGATACCACATCAATTTTCCATTAAACAGGATATCGAGATCATGGGTTTTTTTGCGGCAACACTGGCATGGGGGCAGCGCAAAACCATAATTAGTAAGTGTAATGAACTTGTTGAAAGATTGGATAACAGTCCCTATGATTTTGTGAAGAATCATAATGAGTCAGATTTAAAACATTTGCTTGGATTTAAACATCGTACTTTTAATGATACTGATCTTTTGTGCTTTATCGAATTCTTTCGAAATCATTACTTGAGATATGAATCGCTTGAAGATGCTTTTTTGCCAAAACTGAATTCGCCTGTTTTCAGGGAGGAATATCTAGAGGAAGTTCAGGGAAATCAGCAATCCATAGAGGTGGCATCATCGGCCTGTTATGCGGGCGAGTTGCATTTAAGGTCTGAGTCCTTTTCTTACAGTACTGTTGAAGCTTTCCTCAATCATTTTCGCTCATACTTTTTTAGCTTGCCCGATTATCCTCGCAGAACCATTAAGCACGTCAGTTCCCCGGCTCAAAAATCTACCTGTAAACGCTTGAATATGTTTCTTCGATGGATGGTTCGAAAAGATGACAAAGGAGTCGATTTTGGCATCTGGAGCAAGATAAATCCCTCACAACTCATTTGCCCATGCGATGTGCACGTCGATCGTGTTGCACGAAAGCTTAACTTGATTTCACGTAAGCAAACCGATTGGCAAACAGCTCTTGAGCTTACCGCCCGTCTTCGAGAATTTGACCCTTCAGATCCTGTAAAGTATGATTTTGCGCTGTTTGGCCTGGGCATTGAAGAGCGCTTCTGAATGTGTTGATAGAACAATTGTATAAAAGTTGTGTTAAGTATGTAAAATAATTTATGAAATACACACTTATAGTTCTGTTATTAGTTAAAATTTCTTTCGGCGCTTCTGCCCAATCAGATTCTACTTCGGCCGAACGTTCTGGTTCTCCGTATACAACCAGGTTTGCAGTTGACGGCCCGATTATAGGAGCCGGTATGGGCCTGACCTATCTGGGTTTTCGTATGGTTCAAAATAAAGATCCTCTTACCGAAGCAGAAGTACTAACTCTGGATAAAAATGATGTGAATGGTTTCGACAGATTTAGTGCAGGGTACTTCTCAGATAAAGCAAATGATGACAGTTATCTGCCATTCTACGCTGCATTTGCCATGCCTGCAGTAGCATTGTTAAACAAGAATATTCGTCATAAAACCGGACAGGTATTTGTGATGTATCTTGAAACCATGCTTATAACCGGTGCTATGTTTACCATAACCGCGGGCGGTATAGACCGTCCCCGTCCATTGGTTTACAGTTCAGATGCTCCGATGAGTAAACGCCAGAGCAAAAATTCACAGCGTGCGTTTTATGCCGGACATCCGGCTGCAACAGCCGCTGCGACTTTTTTCACCGCAAAGGTATTCAGCGATTTTAATCCGAATTCCAAAGCAAAGCCTTATGTATGGGCCGCGGCTGCTATTATTCCGGCTAGCGTAGCGTACATGCGTTTAAAGGCTGGCCAGCATTTTTTAAGCGATAATTTATTAGGCTATGGGCTTGGTGCAGTAACGGGGATTTTAGTGCCTCATTTCCATAAAAACAGAAACAGGGTAGATGGCTTAAGTGTTCAGCCATTTATGGGTGATGGCGTTAGCGGAATGGCGATGACCTATCGTTTAAAGTAACCAAACAAATTTTATAAGGCTCTGCAATTTCGAATTAGCAGAGCCTTTTTTTATTGCAGCGATGAAGAATGGAGGTTCTATTCTGCTTTCGCTGAATCTTTTTTGGTTTTTTCCTTTATTTTATCCCCTGCATCTTCCAGTTTATCTCCAATCTTTCCAAAACTCTTTTTCACTTTGGTGTTTGTGCTATCCATCCAGGTGCTGACAGAATCCAGCCGGGCCCTGGCAGATGTCATGATCGAATAAACAGTGTCCATTCTAAAAACAATAGTCCTGTTAGAATCGGGATAATCCCAGATTTCCGTCTGGTTGATAACGTTTTTCTTTCTTGGTTCGCCTACAATTTCTGTAACTTCTGCCTTGGTCATGCCAATTTCTACCGTTGCCAGATCTTTCGCCGGGCGAGAGCAACTGCTTAATGCGATTGCCGATATCAGAATAAAAAATGTACTTTTCATAATTATAGATTTTATCCGCTAACAGGAGTATCAGCGTTTTTGTTTAAGATAATTGGATTTGCACGACTACCCAAACCCGTTCTTCACTCCTTAACCCTTTCTCAAAGCAATCTCACTTCTATTATCTTGATGCTGATTTGCCGATTTTACCTTTCTCTTCAAAAATCCTATTTTCGACCAAATTATATGCAAGAAAAAAACAACAAACGTACAATCAGAGCATGGGCAATGTTCGATTGGGCAAACTCAGCTTATAACCTGGTAATCACCTCAACGATATTTCCCGCATACTATACCATCATTACGACCACCGAAGAACATGGAGATAGGGTGGATTTTTTCGGCTTCAGCTTTGTGAATACTGCTCTGGCTAACTATTCACTTTCGGTTGCATACCTGATTATGGCTGTTCTGCTGCCAGTTCTTTCAGGTATTGCGGATGCTCGCGGGAATAAAAAAGCTTTTATGAAGTTTTTTACCTGGCTTGGTTCGCTTGCCTGTATCGGATTGTACTTTTTTAAATTAGAAACTCTCGAATTGGGAGTAATCTGCTCGGCTATTGCGGCCATGGGATACATTGGCGGAGTCATGTTTAGTAATTCGTATCTCCCGGAAATCGCCACGGTAGATCACCAGGACAGAGTAAGCGCCCAGGGATTTTCATACGGCTATATCGGCAGTGTGTTGCTCCAGATTATATGTTTTGTTTTTGTCTTAAAACCCGAATTATTTGGAATTACCGATGCGTCGTTTCCTGCAAGATTATCGTTTCTGCTGGTCGGCATCTGGTGGATCGGTTTTGCTCAGATACCTTTTAACAGGTTGCCCAAAGGTACACCAGCACTTAGAAAGCCATCCTCTAGTGTTATTGAAAGTGGTTATCAGGAATTAGGTAAAGTTTGGACCCAGTTAAAAGAGTACAACGTACTTCATCGTTTTTTATATGCTTTTTTCTTTTATTCTGTAGGTGTTCAAACAATTATGCTGGTAGCTACCGCCTTTGGAGCCAAAGTTTTGAAGATGGAAACCAGCGAGCTTATCGCAACAATTCTGATTATTCAGCTGGTAGCAATAGCAGGAGCCAATCTAATGTCGTTAATGGCAGCAAAAATTGGGAATATAAGGGTTTTGATGATGGTGGTTTCTATCTGGATAGGAGTGTGCATTGTTGCATTTTTCATACAAACTAAATTTCAGTTCTTTGCTCTGGCTGGTTTAGTGGGACTTATAATGGGAGGTATTCAATCCTTATCACGTTCTACTTATTCAAAATTGCTGCCTGTAAATACACACGATACTGCTTCATTTTTTAGTTTTTACGATGTTACCGAGAAATTAGCCATTGTAATTGGATTGGCTACGTTTGCTTTTATCGAAGAGAACTCAAATATTAGAAATTCAGCTCTTTCATTAACTGTGTTTTTCATCGCAGGACTGATTATGTTGTTTGTTGTATTACGAACCAGGCCTGCAAAACAGGGCAAGTAGAAATTATCGGCGATTTCAGAAAATCTTCACCTTTTAATCTTTATCCTTTTACCTTTGGCCCTCGATATGACAGTTGAACTTTTTATTCCCTGCTTTATAGATCAACTTTACCCGGAAACTGCTTTTAACACTGTAAAAGTTTTAGAAAAGGCCGGATGTAAGGTCAAATATAATCCTCAGCAAACCTGCTGTGGGCAGCCAGCATTCAACGCAGGATTTTGGGATGAGGCAAAAGCTGTAGGTAGTAAGTTTCTGAACGATTTCTCGGAAGGTAATTATATTGTATCTCCTTCTGCTTCGTGTACGGGTATGGTCAAGAATTATTATAATGATTTATTTACTAATACTGCAGTTCATAACAAATGCCGCGCTGTACAAAGCAATATTTTTGAGCTATCCGATTTTTTAATCAACGTGATAAAGAAAGATTACTTCGGTGCTGAACTGGAGGGCAGGGCGGTGTATCACGATTCTTGTGCTGGCTTGAGAGAATGTAAGATAAAAGACGAGCCTCGAGCTTTACTCTCTAAAGTACATGGGCTGGATCTGGTTGAAATGAAAGATAACGATACTTGTTGCGGCTTTGGCGGAACCTTCGCTGTGAAATTTGACGCCATTTCAAGCGCTATGGCTCAGCAAAAAGTTGATAATGCTTTGGCTGTTGATGCAGAGTATATTATCTCAACAGATGCCTCGTGCTTATTGCACCTGCAGGGCTATATCGATAAAAACCAACTCCCAATAAAAACAATGCATATTGCTGATGTGCTTACTCAAGGCTGGGGGAATGTATAATTCAGACTACAGCTTTCAGTATAAAATCCTATTTTTGCATCCCTAATCACATTGTAGGTGATTAATCTATTGTTTCTTTAATCGCCGAAAGGCAAAAATCATGTTTGTAAATGATTAATATAACTCTGCCTGATGGTTCTACCAGGCAATACGAAAAAGGAACCTCCTCTTACCAAATCGCCTTATCTATTTCTGAAGGTCTGGCAAGAAACGTTTTAGCTGCTGAAGTAAATGGTGAAGTTTGGGATGCGAGCCGGCCGATTGAGGCTGATTCCAATGTCAAGCTTCTAACCTGGAATGATACTGCCGCTAAAGCAACTTTCTGGCACTCCTCGGCGCATTTAATGGCCGAAGCCTTGGAAGTTTTGTACCCGGGTACAAAATTCGGGATCGGCCCTGCAATTGAAACAGGGTTTTATTATGATGTAGATTTTGGCGATCGGGACTTTTCATCAGACGACTTTAAACAGATAGAAGATAAAATTTTAGAACTAGCCCGTTCTAAATCTGAATACGTAAGAAAACCTGTCAGCAAAGCTGATGCAGAACAGTATTTTACCGAAAAAGGTGATGAATATAAATTGGATCTGATTAAGGATCTTCCCGATGGGTCAATTACTTTTTACACCCAAGGTAATTTTACCGATTTGTGCCGCGGTCCGCATATTCCAAATACGGGTTTTATAAAGGCGGTTAAACTGACGAACGTTGCCGGAGCTTATTGGCGCGGTGATGAATCAAGGAAACAGTTAACCCGTATTTACGGAGTTACGTTTCCGAAGCAGAGCGAATTAACCGACTATCTGAAAATGATAGAAGAGGCTAAGAAACGCGATCACCGTAAACTTGGTAAAGAACTTGAACTGTTCGCATTTTCCGAAAAAGTTGGCATGGGATTGCCTCTATGGCTACCTAAAGGGACTGCTTTACGCGAAAAACTGGTCAATTTCCTTCAGCGTGCACAGGTTAAAGCCGGCTACGAGCAAGTAGTAACTCCGCATATTGGACATAAAAATCTTTATATCACATCAGGGCACTACGAAAAATATGGCGCCGATTCCTTTCAGCCGATAAAAACACCGCAAGAAGGAGAGGAGTTCTTCTTAAAACCGATGAATTGTCCGCATCATTGCGAAATCTATAAAACTAAACCGCGTTCATATAAAGATCTTCCGGTTCGTTATGCTGAGTTTGGTACTGTTTACCGGTACGAGCAAAGTGGGGAATTGCATGGCTTAACCCGTGTGCGTGGCTTTACACAAGATGATGCGCATTTATTTTGCCGTCCTGACCAGGTGAAGGATGAGTTTAAAAAGGTGATCGACTTGGTTCTATATGTGTTTAATGCTTTAGGATTTACAGATTATACCGCACAGGTTTCTCTTCGCGATCCGCAGAATAAGACAAAATACATTGGTTCTGACGAAAATTGGCAATTAGCGGAATCAGCGATCATTGAAGCTGCTGAAGAAAAAGGCTTGCGTACAGTGGTAGAGTTAGGTGAGGCCGCTTTTTATGGCCCTAAGCTTGATTTTATGGTGAAAGATGCTTTAGGAAGAAAGTGGCAGTTAGGAACAATTCAGGTTGATTACAACCTGCCTGAGCGTTTTGAGTTGGAATATACGGGTAGTGATAACGCAAAACATCGTCCGGTGATGATACACCGCGCTCCTTTTGGATCGCTTGAACGCTTTATAGCAGTATTGATTGAGCACTGTGCCGGTAACTTTCCTTTATGGTTAACTCCAGAACAATTTATTGTTCTTCCCATCTCCGAAAAGTATGAAGATTATGCAAAAAAAGTTTTAGAATCGTTGAATAATTCCGATATTCGCGGCTTGATTGACTTGCGGGACGAGAAGATTGGTAGAAAAATAAGAGATGCCGAAGTCAAGAAGATCCCCTATATGCTTATCATAGGTGAAAAGGAAATGGCAGAAGGGCTGGTTTCAGTTCGGAAGCACGGTGAAGGAGATATAGGTAGTATGGGATCGGAAGAATTTAAAAATCAATTGATTACACAAATAACTATTTAAACAAAATTTAAATTTGGCATTAGGAAGACCGGGTTTTAACAAAGGGCCCCGCGGCCCAAGACCTCCCTTTAAAAAGAAAGAGGCAGAGCATAGGATTAATGAATTAATTACAGCTCAGCAGATACGCCTTGTAGGAGATAATGTTGAACAGGGTGTAATGTCCTTGCGAGATGCTTTAGCTATCGCCGAAGAGCAGGAGTTGGATTTAGTTGAAATATCTCCAAATGCCGTGCCTCCGGTTTGTAAAGTAGTTGATTATAATAAATTTATCTATGAGCAAAAGAAAAAGCTTAAAGAGATTAAATCAAATGCTAAACAGACTGTAATAAAAGAGATTCGTTTCGGACCGAATACTAACGATCACGATTTTCAGTTCAAGCTAAAACATGCGATCAGCTTTTTAGAAAATGGTGAAAAAGTTAGGGCATACGTCCATTTCAAGGGTAGAGCCATTGTTTATAAAGAACAAGGTGAGATTTTACTTTTGAAGTTTGCACAGGCTTTAGAGGAAGTTGGAAAAGTAGAACAGCTACCTAAATTGGAAGGTAAGCGGATGTTCTTGGTTGTAGCTCCGAAAGCAGGAAAAAAATAATACGTGCAAATGATTAAATGTGCTGATGCGCAGATAATTAGGAGCATGAAACATAAATTTTAATTCAATAAATCGTAAATAAATAGGATCATGCCAAAAATGAAAACCAATTCCAGTGCTAAAAAGCGCTTCAAGCTTACTGGAACAGGTAAAATCAAAAGAAACAATGCCTACATGAGTCACATCTTGACAAAGATGTCGACTAAACGTAAGCGTAACTTAAGTCAGTCTAGTCTGGTTTCAGATGCTGATATGGGTAACGTAAAACGTATGCTTTGCATCGGTAAGTAATTTAAATTAATTTAACCAGGCTTCCGGTATTAAGTTTCCTTAAATGGAACGCCGCCAGTCAAAAATCAAAACAACATGCCACGTTCGGTTAACGCAGTAGCGTCAAGAAGAAGAAGAAAAAAGATCTTAAAATTAGCCAGAGGCTATTACGGATCAAGAAGCAAAGTTTATACTATTGCTAAAAACACGGTTGAAAAAGGTTTGCAATATGCCTACCGCGATCGTAAAGCTAAAAAGAGAGAATTCAGAGCTTTGTGGATTCAACGTATCAATGCAGGTGCTCGTCACCACGGGTTATCTTACTCACAATTCATGGGTAAATTAACTAAAAGTGGAATCGGTTTAAACCGTAAAGTTTTAGCTGATCTTGCAATGAATGAGCCAGAAGCTTTCAAAGCTATAATTGAAGCGGTAAAATAAGCCTCTTTAATTCAATAATAAAAAAAGGGAACTCAGTCGGGTTCCCTTTTTTTGTGAGGATGTTTTTTTGGAGTTTAAAAAAAACTGGGCTACAGGGCCTCCTTCTTTATTTGGCAAATCCAGATGAGTCTCTGCTTATTCCAAAATCGCTGGCCATAAGATCTACTCATATCTACCTTGAAGAGATTAACGTATAAGGCAATGCTGTCCCCCAGCTGATGAGGGTAGAGGTGATTAAGCTTTGTTTTGATTGCTCATGTGGCACTCAAGTTCGTACCTTGTTCGAGACTTGTTCGATCATCCTACGTTGGCGAACGTAAGATCCCCGAAGCAGTCTCCAACAAGCCCCGAAGAAGGGGGCTTCTAAATGCTGGTTTTTATCGGATGAATAATTGTCTCCTGAAAACAGTGTAATGCGGTGTTATGATGTCTTTCCCGCAGCACTAAAAAAGGAGCTTGTTCGCGAGCTCTTCGGAAAATTTATAGAAAAAAGATTTTTGCCCTGTTGTACAAAGACAGGTGTTGATGTAGAGCGCTATTCTGAGCATTTTTGCTTCTTTGCTTTTAGGCACTAGAAGAAAAGTTTCTGAAAGGGTGTTAACAAAAAGGAGCTCGGTTCGAGTAAAAGGTGCCACAACTCTTGGGGGCTGATCCCTTGTTTTCTGTCAATATTATTAGCTATGAGTATTGAACGCTAAAAACTTTTGAACTCGACACAATTTAAGCTTTAACGATGTTAATAGAAATAAAGATAAAAGAATATGGAGCAGTCATATCTACCGGTCCAGTGGGTTTATAGAGAAGTGATTGAGGAGGAGTTGGCCAAAAAGACCACAGGCACTATTTTCTATTTCAATAGCGAAGATGCCATTAGCTCCGCTAATGGCAAAGTGGTTAAAATGGAGGAAATAGACGGCAAAGGTGTTTTTATAATGTTAGATTCTGCTGAATCTATTCGGATTGATAAGATCATTACCTTATATGGCAAGCCAGGGGCCGCCTACGATGATTACAATCATTTTGCTAATGCGTGTCTTGATTGTATGGGCGGCTACGAAAAAGACGACCTTTAATTAATCCAATAGGAATTCATTAGCTTTAATGTCTTCCACGAGTTTGCTATTTCAATCTCCCGGCTGCCCAGAGAATGCCTCTCGAAACTGTTTTTATAAATGCTGTATTGGCAAAAGTACTGTCCGAATGGCCGAATGACGTTCCAAAAACTTTGGCATTGCCATATGTATTCGTCCATATTACCGGGTGAGTTTTTCCATCGCGCTCACTTACAGAAGTGGCCAGTACAGTTGTGTTTGGCCAGATTTTATCTATAATATACAGCTCATCCATAGGAGTGCTCCAATTATCAGGCATGTCTTTAAGTATTGAATGATCATTCTCTGTCTTCTTTACAGGATAATTACTCTGATGATCATGGTGATTACTACTTACACCTAAAAATTCGCGCCAGTCGTCAATAGTGGCTTGTCTGTATGAATGCATGGCGCAATGAATAACCGCAGCCGGAATCCCCGCATGATGCGCCTCAGTAATCTTCTTGATATATTCAGTAGATTTAGTGTCGGCAAAACATTCGTTATGAACTACAACATCATAGCCCTGAGCCCAATTTTTATTATCATATAAGCTTATCATTGCATCTGTACCTGTACCACCTTCGTTAATTACAGTCCATTTTGCTTCTGTAAACTTGGCAAGCCCCTCCTGCAATTTTTGTGTTTGAAATGGGTAATTATGGCAGCAGCCACCGGTTATCAGTAATACTTGCAGCGGTTTTTGGTGTCTCACTACCGAGCAGGATTGCAGAGTTGTAAATAAAATGGCTAAATAAATTAAACTTAAAAATGGGCGCATGATGTATAGATTTATAATTTCTAAAAAGTAAATATTCATATTTAAAAGTTTCCGGAGGGGTAGTCCTCAAAACCACGTTGACAAAAGCAGTTAGCGAGATTCATAAATCTGCTTTTCTAAGAGATCTTAAAAATGCTGTTTTGTGCTCTAAAGATTAATAGAAAGTGGCTGGACTCGCCACTTCTACTAATGCTTTTTTAATTCATTACCGGTAAAAAGGAATACTTTTTTCCATATTCTATCATTTGGTCATAAAATGAGTTAGGATAAGTTACATGCACATCGGTAATTTCTGTTCCGTTCATAACCGGAACAAGCTTAGGCTGTATAAATCCCTTATAAGGTTTTACATTTAGCTTAGAATATCGCGCTAATACCTCTTTTAATAAGTTTTGATCAACTTTTACACCGAAATTTTCAACCAGACTTTTTCCTGCTTCGTAGTCACCCTCAGATTTTATGCGTTGTATTTCCCTAAGTAATTGTCCGAATAAGAAACGCAGCTTATTGTAATCGTTGATTTTTGTGTAGGTTTTACCGTTTTTCTTAACATATTCAAGGACCTTATCGGCTTTGCCTTTTTCATAAACCCATAATGAATTTAACTGCCGGTTACGCATATGTGCTTGTTCCAAATTATCACCAGGTTTTAGTCGTGTTAGCTGCGTAATTAAACCATTCATAATGTAACTGTCGTATTCTGCTTTGCCAACTTCGAGTGAAGGCATTACACCAATTTCTATCAGCTTAGGGTCCATTATAAAATACAGCGCCACTAAATCGGCACGAGCCTCTTCTAATGTGGATGCATAGTTTTTTAGAGTTTTGTCGGTATTTTCTACTCCCGGATTAATTTGTCCCGACGCGTGTCCTATACATTCGTGCATATCTGTATGAAGGTCCGAAGACAAACTGCCATACTTACGTATCCGATTGATGACGCTGGAATCTAGTGCGAACTCATCCAGAACACCGCTGTTCGCACTGCTCAAATTATATGCATGAACAATATTGCTTAATGAAACAGACTTTGACCCATGTTCTTTGCGAATCCAGTCGGCATTCGGAAGATTAATCCCGATAGGGGTAGAAGGAGCTGCATCTCCCGATTCCATGATTACTGTAATGGCTTTTGCGGTAATTCCTTTTACCGTCTTCTTTTTATGTTCGGGCATTAAAGGAGAATTATCTTCAAACCATTGCGCCTTGTCTGCAATGGCTTTAATTCTCTTTGTAGCCTCCAGATCTTTTAATGAGACCACACTTTCAAAACTTCCTTTTTTACCTATAGCGTCTTTATACACTTCGATAAACCCGTTAATCACGTCAATGCGGGAAGCTGTATCACTTACCCAGGCGATGTTATATTCATCAAAATCCTTTAAATTACCCGAACGGTAATACTTAACAAGTTTCTGTAAGGCATCTTTCTGTTTGTCATTCTCGGCAAATGGAATTGCTTTCTCCAGCCAAAAAACTATTTTTTCTATAGCCGCACTGTACATTCCGCCAACCTTCCAGGTTTTTTCAATCACTTTTCCATTTTGTTTAAGCACCTTGGTGTTTAATCCCCATGATGGCGCATTGCCTTTGGTGTCAAACTGTGCGTAATAATTTTCAACCTCCTTTTGCGTAACACCCTCATAAAAGTTATTTGATGATGCAACCACATTATCAGTGTTTGGCGACAGATCAACCAATTTGGGTTGAAACTTTGGATCGAAAACAATAGGTTTAATCCTTAAAAGAAAGGCAGCAATAGTCTCGGACTTATTTAAGGGAAATCCCTTTAAATTAGAATTAAGTACCAGTTTAGAAAAATAAGCGTACGAATGCTCAGGAATGAACTTCTCATTTCCGTAATGATGATGGCTGCCGTTACTGAACCAAAAACGTCCCGCATAAGTTTTAAACTTATTCCAGTCTTCCGAGCTTCTGTCGCCTTTGTAGGTGCTGTAGATATTTTCTATCGTTTTACGTACCAGCAGATTGTATTTTCCGCTTTGATCATAAATTATGTCCCGACCGGATAAAGCTGCCTCTGATAAATAGTAAGCCAATTTTTTTTGCTGCAGGCTTAGTCCATCAAACCCTGGAACCTGGTAGCGCAGAACTTGCAGATCGGCAAAAGATTCTGCTGTTACTTTAAATGGTTTATCTTTTGCTTTTTCCTGCGCAAGGGAAGGAAATTGGTTAATACTCAAGCATCCGATGCTTAAGGCCGACGCTAATAAATATTTATATCTCATACTTAAATGTTCAACGAAACAGAGGATTCTAAATTACCATAGATTTCTAATATTACAACGTAGTCTTACGGCTGATTTATTCGAAATTACTAAACAAATCAACAGAAGAGGATAAATTTTGTTATTGATCCGAATCATGAAACTTCCAATAACATTTTATCAGAACAATGATGTTGTTTTACTTTCAGAAAAACTACTGGGAAAACATCTTTTTACTTTTATAGAGGGCGAACTCACCGGAGGTGTCATTGTCGAAACTGAAGCTTATCGCGGGCCGGAAGATATGGGTTCGCACGCATACAATCACAGGCGCACCCAGCGAAACGAAATAATGTATTCGGAAGGTGGTGTAGTGTATATGTATATCTGTTATGGAATCCACGACATGCTAAACATCGTAACCGGCAGAGAAGGAGACTCTCATGCAATACTGATCAGAGCCATGGAGCCGACAGTTGGATTGGAGACGATGCGCCTGCGAAGAGGTTTTGACGATGATGATCGGCGTTTGTGCAAAGGGCCGGGTGCTTTGGCAAAAGCCTTGGGTTTAAAGAAAACGTATAACGGGGTTTCGCTAGTGGGTGACCAGATATGGATTGAAGAAAAAGGTCTGCAAATACCCGCCGAATCTATAATTTCTTGTCCCAGGATAGGTTTAAATATTGAAGAGCCTTATAAAAGCATTCCTTGGCGCTTTTACATCAAAGGCAATAAATATGTAAGCAGATCTTAATTCAGCATATTATTTGCAAACCATAACTCCATCACTCTGTTCAATTAGAAACATTAATTATGGAAACTACTCCTCAGCACGCTGGTCTGGAAAAGCTAAAAAGTTTGATTAGTAACGGTGATATAGTTATGCTTTGTACCTTAACCGATACGCAGATTCATTGTCGGCCTATGGCTACCTCTGATATTGATGAAGAGGGAAATATCTGGTTTTTCACTAATGAGTATTCGCAAAAAGTGAATGAGCTGGAAAGTAATCAGACAGTCGCTCTTTGCTACAGCAACGATGACAAAAGCACTTACGTGAGTATCAATGGCACTGCCTGGCTGGTAACGGATCCACAAAAAATGAAAGAGTTATTTAATTCGATGGTTAAAACATTTTTCCCTGAAGGTTTAAATGATCCTAAACTTGCATTGTTGAAAATACGTCCGAAACATGCCGAATACTGGGACAGTCATTCTAACACCATGGTGCGTTTTATGGGAATACTAGGCTCTGCCTTAACCGGCGAACGCAATTTGCGTGGTGAACACGGCGAAATAGATTTATAAAAGACTGTGTTTTTCTTTTGCTTAAGGTATCAAAACGGACATGAAGCTTTTACTGTGTGCCTTAATTGTTTTCATGTCGCTTGACTCTTGTGATCAAAATGCAGAGAAAAAGAAAATTGAAGCATCGTTACTGAAAATCAGGTCTATAGAATATCCTTCCGGTTCAACTTTAAGTTTTTACAAAAACAAGTTGTATCTGATGGGAGACGATGCCCGGGGAATACTTATTCTGGATACGGCCTTTAATTATTTAGATACATTACCAGTTTCGGGCTCAGAAAGTGATCGTGTCTCCAAGGTCATAAAACCTGACATTGAGTCGTCCGAATTAATTGAAAATAGTTTGATATTACTAGGTTCAGGCTCAATATCTCCTTATCGCGATAGCTTGGTCAAAGTCGATTTAAATACTAATACCACCACAAAAATCAGCCTTAATATGTTTTATACAAGATTAAGAGCTGACGTTGAACAATTAAATATTGAAGCTTTTGCCAAAGTAAAGAATCTTTATGTATTGGGGCATCGGCGAAATATGAGCGACACCCAGAATTATTTAATTATAACCTCTTCAGAATTTTGGCCCAATCAGCATGGTATCGACTTTAAACTCATTCCATTTGTGTCAAATAGGTCAAATGCGGGAATATCCGGAATGGCCTACTCATCAAAGGCGGACATTCTTTTTATCACATGCTCGGAAGAACGAACGCAGAATTCATACGATGATGGCGAAATAGGAGAGAGTTACATCGGAATAATTAGTGAAGCCTCAACAAAGCTCAGCTCAGATTCCTTAACTTCTTTCAATACGATTCCATTGTCAACGATTGACAAATCATTTAATAAAATGAAAATAGAATCTGTAGCTGTGGCGGAAGGCGAAAGAAGCCATTTTATTTTATATTTCGTTGCAGATAATGATAAAGGTAATTCGGTTTTATTTAAAGTAAAACTGACGTTAAAATTGAGGTTTACAACCGATTTATAACTCATTGTCTTTATAAGCTGCAATTGCGCGCCCTATCCGGTTTACCTCCTCATCTTCAGTAAATAGGGGTAATTCGGTGTCGTTATCGAGCTTTAACCAATGCTCATCAGTGTCTTTCTGAATTTTTATATATTCTGTACCTTCTTTAAAGATCGTGTACATTTCTTCCTCTTCCGGGAAAACAGAATAGATAATATCGCCCAATTCCAGGTCAAATGGTTCTTGCATCTCGCAAAGTTAGCTATGTTTCTATTCTGGTAAAACTTATATTCAAATTAGTATCCGCGCTTGCTTACTCGTCATCAAAAAAGAAAATGCTATTATTGTTGAAAAAAATCAATGAGTTCGAATGTTTCTGTAGTCCGCCAAATAGCCTGGCTTTCTTTGCTCCCTCAATTTCTTTTTGCCCTGCTGCTAATCTTTATGTATCATCAATTGCGTTTCCCT
The DNA here is from genome assembly GCA_946887045.1 of uncultured Sphingobacteriaceae bacterium. The sequence continues at coordinate 58,861 of CAMPKC010000017.1, read as the reverse complement.
GATCCTCCTTTTTACGGATTGGTGTCTTATCTAATCATTTCTTTTAGTTTAAGAACCTTTATTCCTCATAGCCATAATAAAGGTATGAAACTCGTGAAGAAAGATAAATTTGCAGAGGCCATTCCATTTTTCGAGAGAAGCTATAATTTTTTTACCAGAAATAACTGGGTAGATAAGTATCGATTTATTACACTATTAAGCTCGTCTGCCATGAGCTATCGCGAAATGTCTTTAACTAATATTGCATTGTGTTACGCTCAACTTGGAGACGATTCAAAGGCGAGGGAATATTATCAAATAACCTTGCAAGAGTTTCCTAAAAGCGAAATTGCGAAAAGCGGATTGAACCTATTGGAGCAATAATTGTTCATTTATACAAAATGAGAGGCATTGAATTAAACAATCTATTATTTGGTGATGAATCGGTAGAGTTTCTTCTTGAAGTTTTACTTCGATCAATAATTATGTTTTGTTTTATTCTTATTGCTTTACGTACATCTGGCAAACGTGGAATAAAGCAACTTTCTATTTTTGAGCTGGTTATTATTATTGGTTTGGGCTCTGCAGCCGGCGATCCGATGTTCTATAAAGATGTTGGCATTGTACCTGCCATTATAGTGTTTGCTGTTGTAGTTGGACTTTACCGTTCAGTCACTTGGTTAAGTGGTAAGTTTTTGCCATTTGAGCATTTAATCGAAGGAAAACCTATTTATCTGATACGTGACGGGAAATTTTCAATTGCTGAATTTGATAAAGAAGATCTTTCTCAGGACGAGTTTTTTGCCGAGCTAAGGCTTAAAAGTGTGGAACATCTCGGGCAGGTTAGAAATGCTATTATAGAAACTTCAGGGTCGATAAGTCTTTTGTTTTATGAAGATAGTGAAGTGCGGCCCGGGTTGCCATTATACCCTGATCTTTATCAAAAAAAAGACGTGCAAATATCTAAGCCCGGTTTATATGCATGTGCTTATTGTGGTCATACCGAAGAAGTTAGCGCCCCTAAATGTTGCCCGGTATGTAAGCATGATGAATGGGTGCAGGCCATTAGCACTATCAGGCGTGCTTAATATTTCGTTTTTTATAGTTATGCAACATCATTATCCAATTAAGACCGTTATTCATAGGATGAAAAAATATTTTTTAGCACTGATTGCCACTGTTTTATTTGCCGCGTGTGGCGTTAAAGAACAAGCTGATCAGCTACAGGCACTCGAAAAATGCACTTACGAAGTTGTAGCGGCCGACAGCGTTTATATCGCAGGTACAGAAGCTAGCAAACTAATAACAAGCGAAGGATTGAATCTTTTTCGTGCTCCACAACTTGCTTTTGCTTACTTACAACAGCGTGTTCCTGTTGAAGGAATACTTCAAGTGAAAATCACCAATCCAGGAACTCAGGAGGCTGGTATAAATGAGTTTGAATATAAAGTAATGATTGCAGACGTAGAGCTGTTGAGTGGTTTTATGACTGAAAAAATCTCTCTTGCTCCGGGAGGAGAATCAAGTATCGTTCCTTTGAAAATCGATAAAGATGTATATCCTTTGCTATCCAGTTCTGCGAATCAACAAGCAGTAGCTGATTTTTTATCGACTCAAACAGAAAAAAAGGTGCTCGTTACCTTTAAAATAAAACCAAGTTTTTTAGTTGGTACCGAAGTGGTTAAATATCCAGATTACATTGATATTAAGCGAGAAATTAGTAATGTCCAGTTAATTTCCTATTTGGAATCCATTTCCAGAAAGTAAAACCAAACATTTTTGGTAATGAATCGCATTGATCGACTGTCCGCAATCTTGATACAGTTACAATCTCAAAGGGTAGTTAAAGCTCAGCAAATTGCTGATCGTTTTGAAATTAGTTTACGAACGGTTTATCGCGATGTGAAGGCCTTAGAAGCAGCTGGTATTCCGGTTATTGGCGAAGCGGGATTAGGATACTCGTTGGTAGACGGATATCGATTACCTCCTGTAATGTTTAACAGGGAAGAAGCTATTGCTTTTTTAACTGCCGAGAAGTTGGTGGAGCGGCTCACCGATTCTGCTATTAGCACAGACTATAAATCTGCTCTTTACAAGATAAAAGCAGTTTTACGTACTTCGGAAAAAGATTACCTGGAGAATATGGATTCACGCATCGAAGTGCTAAAAACCCGTAGGCAAGCTCATAACCAATCTGCTGATCTCCAACTTCTTCCTGTTATTTTAAGGGCTATTTCAGAGAGAAAAGCAGTCAATATTACATATTTTGCCCTTTACCGTCATGAAACTTCTGATCGATGTATCGAACCGATTGGTGTTTTTTATCTGGACACATGTTGGCATCTGATTGCTTTCTGCAGGGTTAGAAAGGCAATCAGAGATTTTCGTATGGATCGAATTTCAGAACTTGTTGAAACGGCTGAAGATTTTACAACTCAGCATCCCAGTTTACAAGAGTATTTAAAAAAGGAAAAGAGGGAGCGGGAACTACATGAAGTATGTATTCGTGTAGAAAAGAGCATTCATCGATATTTAGATGAACAAAAGTATTATCATGGTTTTGTTTCTGAAGAGCATGAAGAAAACCATATTTTAATGAACTTTTTCACGTCTTCGATTGAAGGTTTTGCACGATGGTTTATGATGTTCGGAGATCAGGCAATTATTTCCAAACCCGCTGCACTGAAAGAAAAAGTCAGGAGTATTGTTGCAGATCTATCAATAAATTTAACCTGAATATAGAAAAATCCTCCCTTGTAATCGCAATCAGGTATCTCAAATCTCAATTCTCCTGCTAACTTTGCAAACTCTAATATTTTGATGATGACAACGAATGAAATAAGGAAGGCTTTTTTAGATTTTTTTGCGAGCAAAGGACATCAGATTGTTCCGTCGGCGCCAATTGTGGTGAAGAATGATCCAACTTTGATGTTTACCAACGCAGGAATGAATCAGTTTAAAGATATCTTTCTAGGAGAGGCTCCGGTTAAATACCCGCGTGTAGCCGACACCCAGCGTTGTCTTCGTGTTTCTGGAAAACATAATGACTTAGAGGAGGTTGGTATCGACACCTATCACCACACCATGTTCGAAATGTTGGGTAACTGGAGCTTTGGTGATTATTTCAAAGAAGAAGCTATTGCATGGAGCTGGGAACTGCTAACGGATATTTTAGGAATTCCTAAAGACAGATTATATGTAACCGTTTTTGAAGGAGATGAGAAAGAAGGCCTTCCAAAAGATCAGGAAGCATACGATTTCTGGAAGAAATGGATTGCTGAAGATCGCATCCTTTTAGGTAATAAAAAGGATAATTTCTGGGAAATGGGGGACACCGGCCCCTGCGGACCGTGTTCGGAAATTCATGTGGACTGTCGTCCGGATGATCATCGCAGTAAGATCGACGGCAGCACGCTGGTGAACAACGACGATCCTCAGGTAATTGAGATCTGGAATAACGTATTTATGCAGTTTAATCGTTTAAAAGATGGTTCTTTACAGTTATTACCTGCACGACATGTAGACACCGGTATGGGACACGAGCGCCTGGTTCGTGTACTGCAAGGGAAATCCTCTAATTACGATACTGATACATTCCAGCCGCTGATTCAGTTTATTTCAAAGGAATGTGGCATTCCATATAATATGGGCGAGAGTCAGGGGAAGACTGACATTGCCATGCGTGTAATGTCGGATCATATTCGAGCTATTGCTTTCGCTATAGCAGACGGACAATTACCTTCAAACAATAAGGCAGGTTATGTAATTCGCAGGATTCTGCGTCGGGCTGTGCGATATGGTTATACATTTTTAGGATTTAAAGAGCCATTCTTCAATAAACTGGTTCCAGTTCTTGCAACTCAGTTCGACGGAGTTTTTCCGGAGTTGAAAGCGCAACAAGATTTTGTTCAAAAAGTAATTTTAGAAGAGGAGATTTCTTTTCTAAGAACTCTTGCAACAGGTATCCAGCGATTTGAGCGTTATGCTGTAGAGGCAAGCACTGTTGAAGGTGATTTTGCTTTTGAATTATACGATACTTTCGGTTTTCCAATAGATTTAACAGAGTTAATGGCGCGTGAAAAAGGCCTCACTGTTGATATGGTAGGTTTCAATAAAGCTCTTGAACAACAAAAAAATCGTTCGCGTGCTGCAACAGCAGTTGATACAGGTGATTGGATAATCGTTAATCCCGGAGAGGAAAACGAATTTGTAGGATATGATAATTTAGAAGCTGAATCAAGAATTCTAAAGTATCGTAAAGTTACGGCAAAAGGCAAAGAGCAATACCAGCTAGTATTGGATAAAACACCTTTTTACGCAGAGAGCGGTGGCCAGGTAGGAGATACAGGCTTATTGATAGGAAGTGATGAATCAATACGAATTAGCGATACGAAAAAAGAAAATGCTTTAATTGTGCATTTTACTGACGAAATTCCCGAAGGATTTAATTTTCAGCAAACTGTAAAAAGCGTTGTAGATAAGCACCGTCGCGAACAAACTGAAAATAATCACTCGGTTACCCACTTACTTCAGGCGGCACTGCGTCAGGCGGTCGGGACTCACGTTCAGCAAAAAGGATCCTTAGTAAATTCCGATTACCTGCGATTTGACTTTTCTCATTTCTCCAAATTGACTGATGAGGAAATCGCGAAAGTAGAGGCCATCGTCAACCGTAAAATACGTGAGAATATTAGGTTAAAAGAAGAGCGAAGCGTTCCTTATCAGGATGCAATTAATCGTGGTGTAACAGCTCTTTTTGGTGAAAAATATGGTGATGTTGTGAGGGTAATAACATTTGATGAGAATTACTCGGTAGAGCTTTGTGGTGGAACACATGTTAAATCAACCGGTCAGATTGGGTATTTCAAAATTATATCAGAAAGCGCTGTTGCAGCAGGAGTAAGACGTATCGAAGCAATTACCGGCGAAGCAGCTGAAGCATTTATCAATACTCAGAATAATTTAGTTCATGAGTTGAAAGTTCTGCTGAAAAATCCTAAAGATCTGGCGAAATCCGTTGAGTCCTTGCTTGAAGAAAATTCCAAACTGAAAAAAGAACTGGAAAAAGCAGTTTTGGCAAAGGCTTCAGGCTTAAAAGATGAACTCGCTGCAAAAGCAGAAAATATAAATGGTGTTAATTTTATTGCTGCACAAGTAGATCTTGCTTCGGCAGAGGCAGTTAAAAACCTGGCATATTCATTAAAAAACATGCTTGATAACCTGTTTATGGTTTTAGCCACAGACTCTGATGGAAAACCTGGTTTGACAGTAATGATTTCTGAAAGCTTGGTTGAACAAAAAGATCTCCACGCCGGAAATATTATCCGCGTTTTAGCGAAAGAAATAAACGGTGGCGGTGGCGGTCAGCCCTTTTATGCAACTGCCGGCGGTAAAGATAGTTCGGGAATCGACAGGGCTTTAGAAAAGGCGAGAGAATTTATTGCTTAATAACCCGTCAAGTTCATCCGATGAATGCGAGCAATGTGCCTTATTCATCGGATGAATATTATAATTTCACAATCCTAAACTCGGTTCTACGATTTTGCTGTCTTCCTTCTTCTGACGAATTATCGGCCAATGGAGAAGATTCTCCAAATCCTTTATAGGTTAATCTCGATGGGTTTACTTTGTTGACAATAAGGAATTTATAGACTGTATTAGCACGGTTTTCTGAAAGCGTCCGGTTTGTTTTTTCTTCCCCCACATTATCTGTATGCCCGCCTATCTCAATGGAAACTGTTGGATTTGCGTTCAAGAAGCTGATGATCTGTTGAAGTTCGGCTTTTGACTCGGGTAGCAGGTCAAATTTATTCGTTTCAAAAAATATATTTTTCAAAACGACCATTTTCCCCACTTCAATTCTATGCAGAGGAATTGAGATTTTAAATGGTTTGTCTGCTGTTTCCGGCTTTTCAAGAGAGAAGTTCTCAGAATAAAATAAATAGCCTTTTTTATCGACACTGAGTCCAAACGATTTTCCCGAGGCAGGCATCGTAGCTAAAAACTCACCAGTTTCAAAATCGCTGACATCTTCGAATGCTGTAGTATTTGTCTTTAAACGGGTTATCTTTATATTGGCATCTAAAGGTTCGTTTGTCTTAGCATCAAACACTTTTCCCTTAACATAGGTAACTGTCATTGGGCGAATGGATTGGGGAAGTGCAAATGAATAAATATCCATATTGCCGAATCCACCTTTTATGCTTGATGAGAAATATGCTGTTCTACCATTGCTGCTCACCATCAACCCACTTTCTTCTGCGAAAGTATTAATGGGATAGCCTAAATTAGTCGGCTTTTGAAAGTTCCGAGCGTCGTCTTTGCGACTCATAAATAAATCTTTATTCCCAAATCCCGGCCAGCCATTTGAAGAGAAATAAAGGGTTTGATCATCAGGATGGATAAATGGTGAGATATCTTCGTAGGGCGTATTAATGTTTGGCCCGAGGTTTACCGGGGCAGACCATTCACCACCCGACTGTAATTCTGTTTTCCAGATGTCGTAACTTCCTAAACCGCCGGGTCTGCTGCTTGCAAAATACAAGGTTCTACCATCAGCGCTTATGGATGGCTGAGATTCCCAGCCTTGAGTATTAATCGGAGCTCCTAAGTTAAATGGCTGGCTCCAGTCTTTCCCTTCACGCTTACAAACGTATATGTCACAACTTCCCTTACCATTCGGGCGGTTACATCCGGTAAAAAATAGGTACATTCCATCCGGTGATATGCACTGAGTGCCTTCATTATAAATGTCTGTATTGATATTGCGACTTAAGTATACAGATTTGTTCCAGTTATTGTCCAGCTTTTTACTTAGGTAGAAATCTTCATTGTCATTTGCCCTTCTTGTAAAGATCAATGTTTCTTCATCGGCCGTAACAACTGGTAAGTATTCATCTTTCTCGGTATTTATTTTGGCACCCAGGTTCACAGGGTTAAACGGTACTGGTTTATTTATCGCTATCACACTGAATTCGCAATCGGCAATATATTTTGCAGCCAGCGCTTTGTTTTTTTCGGAAACACCGGGCATAGATGCATATTTCTTGAAGTGCTGCAGAGCGGAATTGTACTCTCCTGTATTTAATTCGCTTTCAGCTAAGCCCAGAAATGTAAGGGAATGGAATTCGGGATCAATTTCAAGAACCCCGCGGTAATTTACTTTCGCTTGCTCATACAGCTTTAAAGTTTTATAAGTATCGCCGGATTGCTGGTAGGCGGCTGCAAATTTTGGATCAAGTTTGATTGCATCTTTAAAGTCCTCCAACGCTTTTTCATACATGGTATAAGCAAGAGCGGCTTTTCCTTCTTCATATTTTTTCTGAGCCTGTTTGTTAACAGACTTGATGTCTTTCTGGCTGTAAGCCATAGTATAGCAACAACACAGAAGAAGAAATAAAATTCTTTTCATTAGGCAGGGTTATTCGAAATATAACGCCAGAAGTTACGGAATATTTAAAAACTTATGAGTTTGTAAGGAAATTTCCCATTTCGGGTTTGCCATTACGTACTCAATGATTAAGGGGGTTATCTCTTTCGCTTTTGACCATTCTGGCTGAAGATATAACTTACACCCTGGAGAGACCAGTTCGGCGTACTTTTCAGCAAATTCAAAGTCGCTTTTGTTAAACACAATCACTTTTAACTCGCCAGCAACAGCAGCTAATCCGGGTAGAGGTGCTTTAAATTTTTTAGGTGAGAGGCAGATCCAATCCCAGGTTCCGGAAAGAGGGTAGGCTCCAGAAGTTTCAATAAAGGTTTTTATACCCCGGGATTGCAATTCCTTTGTCAGATAATCAAGATTATAAATCAAAGGTTCACCGCCGGTTATTACAACTGCTCTTCCGGGATACTTTTCTGCATTCGCTACGATTTGATCCGCGGCGGTAAGAGGGTGAATGTCAGCATTCCAGCTTTCTTTAACATCACACCAGTGACAGCCTACATCACACCCGCCCAGGCGGATAAAATAAGCCGCCTTCCCTGTGTTATAACCTTCTCCTTGTATGGTATAAAATTCTTCCATTAAAGGAAGTAAAGTTCCGTCTTCTGGTACTTGATGTGACATTTCTTAAATTGGCTGCAAACTTACACAAAATTTGAGGGTTGAATTTCACAGAAACGCCATATATTAATGAATTATGAAAATCCGCGTCTCATATCTAACATCTCAAATATCATATCTAAATCAATGAAATGGTTCAAAGTATTTGATACTGAAGTATTGCAGCAACATGATTTTATAAAGGCAATATCTATAAATGGAAAAAAACTCTGTGTAGTAAAATCAGGGAATCAGGTAGTGTTCACTCAAGCTTATTGCCCGCACGCCGGCGCTGGTTTAAGTGGCGGCTGGTGCAAAAATGGAAAGTTGATTTGTCCTTTTCACCGTTATGAATATGATTTAAAAACAGGAAGAGGTGCCGTCGGCCAAGGCGACTATATTGATATCTATCCTTCTGAATTGAGATCTGATGGAATTTATGTCGGTCTTCCTGAAAGTTTTAACTTGTTTAAATACCTATTTGAGTAGAGTAGTCAATCAATATCAGGACAAATTTGTTACGTAGTGTATGACTGTTCAAGAAATTGATAAAATTACCCGGGAGTTTTATGAATGTATTTGCTTTAGTCCCGAGCATTATCCCAAATTTGATCACTTACAGGAGCTGTTTTATGGAGACGGTAAGCTTATAAATGGTAATTTCGATAAACCGTTAGAATTTACTGTGCATAGCTACATCCAGGCAATGATGCATCAGATTGATGATGGAAATGCAACTTTCTATTCTCAGCAGGAAATATCTGATGTGACAGAGGTTTTCGGCAAAACCGCGCAGCGGATAAGTGTTTATGAGTATTCATTCACAGCAGAAACCACCCAGCCATGGAAAAGAGGTGTCAATTATATCCAATACATTTTTATTGATGGAAATTGGAAAATAGTTTCGATGCTTTGGAATGATGAGAAAGAAGAGCTGGCGATTCCGGAAGCTTATTTAGTTTGATGGGGTGTTAAGTACTTGTCACAGAAATCCATGCTGCTCAAAACCTCAATATCCGAAAAGTAGAAATCGTTTTTGTCTTCTGTAATAATGCAGGAGCAATTGTGTTCTATCGCCGAGTAGTATTCTAATCCGTCCTCAAAATCCTGAATGGCTTTGTGTTGCAATGTTTTTGTAACAGATTCAGGAGTGTTTGCAGCGATAGATATATGCTCGCATAAAATCCTGATCTTTTCCTTCGCTTTTACCGTGCGATGTTTCTTTTCCGCAAAATAGAATGCAATAGCAATGCAAATTGGAGAAGTGTATAATTTAAATTTATCAGTATCAGCCAGACTTAAAATCCTCGAAGTAAATGGAAAAACAGGGTATTCTTTGTTTAGTACAGAAACCAGAATATTAGCATCAAGAAATACCTTCATTTTTTGGATTCAAAAAAATCTTTTTTAGAGCCTTGACGAGTTCTTTTTGTCTGATAAACAGCCTTACCCTCTGCAACCTCATTGACCCAATCTGCTATTGGATAATCTTCTAAAGAACGGTAGTTGTCGGAGGTTACTTTGTTTAAAAGAAATTCTATTAACCTGGACAAACTAATGTTATTATCTGCTGCGTATTTTTTTGCACGATTAATTACTTCATCATTAAAGCTTAAGGTTACTTTAGTGTCCATATTCATTCATTTAAACACAAAATACAAACACGTATCAAATAAAAAAACATTACGTATAAAATGGTAAAAATTTCTCTTTCTGCTCTTCTTGCAATGTAGGTGCAGTAGTATTTAATGTCTTTCCATCCAATACTTCCTGATATAATTTAAGATACCTGTCCGTCATTAGCTCAGAGCTGAAGTTTTGCAATACATATTTATGGCACACCTCTGGACTAAATTGATTGTTTTTTATTTTTTCGGTCAATTCAGCTTTTGAGGTTGATAAAAATCCAACTTCTGCAGGGACAAGCTCAGGTAGCGAACCATAGGGCGTTCCAAAAACCGGGCAGCCAAAATATAAACTTTCTGTGATAGCAATACCAAAAGGTTCATGCCATAATACTGGAAAAAGCAATCCTTTCGAGTGTCTTAGGGCTTCATTTTTCTCTTCACCTCCAATCATACCTTTAAACTTTATATTCAAATACGGGGTAATCCTTAAACCCATTTTAAGATTCACACGAGTGCCGCCGAGCACCATCAGTCTCTCTTTAGCTTTATTTATTATTTCAATTGCACCCCGCACATTTTTAACTCTCCATGCAGCTTTTGCTAAAAAATGGTAATACTTTCTTTCATTACCTAAACCCGGATCGCCATAATCAGAAAAATCCAAACCATTATGTACAAACACAGTGCTGCCATATCTTTCTGCATGATTTTTTGAGACAAATACGGTGTTCATAGGAAGTTTGTGTCCATAGCCATAATTACCTTCTAAAGTATGTATAGACGGCTTGGTGTGCGTTTCATTAAAGCCGTAAAAGAAATGAACGAAGTCAACATCTCCAGGTGTTTGGTCTTCAACTGTTTTGCTGAAATCATAAGGAATTACTTTAGCGAAATCGCAACTTGATCCTTCGGCTACTAAAAAGCTAACGCGGTGTCCCTTTTTAACAAGCTCTTTCCCTAGCCACCATACTATACGTTCTGTACCGCCATATTTATGTGCAGGAATTCGGGTGTTGTTAACAATTAATATATGCATGAACTCGTTATTTTTACAATTAATTAATATTGCGTTAATTTGCAGCGAAATTAACATGGAGTATCAAATTAATCGATTTTTTAATAATTTTTATCGCCTGTTTAAAGTTTATGCTTTTTTTCTTGCGGTATTTACTTTATTCAGATTTTGGTTCTTTGTAAGATTAGGCGATTTTAATGAACTTGCCAAAACCCCCGGCGATGTTGTAGTTGCGTTTTTACGTGGTATGCAAAATGATACCATGATAATATGTTATTTTTTAGCACTACCTCTGGTTGTTTATCTAACGGGTATTTTTATTCTAAGTAAAGAATACCATCGTAAAGCAACGTTATTTACAGCTTGGTATACGGGAATTACTCTCGCTATCACAGTTATTATTCTTTTTGTTGATCAATACTATTACAATTATTTTCAGACTCATATAAGCGTCATCATATTTGGCTTGGCTGATGATGATTCCCAGACAGTAATGAGTTCTGTTTGGACTGATTATCCGATTATTCGAATATTTCTTGCATGGATCGGTGTTTTAGTTGCATTCAAGTATTTTCTCCGGCATATCTATTCTGGTAAGGAATATGTTTTTCACATTTCTAAAAGCTTGAAAGTGATTAGTGTTATAGCAATTCTTGGTATATTTTCACTGGCCCTTAAAGATCCCCGGGAAACACCTACCCGGCAGATGCAGGCCTCGGACGTATGTCAAAATAAATTTGTTGATTTTTTGTCGATAAACGGTATTTATGCCCTGAAAAACTCTTACACTGAGCGAAAGAAGAGTGTCAATATAATAGAAAATGAACTAACCAGTCTGCGAGAACTAGGTTATCAGACACCCGTTCAGGCTGCAAAAGATTATTATACTGAAGATTCGCTCAACTCCGTTTCAGAGTCTGAAGCTTTTGATAAGCTATTCAGCAAAACTTCAAAAAGCTCATTTCTGGAAAAAAATAAGCCTAATGTAGTTTTTGTTTTCATGGAGAGCATGAGCAACTATAATATGAATTTCGATTCGGAACAAATGAATCTACTGGGGAGCCTCAGGAAGCATTTTAAATCGGATATATTGTTCCGTAATTTCGTTTCCAGCGGAAATATTACCATCCAAAGTCTGGAATACCTGATGGTGAACTCGCCGGTAGGCTTATCACAAACTAAATATCGGTCTACACAACTTCCTTCATCTGTTGCCATTCCATTCAAAAACTCTGGCTATCAAACGAACTTTATTACAGGAGGTAAAGTAAACTGGCGATCAATGGATGAATTTGCTGCCAATCAGCGTTTTGATGAAGTGAAAGGAATGGGTCATATTCAATCTGAGATTAAAGGTTGCAAATCAAATAAATGGGGTGTATATGATGAGTATTTGTTTGATTATGTGTTTGAAAAGCTGAATCAAAAAGATTCCTCACCTAAGTTCTTTTTCGTGCAAACTACCACAAATCATACACCTTTCGAACTGCCGGCGGACTATAAGCCTTATAAAATTTCTATAGATGATACTTTAAAAGAGCGTTTGTTGGTTAAGGAAGAATTAGCAATTAAAAATCTTAACGCCTATCAATATTCAAACAATAGTTTGGGTGACTTTCTGGATAGAATTAAGAACTCAGATTTAGGGAAGAATACGATAATTGTTATGACAGGAGATCATAATAATTTAATGCTTTTCGATTTTGATGAAGCGCATCAATTGCAGCAAAGGGGAGTTCCTTTGTACATGTATGTCCCTGAAAAATACAAACCGCAGACGACCATTAATACATCACGTTTCGCATCGCACAAAGATATTTTTCCAACGATATTTAATTTAGCCCTGTCAAACAGTCGGTATTTTAGTATTGGAAATAACTTACTTGATACAAGCTCAAAGGATGAGAATACCAAATACTTCGGAATGAATATAGGCTCCTTTACGTCTTTTAGCCAGGAGGCTGCTGTAAATTATTCATCGACCTCTGCCTTTTATACATGGAAGAATAAAATTAACCAGGTTTTAGGCAAAGTTTCTAAATCAACTGAGGCCGAAAAGCTTCTAAAACGCTCGCGGGCAAACTATGCCTTATCGATGTTTTATATCTTGAATCAAATAAGCTTAAACCAAAAGATGGCTCAACTGTAAACCTCTTTTTTTGCAGAAGCTAAAGTATTTTTTAGTAACCCTATTATAGTCATAAGTCCAACACCTCCGGGAACTGGAGTAATCCACGATGCTTTGGGAGCTACGTTTTCAAAGTCCACATCGCCATAGAGTTTGTAGCCGGATTTCGTCGTTTCGGATTGTTCGCGATTAATACCCACATCAATTATTACAGCGCCTTCTTTTACCATATCGGCGGTAATGAAGTTCTTTTTGCCAATTGCGGCAACCACGATATCGGCCGAGCGTACAAAGCCTTCTAAGTTCCTTGTTTTGCTGTGAGTAAGCGTAACGGTGCAATTCCCCGGAACTGCGTTACGCGCCATTAAAACACTCATCGGACTACCTACAATATTGCTTCTCCCAACTACTACACAATGCTTCCCCGCAGTTTCAATCTGATATTCTTTCAGCATTAACATGATCCCGTAGGGAGTGGCTGGAATAAAACAGGGAAGATTGCGCATCATCCTGCCCAGATTGATCGGATGAAAGCCATCAACATCTTTTCGGTAATCAATGGCTTCGGTAACTTTTTCAGGATCAATATGTTTGGGGAGTGGAAGTTGAACAATTAATCCATCAACAAATTCATCTTGGTTAATCTCTTCAATCTTAGCTAATAGTTCATTTTCAGAAACAGAAGCATCATAGCGAAACAGGGAAGATTTAAATCCAACCTTTTCGCAGTTTTTCATTTTGCTGGCAACATAGGTTTCGCTTCCACCATCATTACCTACTAAAATGGCAACTAAATGTGGCTTACGACCCCGGGTTGCTAAAACTGCAGCGGCTTCGGCTGTTATTTCTTCTTTAAGTTTTTCTGATACGAATTTTCCGTCTAGTAACTGCATTTAGTATAAAGTAGTAAGTATAAAGTATCAAGACTAATTGCTTAACAAGCGTATTGATACTGGTTCTAATCATTTTAGTATCGATTTTAAGCAGACAGTATCCAGTCTTTATACTTGATACTATATACTTGATACTCTTTAATCCAATTTCAAAACCGCCATAAATGCCGATTGAGGTATTTCTACGTTGCCCACCTGGCGCATGCGTTTCTTACCTTTCTTTTGTTTTTCCAATAGCTTCCGTTTCCGGGAAATATCACCACCATAACATTTTGCGGTTACATCTTTTCGTAAAGCTTTTACTGTTTCGCGAGCAATAATTTTCGCTCCGATAGAAGCTTGTATAATTATTTCAAATTGCTGGCGCGGTATAAGTTCTCTTAATTTTTCGCAAATTCGTTTACCAAAATCATACGAATTGGTTCTGTGAATTAGTGAAGAAAGAGCATCTACCGGCTCTGCATTTAGACGGATATCCAAGCGCACTAAATCTGATTGACGATAGCCTATCTGATGATAATCAAAAGACGCATACCCTTTGGAAATTGTTTTTAAGCGATCGTAGAAATCGAATACAATTTCGCCCATCGGCATTTCGAACACTAATTCAACACGATCAGAAGTAAGGTAAGATTGATTGACAATTATACCTCTTTTCTGAATACAAAGCGACATAACCGGTCCGACGAATTCAGATTTCGTTATAATATTTGCTTTAATGTATGGCTCTTCAACAAAATCAATTTTGGAAGGGTCAGGAAGATCCGAAGGATTGTTTACCAGAATTTCTTCGCCTCGGGTTGTAAAAGCTTTGTACGATACGTTCGGAACGGTAGTAATAACCGTCATGTTAAATTCCCGCTCTAAACGCTCCTGGATAATTTCCATGTGAAGCATCCCAAGAAAGCCGCAACGGAAACCAAAACCCAGGGCAGCAGAAGATTCCGGCTCGAAAACTATGGATGCATCGTTAAGCTGTAGTTTATGCATGCTTTCGCGAAGTTCTTCAAATTCATCAGTATCTACCGGATAGATCCCGGCGAATACCATTGGTTTTACCTCTTCGAAACCTTGGATAGCTTCTTTGCTCGGACGATCTTTATGGGTAATTGTATCACCAACTTTTACTTCACGGGCTTCTTTAATTCCTGAGATGATGTATCCGACATCGCCGGTTTTTATTACATCTTTAGGCTGCTGCTGGAGTTTTAAGGTACCAACTTCATCGGCAATATATTCTTTGCCTGTGGCCACAAATTTGACTTTGTCACCCTTGCGGATTTCACCGTGGACAACTTTAAAATAAGCAACAATTCCGCGGAATGAATTATATACAGAGTCGAAGATTAAGGCCTGTAATTCTCCGTCCGGGTTACCTTTTGGAGGATGAACCCGTTCGATAATAGCTCTTAAAATATCGTAAACACCCATTCCAGTTTTACCTGAAGCAGGAATTATCTCTTCGCGTTTACAGCCAATTAGCTCAACAATCTGGTCCTTAACTTCCTCGGGCATTGCCCCAGGGAGATCCATTTTGTTCAGAATCGGGATGATTTCTAAATCTTGTTCGAGGGCTAGATATAAATTGGAAATTGTTTGTGCCTGAATTCCCTGGGCCGCATCAACGATTAACAATGCACCTTCACAGGCAGCAATTGAACGTGAAACTTCGTAAGAGAAATCAACGTGTCCGGGGGTGTCAATCAGGTTTAAAACATAATCCTGCCCATCCAGTTGATAATTCATCTGGATAGCATGACTTTTTATAGTGATACCACGCTCACGCTCTAAATCCATATCATCAAGCAACTGGGCTTGCGATTCACGCTGAGTAATGGTATTGGTGTATTCCAGTAAACGATCAGCTAAAGTGCTCTTTCCGTGATCGATATGTGCAATTATGCAAAAATTACGAATGTGCTTCATTTGAACCGCAAAGATAGTTTTTTGAAGGGATATTTGGAGTCTTAGCGTAAATTTGACAATGTTTTTAAATGAGCATTTAACAGCTGCGATAAATATTGCCATTAAGTCTCACTTGGGTATTGACGCGAGTACCAGATTTATACGACCGGTAATAGGCGGAAGTATTAATAGGTGTTATCAAATAGAGCACGGCAAGAAAATGTTCTTTTTAAAGCTAAACTCTTCAAAGGAGTTACCGGCAATGTTCATTGCTGAAGCCGAAGGATTAAAGCGTATCCGCCAAACAAATACCATCAAGGTGCCGGAAGTTATCTGCTATGGATCGTCAGCTGATGAGCAATTTTTAGTATTAGAATGGATTGAAAATGGAATAGTTTCTGATGTTTCTCAAGAGAATTTAGGGAGAGGTCTGGCTCAGCTTCATAAAAGCACTCAGCTGCAATTCGGACTAGATCATAACAATTATATGGGCTCTTTAGCTCAATTGAATAACAGGCATTATTCGTGGAATGAATTTTTTATAGAACAGCGCTTAAAGCCCCAGGTTGAGTTAGGAAAAAAGAATGGCTTGTTAGCAGCAAAGATTTTAGATCAGTTTGAATTGTTGTATAATAAGCTTGATTCTTTATATCCTGCTGAGAAACCTGCTTTGGTACATGGGGATTTATGGAGTGGTAATTATTTGATTAATAACTCTGCTCAAGCATTATTGATCGATCCGGCCATCAGTTACTCTAACCGCGAAGTTGATATAGCCATGACTACGCTGTTTGGAGGATTTTCAAAGTATTTTTATGACGCTTATAATGAAGTTTTTCCTTTGCAGAAAGGCTGGGAACAGAGACTTGATCTCTGGAATTTGTATCCCTTACTTATCCATGTAAATCTTTTCGGTACATCGTATTTAGATGGCGTAAAGCATAATCTGGCCAAATTCGTTTAGCAGCGTCCTCCTATAGTAATATTCGCAGATCAGGTACTTCTGTTAATTAATGCTGATTCCTGAACTTGTAATCCTTAAATTGCACAAATTTTAAATTTCGTCGTTGTGTGGTTAGAAAAATTAAAGCTTAATAAATCATTAGTACGCTCTATTACAGATGCTGGTTTTATTAATCCGAAAGAGATTCAGGTTAAAACAATGACCCGAATTATCGGCGGGCAGGATATAATTGCTGTCGGTCCGGAAGGATGCGGCAAAACCAGTACGTATATCTTGGGTGTTTTAACCCGATTGAAAAATGGTTTTGAAGATGCTCCACGTGCATTGATACTGGTTCCCGATAAGGAAAGAGTTCTTTCTGTAATTGAGCAGTTTGAATTGCTGAATAAAAATAAAACGATTCGCATTGTCGGCCTTTATGCTGCACCTGGTATAGAAAGCCAGATGAATGATCTGACCGATGGGTGCGATATTGTTGTTGCTACTCCCGATAGAGCAAGGGCTCTGTACCTGAAACTGGGCCTGAATCTTAATAAAATTATAATGTTTGTTGTTGACGATGCAGAATTGATCGTAAAACAGGGTTTGCAATTACCGGTGGTAGAATTAGCTAACAGCATCTCGAAATGTCAGCACTTGATATTTGCGGAGGTTTTGCACGAAAGGCTTTATAAAATGATTGATCCTTTTATTAAACAACCTTTTGTGCTGGAGAGCGAGGACTTGGGTGAAACTTCGGTAACTACCTATCAGCAGCTTTTGTATCACGTTCCAAATTTTCGCACCAAAGTGAACCTGCTAAGTTTGTTGTTGAACGATTCAGAAGTGTTTACCAAAACTGTGGTATTTGTCAATACCCGATTAACGGCAGAAAAGGTATACAATCATTTAAAACTTACGTTGAAAGATGAAGTTGCCATTCTAAATCCCATATTTTTCGAATCTTTTGGTTTAACAAGTATCGAAGACTTTTATGAAAGTGATAAAATCAGAGTTCTAATAGTTGCGAATGAGTTAAAGCTGCATTTGGATTTGACAGGCGTTCCCTTCATAATTCAAGCTGAATTGCCGGAGGAGAAGGAAATGTTTATCGGTCGGATTTTACAGAAGAGCCCGGATGATGAAACAATGGCTTTGACTTTTACAACCGATCTGGAATTGCCGATGGTTCGTAAAATAGAACAAGCTATCGGACAGCGTATTCCGGTTGCCGATTTACCGGAAAATTTAATTATTGATGTTGAGCCGAAAGAGAATGAAAACAGGAAGCCAAAAACCGTGAAATCTCAAAATCCGGTGGAAGAGCGGGGGGCAGCCTTTCATGAAAAGAAAGCAAGTAATTCTAAAAATTACAACTATAGTTCGGGTTTAAAGGCGAAAATGAATAAAAAGAAGAATCATTAATTGATTTTTTGATGGCAAAAGAAGGTCCGCCGTCATGTGTCGCAATCTTAAAAATCTTTGCAGTCGGAAGACGGCTTGTGCACTCCGGCACCTTGCTGGTATACAAGGCTTGCACCAAGATGTGCGGTATATGTAAGGTAACCTGAACCTGCCAGCATTACTAGAACGAGAGCATATTTAAGCGGATTCAAAAGCTTAACCGTTAATTTGCCTGATAAAAGAACAAGGTTTATCAGAGAGGCTGAAGTGAATAAATACGCCATGGTGAAAGCGGCGATTTCATGGCTTTTAAGAATGGTAGGATCACACAGCGTTCTTGCTACAATTCCATCAGCGAGATCTCCTGTGTAGATGGATAACCATGCCAAAAGGGAGCCAGCAAAAAGCATTAGGCTCCCCAATGTTTCCCAGATATAGCGTTGTTGTTCTTTTAAAACAAGTGCTAAAAGTTTGATTATAGTTGCAAAAACTAAGAGAGCGATAGGAAAGTGAACACTTAATGGGTGCCAGATTTCTTCTCGCGTAAGGAAAGCTTCAGGCATTTATTCCAGAATTCTAACAGCTTTTGGATCTAATTTATTTCCAACTTTTTCAACAACAACTTCAACTTTTTTGCCTTCAACTAATTGATCAAAGGCTACAGTCTCATCATTTCTTGTCAAGCTGGTAGAATCTGTAAAGTAAAGTTCGAGCAGTTTTCCGTCATCAGTTTTAACATAAATTTCCGATTTGTCAGCTTCAACTTCATTTACAGTACCAGAGTAGGTTCCTGATTCAACAACATCGGTTTTCTCTCCACATGCAAACATGAATGTCATTGCTGCAGCAAAAGCAAGGGGTTTTAAATTTTTCATAACGCTTGAATTTATTTGTACAAACATTTTCGAATTGAATTGTTTGTACAAACTTAACAACTCTTTTAACTTTCATGTAATATAGCCTTTGAGAACATGACCTCAATCAACAATGTTGTCATAATGTTACAATCCAGAGCCCTAGATTGTAATCGGATGAAGCAGTTTTCAAGTTTTAGTGAATTTTACTTTAAAAAACAGCATAACACTATTAACCAGGCAAGAAAATCCATTAGTTATTATAATAGGGAGATCATCTTTTAAAACTCCGTAATAACTCCATGTTCCGGTGCCAAGGATGAGAATTATCACCATAAAAGGGGAGATATTTTCTGCGTTTTTTTCTTTTATCGTTTTAATTAATTGTGGGATCATGGCTGTAGAGGTTAGCACACCGGCTAAAATACCCACCATTTCATTGCTAATTTTCATTCATATCTCCGCAAGCTTTCAAATCTTTTGCCGCATTGTCAACATCATAGAAGCCTTGCTGGTTTCCAAAAGAATTTGTTATGTAGGTAATTACTGCTGCAATATCAATATCAGGAAGGTGCGATTCGGCGGGCATTTTATTAGAAAACTCTATCCCGTTTATCGAAATTGTGTCTTCCATTCCATATTTTATAATGCAGGCCAGTTTTGATTTTTGGTCCTTAAGGAAAACAGAATCTGTTAGGGGAGGATATAATTTAGCCAGTCCTTTTCCATCGATACCGTGGCAATTTTGACAATGCTGTTCATATACCTGCTTGCCAGTGCTATAATATCTCGCATAATTCAATTCATTCTCGCTTTGGCATGAATAGAGAATAAACATCAGCCCAAAAAGTCCCGTAAGAAATAATATAGCGTAGCGCATTATTGGTCTTCCTTCAGTAACGTTTTCATGTCAGCAATAAGCTGATCAACCTGATCTGGTTTTGTGCCGTCGTATGCGCCTCTGAGCCTTCTTTTTTTATCAACCAAAATAAACCAGCCTTGATGAATAAAGCCGTCTCTGGCTGTCGAGTCTTCTGAAACAGCAACCAGATAATTTTTTTCTGCAAGACGATAAACAGAGTCTTTTGTGCCTTTAACGAATTGCCATTGATCGCCTTTAACACCTAGCTTCTCAGCATAATCCTTCAATTTCGAAGGCGTATCATATTTAAAGTCAATTGTATGCGATAAAATTTTGACCTGCTCGTTTCCTTGGAATTCGTTATAAACGTTCAACATGTTTCTATGCATAATAGGACAAATGGAGGTGCAGGAAGTAAAGAAAAAATCTGCTACGTATATTTTGCCATCAAAATCTCTATTAGTTATACTGGCGCTATCCTGATTAATAAAGTTAAAGTCAGGAATGGTTTGATAAATCGTGTCGGTTATTGTTTTGCCATTTACTTGCTTTTCTACAGGCTCACGCTCTCCTAAAATCGGAAGACGTTTTTCTGTATCATTTTTACAAGCAGCCAACATAAAAATCCCGGCTGCTATAAAAGTATTTATTCTCATTTTTTATAATCTGATAAATATGAAACGCCCGCAAGTTATCTTTTCAAAAAGTAAAAAGCAACGCGATGTGTCATAATATGCGTAAAGTAAACCATTAACTATAAATTTGCTGTATGGCAAGTATCACACAAAAGGTGGCTTTAGAGGGAATTCGTTTTTTCGCATACCACGGATATTATTCGGAGGAACAAAAGGCAGGCAATGAGTTTTTAGTGGATATAAATACAGAAATGGCAGTTGAAGAAAATCTTAATGATGAACTTTCTGACACCGTTAATTACGAACGGCTTTTTGAAATAGCTGCGTTCGAGATGAAAACTCAAAGGAAACTTCTCGAAACGGTTGCTCACCGGATTCTGAAATCGATTATTTCTGAATTTCCTAAACTGAATAACGTAAAAGTTGGGATCAGAAAATTGAATCTTCCGGTTAAAGGCGAGGTAAAAAACTCACTGGTAGAATTAATTTATTCAAATAATGACCTTTAATAAAATAACGGAGGATCTCCTTTCTCAGATAACGCGGATTGCGGGGGCTGAAAATACCATTGCGTCAAAAGCAGACATGGAGAATTATAGTCAGGACGAGACGGAGGATCTTCAGTTTTATCCTGATGTTGTGGTAAAGCCGCATTCGTCAGATCAGGTCTCCTTGCTTGTCAAGCTTTGTAATGAACATAATATTCCCGTTACAGCCCGGGGTGGGGGAACAGGCTTGTCTGGCGGTGCCCTTCCTGTTTATGGAGGTTTGCTGATGTCTCTTGAAAAACTGAATAGAATTCTAGAGATTGACGAGCGTAACCTGCAGGCAACTTTAGAGCCCGGTGTAATCACTCAGGTTTTTATGGATGCCGTCGCGGAGAAGGGTTTGCTTTATCCTGTCGATCCCTCGAGTAAAGGAAGTTGTTTTATGGGCGGCAATATTTCTTTAACATCCGGCGGGCCCAGGGTGGTAAAGTATGGAACTATCCGGGAGTATGTGCTTAATTTAGAAGTGGTTTTGCCTTCCGGAGAAATTATCTGGACAGGTGCTAATACCCTCAAAAACGCCTCGGGTTATAGCCTTACGCAGCTTATGGTCGGCTCGGAAGGAACATTGGGCATCATCACAAAAATTGTTGTTAAGCTAATTCCTCGTCCCACACAGGATGTTTTGATGATGGCGTCTTTTCCAAGCAATGAACAGGCATGTGCCGCTGTTTCAGCTATTTTTCGTAAAGGAATTATTCCATCTGCACTGGAATTTATGGAGCGAAAAGGAGTTGAGTGGGTAATTGAATACGACAAAATTCAGTTTGATTTGAAAGATGGCGCAGCGGCTTTTCTTTTAATTGAAGTTGATGGGAACAATATGGATGTGCTGGTTTCTGAATGTGAGATAATAAACGAAGTGCTGGAAACGAATGGATGCTTAGATGTGTTATTTGCCGACTCCTCAGCTCAGAAGGAAGAGTTGTGGCGCATTCGGCGGGTTATGCCTCTATCTGTAAAATCGAATTCCATATACAAAGAAGAAGACACGGTGGTACCCCGGGCTGAATTACCGCAGTTAATTCACGGCATAAAAGAAATTGGTTTTAAATATGGTTTTCAATCAGTTTGTTACGGTCATGCTGGTGATGGAAATCTTCATGTAAACATAATAAAAGGCAACATAAGTGATGAAGATTGGACAACAAATTTGAAAGATGGTATCCGCGAGATCTTTGAGTTAACGGTTGCCCTTGGCGGGACAATATCAGGTGAGCATGGCATCGGCTTGGTTCAAAGAGAATTTATGCCGATTAAATTTTCCGATACTCATTTAAAAATTATGCGCGGAATCAAACAAGTTTTTGATCCGAAAGGTATATTGAATCCGGGAAAAATTTTTTAACTTAAATAGTTGTCGATACAGAATGATTGATTTGAGCATAGATAATATTGATTTAATAAAGATTGGCTTTTCTGTCATCTGCGGAAGTATAATAGGCTTTGAAAGGGAGTATAAGAATAAGTCAGCAGGCCTCAGAACAATGGTGCTGATTTGTCTTGGCGCGACAATTTTCACAATGGTATCCCAGAAGGCAGGAAATTTAAGCGACGACCGGATTGCTGCTAATATTATTACTGGAATAGGTTTTATAGGTGCCGGTGTTATATTTAAGGACGGTCTTTCCGTTAAGGGTTTAACCACCGCATCTGTAATCTGGGTGGTGGCATCTCTGGGAATGCTTATTGGTATTGCTAATTTCCAGCTGTCTTTGGTTCTTACTGTAATAATTATCGCCGTCCTTACTTTGTTCAGCGGGTTAGAAACACTGCTGGATCTTTTTTATACCAGGAAGACTTTTAATATCACCTTTAAAGACGATGTTTTGAAAAGCCTTGACGATCTGGAATTACTGATAAAAGAATATAAGCTAAACTACCGGCGATTGAAGCTTACTAAGCATGGCGGAAAAATGCATGTTGTGTTAGAAGTATCAGGCGGCAAGAAACGTTTGGGAAAGTTTAACGAAGACCTGGTTCAACTACATTTTGTACAAGATATTCTCCTCACCTAAAGCTTCGAAAGCAATCATTTTCTCGCGCTGAACTTCTGGGATAACGGCTGGTTTGCCTTCTGCGAAATCATAAAACACACACACTGTTTTTCCTGTAGTACACAAAACTTCGCCTTCTGGTTTTTTAACGGTTAGTGCGTATTCTACATCAAAGCTACAGTTACCGATACGTGCGGTTCGAACATAAGCATATACTTCGTCGTTAAACATTATGGGTTTAAGGTAGGCTATTTCGGCCTTGCCGATGATTATTCCTTTCGACTTGCTTTCCCACTGGATTATTTTTTTCCAGTACTCTGTATGTGCGATTTCGAAGTAAGTCAGATATATATTATTGTTTACAATTCCGAAGGCATTTAAGTCTCCAAAGCGGACAGGAATATATGTCTTGTAATTAAATAGGTCCAGGTTCATAAAAGGAAATTTTGTCGGTAAATAATTTTGGTAAATGTCAATCTGACTTATCATTTAACGTTTTTTTTCTCAATATGTTTTTGGTATAAAGCTTGATATTTTGTGTTAAAAAACAATAAAAAACAAATAGGAGGATTTTAAAAATGACACTAGTAAAATTTTCTAATGGCGCTAAAGGCAATGCTTTAAACCCATTCACCGATGTTTTTGAGTCTCTATTTAATGACACTTTTATTTCAGACCGTCTTACAACAAAAGTTCCCGCGGTTAATATCGCCGAAACTGAGAACGACTTTCATATTGAGTTGGCTGCGCCTGGGTTGAAAAAGGAAGATTTTAAAATTAACCTCGACAAATATGTTTTAAATATTTCTGTTGAGAAGAAATCTGAAGATACCCAGGAAGGAAAGAGGTATAACAAACGAGAGTATAGTTATTCTTCTTTTGTTCGCTCATTTACCTTGCCGGAAACTGCCGACCAGGAGAAAATTGATGCCGAATACGTTGACGGAATTTTGAAAATTTCTGTCGCCAAAAAAGAAGAAGCTAAATCTTTAACAAGAGAAATTTCAATAAAATAATTGGGTTGAGTTTAGTTTAAAAGCGCTGTTTTCGAAAGAAAACGGCGCTTTTTTTATTTCTCCTGCTTCAAATTTGTAAATTTGGCTATGGTTAGAGAAATTCCCGAAACTAAAAGAAAAGCCCTTAAAATTAATCTGGACGAAAATATCTATGGAACATTTGCGGAAATAGGTGCAGGTCAGGAAGTTGCCCGTAATTTCTTTACTGCCGGAGCAGCGTCCGGAACTGTTGCAAAAACAATGTCTGCTTATGATATGGTTTTCAGTAACTCCATCTACGGAGTTGAAGAATCTGGACGTTATGTGAGTAAGTCCAGGTTGAAAAAGATGCTCGGCCACGAATTTTCATTGCTCGCAGAAAGGTTGACAGATCAGAAATATAAAGGCCGTAGTTTCTTTGCTTTTGCTAATACAGTAACCACATTAAACTTTAATAAAACCAACGATCCACATGGCTGGATGGGAATCAGATTTCAGGCAACGGCCGGTGGCGAAGCTAATGATATTATCTTTCATGTACGTTTATTAGATAGTGATGCAACTTTGCAGCAAAATGTACTCGGGATAATTGGTGTTAATTTGGTGTATGCCGCATACTTCTTACGGCATGATGTGCAAACTATGATTGAATCGTTGGTCGACAATCTATCGATGGGGTCGGTTGAAATCGACGTGATTAACCTGCGCGGTCCGGTTTTTCAAAACGCTAATGATCGACTGGTTAATTTATATCTTATTGCAAAAGGATTTTCCAGTGCGGCCATATTCGACAAGAATGGAAATGCTTGTCAGTCAAATGATCTTCTTTATAAAAAGGATATCATGATCTTACGTACGAAGTATAAACAAAAGTCAATACCTAACTTCGATTTGTTTAACAGCGCAGTAGAGCAATTTAAGCGCTCTCAAGACCTGAAAGATAAGAATGTGGTCGTAATGATTGAGGTTTTGATGTCTAACACACTGAGCGGAGAACAAGAATTAAGCACCGGAGATTTGGAGACATTCGCAAAAAAAGCCGAGGAGCTTACAGCGACGGGCAATAAAGTAATAGTCTCCAATTTCACACGAAATCATAAATTGGCTCAATATCTCGCCAGATGCAAACCGCATAGTGTTGGTATCTCTACTAATATCGCGAATCTTAAGAGAATATTTGACGCTTCAAGCTTTCCTGATAATTACACTGATGAATTATTGGCGTATGTGAGTGACCTGTTTAGCAAAAACGTTAAACTCTATGCCTATCCATACCTGGATAAGAAAACAAATGAAATTATTACAACACGCAATATGCCTGTATCCGAACAGGCGAAACCTCTTTTTGAATTTTTGATAAAAAATAATTACATCACAGATATAGAAAATTATAATACCAAGGACGTTAAAACTGTGTAAGTTTCTTTGATTGTTTTATTAATCTGTATTAATTATAAAGAGATTTGGGTTTTACAAGATCATCTATCGCTAAACGGAAGATCATAAGCGTTTTAATCAGCTTCTTGGATGAAACTGAATAATGGTGTTTCGGAGGTAGTCTCTATCTAAATGTGTATATATTTCTGTAGTTGTAATGCTTTCATGCCCCAGCATTTCCTGTACCGCCCGTAAATCGGCCCCGCCTTCAATTAAATGAGTTGCAAATGAATGGCGGAACGTGTGTGGACTGATACTTTTTTTTAAATTGATTTTCTCGGCCAGGTCTTTAATAATAAGAAATATCATTACTCTGCTGAGGGACGCACCCCTGCGGTTAAGAAATACATAATCCTCTTTTCCCGGCTTAATGTTTACATGTACACGCTCCTGATTCAGGTAAATATCGAGGTATTTAATCGCTTCTGCTCCGATTGGTACCAGTCGTTCTTTATCACCCTTGCCGGTAACTTTTATAAATTCAATATTTAAATAAAGATTAGAAATTTTAAGGTTTATTAGTTCAGAAACCCGTAGTCCACATCCATACAGCACCTCGAGCATCGCTTTATTTCTCATTCCCTCAGCTTTCGAATGATCAATAGCTCCCATCAGTTTGTTGATATCAACGATGCTTAATGTATCAGGGAGCTTTCGCTGAAGCTTTGGACTTTCCAGTAAAAACGCAGGATCTTTTGTAATAATATTTTCGATGATCAGGTATTTATAAAATGCCTTTATCCCAGATAAAACCCTCGATTGAGTGGGAGGTAGCATTCCTAATTCATTTATCCAGTTAATGAATTGTTTTAAGTCGCCCGTCTCAATTTTATCCGGGGATTTCCCTCCAATACTCTCGGTGTATTGATAAAGCTTCTCAACATCACGTAGATAAGCATCGACCGTGTTGTTGGACAATGAACGCTCCAGTCGAATATAGCTTTTAAAGCCTCTTAATGTAGAGTTCCAGTCGGCCATTTAAAATTTTCAGATAAATAAAATTAAAACTATTAAGTTTGAAACGATGAAACCATCATGAGCATACCTCTCACAAATAGCATGAATATGCGCATGATAGCTTCATTTCCACTAAAAAACAATAAATCCTGATGAAAATACAAATCATTAATGGCCCAAATTTAAACCTCCTCGGTACACGAGAGAAATCAATTTATGGAGAAAGTGGTTTTGAACCTTTTTTTAAGGAACTAAGTTCTAAATATAATTCAATCGAACTTCATTATTATCAAAGTAATATTGAGGGAGAACTGATTAACAAGTTACATGAAGTCGGATTTTCTTTTGATGGTGTGATTATGAATGCCGGGGCCTATACCCATACCTCTATAGGTATTGCTGATGCTATTGCTGGAATAAACACTCCGGTTGTAGAAGTGCATATTTCAAATGTATACGCCCGCGAAAGCTACCGGCATGTGTCGTTAATGGCCAAGAATTGCAAAGGCATTATTACCGGTTTTGGCTTACAGAGTTATGAGCTGGCTTTGAAAAGCTTTTTATAACTACATCAACCCGGGGGAGTTATTTTCAATCGCTTTTCCAAGTTCTTGTAAATCTTCCTGATTAAGGTTGAACGTTCCTTCATCAAGTATAATCCAGTCTTGTGATTTGGTTCTCTGTATAATCATATTTGGAGGGTTCATGCTTGAAACAGTTTCTTTTTTAGGATCCCGATCTTTCTCAAAAGCATCGGCACTTTCAAGTTCTATAGCAAACATGTTTTTTTCTACCGGTGTCACGGTGACATCGGTTCTGACGCCTTTTATTGGGAAATGAGTTTTAAATGCCTGCATGATGTCTATTTTTATGATAGACAAACTTGCGGGATTAAGGTTTCCGAATAATGACAGATACTTGATTACGGATGCATTAAATAATGAAATCCTCCCTTACTGGAGAGAAACTATCTACTAATCTTGCTCTTTCCGTCAGTAACTGGATGCAGTGCATTTTATTTGATGGAACATAGAACATATCTCCCGCTTTCAAGTGCTGGGCTTCTTCTCCTTCCATAAAAAACAATACTTCTCCTTCTGCAATGTAGCTCGTCTGCTCATGAGGATGAGAATGCATCGGGTCTGGTTCCGACTGCGGGCCATTGCTGAAATCAAGGACCGCTGTAAGCACTTTTTCGAGGTGTACCATTCTTCTCTCTATCCCTTTTACCGGATACTGAACAGGGGCGTTTTTATAATATAAAACAGGCATTGTTAAATCGATTGAAAAGGAATAATTGTTTGTAATAGGTCTGTATCTATTTTTTGTTCACTTAACATTTGCCCGCTTATTTCAGGAGCTTTTAAGCCTTTTCCCCAGCTATCCGACGATGAGAAAATACGTGCTTCATCCCACAGGCCGGCCTTGATAAACAGGTCGAGGGTTTGGGCACCACCTTCAATAATAATTGATTGAATATCCATCAGGTATAGCTGATAGCAAATTAGCTGAGGCAAAATATTGTCAAAATCTTCGAGTTCCAGGTATTTAATATTTCTGTCGATGCCTGTTTTTTTGGCGTTAAATACGATGGTGTCCTGACTATAATCAAAAAGGTATAAATGCGTGGGTAAGTCAAGGTTCCTGTCGATCACAATCCTCACAGGATTTCGA
The DNA here is from genome assembly GCA_946887045.1 of uncultured Sphingobacteriaceae bacterium. The sequence continues at coordinate 30,963 of CAMPKC010000017.1, read as the reverse complement.
CCTTCCGCTTCACGCACATTCAGTTGAGGATTATCGATTAAAGCAGTATTCTTTCCCACTAAAATAGCGTCTTCTTCTGTTCGCCATTTATGGGTGAGAGTTTTTGAAAGCGGGGAGCTTATCCATTTCTGCGATCCGTTATCCGGAGCAAAAAAATGATCAGCGGTTTGCGCCCACTTTAAAATAATGTATGGTCTTTGCTTTTTTACGCGGGTAAAAAACCTTCGGTTTACGAAATTACATTCATCTTGTAATACTCCTTCTACAACCTCAGTTCCTGCATCTTTCAGTTTCTGTACACCTTTACCGTTAACCTGATCGAAGGGATCGGCACTCCCGATTACTACTCTCGGAATCTGATATCTAATAATCAGGTCTGCGCAAGGTGGCGTTTTTCCGAAATGTGCGCATGGTTCCAAACTTACATACATCGTCGAAGTCTTTAAAAGTGTTGCCGCATCGGCGAATTTTGATAACACAGCGTTTATTGCATTTACCTCTGCATGCGCATGTCCGAATTTTTCATGATATCCTTCTCCTATAATTTTCTCATTATGAACTATCAGAGCGCCAACCATGGGATTCGGACTCACTTTACCAGAACCCAGTTGAGCGAGTTCCAGGCAGCGTCGCATATATTTTTCGTGTGCTAACAAATTTGAAGATTTAAGTGTTACCCAATTAAGGGCTAAATTAGCAAAAAACACGTCTTTACAGTTTTATTGATTAAGATTACATATTATTATTGCACCATGACAATTGCGGATATTGAAAAGATATATTTAGAACAGATGCCTGGGTTTTATGATCATGACGAAAAAAAGGCAATTGCTTCTTTAGCAGTTCAGCATGTTTGTCGTTTTAGTAAGAGCTATTATCAACTCCACAAAAACACGGATTTATTGCTTGCGCAGGAAACAGCATTGATTCGGATATTGGATGAACTGAGGTTCGGTAAACCCTTACAACATGTTTTAGGTGAGGCAGATTTTTATGGACTCCGCTTTAAAGTAAATTCTTCGGTTTTAGTACCCCGACCAGAAACTGAAGAGCTGGTAGATTGGATTTTAAACAGTATCAAATCAGATGGCATTCCTTCAACATGCATTTTGGACATCGGCACCGGTAGCGGATGTATACCTATTGCTCTGAAAAAAAATATGCCTTCTGCGGAAGTTTTCGCAATCGATATTTCTGAGGAAGCACTGAAGGTCGCGCAGGAAAATTGTGCTTTAAATCAAGTACAGGTTAATTTATTGCGGGGTGATATTTTGGATGCCGATTTCTCGATCAAAGAGCAGGAATTTAATATTATAGTAAGCAATCCTCCATATATCAGGTATTCTGAAAAAGAACAGATGCATCCAAACGTGTTGAAGCATGATCCTCATGAAGCTTTATTTGTTCCAAACGATAACCCTTTGTTATTCTACGATTCAATAGTGCAGTTCTCTTTGAAACATTTGTCTGCCGGCGGATATTTATTCGTCGAAATAAATGAAAGCCTGGGCCACGAAACTGCAGCGATGCTCGAAAGTAAGGGTTTCAAGACAGAGCTAAGACAAGATATGCAGAAGAAAGACAGAATGATAAAAGCTGTTAGAATTTAATACCCTCATTGGAATGACTAATTGTTTTTTGCCAAAGGATTTAAAGCATTAAAATAGTTTTAGCTGATTGCTTTCCGGTGGTTTTTCTTTTCCAAAAACTGTTCTTCCACCGTACTTCCAGGAATTTGCACGTTCTTTTTCTATCACTTTTTCGAAATTCGCATTTGGAAGGAAGTCTTTCTCCGCCCGCTGCGCTATTTCCGTTAGCTTCTTGATCGCCTGCTGTTTATCCGAATTTCCAATTCTGGCTTTTTCAATTGCAGTTTGCAACACGCTTATTGTCTCATCATATACTTTAACAGGGACAGGGAAGGGGTGCCCGTCTTTCCCGCCATGTGCAAATGAAAATCGTGCGGGATCTTTAAACCGGGAAGGTGTGCCGTAAATCACTTCACTAACTAAAGCCAATGACTGTAGCGTTCGCGGTCCCAGGCCTTCAAGTAATAACAGGTCTTCAAAATCGCTCGGTTGTTTCTCGTGGGCCAGCCAAAGTAAACTTCCTAAACGTTTCAGGTCGACATCTTTTGAACGAACATCGTGGTGAGAAGGCATAACCAATTGCTGAATTTCAGCTAACATCTTATTAGGTGCTTCAGATGTCAATTCTAGTATACCGTTCCGGGAAGCTTTAGCTTCCTTCGCCACCATATTGAGAATATTTCCCTGATTTATACCGCAAATTGCAGTGTGTGGTTCCTCAACAAACGACTCAAATTCGGCAGAATGCCAGTGATAACGCCGAGCTGTCGAGCTCCCTGTGCTCATACCTTGTTGAACTACAGTCCATAAACCTTCATCGCTAACTATGAAGCTATGCATGTACAGTTGAAAGCCATCCTGAATAGCTGTATTGTCTACTTTTGCACTTAGTTTGCTACACCTTATCAAGTAGTTTGCATCCATTCCTGTACGCTCGGAAAGAGAAGTTAGCTCATTGGGAGTAGCTCTAGAATGTTTTCCTTTCCCGCCACATATATAAATTCCGAACTCTTTTGAATGTGGATTAATTGCCTTCTTTAAAGCTCCCATTACAGAGGTGGTTATCCCGGAAGAATGCCAGTCCATACCCATTACAGCACCTAAACTTTGAAACCAAAACGGATCGCTGAGTCGCCTTAATACTTCAGTTTTCCCGTATTCTGTAATTATAGATTCTGTTATTGCAAGCCCAAGTTTTGCCATACGGTTGGCAAGCCATGCCGGAACATGGCCATAATGAAGAGGTAAATCGGCACTTCCTGAGCGTTTCAAAATAATTTTTCTAAGCTTTGATCTCGATAAATCAGGGAACAGATATAGCTATAACCAATTTTTTTCATGTTTTATTATTTTAAAAACTTAATGAATTATTAGGTATGTTGCACAAGTATTTCATGAATGCGCCCGACTGATTAATTCACCATCAGACTGGCAGTATAATTGATTATAATAAATAATCAAAACACAAAAATTATCCCGTGTTTATTAATATAAATTAGCCAATGAGACGTGTCCTTGTATGTGATGATGATGTTAGTATTTCTGAGATTGTGGCATTGGTATTAACCGATGCCGACTGGGAAGTTTATACTATACCTGATTGCAATAATATTATTGAAAAAATTGAGTCTATAAATCCTTCGGTAATTTTTATGGATCATAAAATTCCTGATGAAGGAGGAATTATTGCAACACAAATTATAAAAAACAACGTCGATTACTCTGATATACCGGTAATATATTTCACCGCAAATAATGATATTGATGCCCTTGCCGAAAAGGCCGGAGCGGATTATATCTTGCAAAAGCCATTTAATATCAAACAGCTGGAAGAAATGGTAAGCAGAGCTTTCAATTCGTATCAGGCTAACTTAACAGAAGAGGAAGATTAATTATTTTAAGATTACTTCTGTAGCCCCATATCCGTATCTGTCTTTGTAAGCATCCATATAGGTTTTCACTTGGGGATGCTTTGTGATAATTTTTTGTATTTCATACCTCAAGGTTCCGTTTCCAACTCCATGAATAAATATTATTGAGGGAAGTTTATGAACTATTGCCGCCTCTAATGCCTTTTGAAAATGGGTAAGCTGCACTTTTAACATCTCGTCCTTGCCTAGAAATTGATAATCATCCCTCAGTTTCTCTATATGCAGATCGACTACTTTTGCAGGTTTCTCAATCTCTTTCTTTTCATCCGGAGTTTTGAAAAAGCTTTCCTTTAACTTTTCAGCATCAATCACAATCTCCTCTTTATCAATCTGGAAGTTCCAGGCTTCTTGCTTTAACAAGGGTACGTGCTTTTTTGATCCGGAGAAGTTTTTGGCGCTAAATTTCACATCATACAGCAAGGGTTCTTTCAGTTTTGCTTCCATAGCGCTGTAAAAAAGCGCTTGTATATTAAATTTAGGCCAATTACTCAATTCTGTTAAGGATGCCGAATAAATTTTTGACACAGATTTTGGTGCTAAAATGCCTGCATATACTCCTTTAATAAGCTTGTCTTTTTCTGTACTCAAACTTGCCAGCAATTGGTAAGAAGTCTCGTTTACCAGGTGGAAATATACAACGGATCCTTTTGCAGCATCAGGTGCTATTGCCAGGTAAACTCCGCTGGTTTTAAATTCGCTTATGGGAATTTGTTTTTCTTCCAGCGCTTGATTTTCAATTCCTTTGTATACGTGCCCATGTACCCGTGTTACCTTATTTGCCGGCACCGGAATTTCGAAATCGTCATCTCCCGTAACACCAATCATAACATCATCGAAGATTTTAGTGATATATCCTTCACGTTTTTCGTCCACGAACCGCACAAATTCCCCTAGTTTATATTCCATTTTTTATCTTTTTTTCCTGAACATTGTTTGCCCGAGTCAGGTACCTGACAGATCAAAGGTAAAACAATGCCAGCAGACTGCTTTTATCTTATAGATAAAACTTTTCTCTTCCGAAATCATTATTCTTTAATAAAACATTATGGTTGCCGAGGAGGAAGTCAGATCAGTAGAAGAATACTTGAATACGATAAAATTTTACAAGGCGAAAAAATGTTTAGAAAGCCAGGAGGATTTCCTTTTTCGCGGGCAGGCAAACGATCATCCTTTAATACCGAAAATCAGCCGTTTAACTCCCAAAGGTGATTTGTTAAGTATTGAAAAAATTCTGTTGCAGGAATTTAAACGTACAAATCCGCTGCTTATAGAGGGTTATCGATCTTATGATGACTGGGATTATCTAACGTTGGGACAACATTATGGTTTGCCAACCCGCTTACTGGATTGGTCGCACAATGCTTTAACCGCGCTTTGGTTTGCCACAGACAAAGCGGCATCCGAATTATATGAGGCTAAAAACTCGGTAGTGTGGGTTTTAATGGCTGATACTGAAGACTATAATTTATCGATAGAAAAAGCCCATCCATTTGAAATTACAGAGACTCGGATTTTTAGGCCAAGAATAATTAAACAGCGGATAAATAACCAATCGGGCGTTTTTTCGATACAGGCATCAGACGAAATTCGGGAGAAATGCGAACTCGACAAGGTCGATTCCTTTTCAAAAAAATTGTTGAAAATCACCCTGTCAGTAGAACATCTACAGGATATTAGAACGGATCTTAATGTGCTTGGCGTAAACGCTTTTTCTATATTTCCTGAATTGGAGGGCTTATGCGCGTACCTGCAGTGGAGATATTTTGAATAATATAAAACCGATAAGATGCTAAGAAGAATAAAAAAAATTTATCGCCGGATGATTGCAGGAGTGATGCTTTTTACCGCAGAGACCGTGCTCACAGTTGGACTATTCCTGTTATCGCTAATTGCTTTTTTATCAATCGCCAAATATATATTTCTGGATAAGAAGCAGGAGTTCGACCAGTCAGCATTTCTTTTCCTTGGGTCTTTTATAAAAGAAAGTGTTACTAATGTGATGGAGATTTTAAGTGTAATTGGAAATTATCAGGTGATGATTGCCGCAAATCTCCTCTTAATTCTCTATTTTCTGTTCATCAGGAAACATAAATGGTATTCAATTAAAATTCCGGCCATTTCATTAAGCAGTGTGCTTTTAATGACGGTATTGAAAATGTTATTTAACAGGCAACGGCCCTTGATTCCTTTATTGGAACAGGCAAGGGGCCTGAGTTTCCCAAGCGGACATGCCATGATGAGTGTGACTTTTTTCGGCTTGCTTATTTATTTTACCTATCTGCATTTAAAAAATCCTGCACTAAAATCCATTGTTATTTCAGTTATGATTATCCTGATTCTATCAATAGGGATAAGTAGAGTTTATCTTCGAGTGCATTACGCCAGCGATGTGATTGCGGGCTTTTGTATGGGAGTAATATGGCTCACTATAGCTATTAAAACTCTTAACAGGATAGAAGTATATAGCAGAAAAGAGATTAACACCGCAATTGAAGAGACACCGGAACCTGTTGAGTCCTAAGTTCCAGGGATTAGGGTGGGAGGATGCTGCTGTTTTTTTTTGAATATGATTAACCAGCGCTTACAGAAGTTTCGTTATTATTACCTTTGAATTATGGGATACAAAAGCTTAGCAGAATGTGTACGAGACCTTGAAAACCACGGGCATCTTATTCGTATTAAAGAAGAGGTTGACCCACATTTGGAAATGGCTGCTATACATCTGAGAGTTTATGAAAAAGAAGGTCCGGCTCTGTTTTTCGAAAATATCAAAGGATGTAAGTTTCCTGCCGTTTCCAATCTTTTCGGAACACTTGATCGCTCAAAATTTCTTTTCAGAGATACACTTGATAAAATAAAAATTCTTGTGGATCTAAAATCAGATCCTATAAAAGCGGCTAAAAACCCATTCAAATACTTAAATGTAGCCTTGACCGCTTTTTCGGCACTCCCTTTGAAAAGTCAATGGAATGCACCCATTCTGGCAGGTAAAACTTCCATTTCAGAATTGCCGCAAATTGTAAACTGGCCAATGGACGGCGGCGCTTTTATAACTATGCCGCAGGTTTATACTGAGGATATAGACAGGCCAGGCGCAATGAATGCGAATTTGGGGATGTATCGTATTCAATTAAATGGTAATGATTACATTCAGAATCAGGAAATAGGGTTGCATTACCAGTTGCACAGGGGTATTGGCGTGCATCAGTCAAAAGCAAATGCCAAAGGACAGCCGCTTAAAGTAAGTATTTTTGTGGGAGGGCCTCCTTCACATCCTTTGGCTGCGGTAATGCCCTTGCCGGAGGGTTTGTCAGAGATGACTTTCGCCGGAGCTTTAGGGAATCGCAGATTTAGATATTTCTATGATAAAGAAGGGTTTTGCATTTCTGCAGATGCCGATTTCGTAATAACAGGAACTGTTTATCCCAATGAAAATAAACCCGAGGGGCCATTTGGAGATCATTTAGGCTATTATAGCCTTACGCATCCTTTTCCCTTAATGAAGGTTCATAACGTCTACCATCGTAAAGATCCGATATGGTCGTTTACAGTGGTCGGTCGACCTCCACAGGAAGATACTAGTTTCGGTGCCCTGATTCATGATATCACCGGTTCTGCCATCCCAAAAGAAATTAATGGGCTGCATGAAGTTAATGCGGTGGATGCAGCTGGTGTACATCCCCTTTTGTTCGCAATAGGAAGTGAACGTTATACACCTTATTTATCCGGCCGAAGGCCGCAAGAAATTTTAACCATTGCAAATCATATATTGGGCAAAAACCAACTAAGTCTTGCAAAATACCTGTTTATAGCCGCAAAGGAAGATAATCCGGCTTTGCATACCCGTAATATTGAAGAATTTTTAGTGCACGTTTTTGAACGGATAGATTTTACCAGGGATCTGCATTTTTATACCAAAACAACCATTGATACACTCGATTACAGTGGCGGTGATTTGAATTCAGGATCGAAAGTTGTTTTTGCCGTGGCTGGTGAGGTTAAGAGAGAATTGCTTAAAGAATTGCCTGCCACTTTTGGATTACCAAGGCCATTTCATAATTGTAAGCTCGCAATGCCCGGGGTGTTGGCGGTAGAGTCGCCGGCGTACGTTTCTACCGAGGAAACTGAAAATCAAATTGAAATATTAAACAGGCATTTAAAATCGCACCAGACTAATATAGCCTTGATGGTGCTGTGCGACGATGCCGGATTTACAGCGGAAAACATTAATAACCTTGTCTGGGTGACCTTTACCCGGAGTAATCCATCGCACGATATCTATGGCATTAACAGTTTTATTGATAATAAACACTGGGGGTGTCACGGGTCCTTAATTATCGACGCCAGGAAAAAGCCACATCATGCACCTGAACTGATAAGAGATCCGGAAGTTGAACAAAAGATTGATAGGTTAGGAGTGAAGGGAGCTTCGTTACACGGAATTATCTAAAACAAAAAAGGTGTCAGCGCAAACTGACACCTTTTTTGTTTTAGATGTTGTAATTATTCTTCTGTAGTTTCATACACTGAAACACTTCCATTTATATTCATAATTTCAGATACCCGAAAAGCTGCGTCGGCATCATGAATAGTGATGCAAACAACAGATCCACCACCATTCACATTTTCATCTATACCACTGGCGCGGTCGGCCTGCTTGCTGGATGAAACCTCAATCTCATCTTGACTGTAACCTTCTTTTATTAAATCGCTTATGGTGTTCTCTGCCTCCAGGCTATCATCAAACACTCCACAAATAGTTTTACTGTATTCTGGCTTTTTCTTTTTTCTTCCAAACAGTTTGTCTAAATCAAAATGCAGATGATTGTAAAAATCTTCTTCTTCATTTAAAATATCGTTGCCTGTAAGTCCTGCACCCTCTGCAAGTAAATCTTCACCAGCATAGGCCAGACGTACCATGTTTTCTACCCCTGGATTTACATGTCCTTTTTCATAATCGGGTAAAGCATTTATGAGATCAGAGTTTAAAGCCGGAATAAACAAGTAATCATCTTCTTCATGTAACTCAGCTGTACCTATCGGCGCGAGGATTTGTCTTAAATTTTCATCAGTATTCTTACTGTGTAATTCGATAACCAGATATCTGATTTTCTTTGATTGTATGTCATACAACAATTCGATAACACGTCCGATTTCATGATTATGCCCGTCGCGAACTTTGAAGTTCCTTAAATCATACTCTGCATCAATTTCAGAAATATCATGTAAACCAAGCTCTTCGAGTCGGGTATGCTTATAGGTTGTATCTGAGGTCATAATTTATATCGATGATTATATAAACTAACACTCACGTACCATTATTGTTCCTGTAAAGTGAAATACTGAAAAAATGAATCAAACAAAAAAGGTCTTCAAACGGGGAGAATGAAGACCTTTTAACTAACCAATTATAAACCTGACGCAAATATACGTTATATATGAAATCCGCAAAGCAAAGTGTTAAAATTTAACAGTTTTTTAACATTTGGAATATGTAAATAAAATAAACAAAAAAAAACCTTGTCGGAATGACAAGGTTTAAGGCTGTATTTGGTTAGTTTGGAAACTAAAGATAGGAATATTTATGATAATCGCAAAATTATATTGCAATTATTTGCAATTATTATGGTTTTTATAAAAGGCACTGTTGAGAAATTGGGTAAGTATGTTATAAACTTATGCGAACAGGTGCCGGCAAAATTCCTATCTTTCACCCTCATGTCCTTAAGTATAGCATCACTAAATTCAGGAAGTAACGGTAACTGTTATTATGTTGCTAATCAGTATGATGCAGTTTTGGTTGATGCCGGAATATCCTGTCGGGAAACTGAAAAACGGATGTTACGACTTGGGTTGTCCATGCAGAAAGTGAAAGCGATTTTTGTTTCTCATGAACATCATGATCATATCCGGGGGATACCTGTGCTTGCAAAAAAGTACCAGATTCCGGTATACATCACCCCCGGAACATTACAGCACGGAAGTCTTACGTTGGAGCCTCATTTGATAAGGCATTTTAAAGAACACCAGGATACTATGATCGGTGAACTATGTGTATCCGCTTTTTCTAAATTTCATGATGCGGTAGAGCCTCACAGTTTCATTATCAAATGTAATAACATAAGTGTTGGGGTTTTCACTGATATTGGTTCTGTATGCGATCGGCTGGTTGATCATTTTAAACAATGTCATGCAGCTTTTCTAGAGGCGAACTATGATGATGTGCTTTTAGAACGCGGTAATTATCCGTATCACCTTAAAAAACGGATTCGAGGCGGTAAAGGTCATTTATCGAATAAACAGGCTTTTGAAATGTTTACCGCACATAAACCTTCGTTTATGAGTCACTTATTATTATCTCACCTTTCAAAAGATAATAATTGCCCAAAGCTGGTTGAGCAATTATTTACAAGTCAGGCAGGAGATACTGAAGTAATTGTTGCTTCAAGATATGAAGAATCGAAGCTGTATAAAATTGGCTCTGATTCTGGCATTAGTATCAGTTCCGGAAGGCCGATGAGAAATATTGAATCGCAATACTCTCTGTTTTAACTCAATAATATTTAAGAATTACAATTAACCACAATCAGAATATGAAAGTTGTTATTGCTGAAAAACCTTCTGTAGCGCGAGAATTGGCCAAAGTGTTTGGAGCTACAATAAAAAAAGATGGATACATCGAAGGCAAAAACTATTCGTTCACATGGGCATTCGGGCATCTCTTGCAACTTGCACCGCCTCAGGATTATGGTTTTTATGGATGGCGCGTTCAGCATTTGCCTATGCTTCCGCAGAAATTTAAACTTGCCGTCCGCAAAATTAAAACCAAGGATGGTATCGTTGAGGATCCGGCGGTGCGTAAGCAACTGGATACGATTAAAAACTTATTCGATTCTGCAACAGAAATTATCGTAGCAACCGATGCGGGGCGTGAAGGCGAGTTGATTTTCCGCTACATATATTATTATCTCAAATGTAAAAAGCCTTTCAGGCGTTTATGGATCTCATCCCAAACCGATCAGGCGATAAAAGATGGCTTTAGAAATTTAAAGCCCGGAACCGATTATGATACCTTATTCTATTCGGCACATTGCCGTTCTGAGTCTGACTGGCTTGTAGGCATGAATGCCACCCAGGCTTTAAGTATTTCAGCCGGGAACCGTTCTGTTCTTTCTTTGGGACGCGTTCAAACTCCAACTCTGGCGATGATCTGCGCTCGTTATCTTGAAATCAAGAACTTTGTTCCGCAAATATTTTATCAGATAAGCATACAACTATCAAAAAACGGACAGCTCTTCAAAGCAATTTCAGTCGAAAATTATAAGGATAAAGAAAAAGCGCAGGAAGTATTTGATAAAGTGCAGGACGTTGCGTCTGGTTTTGCAACCGGTGGAAATATTATCAGTGTAGAAGCTAAGACAAAGAAAGAACCACCTCCTTTGTTGCACGATCTAAGCAGTTTGCAACAAGAGGCTAATAAACGTAAAGGATACACAGCCGATCAAACTTTAAATATTCTTCAAAACCTTTATGAGGGTAAACTAATCTCGTATCCCCGCACAGGAAGCAGATATATTGGAGATGATGTTTTTGCAGGAGTTCCGCAGTTGATAGAAAAGCTTCGCAGCCACCCCGACTTTGGTAAGCAGGCAGAATTTCTCAGCACTAATCCCTTGAACAAACGCAGCGTGAACGCTAAAAAGGTGACCGATCACCATGCAATACTGCCGACAGGCGAAACTCCGAATTATTTGTCTGAGGATAAGCAAGCGGTATATAACATGGTGGTAGGCCGGATGTTGGAGGCCTTCCATAAAGAATGTATTAAAGACCTTACCAAAATAAGTATCGAATCGGGGACTAAGTTTGTGGCGAATGGAACTGTAATACGTTCAGCGGGCTGGCGATCAGTTTATAATGAGACTGACGATGAGAAAACAGAGGAAGAGAATGCAACCTTGCCAAAAGTAGATGCCGGAGAACAGCTTCCTGTTGAAAGTAAGGCTCTTCTGGAAAAGCAAACCAAACCTAAACCCTTATTTAATGAAGCCAGTTTGTTAAAAGCACTTGAAACTGCAGGGAAAGAAATTGAGGATGAAGAGCTGCGATATGCGATGAAAGATGGTGGATTAGGAACTCCGGCCACCCGGGCGTCTATTATCGAAACACTTATAAAACGTGAATATATTATTCGTGAGAAGAAGAATCTGGTTCCTTCGGGCAAGGGTTTAGCTGTTTTTGAAGTGGTGAAAGATAAAAAAATTGCACAGGCCGAGTTAACAGGTAGCTGGGAAAAACGATTAGAGGAAATTCGCTCAGGCGCTTCGGTACAAGAATTTAAGGAAGAAATAAAAGCATACACTAAAACTATCACCGCAGAATTGCTGGTGGCGGGTAAGGGTTTGGCTGGAACTGAAGCTGCCGTACCTGTTAAAGTCTGATCAAAATTCTTATCGCCTGCATTCTCTTAAAACTATCTTCCTTTTTTGGATGTTAAAAAGTTACCTATAAACTAAAACATCTATTATGGCAGCAAGAGGATCAAAGACTGAGCGGAGGGAAGTGAACTCTTCTCAGGAATATGAGGTAAAATATTTGGCCGAAAAGCTTGGAGTAAGCAGCCAGGCAATTGGTGGTGCTAAACGGGCCACAGGATCCAATGACCGTAAGGTAATTGAAAAGTATATTAAAGATAAAAACAAATAGTAGGCGCTCGGCCCCAATATATCCTGCCCGTTTTTAAGGAAACGTGTTTTAACCTGTCTCATTGTCTGGATTAATTCCCGGGGCTTGGAATCGTGTTTATATGGCTCTCGAAAAATACAGACAGAAACGCAGTTTCGAAATCACACCAGAACCAACCGGTGGAAAAAATCTATCCGACGAACTTCGTTTCGTGGTGCAGTTGCACCATGCATCACACATTCACTATGATTTTCGACTGGAGATGGACGGTGTGCTTAAAAGCTGGGCAGTGCCGAAAGGACCCTCAACTGATGCCCATGTTAAACGACTGGCCATGATGGTAGAAGACCATCCGTTCGATTATCGTTTATTCGAAGGTATTATCCCTGAAGGCCAATATGGTGGCGGAACCGTACTCGTTTGGGATGAAGGAACATTTGAACCGGCAGATTTTGAAGGCAAGAGTAAAATGGATCAGGAAAAACACCTCCTTCATGGCTTACTTAGTGGCAAGTTTAAATTTATCCTGCACGGCAAAAAGCTAAAGGGAGAATTTGCTCTCGTAAAGGCCTCTGGAAGTGGTGAAAATAGCTGGTTGCTGATGAAAATTGATGATAAATATGCGAGAGCCGACGATGTCTTAAAAAAGAATAAGTCTGTTGTGTCAGGACTTACGATCGAGAAAGTCGCAAAAACCAGTAAGAATATCTGGAACAGTAATAAGGAAGACAAAAAGTCCCAAAAATCGTCAAAAAAATCTTTAAGAACCGATGCTGAGATATCCACAGTTGATATCTCAGCTTTATTAAAGCGAGCGAATAAGTCAAAATTTCCAGCAGGAATTAAGCCAATGCTGGCAACTTTGGTTGATGAACCATTTGACGATCCCGATTGGGTCTACGAAGTTAAATGGGATGGTTATCGCGCATTAGCCTTCTTAAATAATGGGGATGTTGAGCTCAGTTCCCGCAACAGTAAGTCATTTAATGATAAATTTTACTCTATTTATCAGGAACTTGAGAAATGGAAAATTAATGCAGTTTTTGATGGCGAAATTGTAGTGTTAAACGATAAGGGAATGGCCGATTTTAGCGCCCTTCAAAACTGGCGAAGTGAAGCGGACGGAGAATTAGTGTTTTACATATTCGATGTATTGTGGCTGGAGGGAAAAGACTTAACAAACATACCATTAGTCGGACGGCGCCAGATTCTGAATAGTGTTGTGCCGGAGCAAAACGATAAGATTCAGTTAAGTAAATTATTTGACGCCAGCGGAACCGATTTCTTTGCTGCTGCTGATAAAATGGGCCTGGAAGGAATTATTGCAAAAAAAGCGAACAGCCTATACACTCCTGATATACGATCAAAAGAATGGCTTAAAATAAAAACCGAAACCAGGCAGGAGGCAATAATTTGCGGTTATACCAATAATGAAAACGGCCGCAAAAAGTTTAGCGCATTGCTTATGGGAGTGTATGAGAATAATGAACTTAGATATATTGGGCCTGTGGGTACAGGTTTTAGCGATAAGCTCCAGACAGAAATATTAGAAAAGCTAAAGCCCCTAAAAACCAATGAATGTCCCTTTAAAATAATTCCGGATTTTAATAAACCCTCTCGTTTCAGACCTAATCCGCCAAAGGCAAAAGCCACGTGGGTAAAGCCAAAGTTAGTTGGGGAGGTCAGTTTTAGGGAAATGACTAAAGACGGAGTTATGCGTCATCCGTCCTTTAAAGGCTTGCGTGAAGATAAAAAAGCGGATGAGGTTACCAGGGAAATTCCCGCTCATACGCCGGCGGTAATTCAAGAAGATCACGATTTTGTAAAGCGGAAAGTTCTTAATCCACCGAAAACTAAAACAAGAAAAACTCTCTTAAATCCAAGTGAAGAAACCCAGGTAAGAAAAATCGATGGGCACGAAATAAAATTTACCAATCTAAGTAAACTTTACTGGCCTGAAGAAAAGGTAACTAAACGTGATATGCTGAACTATTATTATCAGGTTGCACCTTTTATTGTGCCATATTTGAGAGATCGTCCGCAATCATTAAACAGGTTCCCAAACGGTATAAATGGGACGAGTTTTTACCAAAAGAACGTTCGCGGCAAAGTGCCGGATTGGATAGCTACTTATCCGTATGAAAGCAATAGGGAAGGGCACGATAAAGAATTTATGTTGTGCACGGATGAGGCTAGTTTGTTATATATGGCATCTTTAGGGTGTATAGAAATGAATCCGTGGTTAAGCACTGTACATGCGCCTGATCATCCAGATTGGTGTATCATTGATCTGGATCCCGACAAAAATACTTTTAACCAGGTTATCGAAGCTGCACGGGTACTTAAAACAGTACTTGATCAGATTGAAGTTCCTTCCTTTTGTAAAACATCCGGTTCGACCGGGCTGCATATTTATATACCAATGGGGGCCAAATATACCTATGACCAATCTCAGATGTTTGCCAGGATGCTGGCGACAATAGTCCATAAACAGATCCCCGGGTTTACCAGTATCGAACGGCTGACATCAAAGCGAGGTGGGAAAATGTACCTTGATTTTTTACAAAACCGTCCGCAGGCAACTATTGCCGGCCCTTACTCATTAAGGCCTAAGCCTGGTGCCACCGTTTCGATGCCGCTGCATTGGGAAGAAGTAAAAGCTGGCCTAAAAATGAGTGACTTCAATATTTTTAATGCCGTAGAACGGCTGCGCGCAGAAGGTGATCTGTTTACCGGAGTAATGGGCGAGGGAATCGATTTAGAACAAGCAGTGATAAAAGCTAAAAATGTGTTTGGGTAAAATCAATACACTAGTAACAATCTATCGCGTACCGTTCTGCGATAGCTGCGTCTGCACGTCGCTGTGGCCGAATTTATTCGGTAATAGGGTCAAACTTTCCGATAGTTTCCAGGAGTTCAGATAGATCGAATGGTTTTTCTAAAATTGCATCGCAACCGTAAGACCCTAATGAGTATAAAACACGTGGGTATCCGGAAATTATGATTACAGGCAAACCGGCGGTTTCAGGGTTAGTTTTTATAAGATGACAAAGTTCACCCCCGTTTATATTGGGTAAAATATAATCCATTAAAACAAGGTCAGGCTTGTGTTCAGCTATTAATGCCAAAATATCGCGTGTATCCTCGGTGGCTATTACTTTATAATTGACTAATGCTTCGTAAATGACGTTTCGTATTGCTTCGTCGTCTTCTATGAGTAGAATAGTATTCATTTATCTCTAGAATAAAGGGCCGGCATTGGGTTATACATTTTGCTGAAGATATTTAATACCTTAACAACATAGTAAAACATGATTGGTTTTGACCCTGCGACGCTATTTCAATTTAAAATAGAGAGCAAACGGTCGAAGATTGCTTTTGAGATGGATACGACTTGTGTAATCCTAAATGCTGATAAAAGTTCTTGGTTATAGCTTGATTTAACAAGAGAGAATGCGTCTTTCTTTCTCTCTTGTTAATTGCTATGGGATGAATCTTAAAATCTCAATCCAACTGTCGCAAAAATATTACTTCTTCTACTTTGAATTTCTGCGGATTCGCCGCTGCCTGTTGAACTGTAGTATCTGTAATCTTGCGAAAGAAGATACGGGCTTGTTGTATAGTTCGAGGATAAGTTTGAATAGGTTAAATCAAACGAGAGATTATTTACTCTATATCCTATTCCTGTAGAAATAGTGTTTGTGGTATAACTGCCATTTTGATACGGATTTCCATTCGTAGAATAACCAGCTCTAAGCATCAAAGGATTAAGTTTTATTTCAGCACCAACTTTAAGATTTACTGCACCTTTGTATAAGTCCCTGATATCCCGGTTAGTATTGTTAGATGCTTCTCGCTCGTCCGAGGAAAAATGAATGGAAGCATAATCAACATATTCAATATCGCCGGTAAGCAAACCGAAGTTAGTTACGATAACTGCGAGTCCTCCATTAAATCGATAAGGAGTTCTTAAGGAGTAATCTGAATCGTAAATTTCTTCGTCACTATTAAACGTTTCTGTTTGTCCATTAGATTTATTAAAACGGGTATTAAGTGTTTCTGAAAAACTTTCGGTTATCGTGTACCAGGTTGGTGAAATAAAGCTCATCCCAAACCTAACGTTAGGGCTTGGTCGATAAATAAATCCAAGCTTGGCATTAACACCAGTTCCCTGTGTTTCCTGATTGGATTGATAAGATAGTCTAAAGGCGGCATCTAAATATGGCTTAGTTTCATTGTAAACAGTCAGGCCTTGTTGGTCTATAGCAGCCTGATCTAATGTTAGTCCGGATTCAATGTACTCCCTATCTGCGTTGAAATTAATAGATGCAATACCTAAGGAAGCTCCCAGATAAAAATTGTTGCTGTAATTTCCTCCTAAAGAAAAGTTCACTTCCGACTGACCGCCAGATCGGAAAACAGTGTTCACCTGATTGTTATTTACATCTGTGATAGGAAAGTATGTGCCTGAAGGTTGATCCAGCTCAATTAAATGACTATCATAACCTGCTGTCGCTAATAAATCATCAGGGTTTGATGCCAGATCACTCATATAGTCGCCAAATGAACTTCTGGGATTTACACCGCCGTACTCTGTAGTGGAATTAAAGTTGTTGGTTTTATTGTACGCTATTCCAAAGTTAAAGCTAAGCCATCCTGAAGAAACATCCGAACTATTATATTTTCTTGTAGGATTGTAGAAAACTACACCAACCTGGTTTATTCCAGCACGGTCTTTTTGGATGCTCGAGCTCGAATTTAAATAATTACTCTTAATAGTACTGTTTGAAATATCAGGGGTGAAACTTAGTTCAGATCTGGTGAATAATCCCAAGCCAGCCGGATTGGAGGCTAATGAACTGGCATCGCCGCCTAAAGCAGTTTGAGCACCTCCTAAAGCCTTAAATCTGGCAGTGGCTCCCTGCTCGGTTTGCGAAAACCGTAAAGCATCTTCTGCATATTGGGCATAGCTTGAAGTTACAGGCAATAGCATGCCCGTAAGAAATATTAAATTCTTAAATTTCATAATGTTTCAGTGTGTGTCTAATCAGGTTATCTGCCGCCTCTTGAAGGTCTGCTTCCGGATGAACTTCCGCCGGACGAGCTTCCATTTGAACTTCCCCCACCAGAACTACTACCCGATGACGAAGGCGCAGGACTGGAGCTCCGTTCTGGACGGGAATATTCTCTTGGTTCTGGACGAGGTGCAGGTGCTGTTTGTTGTCTTGGCGCAGCGGCTTCCTGAGTTCTTGAAGGCCTGTTCGGTCTGCTTGAAGTCGAAGAAGGTTGTGAGGATGCACCAGAACTACCCTGATCGGAAGAGCTTATTCGTCCATCAGGTGTTCTGTTTGGATTTACAGAACTCCTGTTTGGTCTGCCTGTTGAAGGAATATATATGCCTGTTTGTGGATCATTATTGCCGCTTCTACCCATTCCGCTTTCACGATCGGGACGGGCTCTGTGATTAGGGTTGTTGTATACGCCGCCGTTATAATACCCGCCTCCACTGTAGTACCTGCCTCCGTAATTATAACCCGGATAGGTATTGTAAAAGGAATATGGCCCCCAATAGCCATTGTTATACCTGGAACCATAATAACCATAATTATATGGCGACCAGTATCTTCCGGTGCCTATCCAAACTGAAACGCCAGGTCTGTAAAGCCATGGATCGTAGAAAAATGGATCATAGGAATAGGTATACCATGGATTATAACCATAAGAATAGCGGTAATCGTAATAAGGTCGGTAAGGAGAATTATAATAGAAACGGTTTATGCGTGAAGAATAGGTATAATCATCATCGTACCTGTTATTACGGTAGCTATTATCCGAATATTCATCCCCGTAAAGCTGCTCATCTGTACGATATGATTTATTCGGTGTAGAAGATTGAACTCTTTCAGCTGGGGGCTGAATTACTTTTGCCTTAGCTTCAGTATAATAGACATCATCATTACTATCAGCTTGCCCGGCAAGTTGAGTAGTTGAGCAGGAATTCAGCAACAAAGCTGAAACTGCAAAAACCGGTAGTAGTAATTTTTTCATTGCGTGTGTGTTTATAAGGTGCGTGTTTATAAATCTACGTGTGTTTATAATTAATGACGAAATCAATGTGAAATTGGTTGCATCATTAAATAAAATACCTCGACTACTTTTATAACTTTGCCGATTAAGTATTCGTGTTACTAAATTACAAAGAAAATTTTAAAAAACACTATGAGTAAGGGAATTACAAGCAGAAAAGAGGATTATTCTCAATGGTATAATGAACTTGTTACAAAGGCAGATCTGGCTGAACATTCGGCAGTAAGAGGTTGCATGGTAATAAAACCCTATGGATATTCCATTTGGGAAAAAATGCAGGCAGCTTTGGATAAGATGTTCAAGGATACCGGTCACTCGAATGCATATTTTCCCTTGTTTATTCCTAAGTCATTTTTTTCCAAAGAAGCATCACATGTTGAAGGATTTGCCACAGAATGCGCTGTAGTGACCCATTATCGCTTAAAAAATGATGGCAACGGAAATATAATTGTAGACGAAGACGCAAAATTAGAAGAAGAATTAATCGTTCGTCCGACTTCCGAAACAATAATTTGGAACACTTATAAAGGTTGGATTCAGTCTTATCGTGATCTGCCTATTTTAGTAAATCAATGGGCCAATGTTGTACGTTGGGAAATGCGTACAAGGTTATTTCTTCGCACTGCGGAGTTTTTATGGCAGGAAGGGCATACCGCTCATGCTACCCAGCAGGAAGCAGTGGAAGAAGCCGAAAGAATGCTTGACGTTTATGCGGATTTTGCAGAAAATTGGATGGCGGTGCCGGTAATTAAAGGCATTAAAACACCGAATGAACGTTTCGCCGGTGCGTTGGAGACGTATTGTATTGAAGCCCTTATGCAGGATGGCAAAGCCTTGCAGGCGGGTACATCACATTTTCTGGGCCAGAACTTTGCGAAAGCTTTTGATGTGAAGTTTACCAGTAAAGAGGGAAAGCTTGATTATGTATGGGCAACTTCATGGGGTGTTTCAACTCGCTTGATGGGAGCTTTAATCATGGCTCATTCGGATGACTCAGGTTTAGTATTACCTCCAATGCTTGCTCCGATTCAGGTGGTAATTGTGCCGATTTACAAGGGTGATGATGAGTTTAATGCTATTTCCGAAGTCGCTGATACCCTGGCTAAGGAGCTGAAATCCAGAAATATTTCCGTTAAATACGATAACAGGGATACCCAACGCCCTGGTTTTAAATTTGCCGAATACGAGCTTAAAGGTGTGCCTGTGCGTGTTGCTTTGGGCGGGAGAGACCTAGAGAATGGAACGGCGGAAATTGCACGACGAGATACGAAAGAAAAGGAAACCGTTAGTCGGGAAGGCCTGGCAGAGAGAATTGAAAAACTATTGGAAGACATTCAAAAGAATATCTATCAGAAAGCGCTTGGCTTCCGCGAAGAAAATACAACAGAGGTAAACTCATATGAAGAATTTAAAACAGTTTTAGATACTAAAGCAGGTTTTGTAGCAGCACACTGGGATGGAACACCTGAAACAGAGCAGAAAATTAAAGAGGAAACCAAAGCCACCATTCGCTGTATCCCGTTGAATAATAAGCAGGAAGAGGGAGTGTGCATTTATAGTGGAAAGCCATCTGCGCAAAGAGTTTTATTTGCAAGGGCTTATTAAGAAGTTTATAGCTTCGAGGCACCTACTGCTGAATAAGCGGTGCAAAGATTCGTGATTTTATAGGTGCATTACACAATGAGTTCATGTGTAATGCGTTTCTCATAACTAAGATTTCAACAACTCCATACAAAATCCCCGAAGCCGACAGGGGTAGATCAGAAAGTATTAACAGAATTTAAAATGGGAAACAGTAAGTCCAAAGTTATCAGAGATTTAAGAGTGATAGGTATAGCAGAAGGTGTTAGTTTTTTAGTGCTGCTGCTGATAGCAATGCCCATTAAATACATTTTAGGAAACCCGTTGCCTGTAAAATATACTGGCTGGGTGCACGGAGTGTTGTTTGTAGCGTATGTTTTTGCTGTTTTGCGTGCCGCATGGAGCTTAAAATGGAATTTTAAACGTATCGTGTTGTTTCAGGCGGCATCATTTGTGCCGCTTGCTACCTTTATTCTCGATAAAAATTTGAAAAAAGAACAAGCGGAATTAGACCTTGAACCAGTTGCCGAACGGTTGCCAGAATAATGACATATTTAACTGCGATTATTATTGGCGGCTAGGTTTCAATTAGATACTCATTCACGAATAAATCACCAATGAGCCCCGAATTTATTCGGCGCTCTTAAATTCAGATGTAGTGTGAAATTCTACATCCGGGAAATCACGTTTCGCCAGGTTGATGGCCCAGTCATTATCTGCAAGAAATACCGGATTTGAATCTTTGTCGTATGCAATATTCGAGGCTCGCCTGTAAATAATGTCCTGCAGCATTTTTTTATCGTTGCAAGTGATCCAGCTCGATTTTTTAAACGTTAGAGGACGGAAAGCACATTTTGCTCCATATTCGTTTTCTAAACGGAAACTTATCACCTCGAATTGAAGCTCACCAACTGTACCAATTATTTTTCTGTTACCTGGTTGCTGTACAAAAAGCTGCGCAACGCCCTCTTCGGTTAACTGCTGAATTCCTTTTTCCAATTGCTTGGTTTTCATTGGGTCACGGTTCTCGACCTCTTTAAAAATTTCAGGTGAAAATCTTGGAATTCCTTTAAACTGTAATTTTTCGCCTTCGGTAAGTGTATCACCAATTTTGAAGTTTCCGCTGTCGTATAATCCCACTACATCGCCAGGCCATGCTTCTTCAACCAGGCTTTTTTCGTTGGCCATAAAATCCATCGGATTTGAAAATTTCAATTTCTTATCCAGTCTTGTATGATAAAAGAATTTATTCCGCTCAAATTTTCCAGAACAAATTCTTAGAAATGCGATCCTGTCGCGATGATTCGGATCCAGGTTGGCGTGTATTTTAAATACAAAACCACTAAAATTTTTCTCAGTTGCCACCACAACCCGCTCCTCTGCTTCGCGGATAGAAGGACTTGGTGCAATGTTGATAAACGTATCCAACAGCTCGCGAATACCAAAGTTATTGATAGCACTTCCGAAGAAAACAGGTGCCAGCAAGCCTTCAAGATACATCTCTGTATCAAGTGGACCATATATACCCTCAATCAATTCCAGATCACCCTTAAGTCTTCCCAGTTCCTTTTCCTTAAGAAATTTTTGTAAGGTGCTATCTTCAAGGTTTTTAACCTGTATAACAGGCTCTGTTACTTTAGCTTTATCTGGTTCGAAAAGGTTTAATTGATTTCCGTAGATGTTATAAACCCCTTTAAATGTGTAACCTTGTCCGATAGGCCAGGATTGCGGACAAACGCTGATTTTTAATGAAGTTTCAAGCTCATCTAGTAAGTCGAAAGCATCTTTACCCTCCCGGTCCATTTTGTTAATGAAAATAATAACCGGGGTGTTACGCATCCGGCAAACTTCCATCAGCTTTTGAGTCTGTTCCTCGACCCCTTTCACACTATCCACCACCAGAATTACACTATCAACAGCCGATAATGTTCTGTATGTATCTTCCGCAAAATCTTTGTGACCGGGTGTATCCAGAATATTAATTCGTTTGCCTTTATATTCAAATCCCATCACAGACGTCGCTACAGAAATCCCTCTTTGTTTTTCAATTTCCATGAAATCTGAAGTGGTATTCTGATTCGCTTTATTCCGCTTTACAGCCCCCGCGGTATTAATGGCACCGCCGAAAAGCAGAAACTTCTCGGTTAATGTGGTTTTTCCGGCATCTGGGTGACTAATAATTGCGAAGGTTTTTCTTTTTTCTATTTCGGGATTACTCATAAATATCGTTGACGGAAGAATGAAGCTTAAAGAAAATGGCCAGCTGAATACAGATCACTCTTCATTGAGCCGCAAAGGTACTATTTTTTAAGAATCCCCGAAACGGAAACGCATGGATAATTATGTGATAGTTTGTTTTAAATGTGTGGTTTTTAAGTACAGAAGTAATGGAATGCTTTTAAAAACAGATCGAAAAATTAATCGTTCTAACATAAAGTATATACAGCTATGCAAGATGCCAGAGTTATTTCCGGAACCTCGCTTGATGAGGTTTGGAAGCAGATAGATGAGGATTTTAGCCAGTATCAAGAGGTATATGAATACAACGCTATCATTGAACAGCAGGGACGCTCGGTCACACTTGATATAGACATAGATTTAGGTGGTGGTTTTGAAGGAGGGTATGCACTTACCCGCTTTATGTCTCCGTTAAAAAGCTTTGATGATTTTCGCTTTTCTTTGCATCGTCAGGATTTGTTAGACGGCATAGGTAAGCTTTTCGGGATGGAAGATATTAAGATTGGGTCTCCTGAATTTGATAAGAATATAGTGATCAAATCAAATCATCCGGACAGGATTAAAGATATTTTATCATCGATTCAGATAAGGGAGGTAATTCAATCACTTCCGAATTTTGAGTTCCACATCGGACACCATCATTCTTCACATACCGAAGTTGAGTCGGCATTTTTAGAACTCAGAATTGATGAAGGAATCACCGACACAGCACGTCTTCGTTTAATCTACAGTGCCTTCATCCTGGTTCTCGAGAAGGTCGATTTTAATAGCGGCTCCTTTTTAAATTATATTTAATTTGTCTTATCACAGATATATACCGCCTGATTTCATGTGATTCTTTACAAAAGACTCGTCAGCCATATTTCTCACCGTGTAAAAATAAAGATATATTTGTCTTTTATTTAGATCGAATTTTTATATTTGCTTCTTGATGAATTTCTTCACGAGATGTGAATTTGATGCAGATATTTTTTTAGGAATTCCAAACCAGTTTTACTATATGGTTGCAATATTTAAGCAGCAGGACACCAGTGTTTAAAACACTGCAATTGACGAGGTTATTGAGATTTAAATCCCAACTACCGGATTAAAAAGAACAGTTTCAAATAAAAAAATAAGAAGGTATTAATGGGTGATATTTAGAATTATGAAGGCAGATATTTTAGGTCTTGATGATATAGTTCTTTTTGTGAATGAATTTTATAAGAAGGTACAGCAGGATGATTTGATTGGCCCGGTGTTCGGGAGCGTAATACAAGAATGGCAACCGCATCTTGAAAAAATGTATCAGTTCTGGAATGCTGCTTTATTTGGCGTATCCGGTTTCAAAGGCAATCCGTTTGCAAAGCACGCGCCTTTAATTATTGGACCACTACACTTTGAGCGGTGGTTGATTTTATTCCGGGAAACAATTGATTCAAATTTTGAAGGCAACATGGCCACCGAGGCAAAAAACCGCGCAGAGCTTATGGCTGCAATGTTTTTAAAAAGGTTAGAGAGTATGGATAGGGGCGCAGATAAGGTAATTGTGTAAATGGAGGACAAACAGTTTAGGAAAAGTGACATTATTACAATTGTCGATGTGGCAATGTTAGTTAACCAGTTTTATGATAAAATAAGGCAGGATGAGTTTCTGGCGCCAGTGTTTAATTCGGTCATCAAGGAAAATTGGGACGCGCATTTAAATCAGATGATTGATTTCTGGTCAACAATGCTCCTATATACAAAAGCATACAAGGGCGACCCAATGCCTAAACATTTACCCCTCCCGATTGCAAAGCAGCATTTTGATCAGTGGCTTTTGCTTTTTAATGAAACACTTAATGAATTGTTTGAGGGACCGATAGCAGATAACGCCCGAAAGAGGGCCGAGAATATCGCCAGAATAATGATGGCTGTGAAAGAACCAACTAATAATCAAGGTGTTTGAATAAAGAAATAACCATTACGGTTTTTTGTGGAGGAGAGTCATTCATCATCAACACATATCCAAATGAATACCGTAATTTGATGATGCTCATCTTGGATAAGATTTATATTGACGAATTTGGTGATTGTTTGGGAATGGGAAAATGCGGGACATGTTTAATTGAAATCGTAGAAATGCCATTGGCTTTGTCGTTTTATGAAAGAAATGAAGAAACTACGATCCGTAAAGCTGGAATTGCGAATGCTAATTTCCGCTTATCGTGCCAAATATTGGTAGATGAGGCTATTAATGGGTTGAAACTGAAGATTATCAAGTAATAAGATTCTGCAGAGTTTTGAATATGACACACAGCTGCTGACTTCTTGTGCGAAAATATGTTTAAGAAAACACGGACTTACTCCGACTGTTTACTATCAACTTAGCGATATAGGTTAAAAGAAAAAGTATTAAGACTTTGATATGGATATTAGTTAATGGCCTTTTACTTTAAGTCATCTCGATTTAGAACAATAAATAAGCAAAAATTATAAATATAAAAATCATGAAAAAACACTTTTTAACATTGTTTACGGTAGCTGCTGTTTTAGCCTCATGTGGAGGAAATCAACAGAAGGAGGAATCCGGGAGTACTGAAACAGAATCAACGACTGAAACGCCAATTGGCCCGACTGAAGCAGTAAATTCCAACACAGTTGAAGTTACGGGCAATGATCAAATGAGGTTTAGTGTAAGCGAAATTAGGGTTAAAGCCGGAGAATCCATAACCCTTACTTTGAAAAATGCAGGCACGATAGCAAAAGAGGCGATGGGGCATAACCTCGTGGTTTTGCAAAAGGGTACGAATGTTGAGGAGTTTGGACAGGCGGCAATGAATAGTAAAGCGACAGATTATATTCCTGAGTCTTTGAAATCTTCGATAATTGCACATACTAAATTACTAGGACCTAACGAATCAGATACGATTACGTTTAATTTAGAAAAAGGCGAGTATGACTTTATATGCAGCTTTCCAGGACATTATAGTTCGATGAGAGGAAAACTGATCGTCGAGTAATTGACTAGATAATTGTGTTGAAATTTTTAAGAATGATGGGGTTTTGTCCATCATTCTTAAAAAATAAATTGCCTTTTCGCTTGTAAAGACTATAGCATTGCAGATTAATAATTCCGATAAAACTGACTGATCTTAGCTGTTAGCTGCTGATAGATAGGCTGCGTAAATTGCATAAAAAGATCCTGAGGAGGGGGTGGAGGTACATCTTTGTTTTTAACGATTTGATGATGGGTCCTTTCTAACGCT
Organism: uncultured Sphingobacteriaceae bacterium; assembly: GCA_946887045.1. The sequence continues at coordinate 5,622 of CAMPKC010000017.1, read as the reverse complement.
CGTTGATCACCATTATAATATCCCCATTGCGATTGCCAAACAAAAACTCCGGGTAGTTTTTCCTGACTCAAAACCCTGCGTGTATATCCGTCCAGAATTCTTAAATCTAGTAAACCTTTAGATTCTACTGTTCTGGTAAATATGTGCATGGTGGCTTTTGCCTGTCCGTATACTTTTCTAATCTCTTTTTTGCTGGAGGTTCCTGTTGATGGCTTATTAGTTGAGGAAGCATCACATGAGCCGATTTTGTCGTTGTGATCAAGATGTGTTTTTAGTGCGCTTTCGGCAACTACTATTGTTTGCGACTGGCTTGAGCCCGGCGCTGTATGGCAAATAGTTATTTTGTTTTCGTTGGTGTTGCCGCCGGAATTATTTCCTGAAGATTGACCAGAACCAATGATCTGCGGCACATCAACCTCATATGTTGCTAAAACTATACTGTCTTTTACGAGGGCCATTTCTTTCTCGTGCATATAGGTTTGCCCTACGACAAAGTCATCAAAAGCTAATTGAATAATCTGATCTGGTTTGTCAATGCCTAATCGTTTAGCCTCTTTGGTTGTATAGAATTTAACGAAACGATTTACCGGTGCCTGTAGTAAAAACTCGTTGATCTTGTTATCGAAAAACTCATTGCTGATTTTCAGGGCTTGGCTATGCATCGGGATAGGTTCCACAACAACCCTGACGGTAGCGTAATATTCGGCATCTTTAATCTTTTGTTCTACGTCTTTGTAGTTTCTTATCCAGTTATTTGCTTGTGTGAAATGGGTGAATGCATCTCTTGCTTCATTCCGGTCGCCATTTTTACCTTTCTCAAAGGCGGCTAATCCTGCGTCAAACCTATCAGAAGCAGCATTAAGTCTGGCACGCTCGTTTTCAATACTGTAACTTTCAGGATTTGGTATTGCTGATAAACAACCCGGGCAGCGGGATATCTCGTCATATAAATTTATCAGCGATGCGTACTCCCGAGCTATAGGCTCCCACTTAAAACGATCATAAGAAGCTTCCATATTTCTTATCCTGCTTAAATGCCATTGCTGAGCCAGAGGATAAGTCTGTCTTAAAATGTCGAGTGACTTTTTATGGTCTGTATTGCTCCGCAATCGGTTAACAGCTTTAAGTATTGCTTCGTCATAGTTTCCGCGTTGCATAGCTTTTTTTCCTGAGGTACAAGAGCTGACAAGCATTGCAACAAATAATAAAAAGGTTAAGGATTTTATCATATGTGTGTTTAATATTTAAATGTTCCCCGAAAATGGGAAATCAGATCATTTAAATTTTTAATACGGAATCTGGTCAGAATTGGTTGCAATCAGGGTGTTTTTGTAGTGGAAGCGCGGAGAACGTTCCTAACTGTTATTTTTGATAAAGTCTTTAACTAGTTTTGCGACAGGATTATCGGCCTGAAGAAATTCGTCAAGATACTCCTGGTATTCCGATTTTAAAAAACTATCCAGGTGTTTATATTCAGGCATTCCGATAGTTTTAAATGCTAGTGGAAAATCTTCGAAGTAGCGGTGGTTAATAGGTCCGTCATAGATTTTGATCAAGGAATGATGTGCAGGATGCTTTTTTTCGGCATCATATTCCGCTTTTACTTCTTCTTTTATTCCTTCCTGAATAACTAAGACATTATTCATCGCAAGTATTGCAATTCCAGTAATTTTGTGCTGTTGTCTGACTTTCCGGTTAACGGTTAAATAGTAGTCAACATCCGAAGCCGAAAGACCTTTCATTGCACTGCTTACATACAATATCGCCCAAAGATTATTGTTTTTATTTTCCATCGAATATCAAAAAATCCAAAACCCAATGTAAAATAAATTAGCCGAATCTTCATGTAAGTTTAGAAAGTTTCAGCAATGAGATTTTTACTTTCCTCTGGTTCGAAATAATTTTCCAGAGCGAAAATTTATTCTTCCACAGCCAACCTTTTGTAATTGTAAGGCGTACCTGTAAAAAAACATCCAATTGACCACGTATATGCTTAACATTTTCTCAACTAAAAACCTGATCTGTCTTCTCTCTTTTTTCGTTATTGTTTCTTGCAGCAAGAAAGACAATGGCCAGCCTGATGCTGCCGCCAGTCTCATTTCCAATTTAGTTTATAGTCCCAATTCCCTCAGTCTTCAATCGGGTATGGCCGGTTCTTCGGTTAAACCTTCTCTGTCAGGTACTTTACCGGTAAGTTTTAGCATACGCAGTTCGCCAACTAATAGTGGGATTACTATTGATTCGGATGGTAAAGTTAAGGTGGCCTCTACTGTAGCAGCAGGCACCTATAATATTTCTGTTACGGCAACAAATGCCGCCGGGACAGTAAAATTTGACAATGCTTATTCAATAACTGTAAGTGCGTCAGCTATTCCACAAAATTTGAGTTATTCGCCTAATTCTATTACCATAAGTCAAGGTACGGCAGTAGCGTCCGTGGCTCCATCAGTAACAAGTAGTACCAGCGTGAGCTATTCTATCAGCGTTGCACCAGCTTCGCCTGCAATCAGCATCAATAATCAGGGAGTAATATCAGCCACGAGCGCTTTAGCTACGGGAACATATTCAGTTACCGTTACCGCCACAAATTCAAGTGGAAGTAAAGCTTTTGCTAATGCTTACACTATTACAGTTAATAGCAACAGCACCGCCTCTGTAACATATATGAATACCGTACAAGCGATAATCCAAAATAATTGTGGAACATGTCATATCAATGGACCTCAAGTTAAGTTTGATTCTTATGCCAGTACGAAAAATAATATTGATGCTATATTGAGCAGAATCAAACTGGCTCAGGGTGCAGCCGGGATGATGCCGAACGGTGGAACACGCTTACCACAGGAAACAATTAACTCGGTTCAAAAATGGAAAGATGACGGATTGTTAGAATAGGTGCGGGATTAAGTGCGTTAAAAAACAGTCTTGATTTTCATTATCCTTAAAGGCGGGAATTATTATGCTTTCTGTAAACTGATGACAAACTAATGTGAATTTTCTCGTAAGTATTTGAGACTTCTTTTGCCTTATCGCAGTTTTATGTGACGAATTTTTAGTGCAAGTTCGCCAATGTTTACATAATGAAAATAAGCCAAACCAGTCCATAATACTGAGGTTGCTTTAAGTAAATACCTTGTAATAGGGTAATTATTAACAGTTTAAACTCATTTACCATGAAAAAGTTGCGTGTCTTATACACAGTGCTGGTAGCAAGTATGTGTGTTGTTCAATCGTGTAAGAAAGATGACCCTGAAGTTTTCCAAATGGGTAACCAGGAGTTTATTACGTATGCCTCAAGTAGTAATAACTTAGAAATCGAAGCGGGCGAGCTATCTAAAACAAGGGGCCAATCAGATACAATTAAATCATTTGGAGTACAAACGGTTGCAGATCATACGGCAGCAGAAACCAGACTTGCTAATCTTGCTGCCAGAAAAGGTTTTGGTGTGCCGCAAAACTTCCTTAGCCATCATGCTGGTAATCTAAACATCCTGAGCCAGGTTACCCTATCATCTTTTGATAGAAGGTTCGCCGAGCTGATGGTTTTGACAGATCAGGAACTTGTTAATCTCTTCCGTCTTGCATCTCAGCCTGATGGTGTTCCCGATGCTGAAATACGAAGTTGGGCGGCCAGTGAGCTTCCGGCTTTAGAAGAAGACCTTTCGGAATCTCAGGCTATGTATGTATTAACAAGTCAATAGTTGTTATCCCGCGGATAGGTTGTTGTTTTTTAACTATATCCAGTGTAAGTTTATTTAAATCTGACCGAACGTAAAAAAACAGGTATGAAAACTCTCAGCCTGTTTTTTATTTCCTAAAGTTCAGTAAATCTCAGCATTTACATCCTTTAGCTCCTTCATTGTTATTTAAATGCCCGATCTGGATAACGATTATCATTCAGTACACTGACTATTGTCATCGCAAATCCGATTAAATCGCACTAGGTTTATTTAAATATATGAGTATGTCTGACTTAACTGTTCATGGAAAAACAGCACTTATCACGGGGGCGGGCTCTGGAATAGGCAAGGCCACGGCAGAGCTTTTTGCCAGGGAAGGCGCAAAGGTAATCGTATCAGATATAAATGAGGTACACGGCAATAGCGTTGTCGATTCTATTACTAATTGTGGAGGTGAGGCTTTTTTCTTCAAAGCCGATGCTTCGATTCCTGAAGATAATAATGAACTGGTTAAAGAGACAATCAAGCGTTTCGGCTCACTCGATATTGCTGTGAACAATGCCGGTATAGGCGGACCTTTAGCCCTTACTGCCGAATATCCGTTCGATGGCTGGCAAAAAGTAATTGATGTGAACCTGTCGGGAGTGTTTTATGGGATGCGTTATCAGATACCTGCAATGCTAGAGAAGGGAGGAAGTATAATTAATGTCGCTTCTATATTAGGGATGGTAGCTACGAGACTTTCTCCGGCGTACATAGCTGCCAAGCATGGAGTGATCGGTCTTACAAAAGCCGCTGCGATTGAATACGCAGATAAAAAAATCCGGATAAATTCCATCGGTCCTGGATACATTAACACGCCGCTGGTTATAAATACGCTGGATGAAGTTACCCGAGGTACATTGGCAAGAATGCACCCAATGGGTCGATTAGGAGAGCCCGAAGAAGTCGCAGAGCTTCTCCTGTGGCTTGGTTCATCGCGCTCATCTTTCGTAACAGGTTCTTATTATTCTGTTGATGGCGGCTATTTAGCTCAGTAAATTGAAATGAATAACCTCTCGACTTTAAAATATCCTTTACTATATGAATCGCTTTTAGAATTAGCACTTGATTTACATTGGTCATGGAGCCATGCAACCGATAAGATATGGAAGCAGCTAGATCCTGTGCTATGGGAGTTAACACATAACCCTTACATCGTATTGCAAACAAGCTCGCATGAGCGGATCAATTTAATTCTTGATGATCCAATTGTTAGAGATCTTATAGAAGACCTCTTACAGGACAAAAAACAACGAGCTTTAGCTCCGGCATGGTTTCAGCAGGCACATCCCAATTCGACTCTTAATCGAATTGCTTACTTCAGCATGGAGTTCATGCTCAGCGAGTCTTTGCCAATCTATTCAGGCGGACTCGGCAATGTAGCAGGCGATCATTTAAAATCGGCAAGTGATCTCGGGGTGCCTTTAATCGGGATTGGTCTGCTGTATCAGCAGGGATATTCCAGGCAGGTAATCAACGAAGATGGTAGCCAGGATTATCTTTTTCCTTACAATGATCCGGGACAGCTTCCTATCTCTCCCTTACGAAGCAAAAATGGTGAATGGTTGCGAATTGAACTAAAGCTTCCGGGTTATTCTCTTTGGCTGCGAACCTGGAAAGTTCAGGTAGGTCGTCATCTTTTACTATTGCTCGACAGTAACGATGCCGCAAACATTCCCCGGCATCGTGGGATTACCAGTGAACTATATGGGGCCGGTAACGAATTGAGACTTGCTCAGGAATTAATACTGGGAATTGGCGGTTTCCGACTTTTAAAGGCTCTGGAATATCATCCGGAAGTAATCCATCTAAATGAAGGGCATTCGGCCTTTGCAATTCTGGAAAGGGCCGCACATTATATGGAGGAAAACAGTCAAACCTTTGAGACGGCACTGGCAAT
>CAMPKC010000016.1 GCA_946887045.1 uncultured Sphingobacteriaceae bacterium | reverse complement strand
GGCTTTGCTCCCGAAGCTGGGCTCGAACCAGCGACCCTCTGATTAACAGTCAGATGCTCTAACCAGCTGAGCTATTCGGGAATTCCTGGTTACCAAACTTATTAAACTTGTGTTCCGTTTGGGAATGCAATAGTCGGGATTTTAAATTATTTATGCAATATTTGTGAACATTTTTTTTTAAAATATTTATGAGCTTAGTTGTTATCGGCACTGTGGCCTTCGATGCCATTGAAACTCCTTTCGGAAAAACAGACAAAATAGTGGGCGGAGCGGCCACATACGCAAGTTTAGCGGCTTCTTACTTTTATGAAAAAGTAAAAATCGTCGGGGTAGTTGGCGATGACTTTCATAAAGAAGATATCCAATCTATAAAAGATCATGGTATTGATGTAGAAGGATTGCAGGTAAAGGAAGGTGAAAAATCGTTTTTCTGGGCCGGAAAATATCACAATGACATGAATAGTCGCGATACTTTAATCACAGAATTAAATGTTCTTGCGGATTTCGACCCAATTATTCCGGAATCATATCAGGACTGTGAGTATTTATTATTAGGAAATCTTACGCCTCAGATTCAGCAAACTACTATACAACGCCTTAAAAAACGGCCTAAGTTAGTGGTACTCGACACGATGAACTTCTGGATGGATGTTGCATTAGAGGATTTATTGGAAACTCTGAAAATGGTAGATGTGCTTACGATAAACGACGCTGAAGCTCGCCAGCTTTCCGGAGAGTACTCTTTAGTGAAAGCCGCCAAAGTAATATTAGAAATGGGTCCGAAATATCTCATCATTAAAAAAGGAGAGCATGGCGCATTGCTGTTTAGTGAAGATAAGATCTTTTCTGCTCCTGCATTGCCATTGGCAGAAGTTTTCGATCCAACCGGTGCCGGCGACACCTTTGCTGGTGGCTTTATTGGTTACCTGGCCAAAGTGGGAACCATCAACTTCAACAATATGAAAAATGCAATCATCTACGGATCCGCACTTGCTTCATTCTGCGTGGAGAAATTCGGCACAGAAAAAATCAAAAATTTGAGTCAGGAAGAGGTTGCAGACAGAATCAAAGAATTTGTAAATCTGAGCAGCTTTGAAATAGAACAATAAAACAACACGCAGTTGACGGACGAAAAAAACCTGTCAACTGCATGTTTAAGGCTTAAAATCTATCAAATTTCCTATTGCTTCAAACTTTTCAAATACCGAAACAGTATGCGGCGCATCTTTTAGTTCATCACTCAAATCCTGCCCCGCCCAATGTTCATAATGCTTTCCATTTCTCCATAATCTGCTGGAAGAAACATCGTAAATAACACCGTTATATGCCACCCATATTTCCGGTTTATCCTGCCCGTTACGAAGCGCTAATTGCTTCTTTGTGTATTGTGGTAAACTCATCCGATCAATTTTCGTTGTTTTTTTCGAAAGTTTTCAAAAAACATCACATTCATTAACAATAATGAAAGAGAGTAGAAATGATCTTCAAAAGGAATTGTACCCACTCTAAATCCTGAGTTTTCAGCATCATTATACATTACCACAGGAATGCCTGTCAAAATCCCGTTTACAATATAAAACGGAATTAAGGACACAAAGAAAGCGAAGTAAAACCTGCTTAAATACGGGTGTTCATTTCGTCTGATAAGTACCAAACCACTTAAAAATAACAATAAACCAAACGTTATTAGAGAATACACCCTATCGTAAAAGAGCAGAAGCATCACAGCAGAAAAAATGAGCCATACAGCACTTATTGCAGTGCTTAATCCGGCCAACAAATCTTGCTTCAGATAGTAGTTGAGGCACTCATAAATAAATAAGCAGGCAAAAGGCACTGTAATAAAAAATAGAATCTCTTCTAAAGGAAGGTCCAGAAAATAAACGCCTATTATATAATCCGGATTAAACGACCACACATCATATATAGTAAACAGGTAGTCCCAGATCAAGAAAATCAGTCCTGTAATAAGCAATCCCGGAAGGATAAATTTCCAGCTGCGAAAAAATTTCACCCGCTTATCGAAGGATAAAATCACTGGAAAAAATAAGGTTAAGAAATTAATCAGAAGATAAGTATAGTGTTTATCCATTAGCTACCACTTGCTCTAAGATAACTATTTCCGCCGGACTGCATCTCTTCGTCTCTTTCATGAAATTGACGAGGTTTAAAAGCAAAGGCATATCCATAGAACCAAACTTCTTTTGCATGGCTAATTCAACTATTTTCTTTCTGTCTGTTTCGAGATGTTTGCTGAAGCCCAAAAAGGATGGAATATAATGTTCAAGACTAAATCGGAGAAAACGAATCTCCAGATTCTCAGGACTTTTACCTACAGCTTTTTCAAGTGTTTTTATCCCGCTTTTAAGGTAGGTGATTTTATTATACGGATTAAAGGCATGCTTTGCCCGTATAGCTTGTGAAGTTCCGAAATAAGCCATAATAGTGGGATCAGAAGATTTTTTTGCCTTTAATCGATTATAAAACTTCTCCGAAGCCGTTCCATTTTTTATAGCCAAATAAAAATCTTTTCGAATTTGTGGCAGTTCATTCGCATAGATAGTCATGGGAAACAACACTATCAGTAATAATATCAATCGGTCCATACTGTTCAAACGTTTAAGTTTAGGTTAAAAGTTTCCAAAATATTAAAATTCTTCTCAGAGAGGATCAAAGATGACAGATGGGAACTTAAATTATGCATTTTTTACACCTAATTAATAAGAAGCCTAATCTAATAAAAGATCGTTTTCTACATTTACATCTCTTACTTACCGATATGTATATAATTGTTTTCAAAGCCCCTAATTATCTTCCAAATGGAAAAGTCTAATATTGCTATTATCGGGTCGGGCTTTGCCGGACTAGCCGCTGCAGCCGTGCTTGCAAATAAGGGGCATAATGTGACAATTTATGAAAAAAATGATCAGGCGGGGGGTAGAGCACGAATCTGGGAAAGCGCAGGATTCAAATTTGACATGGGTCCGAGCTGGTATTGGATGCCGGAAGTTTTTGAAAATTTCTACAATCTCTTTGGCAAAACGACCGCCGACTTTTATGACCTGAAACGTCTTGATCCATCGTACAGAATATACTGGAAAAACAACGACTTTACAGATCTGCCAGCACAACCCAACGAGCTGGAGGAACTGTTTGAAGAGATAGAACCAGGTTCAGCTGAAAACTTAAAAGCGTTTCTACATCAGGCAAAGTTTAAATACGAGACAGGAATGGGAGACTATGTATTTCGTCCCTCAAACTCCATCACCGAATACATGGATTTACGACTCTTAAAAGAAAGCTTTAAAATCCAGATGTTCACAAGCGTCAGCAAACATATAAAGCAATACTTCAAACACCCGAAATTGGTTAAACTGCTCGAATTCCCTGTTCTATTTTTAGGAGGCACGGCAAAAAACACCCCGGCTCTGTATAGCATGATGAATTATGCAGACCTCTCTCTCGGGACCTGGTTTCCACTCGGTGGGATGCACGAAATTGTAAAAGCAATGGTTTCAATAGCAATAGAAAAAGGGGTTAAAATAAAACTGAATCATGAAGTTATAAAGATCAAAACCGAAGGCAAAAAGGCGGTCGGAATTGAAACTAACAAGGGGTATTATGCTGCTGATCTAATTATTTCAAATGCAGATTATGAACATACCGATCAACAATTAACCGATAAAAAAAGCAGAAATTATACTCCAGAATATTGGAATAAAAGAATTTTATCGCCGTCGTCCCTATTATTTTATGTGGGAATAAATAAGAAGTTAAACAATATTCTACATCATAATCTATTTTTTGATGAGGACCTGGAGAAACATGCCGATGAAATCTATAAAGATCCCCAATGGCCGACAAAGCCCCTCTTCTATGTTTCCTGTACTTCGAAAACCGATGAGTCTTGCGCACCCTTAAATTCTGAGAATCTATTCTTTCTGATGCCCCTAGCCCCCGGCCTGGAAGATACTGAAGCCCTAAGAGAGAAGTATTGGGAGATTCTTTTAAATCGCTTTGAAAGCATTACAGGGGAAAGTATCCGGAATGATATCGTGATAAAACGCAGCTATGCTATAAACGATTTTGTAAAGGATTACCACTCATTCAAGGGAAACGCATACGGCCTGGCCAACACCTTAATGCAAACAGCATTTCTTAAACCCAAAATACGATCAAAAAAAATAGGGAACCTCTTGTTTACCGGACAACTTACCGTCCCCGGACCAGGTGTTCCTCCCGCTATTATTTCAGGACAGGTGGTTGCAAGTGAGGCGATGAAAATTCTGGAGAATATTTCCTAATTTCATCCAAACCAAACTTTTGAGCCATGAAAATATTAAAAATCATCTTAATCACAGTAATCAGTCTGACAGCCTTATTTTTTTTTATTGGACTTTTTCTTCCTAAAACCTATCGTGTAGAACGATCGATCGTTGTAAATGCTCCCGATAGCGTGGTGTATAAAAACATTTCGGATTTTAATAATTTTTTGAAATGGAACCCATGGTCTAAAATGGAACCATCTGCAAAGGTCGACATTAGCGGACCTGTTTCGCAACCAGGACATTTGTACAAATGGGAGGGAAAAGAGACAGGTACCGGACAAATGGAAATCAGGAATGTTGAACCTTCGAAACTTGTTGACATAGAACTATCTTTCTTAAAACCGTTTGAAAGCACCGCTAACACCACCTTTCAGCTTGATCCGAACCCGCAGGGCATAAAAGTTACGTGGATAATGCAGGGAACTAACAAAACAGTTATGGAGAAATGGATGGGTTTAAGCATGGGCAGCATGATAGGCAAAGATTTTGAGGATGGGCTGCAGAACCTAAAAACGCTTTCAGAATAAAAGCCATAAAAAAAGAGCGTCAGGCTGGCACCTGTACGCTCTTATGTATGATGAGTTTTAGAAAAGGGGCTATTTAGTCAAGCTCTGCGTACATCGGCTTTTTAATACCGTTGTCGTATGGTTTTAAGCTTTTCTTAAGAAGCTTACGAGCTACGTGAATGCGGGTTTTAACTGTTCCAATCGGAATTGCTAAATGATCTGCAATCTCATGATATTTAAATCCTTCGAAATACATACTGAATGGAACAAAATATTCTTCAGGAAGTTTGCCCAAAGCTAACTTTATATCATCCATGATAAATTTAGACTCGCCTTGGTTCTTAGTAGAACTAAAAACCAGGTTGGCTGATGAAATTTCGTCGGACTTAGTAACGAATGAACTTATTTTTACAAAGCGGCGGTAATTGTTAATGAAGGTGTTTTTCATTATAGTATATAACCATCCTTTCAGATTGGTACCTTCTTTAAACTTATTATAATATGTGATGGCTTTTAGTAGAGTATCTTGAACCAGATCATTGGCATCGTCTGCATCATGAGTAAAATGTAATGCATACATCTTTAGTGAACTTGCTTGACGCATAACCATTGTATTGAATTCTATTTTAGTCATGTTGTTAGAGTTAAAGTTATCGTTACCAGTTTTTCTTAAACAAACTTGTAAATACCTTTGCAACAACTATGCTAATTCGGGATCAATACATTCCTGATCTCCTATTAGGGTTGAAATTTAACAGAAAATTAATACTAAATCACGTTCACTTCACGCTCCAAACTGACACCAAATTTTGTTTTAACATCTTCAATTATCCGCGAAGAAAGATCATAAACCTCTGATCCTGTAGCATTTCCGTAGTTAACCAAAACTAAAGCTTGGTTCTTCCAGGTTCCGGTTTCACCTATTTTTTTTCCTTTCCATCCACACTGTTCTATCAACCAGCCAGCGGCCAATTTCACTGTACTATTTGGTAGACAGAAGTGAACAGTGTCTGGAAAAATAGACTGTATTTTTTTAAATTCCGTTTCAGAAATTATAGGATTCTTAAAGAAGCTACCCGAGTTTCCTATGGTTGACGGATCAGGGAGTTTGCTTACGCGGATATGAGAAACTACATCAGAAACATCCTTTATACCGGGGTTAGCAATGTGGCGCTTTTGAAGTTCTTCGCCAATAGCTCCATAACTAATATTTAACGCGGCCTTAGTCGAAAGCCGGAACACCACATTTGTTATTATAACTTCCCCCTTTAAATCATTTTTAAAAATGCTTTCGCGATATCCGAATCTGCATTCCTCTTTTTTAAACTCCCTGATCTCGCCGGTTTCTATAAAAAACACTCTGCACGATTCAAACACATCTTTAAGCTCTACTCCATAAGCTCCAATATTTTGTATAGGCGATGCGCCCACCGACCCGGGAATCAAACTCAGATTCTCCATTCCTGCGAAACCATTATCCACACAGTACATAACAAGGTTATGCCACACCTCTCCGGCCCCTGCTTCAACAATCACTTCTTCGCCATTAACTTCACTCGAAATCCCCTTTATATTCATACGGATAACCAGGCCATCAAAATCCTTTGTTAAAAGAAGATTACTACCTCCCCCTAAAACCAGTCGTTCGGCCTTTCTCCATGCTTCATTTGCGAAGAGATCCTTCAAATCGTCTTCAGAATTTATTTCTGTATACCACCGGGCATTAGCTTCAACACCAAAAGTGTTGTATTTTTTCAAAGAGACATTATCAAAAATTTCGGGCATGGTGTTATGTTTCTGGGGCAAATCTCGTAAAACATTTTAAAGGAAGCGATTTCATCATAAAATTCTTTAAACATTATAATAGCTCCCATAGTATAAAAGGTATCACTACACTTTCTGTAACATGATCCGCGAAACTAACGCCTATATTATATAAGATAAATACTATGAACGTTTTATTCATTGGTGATAGCATTACCCGGGGAACACAAGGTGTCGATTGGGTGAAAATGATTGAGAATGAGCACCCATACTGGACTATCGAGAATGCCGGCGTCAATGGAGAAACGTTGACTAAAATCTCTAAGCGTTTAAAATCTCTCGTTCAACTTAATAACTCATACAAAGCGATAGTTCTGCAAACAGCGACCCATGACATTTTGCTTCCAACTTTCAGACATAGAAACTTTTGGTTCCAGAAAGATTACAAGCGACAACTAAAAAGTGGTAACAAGCCAATTGCGCCACCTGAATTTGAACTCGTTTTGAAGCGAACGGTAGAATACGTTAGAAGTACCAGTAACTCTGAAATTGTTCTGCCTACATTAGGATGTATTAATGAAAACCTGTTAGCCGAAACTAACGCACAGTTATTTAGCTATAACAGCATCATTAAAAAAGTCGCAAAAGAGTTCAACTGTATTCTTGCAGATATTGCCGAAAAATTTCAGGAAGAATTGGGCCGTCTCAACACACAGGATTACTGTTTAGAAAATTTCTCAAACACCGCATTTTTTGATCTGGTAAGCTGCAGTATGGGCATGGCAGATAATTTAAGCGCGAAACGAAAGTTGCACTTAACAATTGACGGAGTACACTTAAATAGTAAAGGAGCAAAAATCTTTAAAGAGGAAATTGATAAAGCAATTTTATTGACGAAAGAAAAATCGGCACTTTTTATCTGATTGCTAAAGCACCTTAAACAACAAAAGCTCAGAAATATCTGAGCCTTTGTTCTATCTTCATTTGTTTGAATCAATTATATATGCAGGGCTCTGTTTTCCGTTGCCGCTAGAGCTGCTTCTTTAAAAGCTTCAGTATATGTTGGATGGGCATGGCAAATACGTCCGATATCTTCGGCAGAAGCTCTGAACTCCATAGCTACCACTGCTTCTGCAATTACATCTGCAACACGGGGACCGATCATATGTACACCAAGAATTTCGTCTGTTTCGGCATCGGCCAATACTTTAACCAATCCGTCTGTATCCATACTTGCACGAGCACGTCCGCTGGCTTTGAATGGAAATGAACCTGCTTTATATTTTTTTCCTTGCTCCTTTAATTGCTCTTCAGTAAACCCGACACTTGCAACTTCCGGCCAGGTATAAACAACACCCGGGATAAGATTATGATTAATATGCGGCTTTTGTCCGGCAATGGTTTCAGCTACGAACACACCCTCTTCCTCAGCTTTATGAGCAAGCATAGCACCGCGCACTACATCTCCGATAGCGTAAATACCTTTTACAGGAGTTTCCAGATGATCGTTAACAGGCACTTTCTTGCCGCGCTCTTCTAAAGTAATCCCGACTTTCTCTAAACCCAAACCTTCCGTGTATGCAGAGCGGCCAACGGCGACTATACAATAATCGCCTTCGATAGTTACCTTCTCTCCTTTCGGATTTTCGGCGGTTACAGTTACATTTTTCCCCTTCACAGACGCACCGGTTACTTTATGACTTAGCAAAAATTCAAAACCGATTTTTGTCAGTGATTTCTGAAGTTCTTTACCCAGGGTTTTATCCATAGTGCCAATTATAGCATCCATAAATTCAACCACAGTAACTTTTGCACCTAAGCGAGCATATACAGAACCTAGTTCCAAACCAATTACTCCGCCACCTATCACAATTAAATGCTTAGGCACTTCGGTAAGATTTAACGCTTCTGTAGAAGTAATAATTCTCTTTTTATCTATCGGCAGAAAAGGTAACGCTGTCGGCTTAGATCCCGTAGCGATAATCACATTTTTACTTGTGATAGTTTCTTCTCCTCCCCCGTCTTTTGTAATCTTTATAGTATTTTTATCTACAAAAGAACCTAAACCCTGATATGTAGTGATTTTATTTTTCTTCATCAGGAAGGTAATTCCTGCAGTATTTTCCTGCACAACAACATTCTTCCGGGCAATCATCTGACCGATATTAACCTTTAAATCCTTAATGTCAATACCATGGGTTTTAAAAGTATGGGCAGCATTATGGTAATGCTCTGACGAGTCCAGAAGCGCCTTTGAAGGGATACAACCAACATTAAGACATGTTCCGCCTAATGTGTTATACTTTTCAACTATAGCAGTTTTTAAACCTAATTGGGCGCACCTGATGGCGGCTACATATCCACCCGGCCCGCTTCCTATTACCGTAACGTCGTATTGCATGTTTGTTTTGTTGTTTCGGAGGCCAAAGTTAATTGATTAATACTCTTAAGGAAAACTATTTCACAATTCCTGTTAAATTAGAGTGATATGCTTGATTTTTTAACTTAATCTGAGAGTAAAAAGAGCTACAATCTCAAAAAGAGTAAAAAAGGTGAAGATATTTTTCGGTATTTTCCAAAGGTTTAAGCACACAAATTGAAGTCACAATTTCTTTATAGAAGAAAGCGCTAATAACAAACGTTATTATTGGAAATGTACAGATATCTAACTTTTATACTTCTTCTGTTTACTGTTCACGAATCACATGCTCAACTTTTGAAAAAAAAGAATCTCTTTAGCAGGGCGGATACGTTGAGAGGGATGCTCACTCCACCTCGAACCTGTTATGATGTTAACTATTATCATCTGGACATAACCCTGAACATTAACGAAAAACGAATTAAGGGGTCCACTCTTTTTAAATTCAACGCTACGGAGGATTTCCATCGTCTTCAATTTGATCTGTTTCAAAACTTACAAATAGAAAAAGTGGTGTATCAGGATCAGTTGCTCCCATTCACCAGGGAATTCAACGCGGTATTTTTAAATTTCAGGGATACAATAAAAAAAGGTTCAAAACATGAATTCAGAGTTTATTATTCAGGAGAACCGCTGATCGCCAGGAATGCGCCCTGGGATGGTGGATTTGTATTTTCAAAAGATAGTAATGGAAGGCCTTGGGTGACGGTTGCGAGTCAGGGTCCTGGTGCCAGTTCTTGGTGGCCGAATAAAGATCATCCCTCTGACGAACCTGACAGCATGTTAATAAGCGTTACCGTTCCGCCCGGACTTATGAATGTAAGTAATGGAACTCTTCGTTCTGTTGATAAACTTGAAAACAGAAATGCCACCTATAATTGGTTTGTATCTTACCCAATAAACAATTATGGTGTAACGCTTAACATTGCAGATTATGCACATTTCTCTGACACCTTTGATGGCCTTTCGGGAAAGCTCCAGCTGGATTATTATGTTTTGAAAGAAAGTCTGGATAAAGCCATACCACATTTCACCGCAGAAGTTCCACCAATGCTTAAGGCGTTCGAACATTGGTTTGGGCCATATCCATTCTACCGTGACGGCTATAAATTAATTGAAACACCTTACCTGGGTTTAGAAAATCAAACGGCCATAGCCTACGGAAATAAATATCAAAAAGGGTATAATGGGAGTGATTGGTCAGGAACAGGACTTGGTCTAAGCTGGGATTACCTGATCGTTCATGAATCGGGACATGAGTGGTTCGGAAATAATATTACATCAAAGGATGTCGCTGATCTTTGGATTCATGAATCCTTTACCATGTATTCGGAAGGGCTTTATGTAGAGTTCAAAGCAGGAAAGACAGCGGGAGCAAAGTATATTAAAGGCTTAAGAAAAAACATAAAAAATGATTCGCCTGTAATCGGCCCCTACCATGTAAATAAAGAAGGCTCCGGAGATATGTACTTTAAAGGCGCGAATATTCTGCATACCGTTCGACAAGTGATTAACAATGATGTAAAATGGCTGAAAATCCTGAGAGGATTGAATCAAACTTTTGGACTAAAAACTACCACAACAGAAGACATTGTTGGCTACATCAGCGAAATTTCAGGTAAAGATCTACGCAAAATTTTCGATCAATACTTGCGCTATTCAGAAATCCCTGTGTTAGAAATTAAAGAGACGGGCAAAAATACTGTTCAGTATCGATGGAAAGCCGATGTTAAAGATTTCAAAATGCCTGTTCGGGTTAAGCTTAATAAATCAGCAAAATGGATAATGCTTCAAGTAAGCTCCGAGTGGCAAACCCTGAAAGGAAGTTCAATTACTGCAGATACGGACAACTTTTACATTAAAGAAAAATTAATCAGGAATTGATGCAACGAAATACGAAGCTGTGCGTCTAATCAAAAAGCACTGACATGAACAGGTTATTAGCATCATTCGGATGGATCCTATTATTGCTTCCTTTTATAAGTGTAGCAGGAACCAAAACCCTTGTAAACAACATCAGTAATTCTATTTCAACTGAAAAAAGACACGTTTCTAATTTCAATGGAATAAGCTCCAGCGGCTCTTATGATGTTTACATTAAAATGGGTGCGGTTGAAAGCCTTGAAATTGAAGGGGACAGCGATCTGATCAAAAACATTGAAACAAAAGTAGAAGGCGGCATATTAAAAATCCAGAACTCTAAAACAAGCAGTGGCTGGGGCTGGAATAACCCTAGAACTAAGATTTACATAACTGCTAAATCGCTGAATCATCTAACTCTTAGTGGCTCTGGAAAAATGGTAGTTAGCAACGCAATTAAATCGGATAAGCTGAACACGAGTGTCAGCGGATCGGGTAGCATCCGCCTGGAGCTGGCAACGAAAATCTATAATGCGTCCGTAAGTGGCTCTGGTCAAATCAATGCTTCTGGTTTTACTCAAAACGCTAACATTTCGGTTAGTGGTTCCGGTGGATTTGACGGGGAAAGTCTCAAAACGAACACTTCGGCCATTAGCGTGAGCGGCTCGGGTAATGCGTACATCTGTGCGGAGGATCGTTTAAACGCGCATCTTAGCGGGTCGGGAAATATTACCTATTCAGGAAATGCACAGGTGAGCCAGGTAAAGAGCGGCTCTGGCAAAATCACCAAAGATTAATTTAATATAAAAACAAAAAGCCCGGCATTTGCCAGGCTTAATATCTAAATTCCGAGAGAGATTAAACTCCCAATAATAATCTTGTTGGATCTTCAAGCAATTGCTTTACTCTTACCAAAAACCCTACTGACTCACGTCCATCGATAATTCTGTGATCATAAGACAAAGCTACATACATCATCGGACGGATTACTACTTGTCCGTTAACTGCAACAGGGCGTTCAATGATATTGTGCATGCCTAAAATAGCAGATTGCGGAGCATTGATAATAGGAGTTGACATCATAGACCCAAACACCCCACCGTTGGTGATCGTAAAGGTTCCACCAGTCATCTCTTCGATTGAGAGTTTGTTTTCACGTGCTTTAACAGCTAGAGCGATCACAGCTTTTTCAATACCATCAAGTGATAAAGCGTCGGCATTACGGATAATAGGAACCACTAAACCTTTTGGCGCGGATACCGCAATTGAAACATCTACAAAATCGCTATAAACGATTTCTTCATTCTCAATGCGAGCATTCACTGAAGGAAACTCTTTCAAAGCCTCGCACACAGCTTTAGTGAAGAACGACATAAAGCCTAAACCGACACCATGCTTTTCTTTGAATTTATCTTTGTACTTGGAACGAATATCCATGATGGGCTGCATATCTACTTCATTAAAAGTAGTAAGCATTGCAGTTTCATTTTTAACCGTAACCAGTCTTTTCGCGATAGTTTTGCGCAAACCGGACATTTTCTCACGACGCTCGTTCCGGCTTCCTGCAACAGCAGGGGCAAACGCAGGCGTTTTCGGAGCTTCAGTCTTCAGAGCTTCGGCTTTCTTAACTTCCGCTTTCTGAGCATCCTCCTTAGTAATTCTTCCACCTACACCAGTTCCGTTAACTGAACTAGCATCCACACCTTTTTCAGCTAAGATTTTAGCAGCAGACGGAGAGGGTGTCCCTGCAGCATATGATGCAGATTTGTCAGCCATAACAGCCGGTTTCTGCTCGGCAGCAGGGGCTGAGTTTTTTGCTGCTGAACCTGCACTTGCACCAACCTCAATATTACACACTACTGAACCTATCTCAAGAACGTCGCCTTCTTTTGCTACACGTTTCAAAACACCTGCTTTTTCTGCAGTAAGTTCGAAAGTGGCTTTGTCAGACTCAAGCTCTGCAATCTGCTCATCCATTTCAACAAAGTCACCATCAGCCTTCAACCAGCTTGATAAAGTTACTTCGGTAATTGATTCGCCAACAGGCGGAACTTTGATTTGCAAGGTTTCGCCTGGGCCTGAGCTTGCAGATGGAGCAGCTGCTTGTGTTTCCGTCGGTGCTGAAGCTGGTGCAGATGCTCCGCCTTCTTCAACCGAACAAACTACCGCACCTATCTCAAGGGTATCACCTTCTTTCGCAATTGTTCTTAAAATTCCACCCTTTTCAGCCGTTAGCTCAAAAGTTGCTTTATCAGATTCAAGTTCAGCAATAACTTCATCCATTTCAACAACATCACCATCCTGTTTTATCCAGCGGGATAAGGTTACTTCTGAAATCGATTCGCCTACAGGCGGAACTTTGATCTCTAAACTCATAATATTTCTATTTATACGATTAATCTACTTTGACGGCTTTATTGGTGGTATCAACCACAGTTTTCTTAACTTCCTTGCCTGCTTTATCTTCAAAAGCTTTTCCAATTATATACAATTGCTGAGAAATGTGCTGCTTAGCATACCCGGTTGCAGTACTGCTGCTTTCCTTTCTGGATATAACCTCAAGATTGATATCGCTATTTCTCAGCTTCCTGCACAAGTATGGCCATGCTCCCATGTTTTCAGGCTCTTCCTGAACCCATACATACTCTTTTGCTTTATTGTACTTGGCTTTTATTTTCTCAAGCTGCGCATAAGGCGTCGGATACAATTGCTCCAATCTTACGATGGCAACATCTTTACGCTTATCTGTTTGTTGCTTCTCCAATAGATCATAATAAACTTTACCAGTACAGAACAACAAGCGTTTCACGTCCTGTGGCTTAACAAATGTATCGTCTATCACTTCCTGGAACTGGCCATTTGTAAATTCTTCCAGCTTACTCACGCATTGCGGATGACGCAATAGACTCTTCGGAGTAAACACTACAAGTGGTTTACGGAAATCGCGTTTTAACTGACGGCGTAATATGTGAAAATAGTTAGCTGGTGTTGTTACGTTAGCAACCTGAATATTATAATCAGCGCAAGCTTCCATAAAACGCTCAATCCTTGCAGAAGAGTGTTCTGGTCCCTGACCTTCATATCCGTGAGGAAGAAGCATAATCAATCCGTTAGAACGCTGCCATTTTGTTTCAGCACTTACTACAAATTGATCTACAATAATTTGCGCTCCGTTAAAGAAGTCACCAAACTGTGCTTCCCAGATAGTCAATGACTGAGGGTTCGCTAATGCATATCCATACTCAAAACCTAAAACACCGTATTCTGAAAGGTGTGAGTTATAGATATCAAATTTAGCCTGATCACTACCATTTTTTATTTCTGTTAATGGGATATATTCCTCTTCAGAATCTTCAAATTTAACTACCGCATGACGGTGAGAGAACGTTCCACGCTCAACATCTTGTCCGCTTACACGTACTCGCAACCCCTCGCTCAGCAATGTTCCGTAGGCCATAAGCTCGCCCATTGCCCAATCGAAAGTTTGGCTTTCGACCATTTTCTTGCGATCATCAAAAAGCTTCTCGATCTTCTTAAAGAATTTTTTATCAGATGGGAGCTGTGTAATCTGCTTTGCAATATCCAGGAATACTTCTTTAGAAACTGCAGTTTTAGCAGGAGCAAATATATCTTCAGGGGAAGCCATTTTCAAACCCGTCCATGCACCAGAGTACATTTGGTTCGGTTCGTAAACATTACTTTCTTTCGATTCGTTTAACCGCTCTTGCAATAGAGCGCGGAATTCTTTTTCCATTTCTGTAGCAAGATTAGCGTCAACGCTACCGTGCTCCATTAATTTCTTATTGTAGATTTCCCGTGGATTAGGATGCTTTTCTATTGCCTTGTATAATAATGGCTGAGTAAATTTCGGCTCATCAGCCTCGTTATGCCCGAACCTGCGATAGCACAGGATATCGATAAACACATCATTATGAAATTGCTGACGATATTCCATTGCCATGTTCACGGCATAAACAAGCGCTTCTACGTCGTCGCCGTTTACATGGAATACCGGTGATAAAACCACTTTAGCCAGATCTGTAGAATATGTCGACGAACGGGCATCTTTATAGTTTGTTGTAAAACCAACCTGGTTATTGATAATCAAGTGAATTGTTCCACCTGTTTTATAACCATCAAGTTTCGACATTTGTAACACTTCGTAAACGATTCCCTGACCCGCAACAGAAGCATCACCATGTATTAAAATTGGTGCGATCTTCGTGTTGTCGCCACCATACTTAAAATCGATTTTCGACCTTGTGATACCTTCAACCACCGGATCAACAGCTTCCAGGTGAGATGGGTTAGGACAAAGACTTAAGTGGACTTTTTTGCCTGCCTGAGTATCTACATCAGTTGAGAATCCAAGGTGGTATTTTACATCTCCTCCAAAAGGCTTTGACTCGTCGTAACCTTTTCCCTCGAATTCAGAAAAAATATCACGATAGGTTTTATGCATGATGTTGGCAAGCACATTTAAACGCCCTCTATGTGCCATTCCGATTACAAATTCTTCAATACCCAGTTCAGCACCTTTCTCAATAACAGAATCTAAAGCCGGAATCACACTCTCAGCACCTTCTAACGAAAAGCGCTTTTGACCCAGGAACTTAGTTCCCAGAAAATTTTCAAAAACTACGGCTTCGTTTAGCTTTCTTAAAATACGCTTTTTGATATCTACAGAAAACGCCGGACTATTACGCTCTTTCTCCATTCTGTCCTGAAACCATTTTACTTTTTCAGGATTACGCATATAGGTAAACTCCGCACCGATCGACTGGCAATAAGTGTCTTCAAGTAATTTGCGAATATCGCGAAGTGTTGCCGCGCCCAGGCCAACCTCAACACCTGCATTAAAAACAGTATCGAGATCTGCCTCGCTTAAGCCAAACGTTTCAAGTTCTTTACCAGGAAAATATTTACGGCGCTCACGTACAGGATTAGTTTTTGTAAACAAATGCCCTCTGTCGCGATAACCATGTATCATGTTAAGAACATTTATCTCCTTAAGAAAGTGCTCAGGGGTTTCAGCCCCCGCCACGTTGGCTTCAGAGCCCCGGCCAAAGTCGAAACCCTCAAAAAACTTTTGCCAGCCAAATTCAACTGAATCCGGATCTTGTTTATACGATTGATATAGTGAATCTATGTAAGACGAATGTGCGTTACTGAGATACGACAAATTATCCATGGAAATTTCTGATTTTCTAAAAAGTAGCCGCAAAAATAAGAGTTTAGGCCTATATTTTTTAAGTATTTCCTTAAAAAATGATTTAAATCGAAGTTTATTGCAAAAAAAAGTTTATCGCACCTCTTTTACCAGGGGCGCCCACTTCTTTATGTATAGCTCCTCTGAGTGTATGTCTGCCTTTATCGCTATGGGCTTGTTTACAGACATAACCCCCTCGCCGGCTATATAGGTCCAATTCCCCCAATTACTTGCAGGCGAATAATCAATTAATTTTTCCTCGAAATAGGCTGCCCCTGCTTTCCAATTTACCCTTAAATCATTCACGAGGTATAATGCTACATTTTGCCTGCAGCGATTATTAATAAAACCTGTTGAGTTTAATTCTGCCATGCAGGCATTTATGAGAGCATTACCGGTTTTACCCTTCCTCCATTTATTAAAGGATTCGGATTCAGCAAGTTCAGGATAATGGGAGCTATGCGTCGTATTGCTGCCGTGCTTTTTTAGCATAAATCTAAAGTAATCCCGCCACTGGAGTTCAAGCACAATATGCGCAGCAACATCTCGGGAAACATGCTCTTTCTCAAAATTTCTCACTTGCCAATAAACCTCGCGCGGCGACAGACATCCTAAAGCAAGCCATGGCGACAGCAAAGAATTTGTTGAGATAACATTTTTCTGTCCTTTCGGGGGAGCCTGATAGTTCAATAAAAAATCCGAAAGACGGAATAGACCCTCCTTCTCACCCCCAACAAACCGCCATTGAGCACGCTCATCAACACGTGGCGCCGACACCCCTAAATCGGATAAAGCAGGAAGATTTCCGCAGTCGATATTACCAGGAATCCGTATATGCTCAGGCGTTGCAAAACCAGGGCGCACGCTGCTGTCTCTTTCAATTTTCTTTTTAAATACTGCGAAGGCGTCAGGAATATCTCTTATCGGGAACGGTAAATCTTCCTTGTGGTAGAGAGTATGACCAATGAAGTGTTTAAGATTAATTTGTTGCTTCCATAAAGCAGACTCAACATTGCCGGATATCTCCGTCTCTTCTGCCGCCACTTCACGATGATGATAAACTTCAGAAACAGAATACGTTTGGCATATCTCGGGCAGAATCTCTTCTGGCATGCCGAATCTTATCACTAAATCCCCACCCAGGCTTCGCAGAGATTCTCGCAGGCCATTGACACTTTCCAGCAAAAACTTTGCTCTGAACGAGCCCGTTTTCTTTGTATCATACTTGGTTTCAGTAAAATAGCGGGGGTCGAAGCAATAAACAGGAATAACGGTTTCGGCACGTTTTACTGCTTCAAGTAAAATCTCATTATCATGAACCCTTAAATCATTTCTAAACCAAACTAATATGGTTTTTCCATTCATATATCCACAAACCAATTTGATGCAAAATAGTTAAAATTGTATTAAACTATTCTATTGTCACAAAAATGAAATCATTATTGACACCATGAAGACAATAAAAGAAGGCTAATCTGGCCTGCAGAATACATTTTTTTTAACATGACATCTTTGGATTTAATAAGCGATTACTCAATGTAAAAAATTATTCTTAACTTTAAAGAAACAACCAATTATGAAGACAGTTAGCCAAATCCTTGCAACTAAGCCATCACAAGTTTATTCAGTAAGCCCCGAAACTACCGTGTATGAGGCTCTGGAAGTCATGATGGATAAAAATATTAGCGCTTTGTTAGTTATGGAGGGAAATGAGCTACGTGGCATTTTCACTGAAAGAGATTATGCTCGCAAAATAGTTCTAAAAGGAAAGTCTTCCAAAGACACACCTGTTAGCGAAATCATGACAGCTTCATTGATTACTATTTTGCCAACGGACACCATTGACTATTGCATGAACATAATGACAGAAAGACACATCCGACATTTACCTGTTATTGAGAATAATCAGGTATGCGGTATGGTTTCGATTGGCGATGCGGTAAAATCAATTATTGAAATCCAGAGGTCAACCATTGAGCAACTTGAATCCTATATCAACAGCTAATCACTGCCTTGATCTTGTTTCTTTCTATACCAGGGTAATTCCCTGAAGTCCATTATCAGTCGTTCGACAGGCTTGTTATGTTCAAGATGTTCAGTTACAATCTCTTCGACATCACTGAGCTGAACTCGACTGTAAAAGACACCCTCGGGGTAAACTACTACCGAGGGCCCCGCTTCACATGCTTCGAGGCAACCAGTTTTTTGGGCCCGTATTTCTGTATTCAAACCCTTATCTTTAATCAATTTTTTAAAGGCAGCAACCAGCTCCATTCCATGAGATTCGCCGCAACTGACTCTCGAACCTGCGGGGCGCTGATTCGTGCAAATAAAAACGTGTTTTGTGAAAAGCATATTAAAACCAAAAATACGCAATAGAGTTAACAATAGACTATGAGTAAAACAGTTTTGATAGCGGGAGCAAGCGGACTTATTGGAAATCCACTAACCCAACTCTTGATCGAAAGAGGTTTTACCGTCTATCACCTCAGCCGCAACTTATCAAAATCCAATCCCGGCGTAAAGACCTTCAAATGGGATGTTTCCCGTATGGAGATTGATCCCAAATGCATTGAAAACGTGGATGCTATAATAAACCTGGCCGGTGAGGGCATCGCTGATAAAGCATGGACTCAGAAACGCAAACAACAGATAATCAAGAGTCGCACCGGATCATTAAAACTCTTACACGATGTTCTTAAAGAACATCCAAACCATACTGTTAAAACCTTCATTTCAGCCTCAGCTGTGGGCCATTATGGCGACAGAAAAGACGAAATCTTAACAGAAGAAAGCGAGCCGGGCACTGATTTCCTCGCAAATACTTGTCTGGCCTGGGAAAGAGCAGCGGACAAGATAGAAAATCTGGGCATTAGGTTGGTAAAGCTTAGGACGGGAATGGTGTTAACTCAGCTCGGAGGCGCTCTGCCGCAGATCGCCAAGCCAATAAAACTAGGTTTTGGAGCGGCCTTAGGTTCCGGAAAACAATGGGTTCCGTGGATACATATTGAAGATGTAATCAGTATGTATTTGTATGCTTTGGAGAACGAAGAAATTCGTGGCATTTATAATATGACAGCGCCAGTTCCGGTAACAAATAGAGAACTAACCAAGGCTATTGCAAAACAACTTCAAAAACGTCTATGGCTGCCGCCCGTACCAGAAATCGCATTAAGAATTTGGCTTGGAGAAATGAGCAGGGTTGTACTGAACAGCAATCGGACATCTTCAGATAAAATCGAAAAGGCTGGATTCAAGTTTAAGTTTCCAACACTAGAAAGCGCATTAACGGATATTTATGCCTGAGAAAAAACCTGTTGTTAATGTATTCTGGTTCAGAAGAGATTTAAGGATACAGGACAACGCGGGCCTGTATCACGCATTAAAGTCGGATCTTCCGGTGCTGCCAATCTTTATTTTCGACCAGGATATTTTAGAGAAACTACAGGATAAAGATGATGCCAGGTTAACATTTATCCATCGGGCACTGATGGAACTAAATAGTGAGCTGAACAAACACAATTCTTCGATTCTTATAAAGTATTCGACTCCAATTACTGCATGGAAAGAACTAGTTAACGAATATGAAATCAATGAAGTATTTGTCAATAGAGACTACGAACCTTATGCAAGAAAACGCGATTCCGAAATTTCTGCATTATTAGCTCATCATGGCATTAAGTTCACTGCTTATAAGGATCATGTTATTTTCGATACCGACGAAATAATTAAAGATGATGGCAAGCCATATACTGTATTTACCCCTTATAAACGAAAATGGCTTGGCTTGCTTCGACCTGACTTTCATTTTAAAGCGTATCCGATCTTAAATCCAAACTTTTTCAAAAAGGCATCGTTCAAGGTTCCAGACTTAACTGATATTGGGTTTTCCCCGAGTTCTATATCCTTACCTGAAAAAGTGTATAAGCCTATTTTAGCCAATTATGAAAATCTTCGTGACTATCCTTCGGTAGAGGGTACGTCCCGCATCGGCATTCATCTTCGATTTGGTACATTAAGCATCAGGGAGCTGGCTGCTGAAGCAAACCTCCACTCATCTGTATGGCTTTCTGAATTAATCTGGAGAGACTTCTATAGCATGATTTTATGGCATTTCCCTGAAACAGAAAACCATGCTTTTAAAAAAGAATTTGATGATATCCGCTGGATAAATAATGAAAAGGATTTTGAGGCATGGTGTGAAGGAAAAACGGGCTATCCTATTGTAGACGCAGGAATGAGGCAACTAAACGCCACGGGATGGATGCATAATCGTGTGAGAATGATAACTGCCAGTTTCTTATGCAAGCACCTGTTAGTTGACTGGCGGTGGGGAGAGGCATATTTTGCCAGGAAGCTTATAGATTACGACATGGCCAGCAACGTTGGGGGATGGCAGTGGGCTGCAGGCACTGGAAACGATGCCGCACCTTATTTTAGAATTTTTAATCCTGATTTACAAACCAGGAAGTTTGACCCCGAACTTAAGTATATAAAAAAATGGATCCGCGAATTTGAAGATCCATTTAAATATCCTTCTCTCATTGTCGAGCACAAATTTGCACGAGAACGAGCCTTGAATACTTATAAAGAAGCGAAAGAAAGCTATTATAAGTAACCTGTAATTTAAATACTATGGTTGATCTACCTCCGTAACCTTAATTTCAAAGTCGAGACATGAGAATGGTGGAATTGTAAAAGTGCCGAATTGATTTCGGCTGCCATCCAATCCATAGCCAAGAGCTGAGGACATTAGGACTTTTATTGAGCCTCCCTCTTTGATCAGAACAACAGCGTCTTTGAAGCCCTCTACTGTTTCAGAAAGAAGGAAAGTAGCAGTATTAGTTCCCTGTGTCTGATCGAATATTGTTCCGTTGAAAAGTTTACCCTTGTATTGAACTGTTACGACAGAATCTTGTGTAATTGGACTTCCAGTACCCGGTTCGATTATTTTATAATACAATCCTTCCTTCAACTTTGTAAATCCGCTGAGATTTGAAGTTTGCATATACATCTTGATACTGGCATCATCATATGCAGGTAATCCATTCAGTGCGAGCACTTTTACAGTATAGTCTAAAGAAGCGTTCCCCGGGATAGGACCGCTCCCACCTCTGCCATATGCCAAATGCGATGGCACTAAAACCCGTATCTCACCACCACGTTTTTTCAAATTTTCTTTAATAGCGGTCCGCACCGGCTCCGGAGTGAAATAACCTAAAAATTGACCAGATCCCCCGTAGTGATTCACGACAGTATCGGTATTAATATAGGATCCGTCGAGTGAACGAACCGTATATACGAATTGAACCTTGTCCGAATAAGCAACATCGGAACCCGATCCTTCTTTTAAAATATCATAATATATACCCTTATTCGATTTTGTAAAGCTTAAATTATTCTGGCTAATGTAAGTCTCTATGTTTTTTGCATCCAGCTCTTCAATACTTTCGTACTCCTTTTTACAGCCCGTAGCTAATACAAGTATTACAAGAGAAAAACAAAAAGCTTTACCTAAATTTAATTTCATTCTATTTTTAGTTAACGATAACATCAAGTAAGTCAATTTCAAAGTCGAGAATCGAATTTGCCGGGATATTGCCCTGCGAACGCGGACCGTAAGCATAACCGGAAGGTATAAACAACCTGATTTTACCACCTTTTTGGATCAGAGGAATTCCGATTTGCCACCCAACGATAACACCCCCAAGCGCAAAAGTAATAGGTTCAGTTGTTTGTGGAATTACCTCCCCTCCCAGTAAACTTAAAGTATAGGTTACTTTAACGTTGGTAGATCCGGCATAAGTCACGTCTCCCTCGCCGGGCTCAGAAATAACATAATAAACTCCACTGGAATGTCTTTCAGCTAGAATATTGTTAGCAGTCAGGTAATTTTTAATCTGCTCTTCATCTTTTTGCAACTGGGCTTCAGCATCATAGGGATCGTCTTTTTTACAACCGCTAATCAAAACAGGCACAAACAACAACAACCACAGTAAGCTTTTTACATTTTTCATAACCGGCACAAATTTATCTTTTTATAATTCAAAAACTAGAGATTAACTTATTTTAACATTAACGGGTAAGTTCTACCTAACATTACGCATCACTTAATTTTTTTATATTTGCAACCTTCCTTTTAGGAAACACATCTAATACACACACTGCACTGAAATTAGGCTGCAGAACAATTTTTAACTGTTATTGTAATTACAAAATGAAAAAGTTTTTATTATCCTGTTTAGTTATAGGCTTGATGTTTATCTCGGCCTCTACAGTAAATGCTCAATACAAAAACGCCTTAGGTGTAAGATTGGGAGATGCCTACGGTGTTACGTACAAAACCTTTATTCAATCAGACCGCGCATTAGACTTTATTTTAAACATTAGAAATCGCCGAAACGATTCTTACGTGAACCTAACTGGATTATATGAGGTCCATAACCCAATACGTGGTGCTGCCGGGTTACAATGGTATTATGGTGGTGGTGCTTCTATAGGAAGTATTAATTACAAAAATGATGACGACAGAGATAATGACATTTATCTAAGCGTTGACGGAGTACTTGGACTCGATTATGTGATACCAGGATCTCCACTAAATCTTTCTTTAGACTGGAAACCTGCACTTGTTTTAACCCCGTACTCAGGTTTTTATGAAAGAGGCGTAGGGCTGTCGATTAGGATAATTCTTTAAGTCTAGGGTATCTTGATAGTAGCAACTATAAAGTAGCAAGTATCAAGACCAGACGCAGATCCTAATAATGAAACATGTATCAAGATCAACCCAGGTCTTGATACGCAGTATTAATATCAGGTATCGAGATCGGGCTCAGAACCGGATCTTGACACCTGATTTATACCTTTGTTAGGATATCTTCTACCCCATTGCTACTTAGTACTTGATAACTACCTGTTACAAATACTACTTATTACTTAGCAGACTCCATAACATCCACTACGGGCCTTTTATCACGGTTAACAATATCCCAGGCTGTGTGAAAAACCAATTGAGTTCTCTTTACTAATAATGGGAAATTGATCTTACTTATCTCATCACTTACTTTGTGATAATCTTCATGTACACCGTTAAAATAAAAAACAATCGGGATACCATGTTTCGCAAAGTTATAATGATCTGAACGATAATATATTCGCTCAGGATCTTTGGGGTCGTTGTACTTGTAATCAATCTTGAGCTTTGTGTAAGTTGCATTGGCGTTTTCGGAGATCTCGTGTAATTGAGTACTTAACTTATCCGAACCGATTAAATAAAGATAGTCGGCGCTATCCTTATGAGCTGGATCAACCCTTCCGATCATATCGATATTCAAATTAGTCACCGTATTAGACAAAGGAAATACCGGATTGTCAGAATACCACTCAGAACCTAAAAGGCCTTTCTCCTCGCCTACCACAGCTAAAAATAAAATACTTCGTCGTGGACCCTTCCCATCTTTCTTAGCCTTTGCAAATGTCCTGGCAAGCTCAAGAACGGCTGTTGTTCCCGAACCATCATCATCCGCTCCATTAAACACTTTGTCAGGACCGGCTGGATTCAATCCCACATGATCATAATGTGCAGAAACGACAAGTAATTCGTTCTTCAAATCCGAGCCTTCTAAATAACCTAACACGTTCGAAGCCTTTACATCTTTTACTTTATTGCCATACGAACCTTCGAAATCGGCTTTAAAAATCCTACTGACAGGTCGGCCAGAATTATTAATCGCGGCCGTTAATTGTTCGATAGTTTTTCCGCTTTTCTTCAGGAAGACATTTGCAGTGCCAGGCGTAATCTGAATTATATCCACCTGAGGTGGAAGATTATTTAAAGCAGGCTTTTTCAAAGAGATTACAGGTTCACTCAAATGTCCATTTGCCGACAATAAAATCCGGGGTAGATCAGGATTTATCGAAAGTATTAATGCTGGCTTCCTAGACCTGAGATTCTGGATCCTTTTATCCCGAGATGTTGACCATTCAGACAACTCGCTACTGTTCGAAATTACTGAAACGCCATTTTTCATTGGCTCATCTTTTCCGATTACCAGCACAACTTTACCGGTTATGTCAATCCCTTTCAGATCATCATAAGTATCTGTAGTAATTCCATAGCCAGCGAAAACGATTTTCCCGGCTTTAACCTTCACATCGTTTTTAGCCGTTCGCAGATAAAAATCCTTAAGGTTCTGAAGTCGCTGTCCGTTTACTTGAAATTTATCCACCCTAAACGAGGTTTCAACCAGGCCCACCTTTTGAAAGTACGAACCCTGTACCGGTGCCTTCAAATTCAGCTTCTTAAATTCGGCGGCGATGTAATTTGCGGCCAGCTCTGCTCCAGGCTGTCCAGTTTCTCTACCTTCAAACTCATCAGAAGCAAGTATACTAAGATGCTTCCTTGCCCCTTCCGGCGTCAACATCTTTGCGTATTCAATCGCGGTGGTATTCTGCGAAAAAGCATTAATAGATAAACTCCCTAAAAGCAGAAGTCCTATTATTTTATGCTTCATAGTTTTTAACATGAAATCTTATCCACCCGGTTTGCATGTCTGCCACCTTCAAATTCAGTTGTCAGAAATTTTTTGGTGATAGCTTTAGCTAGATCCTGAGAGACAAAACGTGCCGGGATACATAACACATTAGCATTATTGTGTTTTCTTGCCAGCTCAGCAATTTCCTCCGTCCAGCATATTGCAGCCCGTATTCCCTGGTGTTTGTTGGCTGTTATAGCCACACCGTTTGCACTTCCACATACGAGAATGCCAAACTCAAATTCGCCGGATTCCACCGAGTCAGCCACTGGATGCGCAAAATCAGGATAGTCTGCAGAATCTGAGTTATAGGCTCCAAAGTCCTTTATTTTGGAACTGCTTAAAAAATCTCTTAATAGTTCTTTGTATTCAAATCCAGCGTGATCTGAACCGATTGCAATAGATAAAGTATCCATGAATAAAAATTAATTTATAGGTTGTTTATTTGATGGAATAGAATTCCAGCTCCTTCTTTTTACGATTTCTCTCGACTCTTGCTGACACAATTATACTCAACTCATATAATAAAAAGAGAGGGAAGCTAACCGTTAACATTGTTAATATATCAGGGGTTGGAGTCACTATCGCGGCAATGATCAATATAAGAACCGTGGCATATCTCCTTGAAGAACGCATAAATGCCGGAGTCATTATACCAAGTTTCGATAGTATATAAATAATAATAGGAAGCTCGAATGTAATTCCTGCGCCGATACTCAGCGTTGCAACAGTAGAAAGATAGGAATCAATGGTAATTGTATTCTTAATTATCTCGCTAACGTTATAATTGGCTAAAAAATTAATTGACAAAGGTGCGATGATATAATAACCGAATAAAAGTCCGGCAATAAAAAGCAAGGTCGCATAAAACACAAATCCGGTTGCTGAGCTGCTTTCTTTTTCAGTTAGGCCGGGCTTAACAAAACGCCAAACCTCAAACAACAGATAAGGAAAGCCGAGTATAAGTCCGATTAAAAGGGATGAGTTTAACTGCAAAGTAAACTGCCCTGCCATTTCTGTATTGATGATGGCAAAAGGGATGTCGGTAATACAGAAGTCAGGCCCGAGATTAAACCGTTCGCTTAGGCTACACATCATTCTGTAGGTCCAGAAATCCGTCCGCTTAGGACCCATTATTATGACATCAAAAATAAAGTCATAATACATGAAGGCAAGAACGGTAAACAAAACTATGGCAATGGCCGAGCGGATGAGATGCCATCGCAAGACCTCCATATGGTCAAAAAAAGACATTTCGGCTTCCAGAGATTTCCCTCTGTCCTTAATGGTTTCTACCAGATCTTTACGGTGTTCAGTCATAGTTTAAAAACAAATACCATTCTCTTTATACGAGAATGGTATCAGTCTGGATTTTTATTTATACGTTATCTTCGACAAAAACGAAGCTTTCCATAAATTTTGTAGTAAAGTTCCCTGCTCTGAAATTTGGATCCTTCATCAATTTTATATGGAAAGGAATTGTAGTTTTTATTCCCTCGATAACAAACTCGCTCAGCGCCCTCTCCATGGTTGAAATGGCCTCATCGCGGGTTTGTCCTGTACAAATCAGCTTGGCAATCATCGAATCATAATTCGGCGGCACCTGGTAACCTGCATACACATGAGTATCTACACGCACACCATGACCTCCCGGAGAGTGGAAATTAGTAATTTTTCCGGCTGCCGGTCTAAATCCCTGATAAGGATCTTCCGCGTTAATACGGCATTCTATAGCGTGCAGACCAGGGAAATAGTTTTTTCCCGATATAGGCACACCAGCGGCAACCTTAATTTGCTCCTTTATTAAATCGTAATTCACAACTTCCTCTGTAACCGGATGCTCTACCTGGATACGAGTATTCATTTCCATGAAATAAAAATTGCGATGCTTGTCTACCAGAAACTCAATAGTTCCAGCACCTTCGTAATTTACAGCTTTTGCACCTTTTACCGCAGCTTCGCCCATGCGTTTGCGCAAGTCGTCTGTCATAAAAGGAGACGGAGATTCTTCCACTAACTTTTGATGGCGACGCTGAATGGAACAATCGCGTTCTGATAAATGGCTCACAGTTCCGTACTGGTCACCAATAATCTGAATTTCTATATGCCTCGGATCTTCAACAAATTTCTCAAGATACAGGCCATCGTTGCCGAACGCAGCACCAGACTCCTGACGTGCAGAATCCCAGGCAGCTTCAAACTCATCGTCTTTCCAAACCACACGCATACCGCGGCCACCACCACCAGCAGTAGCCTTAAGAATAACAGGATAGCCAATTTCATTAGCGATCCTGATACCTTCAACAACATCCGTCAATAAACCTTCAGATCCGGGAATTGTAGGAACCCCTGCAATTTTCATGGTTTCTTTGGCCGAAGCCTTATCACCCATATCATTTATTTGCTCCGGAGTAGCTCCTATAAACTTAATCCCATAATCGCGGCAGATAGCGGAAAACTTTGCATTCTCCGATAAAAAACCGTATCCGGGATGAATTGCATCTGCGTTGGTCAACTCGGCAGCAGCTATAATATTGGGTATGCTAAGATAAGAATCTTTGCTTGCTGGAGGACCGATACAAACAGCCTCATCAGCAAAGCGAACATGCAAGCTTTCGCGATCGGCGGTAGAATAAACAGCGATTGTTTTGATTCCCATTTCCTTGCAGGTACGAATAATACGTAATGCAATCTCTCCGCGGTTTGCAATTAATATTTTTTTAAACATGCGATCTTTAAAAATGTGCAAATAAAAATAATGTGCAGATATACAAATAAGCTGAGCTATTTGCACACCTGCACATCAGTAACTTTTTTATGCTGGTTCTACCAGGAACAGAGGTTGATCGTATTCAACAGGACTTGAGTTTTCAACCAATACCTTCACAATTCTTCCAGACACTTCTGATTCAATTTCATTGAAAAGCTTCATGGCTTCAATAATACAAATCACTTGTCCTACTTTAATTTCGTCGCCTACGTTAGCAAAGAAAGGTTTATCAGGACTCGCTGAACGATAAAAAGTTCCGATCATTGGCGATTTTACCGTAATGTATTTTGATGTGTCGTCTGCCGCAGGAGCAGAAACTGGTGCTGCAACTGCTGCAGGTGCAGAAACAGGCGCTGCAACTGGCTGTGGCGCTGCAACGGGTGCCGTCACCGCAACAGGCGCTGTTGAAAATGTTGGCGGCTGATTAGTTTTAATGGTGATTTTAAAGTCTTTTTCTTCTATAGAAACTTCATTAACACCTGATTTGGAAACAAATCTGATAAGTTCCTGAACCTGTTTAATATCCATTTTTTCCGATTTGGTTGATTGTAAATTCAAAATTCAGAAATAAAACTCAAAAACGAGAGTCTTAAACTTTTATATTTTAGCTATTATATGCCCATTTTAGGTACACAGAACCCCAGGTGAATCCGCCACCGAACGCCGCGAGAATTAAATTATCACCCTTTTTGAGTTTTTTTTCCCATTCCCACAAACACAATACAATGGTGCCATTAGTTGTATTTCCGTAACGTTCAATATTGATCATTACTTTTTCAGGACCGACGCCAGCACGGTTAGCAGTAGCATCGATAATTCGTTTATTAGCCTGATGAGGCACTAACCACGCGATATCTTCAGATTTCAGATTATTTCTTTCAATAATCTCACCTGCTACGTTAGCCATATTTGTTACCGCAAACTTAAAGACCGCCTGGCCTTCCTGAAATGCAAAGTGCTCTTTATTATTTATTGTCTCATAAGATGCCGGTCTCAAAGATCCGCCAGCTTTTATATTGAGAAGATGCTTTCCGGATCCGTCACTTTTTAGAATTGAATCTAAAACTCCATACCCTTCAGTATCAGGTTCGAGCAAGACTGCTCCGCATCCGTCGCCGAAAATTATACAGGTAGTGCGGTCTTCGTAATTTACAATTGACGACATCTTATCACCACCAACAACCAATACTTTTTTATGTTTACCCGACTCAATAAATTGAGCTCCGGTTGTTAAGCCGAACAAAAAGCCCGAACAAGCGGCCTGCAAATCATAGCCCCAGGCATTTACCGCACCTATTTTATCAGCAAGAATATTTGCTGTAGCCGGGAAAGGCATATCGGGAGTTGAAGTGCAAAATATGATAAGTTCGATTTCTTCGGCACCAATGCCTCTCTTTTCGAGCAAACCCTTTACAGCCGGAACGGCCATATCTGAAGTTGCAAGGCCTTCGCCTTTAAGTATTCTTCTTTCTTTTATACCAGTTCTGGTAGTTATCCACTCGTCATTGGTATCAACCATGGTCTCCAATTCGTGATTGGTCAACACATAGTCAGGTACGTAACCATTAACAGCTGTAATTGCAGCGTGTATTTTTTGCATAATCCTTTCTGAATTACTTGAAAGCAGAGGTTATTTTTTCTATTAGTTTAGTTTCTACCATGTCTCTTGATAAAAGAATCATGTTTTTTATTGCTTCGGGAGGTGATATTCCATGACCGATAATCACGGGGGCGTTTACTCCCAGAATCGGGCTTCCTCCATATTGTTCATAATTGAATTTGGCAAAGAACTCGTCTTTAAACCCTTTCTTAAGGGTAAGGATATAAAAAGTCTCTGCAAGTTTCAACATAACATTACCGGTAAATCCATCGCAAACTATAACGTCTGCTTTTTCGTTGAACAGATCTCTTCCTTCAACGTTACCGATGAAGTTAAACATACTGGTGTCTTTCATTAAAGAATAAGTAGCCTGAGTTAACAGATTACCTTTCTCTTCTTCTTCGCCAATATTGATTAAGCCAATTTTAGGATTTTTTATACCAAGAATATTTTCAGCAAATAAACTGCCGAGAACGCCAAACTGAAGCAGGGTATCAGGTTTACAATCGGCATTGGCCCCAACATCAAGCATAATTCCAAACCCTTCTTTAAGCTTAGGAACGATTGAAGAAATTGCGGGACGAATTACACCGGGAATGGTTTTAACGCTAAACATAGCACCGACCAACATTGCACCGGTATTTCCTGCAGAAGCAAAAGAATCAATCTTTCCTTCTTTAAGCATACGAAAACCAACACAGATACTTGAGTCGGGCTTTTGGGTAATAGCCTTTGTAGGATGCTCTCCCATACCGATCACTTCGGTGGTATGGATAAACTCAACCTTATCGGGATTGAAGCCCTTTTCCTTAAAAAAAGGAAGAGCCTGGTCTTTATTGCCAATCAGAACCAAATGTTGATCTGATTCTAAAGATTCATAAGCTGCAATCGCGCCCAAAACAGTTGCCTCGGGAGCGAAATCTCCGCCCATTATGTCTAAGCCAATTTTCATTTAGAGTTTAATTGCTTTTAATGGCAATGAAGCTATCATGAACTTATGTGAGTTATTTGTAAGTACCAAGTCCCATGATGGTTTCATTAAAAGAAATTATCTTTTTTAGGTAATGAATTTACCTGCCTGCCTGCTTTTTGGGCAAACATCCGGGGCAGAACTATCACAATGCTCAGTTTCGATTTATCGTTATACTGAACACATGATGGTTTCATAATGAAAATTAAACTTATCCTATAGAAGTACTTTCAACTAGTAATTTACCTTTGTAATACAGATTTCCATCTACATTATATGCACGGTGAGGCAAGTGAATTGCGCCCGTAGTTTTACAAGTAAACAAGGTTGGCGCCTCAGCTTTGTAGTGAGTTCTTCTCTTATCTCTTCTCGATTTGGAAATTTTCCGTTTTGGATGTGCCATCGCTTCCTGTTGTTTTAATTATCGTTTTTTATATTCTTTAATGCTTCCCAGCGTGGATCAGCATCGGTATTCTCTTTTTCCTCTTTATCAGCCGAAAGGGCTTTTAGCTTATCTATAACCTCTTTATCGCAAAACTGAGTGTTACCCACATCTTCACAACGGTTGAACAAAGGTACTGCTAAATTAATATACTCATATATAAGTTGAGACACATTAATTTCATGCTCATTTTTACTAAGCACAATTATCTCATCTGTATTGTCCTCAAGGTTCTCATCATCAGAGAACTTTACAATTTGCCTTTCGTCAACATTTACAGATGTTGGAAAATCTGAAAGGCAAAAATCGCAGTTTGAAAAAATCTCCCCTTTTATCCGAAACTGAAGAATAAGCATCGTCTCTTGCTTATCAAGTTCCATATCTACTTTCAGCTTACCATCTTTAACTAATGAGTATTCAAACTCATTGAAGAAACGTTCGTCGATATCAAAATCGAACTGATGCTTCCCGGTTTTTAAACCTGTAAATGGTATTCTGTATTCCTGTAACGATTTCAAAGCACGGCAATTGAGCCTGCAAAGATAGGGAAATTAATTATTCGTGGAAAAGATTTTTTTAAAGGATTTTTCAAAGCCTCAGCAAACCAAAACATTAGTGGTCGGAAGCCGGCAGGATCAAGCCCCCAGCCGAAACTCACGACCGCTCTCAATCTCTGTCTTTAGATAGTTTAGTTATTTTCAAGGGATTTGAGGTAAGCTCCTGCAACTCTTTCCGCCGTTTTACGATATTTATAGCTAAAAACAATGCTTCGCGAAAAGAGGTTTCGGACGCAAGATTCTTACCGGCAATATCATAGCCGGTGCCGTGATCAGGTGATGTACGAACCACCGGAAGTCCGGCTGTAAAATTAACTCCCGTGTGAAAGGCAATTGATTTGAAAGGAATTAACCCCTGATCGTGATACATTGCAAGCACAGCATCAAACTTCAGATGCGATCCATTGGCAAAAAAGCCATCAGCAGAATACGGGCCAAAAGCAAAAATGCCTTTTTCTTTCGCTTCTTCAATAGCCGGAATAATAATTTCTAATTCTTCTTTACCGATCAGGCCGTTGTCGCCCGCATGAGGATTTAAACCTAACACCGCAATTTTAGGTTTTTGTATCCAAAAATCTGATTTTAAGCTCGCGTGCATTAACTGAAGCTTGGAAATAATGGCTTCTTTAGTGATGCTTTTAGCGATCTCGCCAACAGGGATATGCCCGGTAACCACCCCGACTTTCAAGTCTTCGCCTATCAAAAACATTAATGAGTCGGTTGAGTTGGTTTTATGCTGTATATATTCTGTGTGGCCGGCGAAATTAAAATTATCGTTTTGAATATTATGCTTGTTGATTGGAGCTGTAACCAATGCTTGTATATCTCCTGCGGTTAAATCGGCCACCGCTTTATCCAGAGATAAAAAGGCATATTTACCGCCGGTTTCGTTTATCTGTCCGGGTTCTATTTTAACATCCTCTTCCCAGCAGTTGATCATATTAGCCCTTTTGGGATTGGCTTGATCAGGATGTGTAATAACATTAAAGCTGAAATCGTGTAAACTTAAAGATTTACGATAAAAGGATGCAACTTTAGTATTTCCATAAACAATAGGAGTACAATAATCCAAAATTCCGGTATCGGCAAGAGTTTTTAAAATAATTTCAAGCCCTATACCATTTACATCACCTATTGAAATTCCAACTTTAATTTTTTCGCTCATGGTTATTTAAATACCGGACCCAGCCGGAAATTCTTGCAAAATAAAGAATTTGAAACGGTTTGCCGTAATCGCATGTAAAGTTTGCGTAATTTGCGCGAAATTTAACCTGATGAGCTCTGTACGCGCGAAAAAACACTTAGGTCAACATTTTTTAACTGATAAAAATATTGCGGCCAAGATTGTAGAAAGTTTAAATCCGGCAGGGAAATACCATCAGGTGCTTGAAGTTGGTCCAGGCATGGGCATACTTTCAGACTTTTTACTCCAGAAAACCGAGTACGAAACCTTTCTCATAGATTTAGATACAGAATCGGTAGAATTTTTAAAACGAAAATACCCTCAACTGGGCGAAAGGCTTATAAACGGAGATTTTTTAGCGCTGGATTTTAAAAATATATTTAAAGACAAGCTGGGCATTATCGGCAACTTCCCGTACAACATATCATCGCAGATTATTTTTAAAATTCTCGACAACAGAGACATGATACCTGAAATGGTGGGTATGTTTCAAAAAGAAGTTGCGGAGAGATGTTCGGCAAAACCGGGGACCAAAGAATATGGCATATTGACTGTACTTATAAATGCATATTATAAAGTGCAGTATCTTTTTACAGTGAAGGCTGGTGTGTTTAACCCTCCACCAAAGGTACTTTCGGCAGTTATCCGTTTGAGCAGAAACGAAAATGAATCGTTAAATTGTGACGAAAAATTGTTTTGGAAGGTTGTAAAAGCAGGATTTAACCAGAGAAGAAAAACTCTGAGAAATGCTTTGTCTTCATTAATCAACAAAGAGAAAATGAATGATGAACCGATGCTTGATTTAAGGGCAGAGAGGCTCACTGTTGATGATTTTGTAAACCTGACGAATAAGATAAGCGCGTCTGCCTAGCCTCGAAATTAGAACTTTAGGCCGGCTAATAATCCTGCCCTTCCATCTACAAACCCATTTTGATCTTCATTATTGAAGCTGTCCTTTTGAGATAAGAACTTGCCGTAGCCAGCACCGGCAAACGTTTCAAGTTTGAAACGCGGTGTATCCATCATGATTATACCTAATAGAAGTCCGGACGATAATCCTTTTCCCTGAAAATCCCTTGAATTTATTGAGAAGAAACCTGTGTTATCAACATACCCCTCCCTTTTTACTTCTTTCTCTATATATCTCAGATAAGTGCCTACATATAATATCTCAAACAGCGAATATTTAAGATCAATAATACCGGTTTTAAACTTATAGTTTTGTTCGAAAGGCAGGTATTTGAAATTTCCGGTTGATCCGTATAGTTGGAAACTTAACCTTTCGTTCTGCTTATAATTAACCGCCAAAGACGGACCAGCTACAGTTAAATTTAACAGGTTAGTACTAACAGTAAGTTTTCTCTCTTGCGAATACGCGGAGTATGTTATGCAAAGGCTGATCAGAAAGGTAATAGTTGTTTTCATTTGACAGATTTCGTTGTAATTTAAAAGTAGGTTTAATTATTTAAAAAGCAGATATATAATAAGTTCCAACTAATAAGCCTCTTTAGAAACTAAAAAAACAGTAGCCGGATAAACACTAAGTCGCCGTAAGCGTTTAATAAATAGGAATAAAAACATTCCTGGTGGCTTATGACATTTATATATTTGCAGGATCAACGAAGAGCAGAAGAACCACCTTTACATTGCTTTACATCAATTCAGCCATAAATGCCCGATAAAAAAATCTTAATTGCAGATAAGCTCCACCCCATTTTTAAAGAAAAAGCCGAAAAACTAGGTTACACTATCGATGACCGTCCGGGCATATCAAGAGAAGAAGCACTGGCGGTTATCCACGAGTATACCGGAATCGCTATTCGCACCAAGTTCAATATTGACAAAGCATTGATTGATGCCGGCCATAGTTTAAAGTTTATAGCGCGGGCAGGCGCCGGCATGGACAATATTGATACTTCTTATACAAACGAAAAGGGTATAGTATGCATAAATGCTCCTGAAGGAAACAGGACGGCAGTAGCTGAACACACGATTGGCATGTTGCTGTCGTTGATGAACAATCTTAGAAAAGCAGACATCGAGGTAAGAAACGGCATTTGGGATCGTGAAGGGAACCGTGGCTATGAGTTAAAAGGCAAAACAGTGGGCATTATCGGGTATGGTTTTATGGGCAAAAGTCTGGCTAAAAGATTAAAAAGCTTTGAAGTTGATGTAATTGCTTTTGATAAATACAAATCGGGTTACAGTGATGAGTTCGCCAGGGAGGTTAGCATGGAGCAAATAGTCAAACATTCTGACATCTTGAGTCTTCATATACCGCTAAAGAAGGAAACAAATCAGCTGGTTAATGACGAATACTTATTCCATTTTAAAAAGCCAATTTTCTTCTTAAACACCTCCAGAGGTGAAATTGTGAACACTCAGGCGGTACTGAATGCAATTAAACAAGGGAAAATATTAGGGGCAGGACTTGACGTGCTGCAAGTAGAAAAGTTCCCGGAGATGGAAGCCCAATCGTGGTATAACGAACTGAAAAACGAAGGAAGAGTTATTCTGAGTCCGCATGTGGCCGGCTGGACGATAGAATCATATCGAAAGATATCAGAAGTTCTCGCTGAAAAACTTGAAATGCTTCCGATATGATCAGTGTGGCTATCGGCATTAATTCAACACAATATTCGGGTTATATTCAATAAATTCTTCGTAAGCATTACTTAAATCTTTAACTGTGTTTATTCGAACATTATCTCCCCACGGTGTCCATGAGGTAAATTTTCGCTTTTTATCTGATGAGGACTCAGATTTTTTTACCGGAGTAATTTCTTCGTATACGCCGAAGTTGCCCAAAGTGTAGTACTTAATTTTTCTGGTACGGTGTTCAAGCAAATGGGATTTTGTGAGTTTAAACCCCATGTTTTTTATCCAGTTTTTAATTGAGAGCGCATTATTTCGTGTCATGACTTTAACAAGTTATATTGTCAATCAGTTATTTAGCTTTTAATAACGATCTCAATTCCATTCAGTTCTGATTAGTTTATATTTTTCCTGCCCACTTGTTAATAACTCATGTGGAAAAGTCTGTTTCGTTCTCTTCTATGGATCAGGTTGAAGCGTTGCGAAGAAGAGGAAAAAAGCTTGGTTATTGAGCTTAAAGATCTTGTTGCACAATTCTTCCATGCTCTTAATCTGATAATTCCAGATGGTCTGATTATTTCAAATGGCTAGCCCAGAACCACAAAGAGAATAGATCTATTCATATCTATAAAGCGGCGACAATGCCTTAATTTGGACACTTGGCAAGTAGTATTCCGCAAATAGAGAAGCCGGTGAAGATATACTATGTTAGCATCAATTCGATCAACATTGACAATGTCTAAGGCAATTGCCGTCCCGCTGGTGAAGGGACGATTGTTTAGCACTTTTCGATTTCGTATAAGGCAATAGAGTATGTCCAGCTCCCTACCAAGCAGGGGGCTTATTCGAGACAAGTTCGGACCAAGTCCACTATTTAGTGGACTTGGTCCGAACTTGGTACCTATTTGGTAGCACTCATTCTCGAAAGAGGCATTGCTTTTTTCATACTTATCTTATATGTAAGAAGGAAAAAAATCGAGGAAAGATCTATAACTTTTGGGTCAGATCCTCTAAAGTGTTAAGCAGCCTTGGAAAAGTATATGCCTAAGCTAGCGGTACTAATGTAGTAGTGCCTTATTCTTCTGCCAGCTCCGGCGAAATGATAAATCCACGCCTTTTCACGCACTAAAATAGCCTAAGATATACCGAGAATATGACTAAAACTATTTCCCCAATTTTTCGACTTGATCTTTTTCTATTCACTGGCTTTCATATTAAATAAGCCTATGAACATCAGTCATATTTGACAAATTAATCAAATTCTGCCCATGGCTAATTGAAACTTAATTCTCCGGAAGTAAAAAAAAAGTACTTACTTAGCAAGAACCGTCGATAAACATTCTGGGTCTTTTTTGTTTTACATAACAAATACGGCTGATTCAGCATCACATAAGAATCAGTTTTTCCTGTCAATATTTCTTAATTGAAACAGTAAGGCATAAAAACCCCTTTTATTAATACTGTATTAAAAAAAATAAACATGGGCAAAACAATCATTATCTCAAACAGGCTTCCTGTAAAAATAAGTGAGAGTAATGGCCAATTTGAACTTAGGCAAAGCGAGGGTGGGTTAGCAACCGGCCTCGGATCAATTTACCGTCAAGGGAACAACATTTGGATTGGATGGCCTGGCATTGAAGTTTATTCTGAAGATCAGGAAAACACGATTAAAAATCAATTGTCAGAAATCAACCTCTCTCCTGTTTTTCTAACTCAGGAAGAGATTAATCTTTATTATGAAGGGTTTTCTAACGAAACCCTATGGCCAATTTTTCATTATCACCCCACCTATGCAAAG
The DNA here is from genome assembly GCA_946887045.1 of uncultured Sphingobacteriaceae bacterium. The sequence continues at coordinate 41,827 of CAMPKC010000016.1, read as the reverse complement.
TATGAGCAAAGCTACTGGGACAGCTATAAAGAAGTAAATTATAAGTTCAAGGAAGCCGTTTTACAAATAGCTGAGCCTGATGATATCATTTGGATACACGATTATCAATTATTGCTTTTACCCGGCCTGATCAGAGCCGAATTTCCTGATATTACCATTGGATTTTTCCAGCATATTCCGTTCCCCAGTTCGGAACTGTTCAGGCTGATACCCTGGCGTGCAGAGATTTTAGAAAACATGCTTGGAGCCGACCTCTTAGGTTTCCATACATTCGATGACGCCAGACATTTTAGAAGCGCAGTGACCCGGATCTTGCCTATACAGTCCTCCTCAAACGTTGTTACATACAACGACAGGCAGGTAGTAATTGAATCTTTCCCGATGGGAATTGATGATAAAAAATTTGAATTGCTAACACAGGATGAAAAGGTCATTCAAAACAGGCAAGAACTTAAGGAAAGCTTCGACGGCTATAAAATCGTTTTATCAATAGACCGGCTTGATTATAGTAAAGGTATTTTACAACGACTACAAGCCTTTGATTTACTGCTTCAACTCCATCCGGAGCATCTCGAACAAGTAATTCTTTATATGATTATTGTGCCGTCAAGAGATACTGTGGCGAACTATAGAGAGTTAAAAGATGAGATTGACAAACTGGTTGGAAATATTAACGCCAGATACAGAACTTTAAACTGGATTCCGGTTCATTATTATTATCGATCCTTTCCAATTGAAGTATTATCAGCACTGTATAGTATAGCTGATGTTTGCCTGGTAACACCGATGCGTGATGGAATGAATCTGGTAAGTAAAGAATACGTGGCCAGCCGTACAAACAACGATGGTGTACTGATCTTGAGCGAAATGGCCGGATCTGCAAAAGAGTTGGTAGATGCTCTTATAGTAAACCCCAATAATATTGGAGAAATTTATGAGGCAATAATTCAGGCCATTAACATGAAGCCCGAAGAACAAAAGAGGCGAATGAAACTCTTACGCCACGTTGTATCAAAGTTTAACATCCGGCACTGGGTAAAAATTTATATGGATCGTTTACACGAAGTAAAACAACTACAAAAATCAATGAAAGCGAAATACCTGGAGATGCAGAGACAATTCATGATGGAACAAGAATATGCCGAATCATCCAAGCGAATCATATTTCTTGATTATGACGGCACACTGGTCGGATTTCATTCGGATATAGATATGGCTTTCCCGGACGAGGATTTATACGAGTTATTAGAACAACTATCGTCAGATCCATCAAACCACGTGGTAATAATAAGTGGGCGCAAACACGAGACCTTAGAAGAATGGTTCTCGAAATTACCCATTGACATGATAGCCGAGCACGGAACATGGACCAAAAAGCACGAGCAAGATTGGGTAAAAATATCGGGTTTAGATAATCAGTGGAAACAGGATATTGCACCAATTCTGGAAACATATGTCGACAGAACTCCCGGGTCGTTTATCGAAGAAAAAAGTTACTCGCTGGTGTGGCATTACCGGAAAGTGGAAGAAGGCCTAGGCGATTTGAGGGCAAATGAAATAATGAATGACTTGCTCTTTACAATAGCCGACAGAGGGCTACAAATGCTTCCGGGAAGCAAGGTTATTGAGATTAAAAACATCGAGGTAAACAAGGGGAAAATGGCTCTTAAATGGTTTGAAGATAAAGATTATGATTACATCATGGCTTTAGGAGATGACCATACAGATGAAGATATTTTCAAAGTACTTCCTTCGGATGCCTACTCCATAAAAATTGGCGGCAATATATCTGCCGCCAGATTTTATTTAAGAGATTATCGGGAAGTTAGAAAATTATTAAGGTCACTCGCCTTTATCTCGTCAGAAAGCTAAAGAAATATTGGCTTATCCAATTTCATTGCAATGCGGTAAGCCGCATTCATTAAACCTACATGACTGTAAGCCTGGGGGAAATTCCCCCATTGGCTTCCGGTATTTTCATCAACATCTTCACTAAAAAGCATGAGGTGATTAGAGTACTGGATGATATTTTCGAATTCTTTTATAGCATCATCTATCCTCCCTACACAAGCCAGAGCTTCAACATACCAAAAGGCACAAATCAGAAATGTAGTCTTGGGCTTCCCAAAATCATCCTCGTGTAAATAGCGATAAAATAAACCGCTTGGGGTTTTCAGTTCGGCTTCAAGAGCCTTCAAATGATCTTTTGCACGGTCGGAAGCCGGATCAAGGTAATTCATCATGATAAGCTGCAAAGTGCTGGCATCTAAATAAGTGCCGCCCGCAGCATTGGTATAAACTTTCCTTACGGGATCATAACAACTTTCGATGTGATCTGCTGCTTTCTTTTGAAGTGATAAAGCTTTTTCTTCAAGTTCTTTATTGGAGATGGTGCGTGCCATTTTAGCGGCAGCTGCACAACCGGCCCATTGAAACAGATTACTGTAACAATGAACATTGGCAATATTTCTAAATTCCCAAATACCCGCGTCTTTCTCATCAATTGTGCGTTCTATTTTGCCGAGTACAGTTTCAATCCACCGTATAGAGTCTTTACGTTCACGGAAAACAAATCTATGATCAATGTACAGGGGCATAATTGATATCATTACCTGTCCGTAAATGTCATTTTGAATATGCTCTGCAGCCTGGTTACCGATCCTGACGGGCTTATTTCCCATATATCCGTCCAGGTGTTCCATAATAGTTTCATTGAGCTCACTGCTGCCATCTATGGCATAGAGAGGCTGATACCGGCTATTTTCGGATACTGAAATTCCTGCAACATAGTTGAAATAGCGTTCCATCTCTTCAAAATGGCCAATGTGACTGAGCGCAGAAATTACATAGTAGGTATCTCTTAACCAGCAAAAGCGATAATCCCAGTTTCTGCCGCTGCCATGATACTCAGGCAAGCTCGTTGTACTGGCCGCGATAATAGCGCCCGTATCTTCGTATTGATGTATTTTCAATGCCAGGGCAGAACGTATGACGTACTCCTGATAGAAAGATGAGATGTTAGAATGTTTTATCCAGATGCGCCAATATGAAATGGTTTCCCTGATAAAATTCTCGCAGGTACTGCTTAATGGAGCTTCTAAAGGCTGCCCGTAAGTCAGAACCAGGTATTTAACTTCGTTTAATACAAAGGCGGTTTCATCTGATAGATAACTGATCGGAATATTTGTGGTGAGCCGGACAGAATCTTCGTATCCGTCAAAATGTATATGATTGCTTCCCCGATGTGGCCTTAGCTTTTGTCTGCCATAATCGCCTACTGGCTGGCATTTAACCTGAATCCGGGGATTCCCTTCAAGAGGTTCGATTTTCCGAATCAACATTAGCGGTTTAAAATAACGCTCATACTGCTGAAATCGGGGAGCCACATCTATTACCCTGTATCTGCCGCTTTCACATGTAATTTCTGTACACAATACATTCGTATTTTCCAGATAAAACTGATTTGAAGTGTATTCTGAAGCAGGAAGAATTGAAAATTCTCCGCCTTTTTCTTTATCTAACAGGGATCCGAAAACAAACGAGCTGTCGAAACGAGGCCAGCACAACCATGAGATATTGGTATCTTTACCAACGTGTGCAAGAAAGGAGCAATTGCCTATAATTCCAGTGTTATAAAAATGTTTCTTCATACTTTATTTAAAGAAACAAACACTAAGAAGCACTAAAAGTTTACAACGAAGGTCTAAGAGTAAGATGAAACGGCACTTCTACATGTGTTCTCGAATTTTCTAAAATCATTTTTGCAGCAATAGAGCCCATTTGCTGAAAGTCTGTGGAAACTGTTGTAATCCCGCTTAAGATTACCTTTTTAAGAGGTGTTTCATTATAAGATATCACACCAACTTGTTTGCCTACTTCTAATTTAAGCGAGATTATTTTTTCGATTAATTTAACCAAATCATCTTCCATTAAGTTGATATAAACCTCGCCTTCTTCTATAGGCTCGGTACTGATATCGCTTATCACTTTATGACCAAAAGCATATTGCTGGCAGAAACGTAATAATCCTTTTTTTATCTCTTTAGGATAATAGCTTTTCTCGGGAAAGATTAATTTTATGGTGTGATATTTACTTAAAATATCTTTTGCCTGTTCCAGGGCTTTGTAAATATCTGTTTCAAAATTCTCATAAACAGCGGCGTATTCGCCATCAACACCCGGAATTTTCTTATCAAGCAGCACCAGTTTCTCTTTTGGAATGGTATTGATAATATCGCAGGCATTTTCACCCCCTTCGATAAAATGAGGGACTACGATGTAATGGGAGTAACCTTCCATCTTGTCGGCCAACATTTTTTTAAATAACTTAAAATCGTTGTTGTAAATGTAAAAGTCGACTGCAACATGATCGCCAAGTGCTGCAATAAACGAATCGTATACAATCTTTTTATGTGAACTAAGTTTATTAAACAGCATACAAATTCGAAGGGTCTGCCTGAAATCTGTACTCGCTATATAATACCCTTTACCAGGAATGGAGGCTAAAACGCCGATTTTCTTTAAATATTTATAGCCCTTTTCAGCAGTGTCTCTCGAGATTTCTAACTCATAACTCAATTCGTTAATAGAAGGCAACATATCGTTTTTATTGATCTTGCCTGATTCAATTGCTGTTAAAATAGAATTCGTTAACTGAAGATATTTGGGAGTTGCTGAATATTCGTCGATATGAATAAAATCGAAAAACTTTAACGACTTATTTGAGGACTTGGACATATAATTTTCTAAAATAGCAACATGGTTGCGAAATATTGCTTCTCCCGCGGTTAATAGCTAACAAAACTAACACAAGATATCAATAGTGGGTATGATTTACAACTTTCGATCTAAGATAGTTCAAGTCAGCTTTTAAATCTTTATTTGAATGTGAAGCCGTTTTTGATCCGAACACCCGCAAAATTCCCCGCGAAAGAGTAATAACTTCTTCTGCACCCCGTCCCGTAAAGTCGAACATATGAAAAACACCATCAGGAAAATACAAATCTCCTTCCCCTTTTTGATCAATTTTAAACTTGTACCAGAATAGTTGGGGTTTGCCTTTACCATTCCAATTACCGACAACAAAATCAGGATTGCCATTTAAAGGATAGCCATTGGGCCACATAGAAACCAGTGTACCTTTGTTATCGAACCAAAAAAGCTGGCTGCTAAGACCCGGTTCGGAAGTTTGTTTCAGTCCGTAGGTCCGGCCGCCAATAACAACCTGGGGACCAGGCACATTTTTGAGAAAATCTCCCACCTGGATCTGCTGACTATGCTCTGCAACATTTTGCCAGATCAGCTCTTTCGTCATCGCCTTGATCGCGTACACTCCAGTTTCACTGTTGGAAATTAGAATATCCAGTTTCCCGTCTTTATCAATATCAGCGAATTTATAGCTGTCTGCATGATCATGATTGTCGTTAAGTAAATCAAATCGATTCCATATTTCCTTGCCCTTCGAATTCAGCAATAAAGACCCGACCAGTACTTCATCTATTCCGTCTTTATCAAAATCTACAGGGTAGATATAGTGGCCTAGGTTATCTTTTTTTCGATTTTCGGTATGCTGCCAAAGTAAGCTCAGATCCGACTTGTAAGCTGTGACATTCATTGTACCACCATAATCAGTAAATACAACAAGCTCGTTTGGTGCGGCTTTGGTAAGCTTAGCGATAGCTAGTCTGAAATTATTATATACATGCGGCAATGCCCTTGTTGGCCATTCTGTTTTGCGAATTTCTTTTCCTGTGCGCCCGTCAGCAATCACCAGCCATTCCTTGTTCTCTATGAAACGCCAATGTACCACCTCTACGCTTCCATCACTATCGAAATCCCAGAGCAGACCCGGAGCTTCAAACTCAGATCTCAAGCGTGTGTTCTCTTCTGGAGCTTTCCATGACCAGAGTTCAGTACCTGAATTATCAAAAACTGTAGTAGTCCAATCACGGCTGATAGCCATAAAATCAGTTTTCTTATCCCCATTCACATCACCAAATTTCACAGTTCCCGTAGCCGGGATTTTGTACTCCTTAATAAGCTGAACATCGGGATTGAGTTGATAGGGTTTGATATCCTCTTCTGTAAGAATAGGGTTTGTGCTCAAAACCAAAACATCAACAACCGGGGAAGGGTCGATGCGGGTGATTTTAATGTCAGTTATACCCTTCTTAAGTTGAAAAGTGCCTGCCTTTTTCCAGCTTAACACCTCCGTACCAAAAGTTTCAGCACTTACCTTATCGCCGACAGATACTTTAAAGCCGGCTCCGCGGTTTCCCTGACTCCTGACATATAAGTAATAAAGCGCAGCTTGAGGAATATTGATTCTGGCGATCAAATTAGTCTCCGAGTTAAGCACAATAGCCGTATTATTAAAAATCCAGTCGGTATTCAAAGCACCTGCATCAGAGATAGTATTTCCCTTTGGATTCCTATCAAGAAAATCTGAAGCAGGCACGATTATAGTTCCTGGCATACTTACTGCATTATTTACCTTTTGAGAATATGCGCCACACCATATTAAAATCGTTGAAAAAAAGAGTAAGCTTCTCATGGCCTTATTTCTTATATGGAGTAATTGTAACAGGCCCAATTAAACCTGAAGGCTGGGGCTTCCAAACTGCGGCGTTGAAGTCCTTGTAATTGATATTTACGAAGTTAATCTCGTGATATTTACGCCACTCAATGCCTTTCTTGTCCATATCCCTGATTCTATTGGCCATCAGGTTCGCCACTTCTATTTTGATTGTATTCTTTCCTTTTTTAAGAAATTTCCCGATACGGGTTTGAAATGGGATACTCCATAAAATACCGGCATCGTTACCATTAACCCACACGCGGGCACTTTCATGAACCTTTCCTAAATCGAGAATATATTCATCGCCTTTAATCTTAGGCATTTTGAAGTTTATTGAATATTCTGCACGGCCCGAGTAGGCTACAGCCAAACTATCGCCAAGTTCGGTCCATGATGTCAGCTTAGAAAGTTTCTTTTCGGATGGAACCTTCGGACCACCTTCAGTGAAACGAAGATTCCACTCGCCTTTTACTTCAACAGTATTCTGCGCTTTATTAAGATACTTCCATTTCGGTGCACCTGAATTTGCCGCGACCGTTTTAAGGATCAAAGCTTCACCCGGCTGCATTTGTATTTTAACATTTGTTTGATCGCCCGCTAGTTTACTTTCTCCGAGACCAAAATTTCCAGTTTGGGGGTCCATAATCATTATGGCAGCCGACTGAACATTCAATGGCAAGTCGGCATCAATTGCTGTGGCAGTGTGATTTACCAGATAATAATATTTTTCGTCACCCACCTGACGACGTAGAAACTTTAAGCCAGCAGATGCAATTTTTTCCCCTGAAATACCTCTGAATTTCAAGGCTTTTTGTACATCGCCGGAAAGAATAATTTGACCAGATCCAGTTTTAAATTGCTTGATTCCGTCGCCTGCATCCGAGAATGAAAGTCCTGAAATAGTTTGAAACAGCTTATTTCTGTTGGCTTCAAGATCAGTTAACCCAGGTACATCTTCGGGAAATTGCTGAATGATTACCGTCGCTCCGGATCTAGCCAAATCAATAATTTTCTGAAGGGTTTCCACAGGCATCAGATCGGCTTTAGGGACGATTAATGTTTTGTATGGCGATGCATTGGATGAAGTGCTGATATTTCCGTTTAAAACGGATGAATTCTTTAACAACGCGTCAGAAACGAAATCTAAAGAATATCCTGCATCCTGTAAGGATTTCACGTTTTTATAAAACGGACTTGGATGAAGCCAAACATCGACATCGTGTACCTTTAAAGGCATATCCATACCTTTAGGATTATTCCAAACATCATAAATCGGCCAGTATACAAGCAACTCGTTATCCGGCTTGCCTGCCTGAAGAACCGACTGAACCCGGGTGATATAGTTATTTAATCCCGGAAGGTGCGACCACCAGCTATTTGCTGGAACGAAATTCACAGAGGCATAAAACAGCCATCCCGGAAACGGAACATCTTCCGGAGAATATGTTGTGCCGTGAAAGAAAGTGTGGTTTACACCGGATAAAAACACCTGCTCCAATTCTGGTTTTGTTTGCGACAATGATGTTTTGAAATGTTCTGTCAACCAGGTAAAGGTTTCGCTCGAAACCAGATTCTTTCCGGTTACATGTGCGGCAGAGGATGCAAATTTCAGCATTATCGGATCCGGGTCCACGTTTCGTATATCTGCGCTATCGCGGCGAAGGCCGGGAATCGGAAAAAAGCTGGAGCCAAAAGTTTCGCATTCGGGTATATCGACAGCGGCATACAAATCCAGCAAGTTACCCGGCGAGCCATGGGCCTGGTTTTTTGATATACTGTTGTATTTGTGAGTCCAGTTTGTCCAGGGGATAGTAAAGTTATGCAATAACATATCGGACATGGTCTCGCGATAGTCAGATTTGAGGCGTGCGATTTGGGGAGAGGACTCTTTGCTAACAAGATCGCGAATGTGCGGACGCAAATCATATCCCCGTCTTGCCTGAAACTCGGCAAAAAAATTATCCGACCAATCTGCATTGTATACTTCATAACTGTCGTTGTAAAATGCCCTTACTTTTGGTGGATTATTTACAAACGCCTTATCGAAGCGATTCAGATACTCATCAAGGGCTGGTTTTGAAAGATGATTTAATGTAAACCCTTCTCCCCCCGGCGCAGCCCTCTTTACCATTTGGCGGGTTTTCGCATTAAAAGCAGCATAAATCTCCCATGTGCCGTTTTTCGGCTTCCAATTTAAAAAACCTTTATTATCGACCTTATCTACAAGCTGAAGAACCTCGCCTTTATTGCTGTAAGCGGTTAGGGCCTGTAAACGTGTAAGGCCTGCTTTTGGATCGCTGACTTCAATCTTCTCCTTTAAAGAATTTCCTGCTGCAAGAGTATAGTTTTTAACGATAAGACGCGAGGCAGCGAATTCTGCCGGAACCTGCGGTCCGCCAAAAGGCCAGCCCGTTCCATTTGTTAAATCTACGCCCATGCCTAAACTTTCCGCTGTTTTAGTGGTATGATCCAGCATTTTCATCCAGGCGGGAGAGAGGTATTGAAGGTAGCGGCTTTCGTAACCTATGGCACCGTAAATCGGTGCTATCTCTACCCCACCGAAACCTGTTTGTTTATAGTTAGTGAGCAGGGATGAGATGTTTTTTTGATCAACGGCATTACCCATCCACCACCAGCGAGTCCAGGGGCGGGTTTCTTTTTTAACCTCGGGCCAAATGGTAGTCTGAGCCTGAAGTCCGTTAAAAAAACAAAGGGATAAAAGCGATACTATGATTGTGCTTTTTTTCATTGTGTTTGAATATTTTATTATTTCTAAACCTATAAGGTTTAACGGCGCTTACCTTAAGTCGAAGGCGCCAAGACTAATCCATATGAAACACTTCTGTAAGAGGTTTGCTTACAGGAGAATTATCAGGATTTGATTCCATAATATCGGCCATATATGCCCACCATTTCTGCACGATTTCGGTCTGTCCTAAATCCTGCGATGACTTGTTCCCATCCTGCTGTTGAACAGCAAAAAGTATATTAGTTTCTTCGTCAAGAAAAATAGTATAATCGCTTATTCCATTCTCATTAAGAAGCGTTTTTAATTCCGGCCAGATTTCGTCATGGCGTTTTTTGTATTCTTCTTTAAAGCCAGGCTTCAGTTTCATTTTAAAGGCTAGTTTCATGTAGTTTTAGATTTGAGATATGAGATGTTAGATTTGAGAACATATTACAAATTATTTAGGTTTGGAGTGTAGGGCGCCAGATTAAAACTACAATTTTGAATAGATTTCAGCTTCAATGATACTTAAAGTTCCTTTTGCGTTCGCATCATTTCGGGCAACTCCGTCATCAAGTTTTTTCCCGCCCATTTCTACGCCAATCTTCGAATCATCTTTTGCGGAAGCTTCATCTGCCAGTTGAATGGTAACTGTTTTTCCTCTTGTTGGTTTACAAACCAACGTGCAGTAACCCAGGGATCTGGGTGTAACTCCATTGAACACCTCTATACCATCAACTAAAATCCTGATCGGATATGTACGGCTTCTAAAATTGTTTAATTTCAATGTCACCTCATTAACAACCGCTTCCTTAGCCAAATTATATTTAACCCATGCTGTAGAGACCTTTCCATCATTAACCCAGTCGGAGAGTTCATTATCATCATAACTCGCCGCAACCTGATCTGCATTAGAACCCGCTGTTGCGGATGCAATTTCAAGTGCCTGGCGTGATGGAGTAAATGACGGGCCGGCAGGAGTTGGGCCGCGTTTTAAATACGAACCAAGTCCATCATGGGGCATATTTAAGGATAAGCCATTATTAACTTTTACGGGAGTAGATTTGAACGCAATTGTCGCAGGCTTTAAGCCTTCAGAACTTGCGGATAATACTATCTGTCCAGGATTTGTAGTGGAACGAATGATAACCCTGTTAACTCCACCTTCGACAGGAAGGGTTTTAGACAGAATATAATTATCAGGTCCCTGTGCAAGTCCGCCACGCCATTCGGCATTCCCCTCAAGCTTAAAATCAATCATATTTAAAGCTGTTGGACAACGATTTCCATTCGCATCCACAACCTCAATCTGAGCCAGAAGAACATCTGCACCATCAGCTTTTAAACCCTGAGGTGCCTGTATAGTTGTTAGGCGTAAGCCTACAGGTTGTCCCGCTGTTGTAATTTCTGCTTCTGATAATTTCTTATTTAGAGCATCATAAGACGCCGCTTTAACAGTGCCTGGTTGCCATTCAATATTTTTAAAAGTGAAAAGAAAACCATTGCTTCTTTCTCCAAATCCTTTTGACTGTCCGTTAACAAATAACTCTGCTTTTTCACCGCTTGAAACTACATACACATTTTTTTTGGTATCAGGCTGATAGTTCCAGTGCCCGATTATGTGTGTGCTGTGTTTGTCAACATCAACCCAACCATCCCACATTACTTTGTGAGCAAAAAAACCATCTTTAGGAATTCTCAACGCATCCACCTCGCCGCTCCGTCGATAGTTTTCCGCTCCACGGAAGTGCGTATTTGAATCCGAGAAAATAATATTTACCCCACCAGCATTTACACGCTTCCCGGTACCTGGACGCTCTCTCCAAAACTCATACCACCTCGCTACATTTTCAATAGCATGAGAATCCTGGTTGCGATTATATTCTCTGGCAGGAGCGTTGCGGTACATCGGTCCGTCACCATCTTTATGGTATGGCGGAGAAAATTCATCCCAGTATTTACGTAATCCTTCATCTCTGGAGTATTCTGTAGCCCACAGAGGGATGTCGGCGCTTTTATTGGTGTACAGCATTTCTCCACCATACTCAGCAATTTTACTATCAAGCATTTCGCGCGAACCAATAGCACGTCCACCGTTTGGATCGTATCTGTCTTTAATAGCCTTCATTTCGACCATGTGCTCCTCGCTGATAGATTCATTCCCGCTTTCGTAGAAGAAAATACTTGGATTGTTGCGATTATAAATAATGGCGTCGCGCATCAATTGCGTACGTTGTATCCAGCGACCATCCTGAACATCCTTTTCGGAATCGCCGGCAGGCATAGCCTGTATTAATCCCACTCTGTCGCAGGATTCAACATCCTGTTTCCAGGGAGTAATATGCATCCAGCGAACCAGATTTGCATTGCTTTCGACCATCAAACCATTGCTATAATCGCTCATCCATGGTGGCACAGACATACCCAGTGCCGGCCATTCGTTGCTTGTGCGCTGGGCATAACCCTTGAGCATCAGTACCCTGTCGTTCAGATATACAGTTCCGTTTTTAAACTCGGTTTTCCGAAATCCCGTTTTAGTATTTACTTCGTCAACAAGTTTCCCGTTCATCTTAATGCGAGTACTTACTGTATACAAGTATCCGTAACCCCAACTCCAGAAGTTAAGATTATTTATGGATGCGCTTGCGCTGACAACTTTAGTTTCGCCTGGCCTTAGGGTTACTTTGGGACCAGCGAAAGCTTTCACCGACTTTCCGTCCATATCTTTTACTTCAACTTCGTATTGAAAGGTTTTAGAAGCTGAGTACTCGTTTTTTACTTCGGATTCGGCATTTACTGTCGCTGTCTTTTTTGAAATATCGAAATCCCTGGCATAGATATAAACGCCTGTAGTTTTCAGAAACGAGAACAGTGAAAGCGTTTGATACAACTTATCCGAAACGTGTAACCATACGTTTTTGGGCAAACCACCATAATTGGCATTGAAATTTCTATCAGACCACTGAAATTTAATTTTGGTAGCTTTTTCCTGGTAATCCCAGGCGTTATCAATCCGCACAGCTATAACATTTTCGGCTCCGGGCTTGATCAGATCAGTAACATCGAAGCCGAAAGCCATGGCGCCATTTTCATGCAGACCGATAAACTTTCCATTTAAATAAAATTCGCCTGCCTGGCGTACGCCTTCAAATTCCAGAAAGATCTTTTTCCCTTTATCTGAGGTCGGAACTTTAAAATGTTTCCGGTACCAGACTATTCCGGTTGAATGTTCTGCAATATTCTTTTTGAATGCGTCATCCTCATTCCAGGCATGTGGCAAGGTTACAGCCTGCCATCCGGCATCGTTAAATCCGGGGGCTTCGGCACCTTTTTGATCGCCTATATACAACTTCCAATCAGGATTAAAATTATACTTGATACGCTGGGCATTTACGCCGCCGGTAAGAAGTACAAAGCCCGACAGGAGGAATAATGACGCAAATCTTTTCATATTAATAATTTATAATGAGTTCTATGTTCGATTTATTATCGCGGGAAGTTTTCATGTAAACAACATTCTCTTTGTCATCAAAGAAATAACCACTCTTTCCGGATAAAACCGATTTTGAAATGGATACAACTTGTTTTCCATTTTCTGTTATAGCAGATGGTTTCATTCCATCTTCTAAGCGAATTTTCGCAAGATAGGTGCGCTGCTCAGGCTCGTAATGTCCGGTAGTTTTACTGATGTGCACTTTTAAATTCTTTGGATTCACAGTGGTAGTTATCCGACTGAGTGCGAACTTCCCGGTTTGATATTGCAGACTTAATCCGTCATCTTCATACAACTCAAAAGAAGAACTTTTGCCGGGGAAAATATCGAGGGTAATTTCATTAACAGGCTTTTCTCCGAAATACTTCATCTCGGGCTGCATCGGTATAATCGCTCCAGCTTTCGCGAAAAGAGGTATCGTATCTAAAGGAGTCACTACATGGATGTACTGCTTCCCTGAATATTTTTTTCCGGTCCAATAGTCGTACCAATCTCCTTCCGGAAGATAAACGGTTTTGGTTTTTGCACCTTTCGTAGTAACGGGAGCAACCATCAGATTATTCCCAAAAAGATACTGATCACCTATATCATACACATTTTTATCGTTCTGATACTCGAGAACTAAAGCACGCATTAAAGGCATACCGCTTTGGTACATATTAAATGCGTTGCTATACATATATGGAATTAAGCGATATCGTAACAGATCGTATTTCTTAAAATTAGCAAGTGCTGCCTCGCCATAATTCCATGGCTCTTTATAATTTGGATGTTCCATACCAAACACCAGGGCAATGGGACTAAACATTCCAAATTGCACCCAGCGTATGTACAATTCGGGATCGGCTACATGCTCGAAACCACCCATACAATGCGACCAATAACCTATTCCTGAAACGCCAATATTAATTCCGGCTTTTATGACCGGAGCAAAATATTGCCATTCACTTGGCCAATCGCCGGCAAAAATGAAGGGGTAACGCTGTATACCGGCATAACCCTCGCGGGTCTGATTTAATCCGCGCATGTTATTCAGGGTTTGAAATTTTTCGAAAGGAGCCTTCGCGTAAGCGATAGGAAAAACGTTATGTAATTTCTGAGCTGTTTTATCCGTCGGACCAGTTTTATCGCTTTCGTTAGCTAAGCCGCCGAATGCACTTCCTTCATCTGTTTTTAAGAACATTGCGCCCTGAGATGCAACTTTCATGACACCATTATTCCACCACCAGTCAACCGATTTTTGATCGAAGAAATTCACGAACTCACCTTTTCCGCCAGGCTCGGGATATACGAATCCTTGCTGGCGTGCCTGATCTAAAAGATTCATGGTGTTTCCATTATCAAAGCGTGGTCGCAAATGCAGCCCGACCATTTTGTAATTCATGGCATAAAGGCTATCAAACATGCCTTTTGGATTTTTGAAGGTTTCGCGCCACTCGAAGGATGTTGCACCCTTACCGCCATTTTTACCAAAAATTCTCCAGGTAGAGTCAAGCCAAAGTAAATCTACCGGAATACCCAAGGCCCTGAACTTTCGCGCAAGGGCTATAACATAACTATCGGACGTTTCAGCTTCGTGGCCCCAGGTTCCGCCGCTGTAAGTTCCGGCATGTAAGCCAAAAGCAAATTTCGGAATTAAAGGCGCCTTACCCGTCAATGCAGTATAATCGGCGAGTATTGAGGGGAAAGTGGGACCATATATAAAATAATAATCAAGTTCACCGTCGGCTGCTTTGAAACTGTACTGATCGTCCTGGCTCGCACCCATATCCCATTCGGTAGCAAAGGAGTTATGAAGGAAAATACCGTAACCCTGTGTGCTCATAAAAAACGGCACAGGCGAATAGTTCGCTTCCAGAATATTGTACGCACCTACCTCATGCGGTAAGCCGCGGCCACGCCCTACGTTGAGCTTAAGTTTTTTGCTTTTTTGATCGATGAAGTCCATCCGTTCGCCAAACCCAAAAAAATGCTCCTCTGCTAATAATTTTTTGTTTACGCCAACTGCTAAGCCTTCCTTAAATGCACCTGCATTGTTTTCGGAAGATAGGAGCTTGCCCTGCTTGTCATAAACATCTATCCGGAAGGGCGATTTATATACCCGCACATCAAGCTTGGACGATTGAAGAAGGTAATGATCATTATTTTGTGAAGAAATTATGTCCTGCGGAGGCCATACATAGTTGGAAACCATCCAAGGTTCGTTCTCTTCGAAAGTTCTGCTCCATGATGTTCGCACCCGAAACATGCCGGGGGTACAAAATTCTATTTTGACATCGGAATTTGAGTTCGAAAAAAAGAATTCATTTCCCTGTTTTTTAAAGCCTGAACTATAACTGCCCGCAGGTTGAGCAGACGCAGAAAAACAGAATAAAATAAAGCAGAAGAGAAGACAGGAATATTTTTGGTTAGGTAACATATTGGATATTATTAAAAAGGGATAAGTGCCTGAATAGCATTTTAGAACACTCCACCAAAGACCTACAATCGCAAGAACGCTTTAAATTGCATTGTTTGGCTAAAACATGTTCAGCAAAACAATGCAAAATCGCTATGTCCCTTCTTCGGTTATTCCTTCATTTTATAAACTTCGCTTCCTGCCATCAAATAACAACCAAGTCCATAATCTTCAAAATCTGGTTTACTTGTATAACTTACCGGCTGACCGTCTTTGGGTTCTTTACCGGTGCCCTGTACATAGCCCAGGAAGCCATTTTTATGTACTGATTCTTTAGCCATGGCGTTCCATGCTTTAACTAGAGGAGGTGTATAAATCTCCTTGCTTAAAATCCCGTTGTTAACGCCCCAAGCCATTCCATACACAAATAAAGACGTTCCGGTAGTTTCTTTTCCTCCAAAATTATTGGGGTCGTGCAAACTTACATTCCAAAAGCCATCAGCCCTTTGAATCGGAAGCAGGGCCGCCATCATATCTTTATAATCCTGCATATACTCATTATAATGAGTATCGGATTTTGGGAGCATATCCAAAGTACGTACTAAAGCAGCGACTACCCATCCATTTCCTCTTGACCAATAGCAGTCTTGTCCGTTCGGCTCAGTATAGGGAGGATCGAAATCTTTATCTCTCCACCAAAGTTTGTCTTCAGGATTCCACAATCCCTTATCTCCATGCTTTGTTTTTGTGTAGTTATACAGTTCGTACATTTTATCGAAATACTTAGTATCATTATATAACACACCTAATCTTGTAAACACAGGCATTGCCATTTGCAATGCGTCAATCCACCACCAATCGTCAACTTTTTCGCTAGCCAGCATACCGTCAACAGCGGTTTTAATATCCCGTATTCTTTCTTCCTTCTTATCAATAAGATACAGATCGATATACGTTTGTCCGCAGGTTTGATCATCAGCATTCTGACGGTCTCTGGCGGTTCCGCTTCTTAAGCCCCAGTTATGTTTTTGACCCCAGTCTACTGCGTAATCGTAATATACTTTTTGTTTCTTTTCCTTCGGCTCTATGCGATAAAGCTCCATTAATCCCTCATAATATACACCCCGTGTCCAGATATTGCTAGGCCGCTCTCTATTGGTAACAATAGACTTCCCCGGATCGGGCCACTTATTCATAAAGTATTGATTGGTTAATCTCATTTGCCTCAACACTTTTTTCTTCCCGGGAAGTTTCTGTGCATTCGCTTCAGTAAAAATCAAGGAAATAAGAATTATAGCTATTACCTTTATGAGTGAACGAAAATGTATCATACGTGTATTATTTACTGTTGTGATTTTAAATATTTCTTTAAGGGATTATTCTTCAATTCCTTCAAACCCTGTACTACCGATTCAGCATTTACCCTGGCCCCCGCTTCAATGGTATGTGTAGCATCGGTAGTATTGAAGTAAGTCGACCTCACCTTTGCCTCACCTTCTTTATCATAACGATCTGCCGTTATCCTGTTAAGATCAATAAAATATGCTCCGCCCTGCTGCGCGGCCTGCTGAGCCCATTGGCCATAACTATCAACCGACCGGTGAACCTTGCCGTCGGTCCAGCTATTTCTTGGAATTAGCGAGGCTACAATCGGAGTAGCCCCTTTCGCTTTAATATCTGAAATAAACTTCCTGATATACCATCCGTAAGTATAAACAACCTCTTTTTGTTTAGTAATGGGATTGTATATTTCTTTACTTTCATCTCCATTCCCCTTTATTGTTCCACGGGCGCGGGCAGAATCGTCCAGCGGACTGCTGTCATTATGACCAAACTGCATAATAACGTAATCACCCTTTTTAATCTGAGGTAATACAGCTGCCCATCTGCCTCTATGCATGAAACTACGGCTACTGGTTCCACCGAGTGCTTCATTTTTGACAGAGATTTTTGTAGTATCAAAGTAAGCCGCAATGATGTCGCCCCATCCCCATCGGCCACCATCTCCCATACCTTTACTTCCGTGTCTGACAGTCGAATCGCCAATTAAAAAAAGTTTAGGCTTTTGCTGCGGCTTCATAACCAGACAAGAAGAAACAACTGCGACGATTGCCAGTAGAATAAGTTTATAGGTTTTGTTCATCAGAAAAGATTTGAGATGTGAGACTTGAGATACGAGAGCCTGAAATTTTCAACCGGTTTGTGTTGTTAAAGCATGTAAGTTTCATATGTATTAAAAATTAAAGAGAGTCCGTCATGATTAAACAACTCAGACCCATTAACACGAATTTAAAAACTTAACGAAGAAACTGAGCCAACGTTAGTTGGTTCTGAGATTTAATCCCTTCTGCTACTGAAGCGGCATTCTCAATAGCACCTGCTTCGTTGGTGTGGGTATGATCTCGGGGGAAGAATTCCTTCACTTTTTCCGGACCCATCTTATCATATTTATCGGCAGATATCTGATTTAAGTCTATAAAGGCTACCCCTTCACGCTCAGCTGCTTCTTTTGCCCACTTCCCGAAATCCTTATTTGCACGCTTAACTTTTCCATCGTCCCACTGGTTTCTGGGAATCATTGACAGAACAACAGGTGTTGCACCTTTAGCTTTCGCCTCATTTATAAACTTCCGCAAGTATGCACCATAGGTAAGTACAACTTCCTTTTTACCATCACGCCACGTCAATTCTTTTGTTTCATCTCCTAAACCTCTTAATACCCCACGGTATCCGGCTTTGGTGGTGTCGGGAGTACTTCCTTCGTTATGCCCGAACTGCATTAATACAAAATCACCGGGCTTTAAAGTTGAAAGGACTTTTTCCCAGCGGCCTTCTTTTATAAATGTCCGGGTACTGCGACCAGCCATCGCCTGATTGTTAATAGCAATACGGGTTGTGTCCAGAAAATTACCTAGATAAGTTCCCCAGCCACGTTCTGAGTTATTGAAATTGCGAACTGTTGAATCGCCTATGATATAAACGGTTGGTTTATCCTGCTGACGAAAAGCAACAATCAATAAAACAATTGCTATTAATGCCGGCCATAATTTCTTAATTGATACTACCTTATTCATAGTTTTTAAACGTTTTTAATTGCCTGCTGATATAAATTTTGGTTTTAAAATACCTTTAGGTCTAAGAGCAGAAACATATCTTCTCGATATAAAAAAATCCGGAAACAGTTCTGTTCATTATTGGCCTATAAATCGGTCCCTAAAATAAGTGATTTGAATAGGCTTAACCGTCATGCTCTATCATGCAGCGGGTATAAATAGTACATTAAAAAGGCAAATATCTCTTTTAAATGGCTTTTTTGTTACCCGGGAGTAATACACATGTTACATTTTCAATTGAAAAAAACAGAATTCTATTGTATAAATCAGATTCACCTCCGCCAAATAACGAACGTAAATCGCCCCTGTCTATTTATTACCACCCTTATACTTCACCAACGTAATTTTTGGTTTTGGAGGAGTTTTCATTTCCGGACCGATATAAAAACTAGTATGCGGCGGCTGGTTGTATGCCACATTTTGCCATGCTATACTTAAACGGTATTGAGGGTCGTGCATAAATGTATAGAAACGATTTGCTGCCGGAATTGTGGTAGAGAAGATTCTAAGTTCTTTTCCATCACGAGTGCGGTACATTACTTCCTCGCGCCAGTCTCCAAGGATATCGGCACTTAAAGCAGGTGTGGATTTTGTACCATTGTTATGCACACAATTGTACTGAGCCGCATTTAAAATTATATCGGTTTTCTGATTCGTATAATCCCATTTACCCACGGTGGTTGAGTTTAAAATTTCGCTTAACATATCTGCATCCCAAAATATGCCAAAATTCACCGCTGGGGTACGTTCGGCAATTTTATTCCCCTTTACATCAAACATCCCGGTAATATTTGCACCGGCTACCCATGATTCAAAACCTTTATAACGAGGATCAACATCTAAAGACAAGCCTCGTCCCGGACCTTCACCATCATCACCTGCTTGTACTGAGGCTTTCTTCCATATCACCTCCCCGGTGCGGGCATCGCGAAAGTTCGCTCCGGCATCACCAAAGCGCTCCTGAATACTAAAAACTTCCAAACCTGGCCTGGATGGATCTAAATCTGACACATGCAATGCATCAGCATGTCCGATCCTGGTAGTATAAAGACCTTTGCCGTTGTCGTCCAAAGTCATCTGTCCATATACAATTTCATCTTTTCCATCGTCATCCACATCAGCAACACTTAAATTATGATTGCCTTGTCCGCGGAATGGACGATTTTCTTCACTGGAATCGCTATCAAAAACCCAACGCTGACTTAGCTTTCCATTTTTTAAATCCCAGGCGGCAATTACAGTTCGGGTATAATAACCGCGACACATGACCAAGCTCGGGTGCACCCCATCGAGATAGGCTACCGCTGCCAGGAAACGGTCGCTCCGGTTGCCATTTCCATCACCCCAAATTTCACGCAATTCCTCAGGTGTCGGATCAAGCTTAGTTGGATGGCGTGGGGGATTGTAGCTCGTAGTATGGATTTCGGCGCCTGTTAATCCGTTGAATACGGTAAGAAACTCCGGGCCTTTTAAAATCATTCCACGCTGATCGCGATAGTCTTTCGTAGAATCGCCTATTACTTTACCCTTGCCATCGATCGTTCCATCGGCAGTTTTACAGGCCACTTCGGCAATACCGTCGCCATCTAAATCATACACCATAAATTGGGTATAGTGTGCGCCTTCGCGGATATTCCTCCCAAGATTTATTCTCCAAAGCAGAGTTCCATCGAGCTTATACGCTTCAAGGATTGGTGGATCGGTTAAACCAGCTTGCGAGTTATCACGGCCACGGCCGGACTGATGTAATACAATTTCATATTCGCCGTCGCCGTCCAGGTCGGCAACCGACGCATCGCCGGGATTATAGCCAGCCGGTGTTTGTAATGGCACGGACAAATAAGGCACTGCGGGAGAGTTCGCCTTTAAAACGAAGGATTTACTGGTTTCAATTTCCTTTCCTTTGACTACTGCCTTTACGAAATATGCATTCGACTTAAGAGAATCTCTTCCTGTATCAATGAAATCTGTAGTTTTTACAAGTGTTTGCTTATTTAACTTTACCGGACTGCCGCCATTCGCAGAGCGATAGAGGTTAAATGCGATATCTGAAGGATCAGTACCAAGCATCCGCCATCCAACGTATACTTTTCCATCACCTTGATTTATGGCGATCATGCCACGACCAAGACTTTCCATCTGGCGCTGAGAATAAGCTTCAGAAAAAGTTAAAAATGTTGCAAACAGCAATAGCCACTGATAAATTGGTACGGATCGTTTCATAAAGGAATAATTGGTTCAGGTAAAATAAACGAAAGACTAATTACTGACCATCATGGTCTGTTATGCACTTCGGACTCCGCCTTGTTCAAATAACAGTATTATACCGTTCAAAATTAGGCGTTTGCCGGATATTACGATAAACTCAGTAATGCAGTTGTTACATAGCAGATTGTAATAAGCTCATTACAAGCCCATTGAACCGAACACAACTGGTGCTAAAGTATTGCCAGAAATTAAAAAGGCCGGATGAACCGGCCATATATGTTAGAATTTTTAACAATCAAATAACATAGTGATCCTACGGCATCTTTTTAAAGCCTTCTGACTTCACCTTCCATTTTCCATCCTTCGGAAAACCCGGATTCACTCCTACACTTCCATCCCATCCGCCTGCCATCATAGCCACAGCGATCAAAACTCCTCCGTTTCCGGGAAGATAAATACGCAAGCGTCCGTCCTGATAGTTATGTCCGTTTTTTAGATAGGTATTTGTTTGAATTTTCATAAAAAGCGCATCGATGGCTTTATTAGGATTACCGAGTCTTGCCGCGGTCATGGCTGTCATCGGGAAATCCCAACCCCATGTGTCGGGCCATTGCCAAACTTTCCAAACAGTATCAAAGGTGCGCTGCATAGTTGCTTTATCCAATTTTGGCGAAGCAGGAACCATCCCCAGAGCACCCAACACGGATGGATGATCGCGCAGCCATTTCTCATTTGTGAACGAGTCTTTGTTATTTTCTGTCGACAGATAAACACCATTATACTCAGGAAGCGGAGCGAGCTTCGCAATCACTTTATCCCATTCAGCATCCCTTGGCATGCCTAAACGCTCGCGCCATTTTTGAGCGACACGAAGAGCCCAATCCCAATAGGCCAATTCATATGGCGGATTGTAGGTATCTTCGGCTTTGAAAACCTCTTGTGCCGGAATTAATCCCTTACCAAGATTATAGCGATTTTTCACACTATCATAAGCTGGAAACGAAGCCATAAACTCGGCGGTCCCAAATACCAGATCTTTGTATTTCTCCAGCACCTCTTTACTGTTACTGTCCCGGTACGCAAGTTCTGCCATATAAATGGGATGTGGTTGCTGCCAGATAATGAACGCCGCTACAGACGACGGACTTTCCAGACCTTCGTGATCTGTCATTTTTTGCCAGCGATATCCTTTAAACCCCTGTCGCTCTGCAATCTGGCGTGCGCCATCTTTCACGGTAAAATACCAATCCAGGGTTTTAGTCATTAACTCAGGCCTGTTCCATTGCGCAAAATGTATTGCATGCCACCAGTGCATTTCTAAATGTGGTTTTCCGTACCAGCTGTTGAAGGTCAGACCAGTTTCCTGCGGCGGAAATGATCCTGCACACTGGATTTTTGTGAGATACTGAGAAGTGATAACCCTTCTTTCCAGCTCTTTTGCCCGGGGATCTGTACTTCCTGTAAAATCAATTGCTGCACCGCTCATCCAAAACTGCTCCCAAAGAATGTTGCTGTTAATTTTGGTTTGAGCAAAATCTGGCAATGCAGCGGGTTCCGCTTTTGCCGGAGCAAACAAGCAGCTTAATTCAAACACATCAGTTCCTTTATCAGGAGTGATCTGAAAATAATGAGGAGTAGAAGTTTTGGCGATAGAAGCTCTATTATTCCATCTAAAGCTGGCTGAGTATGTTATTCCTTCCAGCTGGTGTTGAACCGAGGCGCCATTGTATGATGAGCTGCCGATTAGAGAAGAATGCTTTTCCGGATTCTTATAATTCACTCCCTCATCCAAAAACTCGGCGGTAGGATATGGATAAACCAGTTTTACTTTCAACCGGCCCAGAGATATTAAGGGTGATTTTACCTGAACTGCTATCAGATCCTGCTCCTGATGCCCAATTGTTGTAACGTCTACTGGAATATTTTCTACGGTGAAGTGGCTAGACAATTCGCCTGTCCACATGTTTAGTGTCTGGCGGATATTTTTAATATCAATGGGTTTAGCCAAAGAACCGTCCTTTTTGTAAAGATCAAAGCCAAGGTTTCCCAATTGTATCCGGTGAACGCTTTTTCTGAACCAGTCGGCAGCATTTCTTTTGCGCAAAGGCTCTGAATACTGGATGGAGTAAGTTGATTTCTTACCGTTAAGCGTGTATTCTTTTAATGTTTCTTCAAATTTATATCCTACAGTATCTTTCCAGCGATTCCAGCCCCATTCTGATTGTGTGCCTAAAGAAACTCCCTTGGCATACCGCTCAGGAAAGGTTTGCAGGCCGGTTACATCTGCGGTAAACGCGAATTTTCCGTTACCGAGAGAAAGGGATTCGAGAGAATCGATTCGGGTATTGGTGATGTTGTGCCGTTGAACCAGGGATTGGCGATTGATAGCAGTAATTTGTGCTAAAACAGTGTTTAACATTAAAAAAGTAAGAGATAGAATGGACAGTACTCCTCGCATAATATTTTTTTATAGATCAAAATCCGCTCTTTGCCGCGGAGGCATCCTACTTTTTTCTTGACAAAAAAGTAGGCAAAAAGTCAAGAACAGAAAGACGCTCGGCCGCATTTCTGTTCATCCCTACGCGCTGGATTTCACGCCCCTGCCGATTGTAAAAAAGATGGATTCGATTCCATATATGACCCTACCTTTTTAACGTCAAACTCATCAATCCGATCACCACATCGTTCGCCAGTGTTTTCAATCTTAATTCCTTCAATTCCTTATCGGGATTTAAGGGTAAATCTAAAATAGTAGCTGCGCCACCATCAATGCCATAGCTTGAAAATCCTTTTATGGTATAGAAGTCCCTGAAATTGCGGCTTACTTCTGCTGTTTTTAAATTCACACGATATGGTCGCGGGTAGCCGATGTTAAAAGCATAGTCATCAACATAATAATCCTGCTCGATGGGCCACCAGGTCTCAGGATTCCTCAAAGCCAGCCGCTCTGAAGTACCATCGGTATAATAAATCAACACTTCACCGTTATCCAGTCTGCTCTGCATAGGGTTTGTTGATCCAGCCATCATCAGATAAGCATGAGATGATTTTCCGTTTAAAGGGATCCGAACTGAATCGGGATAATTATCCCATTGGGAAGTAAAAACAATATTTTTTCGGTTAACCTCTGAAGGTGTTGAAAAAGGAACGCCATTTGGAATACGAATTTCGTTTTTCGATGATGCCGCTTTTCTCAATCCAGAATCATCAATATTCGCAGTAGTTAAAGGATAGCACCAGTTTCCGATTCCCTGTAAAGGCAGTTGCAAGGTTGGCGAAGTCGGGCGTGGCGATAGATATTTATTTTTGAAAATATTAGTTACGGCATCATTAAATATCGGATTCAAATCCACCTTTTGCCATTCAGAATTTGCATCTGGTTTTACAGTCCAATTAATAATTTTCTGTTCCACAAAACGTCCGTCTCCAGATTCAAAACGAACCAGGTTTGTACCTGAGGCAAGAGCGGATACGGGAATCTGTACGTCAACGGAAGAACCTGCCGGTAAGTTAAGCTGTCTTTCGAACGAATATCTTCCTTTATTTACAAGCAATTTTCCGTTTACAGCTCCAACGGTATTTTTTAAAGCTACTGATAATCCATTGCCTGACTGCTCTTGTTCGGCTATAATTTGTACCGGCTCTACCACTTCAAGATGAACCGGGGCCCACCATGTAAAATCACCTTGCTGTAGTTTTGCAAAAACAGTTTTATTACCTGATCCGGGATTGACAGTTCCCTCTATTACTGAACTAATCAAGCTTTCACCATCTAATACATTTTGAGGATCAAAAACCTGAACAGCTTTCGCGGATGCAAAACTTAGCTTTACAGGAATACCTGGTGCGATGGTTTGATCTTTAGGTTTGTATAAAGAATCTCCCGCCCACTCAACCACGATCTCGTATCTTGCTGATTTGCCCGCAGGAATTTCGAATGAAGGATTATTTACCGATGCATCCAAAATCTTCCAGCTGACTTTCTTTCCGTTAACTAAAACCGATTTGATCCTTTCTGATCTTGCATTTAAAACAAGTCGTAAATTCATTGATTTGGGAAATGCCGGACTTATGGAATATCTGTCGGAATCTCCTGTCCTTTTGAAAGAAAAAGCGATATCGGGAACGGTTAATGAAGCGTGATTCCACTCTGCGGGAAATCCAGGCTTAACGGTTAAAGTATCATTTAATGCATTCGGTAGCA
This sequence comes from uncultured Sphingobacteriaceae bacterium, assembly GCA_946887045.1. The sequence continues at coordinate 17,106 of CAMPKC010000016.1, read as the reverse complement.
CTCCAAACAACCCTTCAACTAAAGAGCGGCTCGCCATCCCTATCGGATCAGCGAAATCGCGGTAAAGCTCTCCGCGAATGGCATCATAAAAAGAAAGCTGCTCAAAACCACCGGGACTTGAGCTCAGGTACATGCTTTCAATCACCATACTTTCCCAAAGTTTATACGCTTGTTCTTTTCGGCCTGCCTGCCAGTAGGCCAGAGCGGTATGAAAAACTTCGCCCGAGGCTACATTGTTAATTGACCAGGTATAGGGCTGCCAGTTAGTAGTCGGGATAATACGGTAATTGTTATCAGGAAGCCCTTTGGCTTTAACTGGAATATGAGCGATTTCGGTGTCGATAAATCTCAAAGCCTGATAAGCCTGAAATAGATCGGGGACGTCCGAATCTATAGCATGATAAATCGACCAAATACCAGCATATGGATGCACCAGTTTTAGACCCAAAAGATCTTTATACTCGGCAAACCAGCCTTTTTCAGGCAGCCATAAGTTTGCATTAATAGCTTTTAAAATCTTTTCCGCTTCCTGCTGATAGGGCGCCGGGTTATCACCTAACATCTTAGCCAATTTAGCCGCTAATTTATTTGCCCGGTAGTTATACGCCGATGTATGTGTCACTCCGCCGCCGCTATATTGCAAAGCATCGCTAGCCCAAATGGCACAATAGGCATCGTACAAACCATCGCCGTCCATATCAAAGTTTCGCTTTTCCCAAGCCAGATGACGCTTAATGGCAGGCCACATTTCTTTGGCAAAACTCAAATCGCCGGTCCAGTTAAAATGACTCAGCATCTGGTCGAAAAACACCAGGTTCATATCGTAATGGTGGGCAACTTTATTATTGTTAGGATGGCGTGAAATATATCCGCTGCTGAAAACTGCTGTACCCATTACCTCGGCCTGGCGTGCAAAATTCCGTGAGGTATCGGGTGTAACAGGTCCGCTTTCCGGACTCAAAACCTGCGAATTTTCATAACTCGACAAATGCATTTTTGCCCTGTCGTGCCAGCCTAAAGCATCAGCGGTTGAAGCACCACGCCATGCATTTAATCGCATGCGCCATGCAACTGCACCATGTAAAAATGTGGGGTCTTCCCAAATCCCATCGGCAGCAATGCCCAATGCACCGCCTAGTGTATTTATGAAAGGATCAGGAGTGTTTACCTTAATGCGGCTGGCTAATGCAGATCTGGCAGCTTCGGCTTTAGCGAATGTGCTGGGAAGAAGAGAATACGTTAACTGAGGTTTTTCTTTAGGACCCTGGATTTGGAAATAAAAATCTTTTGCCGCAGAGGCATTAATTCGTCCGGCTATAACAGGCTGAGAACTCCCTTTAGATTGGGCAAGCATTAAAGGCGATTCTTGTTTTAGGGCATCGGCGATAAGCAGCTTTGAGCCTAAAGGAAATAACCCAGATAATTGTTTTTGACTTTCCAGAACGCCTTTTTCTTTAGAGCTGTCCGGCAGATGCTGAATTTCGTACCGTTCTGCTTCTGTTAACACGCGGCCAGCGCCATAATTCAGCACAAAGCTATTTTTTGTTATCTGAAAAGTGTTGCTCGCACAATATTCCGGTTTTAAATAAAATACCGATTCTGGATCGGCTCCGATATCACCATCCCGCGAAAACTTTTTACCCGTTGCACCGCCGAATGTCCAGAATAGTTCAACACCTTTCGCAACTCCAACCATTGAAGCTTTGATAATCACACCTTCCGCATCGGCCTGGGCGAGCACAGAAAGATTAAGAGTACCTGAACCTAAAATTGGATCCTTAATTTTATAAAGCATCGAACCCGGACGGTAACGGGTTTCTATTTGCTTGGCGTCAATGATCCATTTACTGGAATTGCCTGAGATGATACCAAACTTCAGGTTTCCGCCCATTCCCGGGAGGTAAAGTGCAAACTCAGGAAGATCGCCGGTTTCGACTCTGAATGCAGTGTTTGTTCCGTAAAGAGCACGATTGAAACGTTTGGTACCGTTAACCAAAACAAAGTCAGAGCCATCGGGCCGGTAATGGATGCTACGTTCTTTGCCGTGCCACAATCCAGAGCTCGTTGTCGACTGACCAAAGGCTATCTGACTAATCAGCCATAAAGAAGAAAAAAAAAGTGCCTTATAAAAATTCATTCGATTAATCAATATGTCGCTTATACTGTACCGACTTTTACTCTTAATATTTTTTATACGAGTCGGAGACTCTTCTTTATTTAGTAATCCGTCTACGGACAGGCCCGATCGGCGATCTAAAGCGCCATATCAGGACCAGATTATCTTGCTCCGCATTAAGATTCCTGCCTGCGCAGGAATGACGGTCCGAGATATTATTTATTTTTCAATGTATCCGGCACTTGAATTAATTCCCCATTAATCCTTACGTTCTCGAATTGAAGATTTTCAATATAGTCAACCTTCATCGGCACTTTAACACCTTTAATATTTACATTTATCATTCGAACGTTTTGAACCGGTGATGATTTATAAGCGGCTGAAAGCAATCCATACTCACCGCCACGTTCAACTTCAAGGTTTTCAACCCAAATATTTCTTATTGTGGGGATGTGATTTCCGGGCTTTTCATAAAACATATTAAACTTCACGGCTGCCTCTTTGTAGGTTCCCACCTTGGTATCCTTCATGAAAACATTTTCAATAATTCCACCACGGGAAGAACTGGTTTTTAGACGTAACACCCTATCCAGTTCTGGACTGTCCATTGTATTGTTAATCGCATAGATATTTCTTGCGCCACCAGCAATTTCACTCCCGATCACAACCCCGCCGTGACCGTCTTTCATTTCGCATCCTTCTATTATGTGATTCTCAGCAGGTCTTCCAATTCTTCTTCCGTCTTCATCTCTGCCAGATTTAATCGCAATACAATCATCGCCTGTATCAAAATAACAGTCCTTAATTAATACGTTTTTGCATGCTTCAGGATCGCAACCGTCATTATTAGGCCCGTGTGAAATAACCTTCACACGTTCGACAATTACATTTTCACACAATACAGGATTGATGCACCACATAGGAGAGTTGATCAGTTTAAAATCCGACATCAACACATTTTTACAATTGTACTGCTGAATAAAATTAGGACGCAAATAGTACCCGTCTCCAAAAACACGAGTTTTGGGATCGGTTTCCTGATGCATTAATTTATGCAGAGAATCACGTGCAGGTGTTTGTTTACCCATACCGGCTTTCCATCCGTAACGTGGAGCACCATTCCAGTTCCACCAATTTTCGTTATTTGCGTTTCCATCAAGGATACCGTTTCCTGTGATGGCTATATTCTCCTCTCCGTAGGCATAAATAAAGGAGGAATAATTCATCAATTCCATACCTTCCCAGCGTGTAAACACAATCGGATAATCGTTGCGATCACGACTAAAAAGAATTTTAGCACTATCCACCATGTGCAGGTTAACATTACTTTCCAGGTAAATCGCTCCGGTTAAAAACGTCCCGGAAGGCACAATTACACGTCCACCTCCGGATTTACTGCAAGCTTCAATCGCTTTTTTAAATGCTTCGGTATTCTTGGTTTTACCATCGCCTACTGCACCATAGCTGGTTATTGAAAAATCTCTATCCGCGAATTTTGGAGCAACGATCCGTTTCCGGAGTTTTTCCATTTCTGTCCATGGTTCAGAGCTATTTTTCCATACACGAGCTTTTTGCGTTGCGCATGAATAGATAAAGAACAGGGCAAAAACTGAAGAAATAATAATGGAAAATCTTAGGACTCCTCGCTTAAAAATTGAATGATTCATTTGTGTAGGATTATGCTTGTATTTTAAAAACAACAGGTGAAGCGGTCATGTATTTTCCTCCTTGCGAGGTTGTAAACACATAAGCTGGCTTACCTTTAACAAATAATATTTGGGGACGTTCTAATCTACCATATTTTTTTAAGTGTGCTGGTGCGGGAGGTTCGTGTAAATAATCTTTTACAGGTTTGTATCCTATTTCGGGTTCGCTCCAGTTCAGGCCGTCTTTGGATTCCATAATCAAACCAACGTTATGTGCATAAACGCCCATATCACGGCAAATTAGTTTGAAGCGTCTTTTTTCATACCATACGAAAGCGTCTTCAAACTGCTTATTATCGCCTTTTCGGGAAAAATCTATTACAGGTTTATCCGAATAGCGCTCATATGGCCCTTCAAGTTTATTAGCTATAGCCAGACCGTATTTACGATTCCCTCGTATAAGCGGATCTTTCGAATTATAATAATCGTTGTTATTCCACGACTTATAGTACAACCAATACTGGCCGTTCGGGTGTTTAACAAAGGCTGGGTTTGTAGTGCAATGATCGTCCCAGGCACCTTCAGGTCCCGCTTCGAGTAAAGGTTTATCGGGACGAATCCAGGGACCATTTAAAGAATCGGCAATAGCAAGGCCAATACGCTTGGTGTTTGTTTTTCCATTAGAATTCCCCATATAAAACAAACAATATTTTCCATCCACTAATTGAATATGAGGATTATGGCAGGTGGTACCATCCCAGAACCCTTCACCTCTTGGCGCTAAAATAGTTTCAATGTACTGATACGGACCTTCTGGCTTGTCGGAAACTGCATGCGCGATCTCCGAGCTGTTAATCCAACCGCCCATCCCCTTTTTTGACGTCCAGCGGGAATAAAAAACATGAACTTTTCCATCCGGAGCAAGAATAGGACTGTTACACCATACGAAGTATCCCTCCGTCTCAAGAATCCTACCCACCGGTTTCAGCTTTTTTGCAAAAGCTGAAATATGATCATCCTTCAGAATATCGCCAACTTTAAAACCGGGCAATATTGTTAAAGCCGATAATAAAGATAGCTGTGATATAAATTCCTTCCTGTCCATCGCTCTTGTCTGCCTATTTAACGGAAACCAGGCTGTTTATATATTCTTCGAGATTGGTATAGCCATTATTATTTGCGTCGCCATTGCCGTCAGCTTTTTTAGAATTGAGCTTATTTTTCTTTTCCCAACTATCCGGCATACCATCACCATCGGTATCTTTCGGGGCTTTGCCATTCTTTATATTGCCCGGACCTTTTTCAGGATTTTCTTCTTCGCTACTGATAATTTTACCTTCTTTTCCTAATGACTTGAGCGTGTTTATTAAGCGGGTATCAATCTGGTCGCGGTGTAAAGAGGCTCCTGAATTTGCAACAACAAACTGGTAGGCTTGCTGCGGTTCCAGAATGTTAACTTTCGGATAATCGTTTGGTGCAGATAGCCAGTCTACAACAGTATATTTTTCTCTAGGAAGATCGGCCCCATCCAGTTTACCATTTTTGTTTCCATCATGAAAATTGGACGTTGCATAAATATGAAAATTGGTATTGCCTCGCGTAAACGGACCAGAAGAGGTTTGAGGGCCATCAATAAAATAATTATTCTGAACATTGGCGTAGGAAGGCGCTTCAGAGTCGCCAAGAATATATGCTCCAACCCGCCAGTTATACACCACATTATTGATGTATTGGTTTTTGCCTTTTACTTTAGGATTTCGTGTGTGATTGTTGATATAAAGATTTCTCAGCAGACTAATTCCTCCTGTTGTTTGTATCAGGCCTCCGGCCGAATGAGAATGAAGACCTTCTGAAATAATACAGTTTTGAATAGTAACATCAGAAACTGTTCCGCTGACAGAAAATGTTTCGTCTCTGCCCCACGAAACCGAAAGATGATCAAAAATCATGTTCGAGCCCTGAGCAATACTAACAGCATCCTGCTTTTCAGCATTAATACCCATTCTCACCCTTAAATATCTTACAATAGAATTGTCTGCTTTCGAAAAAGACAAGCCATTTCCATAAATTGTAATACCCTCTCCTGGTGCTGTTTGTCCGGCAATCGTTATATTGGGAGACACTACTATCCTTTCCTTTATTTTAACTACACCTCCCAGATCAAAAACTACTGTACGGTTTGGCTTACTTACTGCATCCCTGAAAGAACCTGCACCAGAATCGTTGAGATTTGTTACATGATAAATTTCTCCACCTCTACCTCCTTTGGCAAAACGACCGAAACCTTCAGCACCGGGAAATGCCAGTTGTTGAGCACTTACGGAAAAACTGCCGGCCAGTAAAGCTGCCAGAATTATTGATCTACACTTCATTTTTATGCACTTGAATATTTAAAACTTAAACGGGAGAAACAAATCCTCTTTCTTTGTTATTTGCTTGGAGCTTGGATTTTTTGCCTGTAACTTCGAATTAATAAATGCAAACCCTGAACCTGCTGCCTCTTGCTCTCTTCTCAGAGTTATTCGGACAAGATCCTGCCAGCGGTTGCCTTCGTAAGCCAATTCCAGCGCAGCTTCATTTACAATAGCATCTTCCATTTGTCTCATCTCTGTATTCTCCTGTAAATCAGAATCAAGATTAGTTGTTCCAACTCTGGCACGCAAGCCTAAAGTGCGGTGGTATTTTCCGCGAATCCTTGGCGCATCTATTTTTCGTGCATCGAAATCATAAGGGAAGTCTAATTTAGTAATCCGATCGTTTACATCATTAGATGTCGCAGGATCATCAAAAGTACCCTTTATACCATTATTTACTAATGCATACGCAATTTTTGTTTGCCCATCCCTGTTTGCTGCTTCAGCAAAACGCAAATGAAGCAAGCTGGCTCTGTACAAAAACCATTTGCCATTTTTCTCCAAAACATTCCCAGGCAGACCAGTGGTGGCGTTTAAATAGTTATACAAAAATTTCATAATCACTGGTTGGCCGTTAATTATTTTATAACTATTGTCCTGACCTCTTAAATCATACGGAGTTCCATCATTTTGAACCTGACTATTCCAGTTGTCAATTGCATTTTGAGATGGCTTTACTAAATATTGGCCGCCTGTGTTAGAAAACAAGTCTATAAATGGATTTTGAGGCTGATAATTTTTATCAAAGAACATCGTCCATAGCCATTCCCACTGATATTGATTATCCTGAGGAGAGCGCGAAAAGAAAGTTTGCCAAGCACTCGGAGTAGCGGCATCGTTATCGCCACCGCTAGACCCGGAATAAAAGTTATAATAAGCTCCGCTCGCAGCATTTTCTCCAAGTGGGGTTGTAGTTTCGAGCACATATTTATAGTAGGTGGCAGCCTCGTTATACTGATTTGTCCATAAATACAAATCCCCTAACAACAGATTTTTGTTAATGAATATCATCTTACTCGGATATCCATCGATCTGTGAGATTAAAGAACTTGCAGCCTCATAAGGCTCAAGATATGGCAATGATTTCATGTACAGGATTAATTCTGGCACAAGTTCATCCAGTTTCTTTTTGGGGAAAAGTGATTCATTCTGAACGTCGTAAATATTAACAACAGGTTCCGTCACGTAAGGAATTTCACCATAGTGAATGGCCAGTTGAAAATAAAGCCAGGTGCGTAATGCTCCGATATCCGAATAGCGTTGCTTGTAATTACTTTCGTTAATTTTTTTAGCATCGTACATGTCTTTCAGATTCTTAAGAACATCGTTACAGTTTGCAATGATGGCATAATAAGGCTTCGGATTGATGTATGGATTGTCTGGCGAAATATTATTCGTATTTAATTCTCTTAGATGGGCATCTGCATTGTTAGTAACATCCATCAAGTCGGCCCGTAATTCATTAAGAATTTCGTACTGTTTGGCGATACTTAGGAACTGTCCGTAAATCCCTAAAACTGCGGCATCGGCATCATAAATATTTTGATACGCTTTTTTATAATCAATTGCATTTTCAGGACTTATATCAAAAGTTTTTTTGCAGGAGCTTAAGCTTATAAAGCTAATTGCGACAAGCAAAAAAATACTAAAGTTGATTGATGTCTTCATCGAATATTAATTTAAAGCCGTTATCCGGCCGTATTTCCTTTTTTATTTATAAACCAACGCGAATTCCAAATTGTACAGATCTGATTTGCGGCTCTAAAGCTATATCTACACCCTGACCAAGCGGACTTCCGGAAGCGCTAAACTCAGGATCGTAGCCTAAATACCTGCTCACCGTAAACAGATTGTTTCCGGTAGCGTAAACGGTCGCATTTTTAAGGATGCCGGGTTTAAACGGCAATGCGTAAGCCACAGACAAATTCCTTAATCTTAAGTAAGATCCATCTTCAATCCAACGATCCGAAAAACGGGAATTTCCGTTCGGGTCATTAAATGATGCTCTTGGCACATCAGTAATTTGTCCTTCGTAAGTCCACCGGTTTAACACATTAACAGTTTGATTCATTGATGAGGAAACCGATTCCAAAATTGCCCGGGTTCCGTTATACACATCATTACCGGCACTGAAAGTGAATAAGGCGCTTACGGAGAATCTTTTATAACCTAATCTGCTGCTTAAGCTTCCGAATACATCAGGGCTAGGATTTCCAATAACTTGTCTGTCATTCTCATCAATAACATGGATATCGGCGGCTATGTCTGCAGGGCTATCATAGGTATTCGCAAAACGAACATCGCCCGCACTTACAGCTCTTAAAGCACCAGCTGAGGATCTGATAAAGGTTTTTGATGCCTGCGCTTCGGTTGTTGTAGAATAAACTCCGTTTGCTCTAAAACCATAAAACTGATTTGCTGGCTGGCCCACAGTTGAAATAAATGTTGCGCCCCCAAATTCGGTTAGCTGTCCATCCTGCGGTAATGCGGTTATTTTACTATTATAAGATCCTAAGTTTAAGCCCAGATCCAATTTTATCTTTTTGTTCAACACTCTGCTGTTCATGGCCAACTCATAACCGTTGGTTTTCATGCTGCCATTGTTGGCAATCATATAGTCAAACCCCGCGGCGGTCGCCAGAGGCAGTGCAGTAAGCATGTCGGATGTATTCCGGCTATAGGCGTCGAAACTCAAACTTAAACGCTCGTTAAACAAGGCAAGGTCAAGTCCGACGTTTGCTGTCTTTATCGTTTCCCATTTAAGAGTTGGATTGGCGATGTTTCCTCTGATTATTCCCTGATTACCCAAAAGGTTTTGCGATACATAATATTGTCTTGCGGAAAAATTTCCAATATCATCGTTACCCGACAAGCTATAGCTGGCACGCAATTTAAACAAGTCGATATTGGTTGCCGAAGCCATGAAATTTTCGGAAGAGACTAACCAGCCTGCAGCAATTGATGGAAGCAAAGCAAACTTGTTTCCGTTAATAGTTAATACATCCTGAATGTCGGTACCGAAACGTGAAGATCCATCCGCTGCAAGATTTACAGATAATAAATATTTACTATTTAAAGCGTAATCCACATTCAAATAGGTATTCAACCAACGCGATTTGCCAATGTCACCACCGATTCTCCGAAGTGAGTTAGCACCCGAACCGACGGTAATAAAATCATCAGTCGGCGAATTAAACCCTAAAGCAGCGTCTTCTTCTGTTTCGGCGTTGTTAAACCGAACGCCAAGATTGGCAGAAAGGTCATGGTTTCCGGTAAATGTTTTCTTGTACGAAACATAAGAATCATTATACAGCGAGAAATAGCGTTGCACCCGGCTGCCCAACCTGCTATAAGCAATCGAATTATTTAAAGTATCCGGAGTAATACCCAAACGAGGCATAAATGTATTTTCTCTAACCTTGTCATAAGTAACACCTATCAATGAGCTTAAGCTGACATTCTTCGCGAACGCATAATTGAACTTAGTAGAGCCGAAAAACCGGTAGCTTTTATTGGTCTGCTGAGCTTCTTCAATCACCGCATAGGGATTGCTTCGGCCAAAAATATCTGTATCCGCCAGGTTTGGAGATTCTGTACCATCATCAGCAACCTGATTCACAGGAAGGAAAGGCGATTTTGTGAGGCCTAACAAGATTGGATTTGTTGAAAAACTTCTTCCCTGATCTCTAAGGTTCTGTTCGATATTCGTAAACGAAAGATTTGCTGTTGCTGTTAACTTAGGGCTAAGATTAAGATCTGCGTTAAAATTGGTGTTGTATCTATTTAAATTGGTGTTATCGATGGTTCCGTTGCTGCTTAAATAACCCATCGACAGGGCATATTTTGCGATGTTATCTCCTCCCGTGATTTTAAGGAAATAATTCTGACTGTAATCATTGCTTAATACTTTATTCTGCCAGTTCGTAGTATAATGATACCTGCTGTACTCCGGGTTTTCAGTGTCATTCATATACGGCTGCGACTGTATTTGAGAATTAGTCATTCCGGCACTTTGAAGAACATCCGAAAGGTACAATCTGTAATCATTTACCCCTAAAACAGGTAAATTTTTCGGCGAAGAGTTAATACCTCCGTAAGCTGCAAAATCAATATGGGTTGCCAATTGCTTTGCGTGTGCTGTGCTGACAATGATAACGCCGTTGGCACCTTTGGTTCCATACAAGGAGCCGCCATCTTTTATAACGGTGATGTTGTCAATATCCTTCAAGTCAATATTAGCAAGAGGATTTACAACATGTCCGCCAATTAAAGACGTGCCATAATCATTGGTATCATAAATCATCCCGTCCACCACTACCAAAGGCTGGCTGCGGGTGTTAAGAGAGGAAAAACCACGGAGAAACATATCAGCTCCGGTCCCGCTCGTACCAGATCTTCGAACAACGTTCAAACCGCTAACCAGGCCCTGTAAATACTCATCAGGCGTTTCTGCCGAACGCTCCCAGTTACCCGTTGTATTTATTGATGATACAGAATATGCTATCTGAGTTTTGCTTTTAGCCCCGAATGGCATAACTGCGATATCGTGAATTGAATTCAGATCCTCATTATTCAAAGCGACATTTATTGAGTTGCGGCCTTTTAAAGCAACATCTGTCGTTTGATATCCGGGTGCAGAAACGGTGATCACTCCGGTAAACGATGGCACTGTAAGATTAAATGCGCCGTTCTCTTCTGTTATTGTGGCCGAGTGACTGCCAGATTTAATATTTACGCCCGAGAGCGGCTTCCCTGTCGATGCGTCTTTTATAAGGCCTGTCAATTTAAAACCCGTCTTAGGATTAAGTATAGCTGAGTCGGCCCTAAGTTGCATAGAATCAGTTTCCTGAGCCAATAAGCTAAAAGATGTTAAGGCTATAACAGGAAAAAGGAAAAGTTTCTTAACTGCTGTTTTGGTAAATACGTGCATATCTTTGCTTAATAAATTATCCAATTATGGAAGCTGAGGCTCGAGCCTGAAATAATCAAGGTTTATAGAATTCAGCCCGTCACCACCGTTGTCGGCTGCGATAATGAAGGCATTATAATCTCCAAAACTGTCATTGGTGAACTCCCCTACATAAACTTCATTGAAGTTTTTCAGGGGAACCAATGTTTCAGAAAATTCGGTAGATGCAGGATCTGAAAAAGCAAATCTTTGTTTAAAAGTTACCGTTTGCACATCATTCGGAGCCACCCAGTACACTTTATACTTAATGGTATACAGGTCTTTAACTCTATATCTGACATGAAACAATGGTATTTTATGATTAAAGATGTAGATGTCGTCAAAAAGCTCCTGTGTAACCGGATTTCTTCTTTGCCTGTATTTTATGTTTGAGGATTTATCTGTCCGGCTAAAGCCTGCAGGGTTTTCACCTTCCTGTCTTACATCACGAATTTTATTCTGCAACGGAACACTTAAATTGTTCATTACATAAACCACCCCATTGCTGGTTTGATATGTTTCCTGAATGGCACTTTTATCAATCGGGACTTGTACACCATCTTCTGATATAAGTATAGCGGGTAAATTATTGACCGTGTATTTGCCTTTAAACACAAGGTCTTTCATCACCATTAAAGAAGCAAGACGCTCTGTACCATCAGTACTTTCTCCCTGGGTATAAGGCTTAATTTTTGTCCGTTCACTTTCCAGAGCCACGTCGGCGAGAAGAAACAGGGTATACTCCTGATCCTCATTTGCAAAACTTCCCACTCTGTCGAATAACAGATTTTTCTGGACGATACCTGTACCTGGTTTAAAAATCGGTTTGCCTGTTAAGGGATCAACTCCGGTTTGTTCGGCAAGAGCAGAATCAACCGCCTCGTAGTTTAGGCTTGCTAAATATTCTTTTTGCTTAAAAGCGAAGGAATTTATCACATCCAGAATATTCTGCTTTGCATAAACCGCTTTACTAATTGTATGCAAAATTCCGTTACCGGTATACTGATCTTTTGTCAGTAGAGAAGCGTCTTCAAAACCTGTTTCGCTAAAATAGATATACTTTCCATTGAGCGTTTTCAAACGAAGGGTATTTTTAGCTATTGTAGTATTGTAAGGAAGCTCAACAATATAATAACCAATAAAATCCTTTAGTCTTTGCTGGTCGTTCAAAATATCTGCGCTCAGGTTTTCTAAAGCCTGGTTAGATGGCGCCCATACTGTATACTTTTTTGAGGACGCAAGCACCTTATCGTATTCAGTTTTTACAAGCAGCTCTGTAAACCTGCTTAAAGACGATTCGCCTTGAATCCTTTGAAACAAATTTTGACCTAGTTTAGCATCTTGCAGCTCCGCATGCTCATCCCATTTATCCTGGCATGCTGAGAATACGCTGACTAAACCTGTGATCAGGATTGCGAAAGTTGTAACTCTAAAATTCATTTATGATAGTTTATGTAGCTGCATCAGCTGCAGCTACGGTTTATCTTGTTATGGTTTCTGTATTACGGCACCGTCCGGATTAAACTTAGGCCAAAGCTGGTCTTCCTTTTCGGGAATAAAGTGTATCATATCAAACTGAACATCTCCACTACCTTCCCACGTCGCATCCATTCGCAGTGTATGACGGTCTGTCTTTTTAACATCGATAGTACCGGCAAGCACACCGTAGCTATCTCTGTAATAATCAATCGTTTGACCGTTCTGCTGATAGTATGGATACTCTGCGAATACAATTTTTTTGCCTAAAGTCTCCAGTGATTCGGGGGTTGTACCTGCGGGATAAGTCCACTTATTACCTACCAGAACCTGTGTGGGCAAGCTTTCTCGAAGATTTAAAACTTTTGGCAATAGCTCTCCATTAAATGAAACAGCTACCCCGCCGCCGCCGCCCCGACGGATAAAACATATCCAAACCTTATATCGACCTTTCACCAGAAGAGGTGTTTTAAACTCGATCCAATTGTTTGCTACAACATTGGTTCTTAATGAGGCGAATTGCAAAAAGTCGTTATTATAGACATAAAACTGTCTGAACTCTGGTGCCACAACATATTTGGCTGAACCCTGCTTCCAATTAATATCCTGAATCTCCCCGGGTGCAAAGTTTCTGCTTTGCTTATTTGTCACCCTAAAAATCCCGTTCAAACTGGTAAACTCCGGCTGATCCGTAACTTCCCAGTAAACCGGAATAGGGAAACGCACCTTAATTGCAAAAGGGGCCGCCATAGCGTGCAATACTCCGTTTGCTGCGGTGGCATCACTCGAAGTTCTGTTTATGGCAGATCCTGGCTCGTGTATATTATTAAATTTATCATCGTTAATTAGAACCTCAGTACCCTTAAGCTTGGAAGTTACTACATCAAGGGGCGATAGTGTTGTATGTGATGATGCTTTGAAAATATCCGGCACATACTTTAATCCGGGTAAAATATGGTATGCAACAAACAGATGCAAGCTGTCAGAAATCAGCTTCGGATCATTCGTATTAGAATACTTTGCTTTTAATGCGGCAAATGAGGTTATTGACGGGTCTTTAGCCTTTAGTACATCGTTAGACTCGGCAAGTACCGTAAAAAAAGCCTTAGATGTATCAGGATTGTTTTGCGGAAGAATATTCAATGAATCATAAAAACCGGTCGCTCGCAAGGCTTCCTCAAAAATCGAGTAATTATCATCTTGCTCAATCATTTGAGCAAGCGTCAATTTTGCCGGAGTTAACACATGGTCTATTACATGAATTATTCCATTCCCAACACGTATATCTGCCTGTTTTAAATTGGCCTGCCGATTAATGGTTATCATGGTAGTTCCATTAACATTTTGGGCACCTGTAATTAAATATTGGCCGTACATGGTTTTGGTACGCAGCTTTCCATCATTAAAATAAACAGAAGCTATCGTATCACGAATCAAATGGATTTTTACAAGGTCTTTTAATTCGTTAAGATCTAAATCATTAACCGATGACTTATTTTTTGAGCTCACATATTCGGCAACCGCATCGTTTGTTGGCGCAAAGATGGTATAGGTTCCATAGGCCGCTAAAACACCCTCATTTTCTGTTAGCTGAAGTATTTTAGAAAACTCCGAGAATTGATCCGGCTGTTGCAGGAAATAGTCGGAAATATTTACATCAGAGGTTGTGTTTACTTTAAACTCTTCCTTTTTACAAGCCGCAAAAACCAGCATCATCAACAGCAGAAACAAGCCTGTCTTGCCTTTTTGATCTACAATTCTTTTCATAATGCTCTATTTAGATTTGATGTAAAATGGGTTCTGTACAAGTTTCTTATTGGTTTCCAGTTCATTGAAATAAATTGGCAGATAATGACTGTCATTGTCCAGCAGTTTTGCAACTGCTGATTGCTGGCTTTCCGGAGACGCAGTACTCACGACAGCGTCGAACAGCAAGCCTCTCTGAGCATAGTCATTCCGTTTGGCATTTCTTAAAAGGTCAAACCATCTCTTTCCTTCGTAAGCAAATTCCCGGGCCCGTTCGTCCAGTACAAACTTTGCCAGATCTTCCGGAGTGATGTTTTCAGTATAGTCAGGATCTGCGGGATCCGTTTCGTAGGTTTCTGTGGCCTCCAGGGCTGAGGCTCTGTCGCGAATTATTTTTAAAAGGCTCAACGATTCTTTCACATCTCCCTGCATTGCTTTTGCTTCGGCTTTTAACAGCAGAATATCAGCATACCTGTATACCATCCAATGAGCAAATGAGGCTGAAGGACTCCTTCCGCTGCTTGAGTTTACGCCCTGATATTTCCAGATAGTACCTTCGTTAAATTTCAAAGCAGCTCCATCTCCGCGGATATCTTTATTTTCTAAATCGAATAAATCAATTGTATAAACTTCCTCGGCAACTCTTAAAGCAGCAGTAAAACGCTTGCTCGATTCAGAGAACATGGAGTAAAAAGGATTTAAGCGATTCTGATTAAAGTAGAATTCAAAAATGCTTTCGTTTGATCCGCCTTCATAAAACACAGTGCTAAACCAGCTGCTGCCTTCTACCAGCCCGAATTGGCTTGAGTTAATTACCTTATCGCAATAAGCGATACAGTTGGTGTAATCGTCTTTCCACAAATAAACATCGGCAAGCAACGCCTGGACTGCATATTTAGTAATCCGGCCCTTGTCGTTATCTCTGTTTCCATAAGTTGTAAAAGCATATTCTTCCGCTAATTTCAAATCGGCTATTATCTGATTTAAAACCTGCTCGTCTGTACTTTTTGGGATTTGCAAATCATCATCATCGCTGGTGGTTGCTTTAAGTTTTAGCGGCACATCTCTAAAAGTGCGCACAAGGTAGAAATACATCAAACTTCTTAAGGCCAAGGCTTCGCCCAGGTAACCGTTTAAATCGCGTTGTTTAAATGTGTTATCTGTGTTTAAAACCTGGGGTGCAAAATCAATTACAGTATTACAATTATTTATTGTCTGATAAAGCGCCGCCCAATTAGTTATGGTATTGGTCGACTGAATATTTAAATTGATGATGTTGAAATCATTTGCGGACGCACGACCACCTGTTTGCATCATATCACCTCTTAACTCGCCCCATAAAAACAAGTTTTCGACAAGCGGAGGTGCCAGTAATGAAGCATAGCAACCATTAACCGCAGATGCTACCTGCTCCTTGGTTTTCCAGAAATCCTGTCTTACAATACCATCCTGAGGTTCAAGACTGAGGTATTTTTTGCATGAGGATGCCGAAATAGCTATGATGCTAAGTAAAAGGACATATTTTATTTTACTACTCATTTCTGTCTTCTTTAAAAATTAAAATCCTGCTGTTAAACCGAATACCATATTTCTGGTAGGAGGAGTCATTGAACCATCCTGAATCAAAGCAAATGGGTCACTCAGTCTTGGTGATATTTCAGGATCTTGCCCGGTATAGTTGGTAAATGTTATCAGGTTCTCTGCTGTAAAATATATTCCCAGGTTTTTCAATTTCATTTTGTCAAGGATGGACTTATTAAAATTATATCTCATGGTAAGAGTTTTCAGGCGCACAAATGACGCATCTTCTACATACCTGTCAGATCCTAACCAGTTGTAACCCGAACCATATAAAGCTCTTGGGATGCTTGTAACATCTCCGGGATTTCTCCATCGTCTTAATACTGCGGTGCTTTGATTATCGTACTCATACATATTAGTACTCGTCATCTTGGCACCGTTAACTACGTCATATTTATACCTGAAACTAAAAAATGCAGTCAGTTTCAAATTCCCTTTGAAGGTGATATCCGGACCAAACCCACCGATAAACTTTGGATTACCATTACCCAGATACACCACGTCCATATAGTTGATATTACCATCATGATTAATGTCTTCATACATCGCATCGCCAGCCTGAAAAACGTAATCGGTATTCGGATAGTCGAATCTCATTGGCACGCTTATCCCATCGGCACCAATCAAAGGTTTACCATTTTTATCCTGAGCGATCGTTGCATCGGCATCTGCGTAAACACCTTTAAACCGGTATCCGTAAAAAGATCCAAATGGGTTATCAACCTGAAGGAATCGCTTGTATTGCCCGTTAGTATTTGTGTTTCCTTTCTCTCTTGGATAGAATTCAGATATTTCGCGAATGATGTTGACGTTACGGGCAAAGTTGAAATTCAGGTTCAGGTTCCAGTTTTTTGTTTTTAATGGATTAGCGCGCAGATTGATTTCCCAGCCCTGATTGTCCATTATACCCACGTTCATATCAAGGTTGTTATATCCCGAAATAGATGGAATGCTTAAGTCAGGAAAAAACAAGTCGGATGTACGCATTCTGTAAACGTCCACATCAAAATCAAGCTTGTTTTTGAACATAATTACGTTTAAACCAATATTTCTACCCGTTACGGTTTCCCATCGCAAATTTCTGAGCTCGATATTGCTGGAGTAAACTGCCGGCTTACCTAAATAATCCCAATCGTAATTGCTGTAAATGTTGTAAAAGCCATAATTGGTTTTCGGAGC
>CAMPKC010000015.1 GCA_946887045.1 uncultured Sphingobacteriaceae bacterium | reverse complement strand
GAAACAACCGTGCGCTTGTGTTGATGAAGTCGTATGACCTCATCCACTGGACACATTCCGATTTTCGAGTTGATAAAGCTTTTCCTGAGTTAGGAGATATCGATTGCTCCTGGGCGCCCGAAACCATTTATGATCCGAAGATGAAAAAAATGATGGTGTATTTTACCATTCGTTATAATAATAAGGACGCTCACATATACTATTCCTATACCAACGATGATTTCACCCGGCTGGAAACAAAACCTGAACGCATAAGTGCTATTTCCGGCATTGATGCTGATATAACAAACGTTGGTGACAAGTATCAGATGTTTTATGTTGGGGATGCGAAAATATGGCACGCTGTTTCAGATAAGATCAATCAGGATTTTAAAGCAGAAAACAGGAGAATTGATCCGGAAAAAGTTTCCACCGAAGCACCGAACTTGTTCAAAAGAATTGGTTCGGATACATACGTATTAATGTATGATGTATATGGTGGACGCCCGAGTAATATGGGTTTTAGTGAGACAAGCGACTTCGTAAACTATAAAGACCTGGGGCATTTTAATGAAGGGGCGATGAAAACGACCAATTTTACAAGTCCTAAACATGGCGCTGTAACTTATCTGACTAAAAACGAATTAAAAGCAATTGCTGATTATTGGAAGATTACCATAAAAACAGACTAGAAGGAGACAAACAAGTGTAATTTATTTTCTTTGGAATCTGGTCCTGAATAGTGGTTTAACGTGGTTATTGATTTAAAATTTAAATACATTTTAATAATTCCGTATCAGGCCAAGGTCGTAAGGAATGTTCCCATAGTCGCCATAATTCCCGTTAACAACACCCTGAATCAGCATTTCACAGCGGTTGATATCGTTGATCTCCATTCGTTCATCTGTTCCCGAACGTAAAATCTCAACATGCGACACCTGATCTGTCCATCGCGCCGACAGGAAGCTCAGGTTATCTCTTGATGCCCATTTTTCAGCGACCTTTGTCCATGTCCCGCCGAGGGTTGCTGAAGTCCAAAGCTCCTGGTGCCGGGCTATATCTTCTACCACCATATAAAATTTTCCGTCTGCTTTGTTTTTGTAAACATGAGGCGCCTCAAATGTGCTGGTAGCCACCACCGTTGGTGCCTCCCAGTTGTGAGGGAAGTCTGTTACCGTAGTTCTGCGGCGTTTTATAGTTCGGGAGCCATCCTGTGCCGAGTAAAAGCAATACACATAGCTGCCATCTGAGATGCACCAGAAATCTATTCCGTCAGAAAATCCCATGCCGCTGCCTGGCGCCCATGAAGCTGGGTTCGCCACATCGGTAGAAGTCGAAAAAGTTGCGCCCTGGCCGCTTTGATAAACTAAGAACCATTTTCCCTTAGCAGGAAATTGAAATACTTGTGGAGCACAGAAATACGAGCCGCCATTGAGCGCGCTCATAAAAGTCCGGGCGGCAGTGTTGAGTTCTGAAATCTGGGATGCAGAGGTATAAGCCATTCTCCAGGTTCCACCAGGGCCCGTTTCTCGTGCAGTATAAAATAAATGATGTTTTCCGCCCGAATAAACAATGGTGGGGTCTTTTACGGCCAGATCGTCGAATGAACCGTCGGGTCCATCCAAAAAACAGGGCGCCTCTGATTTCCATGAGGGGTTAGCATTGATGATCACTTGAACTGCCGGTGCAGGGACATCGGCCGGAGTTTTCTTTTTTGAGCAACCAGAAAGTAATACAGGTAAGGTAAAAAAGCAGGCTACGTTGAGGATGAATATAATTTTAGTTTTCATGTTTATAATTAAAATGATGCGGACACCTCAGGGCCTGAACCTATGTCGAAACAGTGTGGTGTCTATCCGACAAAATACCCCGTTTCAATAGTTAAATATGCTTCGTTTGTGTTAAAGCTGGAAACGAATGTTAAAGCCGGCAGTTCGAAAAATCTTACCCGGCCCCGAATCGCTTGCCTGTACTTTTATTTGGGTCAGGTTGTCGCGACCAAATCTTTAAGCGGCTTCGGGGATATTTTGCCGGGCATGAGGTAACGTTTTTAATACAGTAAAAAATAAAAATGCCTGAATCTGCCTCCAGGCTCTTGTTTTATAAATTTTTTTACTTATGTAGCATTAAATTAGACATTTGTTGCTGTTGCCAATAGCTTTTATGTGTAATTTCGTTTCCATAACCAATTTCAAATCATTTATCTCCCTGACTTAAACCTGGAATTTCTGTACAAGAAAGAGATATGATTTTGAAAAAAATATGTGAGTTTTTTTTCGTATTATATTCAGTTTTCCGGAACAGGCACAAATAACTACCTGGCCATTTATTATGCTAAATAGCTTGATATTGAAACGATTTTTTTGCATTTGCTTAATTTTTATAGGGATAGTGCAATCTTCCTATGCTCAGCGGCACAAGATAAATTTCACTTCTCTTACGTCTAAAGATGGCTTGTCGTCGAGCACCGTCACAGCGATTTTAAAAGATCGACATGGTTTAATGTGGTTCGCCACCGAAGACGGTCTAAATAAATACGACGGTACGAGCTTTACTGTATACCGCCACAGCGACATGGACACCAGTAGCCTGCCGACAAATTACGTCGTGTCGCTTCATGAAGATAGAGCCGGTACACTCTGGATTGGAACTAACGGAGGCTCTTTAATTATTTATAATAGAAAGAAAGATTCCTTCGAACGATTAACATCGTTCGCCGGTTTTGATGCCCAAAGTAATGTTATCCGGGCGATCTGCAGCGATTACCTGGACAGAATTTGGGTGTCGAGTTTTTCAGGCCTGAGCGTGATCGATCCCAAAACAAAAAAGGTATCGCACTTTACCGTTGACCCTTCCCGTAGTGACAGATTGTCGACTTCCAACGTGAATGCCATTTTTGAGGATAGCAGACGCCGGATTTGGGTGGGAACCGATAGGGGCGTATTTTTGTATAATAGGAAAAAAAACTCTTTCTCCCATCTTAGCCACTCTCCAGTATCGGCGTCAAGTCTGGTAGGTAACTCGATAAGATGTATAGCGGAGGATGCCGCAGGTACCATCTGGATAGGTACGGAGCAGGGTTTGAGTATGCTGCTGCCTGATGGCAAGAATTTCAGAAACTTCCGGCACCGGGCTGGCGACAACAGATCCCTGGCAAATAACGATGTGTATTCTATCGCCGCTGATTCGGAAGGCAAACTTTGGCTCGGCACGGAAGAGGGTTTGAATATTCTCGACACAAAATCGTATGAAATCAATACATATAAACCCGACAGCCGGGATATTCATAGTTTAATCGCAAAATCAGTCCGATGCGTTTATATTGACAAACAGGGTATTTATTGGCTTGGAACGTTTAAAGGTGGTATCAACAAGTACGATAAAAATCTGAGTCTTTTTAGCCTGAAGCAAAGTAATCCCTTTGATACAAGGGGGTTAACCGGATCAAATGTAACCTCTTTCGCCGAATCGGCCGATGGCGACGTTTTTGTAGGAACAGATGGAGGGGGGCTCAATTTGTTTCAGAGACGTACTGAGCTTTTTAGTCATTATAACCTGCAACCACGGGGAAAGGAAGCGCAGTCTAACCGACTGAGTATTCTTGCGCTAGAGATGAGCCGGAATAATCGCTTATGGATAGGCACGTATTCGGACGGATTGTTTGAATTTGATCCCCGAACGGGTAATTACAGGCAGTTTGTTCAAGGCAGTACACCCGGTACAATAACTAATAATAATGTATTTTGTCTTAAAGAAGATTCGAAGGGAAATATCTGGATTGGAACAAACGGGGGAGGTGTAAATGTCTATCATCCCGAGTCGCAAAGGTTTAGTAATTACCACAGGGACTCTCCGTTCGCCGAGGCTGTGCGCCTGCCCGGAAACCCATATATACGAAGTATCGAAGAGGATAAGGCGGGCAATATCTGGATAGGCTCGCATGGTTCAGGCATAGTCCTTTTCAACCCTAAGACAAGGTCGACGAAACTTTACGACCGCAACACCAGCAATCTTCCAAGTAATGTTGTACTGGCTATTTTTGCCGATGACAGCAAAAATATTTGGGCCGGTACCCTGGGAGGAGGCTTGAGTTTATTCGACAGTAAGAAGCAGCAGTTTGTATCTTTTTCTGAAAAGGATGGACTGGCTAATGGTGTTGTTTATAAAATTCTGCAAGACAAGAGAGGACTTTTATGGTTGAGCACGAATGCAGGGATAAGCAGCTTCAATCCGAAAACAAAGAAGTTCAGGAATTATAACCGGTACAACGGCGTTCAAAATAGTAATTTTAACCATGGGGCGGGCCTGAGATTATCTAGCGGTGAAATGTACTTTGGTGGGTTGGAAGGTTTTAACTATTTCTATCCGCAGGATATCAGAATCAACTCTGATATTCCGACTGTCCTGATTACGGATTTGAAAGTTGATAACAATAGCATTGTTCCGGCCGAGGATTCACCGCTTGAAGAACATATATCCATAACCAGAGATATCTTTCTTGATTATAAACAAAACTTTACCCTCGATTTTGTTGCACTTAGCTATACTATTCCGCAGCAGTACAGGTATTCGTATAAACTCGAGGGTTTTGATAAATCATGGAATCATGTCGGAGCTGCTACAACCGCATCGTATACAAATATCGACCCGGGGGAGTATGTGTTTAAAGTGAGGGTTAGTAATGCTGATGGTACCACTTACGGAAAAATTACAACTGTAAAGATTCATGTCGAGCCACCTTTTTGGTTAACCATATACGCCTATATTTTTTACGGCTTAGTCTTCTTAGGCATATTGTTTTACATCCGATACAGGGGTATTCAAAAGCTGAAGCGCGAATTCCGGATTAAACAGGAAAAAATGGAGGCGAAACAGCTTATTGATCAGGAGCGGAAGGAGGCGGAACGCCTTCACGAACTTGACATGCTCAAAATAAAGTTCTTAACCAATTTAAGCCATGAGTTTCGAACTCCGATTTCATTAATTATGGGCCCTGTTGACACACTTCTGTCAGATAAAGTGATGGAAGCTGGCAAGAGCCAGTTGTATATGATTAAGAGAAATGCGCGAAGGCTTCTGAATCTTGTTAATCAATTGCTCGATTTCAGGAAAATGGAGGAACACGAATTAAGATTAAATGCATCGCAAGGCGAGCTCGTTTCCTTCGTTGGCGAGATCTCGGATTCGTTTAAAGATCTGAGTGAGCGAAAAAATATCAGTCTTCTGTTCGAGAGCGCTATAGAAAACTATTATACTACGTTCGATCACGATAAAATAGAACGCATTTTGTTCAATGTGCTGTCTAATGCATTTAAATTCACTCCCGGAGGAGGTAGTATAAAAGTGGAGCTTGAAAAAGTTCAGGAGAGCGGACCGGATAGCCTATCGTCTATAATTATTAAGATTACGGATACCGGAATTGGAATTCCGGCTGACAAGCTGCAGAAGATTTTTGACCGCTTTTTCCAAAGCGATACAGCAGCGTCTATTTTGAACCAGGGTAGCGGTATCGGACTTTCCATTACCCGCGAATTTGTGAAGATGCACGGTGGAACAATCCGGGTAGAAAGTGAGCCCGAAAAAGGGAGCAGTTTTATCATTCATCTTCCTTTTTCTCCTCTTGAGTTTATCGAAACAACCAGCACGGAATTGGCCTCTGACCAGTACCTTGAGCAAGAACCGGAAGGAGTAGTCGCAGCCACAGATATTCAGGAAGGATCGGCCGGAGGAGAAGTCGCTTCAATTTTACTGGTAGAAGATAATGATGATTTTAGATTCTATTTGAAGGATAATCTGAAGAACTTTTACAGGGTTTACGAAGCATCAAATGGCAAGGAGGGTTGGCAAAAGGCTTTATCAAATCATCCCCAAATTATCGTAAGCGATATCAATATGCCTTTAATGGACGGAATAGAGTTTTGCAGGAAAGTGAAATCAGACAAGCGCACCAGCCATATTCCGATTATTTTGCTAACTGCCCTGACAGGCGAGGAGGAGCAAATTAAGGGGCTTGAAACAGGCGCAAATGATTACATGACCAAACCATTTAACTTCGAGATTTTGAACGCGAAGATTAAGAATCTGCTTGTTCTTAATTCAACTTTAAAGAATACATATACCAAACAGATAAAAGTTCAGTCATCCGAACCAATCATAGAATCGCATAGCGACAAATTGTTGAATAAGGTGGTGTTGTACATCGAGGAAAATATCAACAATCCCAAACTCTCGGTTGAGGACCTTAGCCGGCACGTTGGAATGAGCCGCGGATCACTGTATCATAAAATACTTGAGTTAACAGGCCTTTCACCAGTTGAATACATACGCTCGGTTAAGCTGGATAAGGCCGCTGTTTTGCTCGAAAAAAGTGATTTGAACGTTGCTCAAATAGCTTATATGGTCGGATTTGCAACGCCAAACTATTTTGCAAAATCCTTTAAGGCTAAATTCAATATGCAGCCATCTGAGTTTATCGCTCAAAAAAGAAAAGCGGCTGAAAGTCGTCCAAGGGAAGTGAAGGTCTAAGTTTGAACCTGGAATCTAATTTACGCCGAGATGTCCGGACCAATCTGGTCATTTTGTTTAAATAAGTTTGCCTTATTTGTCAAGCAAGATATTTAATTTAACTCGGCCGAAGTAGTTTGAATTTCTGTCTTTTTTTCTGTAATTGCGATGGGTTTGAACATTCTTCTCCTCAATTTTAACAATTGGGTAAAGCTTTTTGTGATTTTCAGAGCAATTTTGTCAAAACCAGTGAAGGTCAATCTAAAGATTTTGCTCCAAATCAAGAAGGCTTTACGTCCTTCGGAAGTAAAAGTAATATGATTGACCTGTTGTTATCACAGGGAAATTTTTGATGAACATATGAACATGATAAAACGCGAACTTGGAACGATTCTCCTGACGTACTTATTAGCTTTCACGTCTGTTTCCAATGCCCAGAAAAGAGGACTACTCTGGTACGATAAGCCCGCCGCCAACTGGAATGAAGCCCTGCCAATTGGCAATGGATATATTGGAGCGATGATTTTTGGCAAGCCAGATCAGGAACGACTGCAGTTGAACGAGGCAACAATCTGGGGTGGGGGGCCAAATAATAATATTGATAGCGCCGCCATGCCACACATCAGGGAGGTAAGAGCTTTGCTTGATCAAATAAAATATGCAGAGGCTCAAAGCCTGGCGAATAAAAGCCTGGGGCCGAAAGGAAACAGCGGAATGCCTTATCAGCTTGCAGGCAACCTTTTCATAAATTTTCCGGGGCATGAAACTGCGGCCGGCTATCGACGGGAATTAGACATAGAAAGAGCCGTGTCCACGGTTAGTTATACGTTCGATGGTGTAGATTATAAAAGGGAGTATTTTACATCTCTTCTGAAGAATGTGCTGGTAGTCAGGCTTACAGCGAACAAACCCGCAAAACTTAGTTTTAAGGTGAATCTTCAAAGCCCGCTGAAGCAATCCGTTTACTGGAAAAAGGGTGATTTAATGCTTGCCGGCAAGGGCAGCGACCATGAAAATCAAAAAGGTAAAATACGGTTTAATGTAGCAACGAGACTTAAAACTATAGGAGGTACAGTGGGGCGGGATAGTACTGCTCTTGTTGTGAACAATGCCGACACTGCCGAGATTTACCTGTCGATTGCAACCAACTTTATTAATTATCAAAATATCAGCGCCGAGCCTGAAGTGAAGGCAACAGCTTTGCTTGATGCGGCTTACAAAAGCAATTTCGGGCGATTGTTGAATGAACATGTCCTGGCATATCAGAAGTATTTTAATCGGGTAAAGTTAGACTTGGGAACCAGCGCGGCAGCTGGAGAGCCCACAGACTTACGCATCCGGAATTTTGCCAAGGGTAAGGATCCTCAGCTGGCTGAGCTATACTTTCAGTTCGGGCGATATCTGCTCATTTCCTGCTCTCAGCCCGGATCACAGGCAGCTAACCTGCAGGGTATTTGGAATGGAGAGCTGAAAGGTCCCTGGGACAGTAAGTATACCGTTAATATCAATACTGAGATGAATTATTGGCCCGCCGAGGTTACTCAGCTTTCTGAACTTCATGAACCTCTTTTCAGTCTAATAAGAGATGTCGCGCAAACGGGGAAGCCAACTGCTAAAGTGATGTACGGAGCAAGGGGCTGGGTTTTACATCACAATACAGATATCTGGCGAATTACAGGCGTGGTAGATGGCGCATTCTGGGGTCTATGGCCCACATCTAACGCCTGGCTGTCTCAGCACCTTTGGGAGCACTACCTTTATACCGGCGACAAAGCCTTCCTAAAAAAGTATTACCCGATAATGAAGGGAGCGGCTCAATATTTTGTAGATGCCTTACAAGCTGAGAAGGAGCATAACTGGCTGATTGTTTCTCCCTCTGTTTCGCCGGAGCATGATTACAAGGATGGTGCCTCTGTCGCTGCCGGAACCACAATGGATAATCAGCTTGTTTTTGGCTTGTTTTCTGCGGTGATGAGAGCCTCCCAAGAGCTTAAAACCGACAAAGCATTCAGGGATAGTATCAGTCGTTATAGAGACAGGCTGCCGCCAATGCAAATTGGCCGGCATGGACAGTTGCAGGAATGGCTGGAAGACTTTGACAATCCGAAAAATAACCACCGACATGTATCTCATCTTTATGGCTTGTTCCCCGCAGACCAGATTTCTCCGTACCGCCAGCCTAAGCTCTTTGCTGCGGCAAAGAACTCACTAGTTTATCGCGGAGACGTTTCGACAGGCTGGTCCATGGCCTGGAAGATAAATCTTTGGGCGCGTTTGTTAGACGGAAATCATGCTTACAAGCTAATAACAGACCAAATTGCACCTGTCACCAGCGCCAACCAGTCGGGTGGCTCGTATCCAAACCTGTTCGATGCTCATCCTCCTTTTCAAATAGACGGGAATTTTGGTTGCACTTCTGGAATTGCCGAAATGCTGCTGCAAAGCCATGACGGAGCTGTCCATCTGCTTCCAGCCTTGCCCGATGTATGGAAAAAAGGCAGTGTTTCGGGTCTGGTAGCACGGGGCGGCTTTAAAATTGACATGGAATGGGATGAAAAGAAAATAACCAGGCTGGTTGTTCACTCCGCTCTGGGCGGGAATTGCAGGATAAGGTTAAACCATAAATTCCGCGGTAAGTTGTTACGAGAGGCTGAGGGAGAAAATTCTAACCCGTTTTATTCCATAACAGAAGTTCAGACGCCGATCGTGAAACAGAATAACGCGGATCTGACGGTTTCTCTGCCCGAGAACTTTTTGTATGATCTACGTACAAAAAAGGGGAAAACATACGTGATTGTCGAATAAGAATCAGCTAATAATGATGCTAGGTTGCTGTGGGCTATTTTCTTGTCATGCGAGGTGATTAGAATATTTACGCTTTTGAACATTTGGACCCGAGGTTTTCACATTTATAACAGCGTGCGTAGCTGATTCGACATACTTTTACAATAATGTAGCCAGAAGTGCTAACCGTTTCAACCTGCCGTCGCTTCTATTTATGCTTGCGGCTGATGGAGTGAAAAGTCTGGCTGTTTGTTCTGAACCAAAGCAGGTATAAATATGCCGGATTTGAAATCGTTGAAATGACAAACGAGCTTAGATGATGAATCTTTGCTAAATTTTTAAAAGGAAAAAATATACAATTATACACCCGGTCATAAAGAAAAAGAAGGAAGTTTCTAATGAGTAAAATTAAAATTGCACAAGTTGTTCTTAGTCTTATAATAGTCCAGTTTTTGAGTATTAGTGCGACTAAGGCCCAAACCCAGACATATCCGTTTACAAATTATAACCTGAACTTTGAACAACGGGTGGATGATTTGGTGAGCAGATTGACGCTGGAGGAAAAGGTTTCGCAGATGCTGAATTCATCACCGGCGATTTCTCGTCTGAATATTCCTGCTTATGATTGGTGGAATGAGACCCTTCATGGTGTCGCCCGTACCCCGTTTAAGGTTACTGTGTATCCGCAGGCTATTGGAATGGCAGCTACCTTCGACCGATCATCATTGTTTAGAATGGCAGAATACAGCGCTCTTGAGGGTCGTGCGATTTATAACAAAGCTGTTGAAACCGGGAGAACTAACGAGCGATATCTTGGACTGACCTACTGGACCCCAAATATCAATATTTTCAGGGATCCCCGGTGGGGACGTGGGCAGGAAACCTACGGAGAAGATCCATTTTTAACCGGGGTGCTCGGAGACGCATTTGTGAAGGGCTTGCAAGGAAATGATCCAAAATATTTATTAGCTGCAGCCTGTGCAAAACATTACGCCGTTCATAGCGGGCCCGAACCTTTGCGACACGTTTTTAATGCCGAAGTAAGTAATTACGATCTTTGGGATACATATCTGCCTGCTTTTCAGAAGCTCGTAGTCGAATCAAAAGTCGCAGGGGTTATGTGTGCCTATAACGCCTTCAGAACCCAACCCTGCTGTGCCAGCGATGTGTTAATGACAGATATTTTGCGTAAGCAATGGAAATTTGATGGATATGTTACCTCGGACTGCTGGGCAATCGACGATTTTTATAAAAACCATAAAACACATCCTGATGCAGCTTCAGCCTCGGCCGACGCAGTATTTCATGGAACAGATATAGATTGCGGAACAGATGCCTATAAAGCTTTAGTGCAGGCGGTAAAGGAGGGGAAGATTACCGAGAAGCAGATTGACGTTTCAGTAAAGCGTTTGTTTATGATACGTTTTCGGTTAGGAATGTTTGATCCTCCTTCGATGGTTAAGTTTGCGCAAACTCCTTTTTCGGTGTTAGAGCGCCCCGCTCATCAGGATCATGCTTTGAAAATGGCCAGACAATCCATCGTTTTGTTAAAGAATGCAAATCGAACCTTACCTTTAAAGAAAACACTTCGGAAAATTGTCGTGTTAGGCCCTAATGCCGATAACTCAATTTCAATTCTTGGCAACTACAACGGTTCTCCATCGAAAATCTCCACCCTACTTCAAGGAATAAAAGATAAAGTTGGGGCGAGTACAGAAGTTGTTTATGAAAAGGCCATTAACTTCACCAACGATACCCTGATGGTTTATCAGGATGTTAGCAAGCAATATTCGTTCAATGGGACTCAAGGCTTCAAAGCCGAATATTTTAAAAATAAGGAACTGGAAGGTACTCCTGTTCTTACAAGGACGGAGCAGTCTCTGAACCACTTGTGGCAGGAAGGCGAACAGGTTGCGCCAGGCTTACAGGCAAACAACTTCTCTGCCCGTTACACTACGAATTTCAAGGCGGCCTCAACAGGAAATGTTGTCTTCGAACTGGAAGCTGATGACGGTTATCGCTTTATAATTAACGGAAAAACAGTATTGGATGCCTGGACCCGCAATCGCTGGGGAGCCAGAACCTACCGGCTAAAAGCTCAAAAAGATTCTGTTTACAATGTTGTATTGGAATATTTACAGACCGAAGGAAAAGGAAATGTCAGGCTTAGCGTCGGAGAATACCAGCGCACAAATTTTACTGCGTTGACCGAAAAACATAAAGATGCGGATGCCTTTATTTTTGCGGGCGGTATCTCTCCGCAACTTGAGGGCGAGGAGATGCGTGTTAATTATCCGGGATTTGATGGTGGCGACCGAACATCGATCATGTTGCCTGCGGTTCAAACCGAATTGATGAAGGCTTTGAAACTTACCGGAAAGCCTGTGGTGTTTGTGATGATGACCGGAAGCGCTATTGCAACTCCGTGGGAATCGCAAAATATTCCTGCAATATTAAATGCATGGTACGGAGGTCAATCGGCCGGGAGCGCTGTTGCCGATGTTTTGTTTGGTGATTACAATCCGGGAGGAAGATTGCCAGTTACTTTCTATGGCAGCGATTCTGATCTTGCCTCGTTTACAAATTACGATATGACAAACAGAACGTATCGTTATTTCAAAGGAAAACCTCTATACGGTTTCGGGTATGGGTTAAGCTATACCACTTTCCGTTACGACCAGTTACGTGCACCTGTAGCGGTTCAGAAAGGAAAAAGTTTGGAGGTTTCGGTAAGGGTCACCAATACAGGAAAAATGGCTGGCGAGGAAGTGGTTCAACTATATGTTTTAAACCAGAACAATTCGACAAGTGCTTTAAAAGCTTTGAAGGGGTTTGAGAGAATTAGTTTGAAGCCGGGCGAGAGTAGAATAGTTAAACTCAACCTTACACCGGATGACCTTTCATATGTAACTTCAGCCGGTGTACGCGAGCAGTTTAAAGGTAAGCTGAGTTTAAGCGTCGGTGGATTCCAGCCTGATGAAGCAAATCCTAAAACGGGTAACACTTTAACACATGTGTTTGCCATTAATCACTAAAAGAAGAAATGAAGCATATTTCGATATTCATGTTGGCCGGGGGGGCAGGTCGGTAAATGCGGAATCCCCTTAATGGCGACAAGCCGAGAAGAGCAAATCTCGGGAAAAATGAACCTTTATATTAAACGTATGAAACCATCATGAGCATACTACTCACAAATAGCAATGAATATGCTCATGATGGTTTCATCTAAATAAAAAAAATAAATTATATTCTAATGAAAAATGTAATATTTATTACTGCCTTTTTTTTGGTAGCTAATTTATACGCCAGTGCTCAGTCTCCGGGCAAACAGGCGCCCGAAGGCTTTGATATTGACCGACCGGGTATAAAGCACGGTAAAATAGATACGATTACTTATTCTTCAAAAACTGTGGGATCATCGCGTAGAGCGTTGGTTTACACTCCCCCCGGCTATTCAAAAAATAAGAGATATCCTGTGCTTTACCTTTTGCACGGTATTGGCGGAGATGAAAAGGAGTGGTATAAGCACGGCAAACCACAGGTGATACTCGATAATCTTTACGCAGAGAATAAACTTCAGCCTATGATAGTCATTCTTCCGAATGGCCGGGCAGCGAAAGATGACCGTGCAGTTGGGAATATTTATGGCCCCGACAAAGTTCAGGCATTTGCCGCTTTTGAAAGCGACCTTTTGAACGATTTGATTCCTTTTGTTGAGAAAACATACAAGGTACATACCAATCAGGAAAAACGGGCTATTGCGGGTTTATCTATGGGTGGCGGACAGTCATTGAACTTTGGCTTAGGTAATCTCGATAAATTTGCATGGGTAGGAGGCTTTTCATCGGCGCCGAATACCAGGGAGCCTAAAGCTTTACTACCGAATCCGGAAGAGGCGAAAAAGAAGCTGAAACTTCTGTGGATTTCCTGTGGAGATGCTGACAACCTGATGCGGATTAGCAGTCGCACGCACGAGTATCTTAACAAAAACAATGTTCCTCACATCTTCTATGTTGAACCGGGAGGGCACGATTTTAAAGTTTGGAAGAACGATCTGTATATGTTTTCACAATTGTTATTCAAATAAGAAGGCCGGAGGCGAAAGAAAATAGTCGGGCTTTATCTCAAAAAAGAGTGTCAAAGTCCGAAATGAACTTGAGCTGAGAGTTTCCCGGCTTCCTTGTTATTAATTTAAATAATGCGAGAAATAAAATTAATCTATGGTTTACTAATTGGAGCAATTTGCGCCGGTTATAACGGATACGGACAGGATAAACTGTATGCCAATTCATTTCCCTTAAGGGATGTGGCCCTATTGGACGGGCCGTTTAAGAAAGCCCAGGATCTGAATATTGAAACACTTTTGAAGTATGATACGGATAGATTGCTTGCTCCGTATCGAAAAGAGGCAGGCTTGCCGGCAAAGGCCAAAGGCTATTCTAACTGGGACGGCTTAGACGGGCATATCGGCGGGCATTACCTGAGTGCCCTGGCTATGAATTATGCTGCCGCAGCTAATGCCGAGTGTAAAAAAAGAATGGAATACGTTATTGCTGAGCTTTTAGCATGTCAGCAGGCCAACGATCGCAATAATTCGGCCTGGGGGAAGGGTTATGTAGGCGGCGTTCCCAATAGCGCCAAAATATGGAGCACTTTTCAAACGGGAGATTTCGCGGCGTTACGGGCAGCATGGGTGCCATGGTATAATCTTCATAAGACGTACGCAGGTTTGCGTGATGCATGGGTGTATGCCGGAAATGAGGATGCAAAAGCTATGTTTCTGAAGTTTTGCGACTGGGGCCTGAACATTACCGCATCGCTTAGCGAACAGCAAATGCAGTCGATGCTGGATATCGAACACGGAGGCATGAACGAGATTTTTGCTGATGCCTACCAGATAACCGGGGAGGAGAAATATCTGAAGGCTGCCCGGCGATTTTCGCATCAGATGTTATTAAATCCGATGGCTGCCGGACGGGATAATCTTGACAACAAACACGCCAACACCCAGGTGCCCAAGGCGATCGGCTTTCAGCGGGTAGGAGAGTTGAGTAAAAACGAAGAGTACCTGAAAGCCGGGAAATTTTTCTGGCAGACAGTAACAAAAAAACGGACTCTCGCCTTCGGGGGGAACAGCAGAAGAGAGTTTTTTCCGAGTGTTTCTTCTTCACAGGATTTTATTCACGATGTGGAAGGACCTGAGTCATGCAACTCGTACAACATGTTGAAGCTGACCGCAGATTTGTTCAGAATGCAGCCGCTGGCAGAGTATGCGGACTATTATGAGCGGACGCTATACAATCACATACTTTCAACTCAACATCCCCTGCACGGAGGGTATGTTTATTTCACTCCAGCACGTCCGCGTCATTACAGAGTTTATTCTTCTCCAAATGAAGGAATGTGGTGCTGCGTAGGCAGCGGTATGGAAAACCACGGAAAATATGGCGAGTTTATCTATACACATACCAAAGACTCTCTTTTTGTAAACCTCTTCGTGGCCTCCCAGCTAAATTGGAAGGAAAAGAAAGTAAAGATCAGACAGGAAACCCAATTTCCGTATCAGGAACAAAGTAAACTGACTATAGCCGAAGGAAAGGGCCGTTTTACGCTCATGATTCGTTATCCGTCATGGATAAAAAATGGCGCCTTGAAAATATCAGTTAACGGGAAAACGGTGCAGCATTCTGCCCGGAATTCATCGTATGTGGCTGTAGAAAGATCGTGGAAGAGGGGAGATGTAGTGCAAGTGCTTTTGCCGATGCATACTTCGGTTGAGAAAATGCCTAACGTTCCTAATTATATTGCGGTAATGCACGGCCCCGTTTTGCTCGGTGCAAAAACCGGCACCGAAAGCCTCGACGGCCTGGTTGCAGGTAGCGGAAGGTGGGCTCATATTGCCGGAGGAAGAAAGCTAGCGGTAGATAAGGCGCCGATAATTATTCAGGATAATGTTACAGCAATTGCAGACAATCTAACACCAATACCAGGTAAGCCATTGACATTTAAAGCATCGGGAGTTAAAATTGAGAATCCGGTCGATCTGGTGTTTGAGCCGTTTTATCAAATTCACGATGCCCGTTATATGATGTACTGGATGAGTTTGAGCAATAAAGAATACCGCTCATACCTTGATTCTGTTGCAACGATAGAACAATATAAACTAGCTCTCGAAAAGCGCACCGTTGATTTTGTAGCCCCGGGAGAACAGCAGCCCGAGGCAGATCATGCCATGCAGAAACTGAATTCAAATACCGGTAATAGTTCGGACGAATTTTGGAGAGATGCACGTAACGAAGGCTTTTTCAGCTACAGCATGGCCACAAATCGTAAAACCGGTTTAAGTCTGATTGTACGGTATTGGGGGGCAGAATGGGGCAACCGGAAGTTTGATATTTCTGTGGACGATAAAAAACTTGTAACGGAAGACAATACCGGACGATGGAACCAATCGAAATTTCAGGATATAGAGTATCCGATCCCGGATTCTATGGTGAGAGGGAAAGATTATGTTAGGGTGAAATTTCAGGCACTTCCCGGAAGTACAGCCGGAGCAGTTTACTATGTGCGCCTGGTAAGCGAAGAACTTAAAAAATAACACCTGTAATAATGCAGGATTAAAGAATGAACGGAGCCGCCAAACTATTGGATTAATGGTTCTGATAAAAATAATAGATGATGGAACAAAAAAATAAGTTTGGTAAGTGGCAATTTATTCTTAGCCTTCTGGTATTAGCAGGCCTTTCAACCGTATCGGTAGCCCAAGTTAACAGGGCCGAAAACCCCGTCATTTTTGCTGATGTACCGGATGCGTCCATGATACGCGTTGGGAATACGTATTACATGAGCAGCACCACTATGCACATGAATCCGGGGGTGCCCATCATGAAGTCGACAGACCTGATAAACTGGAAATTGATAGGTTACTGCTATGACACCCTGGCTAATATAGACGAACTTAATCTTGACAATGGAAAGAGTACCTACGGACGCGGCTCATGGGCCAGCACTATCCGTTATAACAAGGGAACCTATTACGTAAGCACCTTCTCCGGAACAACCGGAAAAACCTATGTGTATTCAACAAAAAACATAGAGAAGGGACCCTGGAAATTATCCTCCTTCAGACCTAGTTATCACGACCATTCCTTGTTCTTTGATGATGATGACAGGGTGTACATGATTTATGGAGCCGGAAAGCTTAAATTAATTGAACTTAATCCGGACGCCTCGGGTGTCAAACCGGGAACCCAGGAACAAGTACTTATCGAAAATGCAAGTGCCCCGTCAGGAAATAACGTTGGGCTTCCTGCCGAGGGATCGCAATTGTTTAAGGTAAAAGGAAAATATTACCTCTTTAACATCACCTGGCCCAGAGGTGGTATGAGAACTGTTGTTGTCCATAGAGCGGACAAGATTACAGGCCCCTATGAAGGCAGGGTGGCCTTACAGGACATGGGAGTTGCTCAAGGCGGACTTATCGATATGCCTGACGGTACCTGGTATTCATATCTGTTCAGAGATTATGGATCGGTTGGACGGATTCCATACCTGGTTCCTGTGAAATGGGTAGCGGGCTGGCCTGTTCTCGGACAGGAAGGAAAGGTGCCTCAGACGCTGGATTTACCGGCATCAAAAGGTTTAATTCCAGGTATTGTGGCCTCCGATGAGTTTACCCGTAAAAAGGGAGAGCCAGCTTTGCCGCTCGTGTGGCAATGGAATCATAATCCTGCGAATGGGCTTTGGTCTGTGAATGAACGCCCCGGTTACCTCCGCCTTAAAGCGGGACGAACAGATTCGTCCTTTTTATCAGCAAGAAATACCTTAACCCAAAGAACGTTCGGCCCGGAAAGCACAGGAGCTACCGTACTGGATGTTTCCAAAATGAAAGATGGCGATATCGCAGGGCTGGCACTTCTACAGAAGCGATATGGTATTGTGGGTGTCAAATCTGAAGCGGGGGCCAAATCCATAGTAATGATCAGTGCTCAAAGCGAAAAACCTGTTGAGATAGCAAGTATTCCACTAAAGCAGCAGAAAGTATACCTGAAGGCGGAGTGTGATTTCAGAGATCGGAAAGATATAGCGAAGTTCTCGTACAGCCTGGACGGGAACACCTGGACTTCAATTGGCGAACCTTTGAAAATGGCGTACACCCTGCCACACTTTATGGGATACCGTTTTGGCCTGTTTAATTATGCCACCCAAAATATCGGTGGCTACGTTGATTTCGATTGGTTTAGAGTGAAGTAAATACGGTTGTTAAGACCAGTAATATTTAAAATATTTTTCAATCATACATATATGATAATAAAGGCAAAGTTTTTCTATACCCTTTCTTTGATAACGGTTTGTGTTGCCGGTGAGCTTTTCGCCCAAAATCCACTGATCACGAACCAGTATACTGCAGATCCTTCGGCCAGGGTTTTTGGCGACAGGGTGTATGTATATCCTTCTCATGATATTCCGCCCGCACCCGGGAAAGGACGCGCGAACTGGTTTGTAATGGAAGATTATCATGTATTTTCTTCCGCTAACTTAACCGATTGGACCGACCATGGAATGATTGTTACCCAAAACGAAGTTCCCTGGGTGAAACCGGATAGCTATAGCATGTGGGCACCGGACTGTATTTACAGGAACGGCAAGTATTATTTTTATTTTCCAAGTACGTCGAAAGATACGACTAAAGTAAGGGGCTTTACCATCGGTGTAGCGGTAGCCGACAAGCCGACAGGGCCCTTCGTGCCTCAGCCCGAACCTATAAAAAATGTGAAAGGCATCGATCCAAACGTGTTTATCGACAAAGACGGACAGGCATATTTATATTGGTCGCAGGGAAATATTTATGGAGCTAAGTTGAAAGAAGATATGCTTGAGTTGGCCTCTGAACCCGTTACACTTGGAGAACTGCCGAGCAAAGGACTGAAAGAAGGTCCATACGTGTTTGAGCGTAACGGGATTTATTACATGACCTATCCTCATGTAGAGAATAAAATTGAGAGGCTGGAATATGCTATCGGAAATAATCCACTGGGACCTTTTAAGTTTGCCGGTGTAATTATGGACGAATCCCCAACCGGTTGCTGGACAAATCACCATTCCATCATCAATTTTAAAAAGCAGTGGTATCTGTTTTATCACCATAATGATCTTTCTCCGAACTTTGATAAAAACCGCTCCATACGAATGGACAGTTTATCTTTCAATAAAGATGGGACTATCAGAAAGGTGATTCCCACACTGAGGGGAGTAGGGCTTACAAATGCAAACGCAAAAGTACAGATAGACCGCTACAGCGGGATAAGTAAGGAGGGAGTATCTGTAGGTTTTATCGACACAGCAGATCGCTTCAAAGGGTGGAAGGCTAAGTTTAGTTCTCCGGATGCCTGGTTGCAATACAATAATGTTGATTTTGGAAGCAAAAAGTTGAAGTCAGTGGAAGTAATGGCCGCTTCGGATGCCGGAGGTACTTTACAAATTCGTTCAAATTCTCCATCCGGACCAATTCTGGCGGAGGTTAATGTACCGGTATTAAACACATGGAGGCCGATTACAGCCAAACTTTCCCGGGTCCCTTCAGGAACTCAGCATTTGTTTATTACTCAGAAGGGCGGGGGCGATGCCGAGGTAGACTGGCTCAGGTTTAAGTAGATTGGCGGAGAACTTGGCAAGTGTGTTAATTGTTAGTTACTTAGGTAGCAGTGTTAAACTATCTATTTGGTTCAAGCATGAATTCGACGGTGTTCGAGGTAGGTTTTGAGGATCCTATGTTGCGAACGGTAAATGTCCGAATCTGCTCCCTTCTTGGCCCGAATCAGGTTCGAAGAATTGCCAGTGTAATTCTTAAGTTTGAGGCATCTGAAAAACGAAACGTATACAATTTATAATTTATGAAAACAGCTATTCTATGTATTTTGTCCTTAGTTCTCGCAAGCGCTGGAGCAACATCTGCCCAGACCACAATTATAAAACTGAACACCATCAAAGATGCGGATTCGGTCGCCTCTATTCAATACGCTTATCCACATTTTAGAGACGGTCGCGTTGTATTTATTAACCAAGGCATCACACCGGCAAAACTTAATTATAGCAGGGTAAATGGTGAGATTCTTTTCAAAAATGGCAATAACATATTGGCCTTAAACCAGCTTGAAACAATTAAGTTGGTTACAATAGAGAAGGATACCTTTTTTGTTTCGCCGGCCGGCGGTTTTGTTAAGCAAATAGGTAGGTACCCAGCTGTGGCTCTAGTTAAAACCTCTAGATTGAAATTGGCAGGTCGGGAAGTTAAAGCGGCTTATGGGGGGTATTCAAAAGTTTCGGTAAGCAGACCTCTCGTTACGGTCTCCGGTTCTGAGCAAATCGGTGAGAGATTGGCAGTAGACGAAAATCTGTTATATGCCTTGACGACCACTTATTACCTTCTTACCTCTGCAAATAAACTTATTGAAGCTAGTGAAAAGGCTTTTTTATTAGGCTATGCAGATAATAAAAAAGAGATAAAAACTTTTATCGACAGTGCTAAAATCAATTTTAATAAGGAGAATGATTTAACTCGCCTATTGCATTTTGCGCAATCATTTCATTAGGGCAATGTACAGTATTATTTAAGTGTTAGAAGCCTGGTTGCTACTGTATGCACTCGCAATGGCACAGATTCGACAGGTTGTTTGAACACTAAAGTCTGAAAAATAGCACAGAGCAGTCGGATACCCCGAGATTTGCCGATATGGGTGGTTTTTTAAACAAATGTGACAGCATTTTATAAAATTCGTGCTAACCTTCCAAAGGACATCCACCTAATTTAGTGACCATAATTTATAAACCCGATGCCCATTATTCATTCATAGAATCTGCTCGCGATCTCCACGACGTGTGCTTTTCGGTCTGTAATAACTCGGCGTTGGGTGTCCTAATCAATCAGAATATGAATTTTTCAAGATGTAGCCTGTTGCTAGCGTTCGCATTATTATCCAGCACCCTTGCTTTTTCGCAGGACACTAAATTTTACATTTTTCTTGCCCTTGGCCAGTCCAATATGGAAGGTAGTGCGAAGTTCGAGCCGCAGGATACAACCGTTAATAACCGGTTTAAAGTCTTAGAAGCAGTTAATTGTGATAACCTGGGCAGAAAGAAGGGCGAGTGGTATACGGCCGTTCCTCCGCTGGCGCGATGCAAAACAGGTCTGGGCCCGACTGACTACTTCGGTCGCACGCTGCTGGAAAAGTTGCCCGCCGACGTTAAAGTTGGGGTAATCAATGTAGCTGTAGGAGGATGTAAAATAGAGCTTTTTGATAAATATAATTATCAATCATACACAGCAACTGCTCCATCATGGATGCTCGGGATGCTTAAAGAGTATGACGGAAATCCATACGGAAGACTGGTTGAGATGGCTAAAATTGCCCAAAAAACTGGTGTGATTAAGGGAATACTTTTACATCAGGGCGAATCCAATACCAATGATACCACCTGGCCTCAAAAGGTTAAAGGAGTCTACGATAATTTACTTGCAGATTTGAACCTTAAATCAACAGCCGTTCCTTTGTTGGCTGGCGAAGTGGTGCACGCCGATCAGGGGGGCGTATGCGCAAGCATGAATAAAATTATCGGCGAGTTGCCGCAAACCATCCCTACGGCACATGTAATTTCGTCTGCCGGATGCGCCGATGGTCCCGATAATCTCCACTTTAGTGCCGAAGGTTACCGCGAACTGGGAAGACGTTACGGAGCTAAGATGCTTTCTCTTCTGGGTTACACCGAGTCAAAATAATACGCATTAAGAAAAGCTATGAATCATACATTCGCCAAAAGTATTCTTTTGGCTTTTATATTTATCACTTCAGTAGTACAGGCACAGAATCCTATCATTCAAACCAAATTTACGGCAGATCCGGCTCCGATGGTCTATAAGGATACCGTATTTCTTTATACCACTCGTGATGAAGACAAGGCAGGCCCCGGAATGGGGAAGTTCCTCATGAAAGACTGGCTACTGTACACTTCTGTAGATATGGTAAACTGGACTGACCATGGCGTTGTGGCTTCATTGAAGGATTTTAAATGGGGAAGGCAGGATAACGGCGCATGGGCACCCCAGTGCGTTGAGCAGGACGGGAAATTTTATCTCTACTGCCCGGTACAGGGAAGTGGTATCGGTGTGCTGATTGCCGACAGCCCCTATGGACCATTTAAGGATCCACTGGGTAAAAGGCTTATTGATACCGATCATATCTGGAATGATATTGACCCTACCGTGATAAAAGATGATAAGGGTGACGTATACCTGTACTGGGGTAATCCAAACCTTTGGTACGTAAAACTAAATAAAGACATGATATCCTATTCTGGCGAGGTAATGAAAGTGCCGGGAGTAGGAAAGGAGAAAAACCAGAACACTCCGGACGCATTTCACTACCAGGAAGGTCCCTGGGGATACAAGCGGAATGATAATTATTATATGGCTTATGCTTCCACCTGCTGCCCCGAGGGCATAGGATATGCTATGGCTAAAAGCCCCGTAGGCCCCTGGGAATATAAAGGTTACATCATGAAACCTAATAAAAAATCCTCAGGCAACCATCCCGGCATTATTGATTATAAAGGGAAGACATATGTTTTCGGATTCAATTTTCGCTTAAACTTTATGATCACAGAGGCTCATCATGAAAGACGGTCTGTCTGTGTAGCGGAAATGAAATTTAACCCCGACGGTACAATTCAGGAACTGCCATGGTGGAACGAGGAGGGCCTTAACGAGCCCGGAGATATTAATCCCTATGTTGTTAATCAGGCCGAAACTATGGCCTGGGGCTTTGGCCTGAAAACCGAGAAGGACAGTGTAGGAGGTGGGGGTATGTATGTTACAGCGATAGACAATAACGACCATATAAAAGTACGAGGCGTGAAGTTTACAAAAAGTACAAAGAAGTTTAAGGCTAATGTAGCGTCGGTTTCGGGCGGAACAATTGAAATTCATGCGGATAGCCCCGAGGGAAAGCTACTGGGTACGTGTGCCGTAAATAATACCGGTGGATTACAGAAATGGAAAACGCTTACGACAAACATTAACAAAACGAAGGGTATTCACGATCTTTACTTTGTTTTCAAAGGTAAGGATGCCAATTTGTTCAATTTTAATTCCTGGCAATTTAAATAGATGGTCTCTGGATATGGTTTTCGTTTTTTTTTGATGTTCCTGATATCGGGAAGTGCTACTATCAAGCCGATTACACTAACAGCGGAAGGGTTAAGTGTTAAAAACCAAACTCGTTAACCTGAACACAATACATGAAAGCAGTTGCATATACATTAACTTTAATCTGGTCTCAATATTTTGTTGCACCTGGACTTTCAATAGGTGTAATTCGTTAAAGTCAGTTCAAAAGAAGAATATGAAAAACTAATGCTTCATCAACTTACAATATAAAATGAGTACACTCAAATTGTCGTTTTGCCTTGCTCTCACGCTTGTCGTAATGCTGACAGCATTTAACCCTACATCCGCCCAAACATCTAAGATCGTATGGCTGGACGAGCTCGACCTTAGCACTGCGACTCAGGGCTACGGAACACCAAAAAAAAATACTTCAATTGACGGCAATACGATGAGAATTGCCGGGAAAACTTTCGAGCGCGGATTCGGAACTCACGCAGAAAGTTCTCTTATTGTTCTGCTCGACGGGAAAGCGAGTTTATTTACCGCTTTCGTCGGGATTGACGACGAGATGAAGGATCACCAGCCTGCCGTAGAATTTATTGTGAACGGAGACGGCAAAAAGCTATGGTCAAGCGGAGTAATGCGATTGGGTGAGGTTGCCAAACCGTGTACTGTGAAAGTTTCGGGTGTTAAAAAGCTTGAGCTTGTTGTTTCCGATGGTGGAAACGGCAATTATTATGATCATGCTAACTGGGCCGACGCGAAATTCGAGGCGATAGGCGTATCAGGCTTCGCCACTTTCAACCCTGTTCCCAGCGAACCTTATATTCTGACCCCTAAAGCATCTGCTAAACCTAAAATAAATAGTGCGAGTGTATTCGGCGTACGCCCGGGCTCGCCCTTTCAGTTCAGGATACCAGCCACCGGGGATCGGCCAATGACTTTTACTGCATCCGCTTTACCGAAGGGGCTTATTCTTGATTCGAAAACCGGCCTTATTACAGGTAAGCTTTCGAAAGCAGGGACCTTTATTGTAGCACTTAAGGCCAGGAATGCGAAAGGGCTTTCAGAAAAGAAGCTGCGCATTGTATGCGGCGATCAAATCGCTTTAACCCCGCCGATGGGCTGGAATAGCTGGAATTGCTTTGCAGGCGAAGTTTCGGCTGAAAAGGTGAAGCGGGCAGCAGACGCAATGGTAAAGAGCGGATTAATAAATCATGGATGGAGCTATATTAATATTGATGATTTCTGGCAAAACAGCCGAGATTCAAAAGATCCTTCTTTGCAGGGGAAGCTGCGCGATGAAGCCGGAAACATTGTACCTAATAAAAGGTTCGGAGATATGAAGGGCCTGGCGGATTATGTTCACGATCTTGGCTTAAAGATCGGCATTTATTCCAGTCCGGGCCCCTGGACATGCGGCGGCTGTGCCGGTAGCTACGGGTACGAAAAGCAAGACGCAGAGAGCTATGCGAAATGGGGATTTGACTATCTGAAGTATGATTGGTGCAGTTATGGAAATGTTATAAACGGAATGCCTGATAATGATCCCTACAAAGTAAGTTCTTTATCATACCAGGGAGGGAATGAGCTTGCCACAGCCGTCAAGCCCTTTAAAGTAATGGGAGATTATCTGCGTGAGCAGCCACGCGATATTGTGTACAGTTTATGTCAGTATGGAATGTCTGACGTGTGGAAATGGGGCGGATCGGTAGGCGGATCGAGTTGGCGCACGACCAATGATATTACCGATACATGGACCAGCGTAAAAAACATCGCATTGGCTCAGGATCAGTCCGCAGCCTGGGCTAAACCAGGAAATTGGAATGATCCCGATATGCTGGTTGTAGGTACTGTAGGCTGGGGAAATCCGCACCCAAGCAAGCTTAAGCCCGACGAACAATACCTTCACTTCAGCCTCTGGAGCTTGTTTTCAGCACCCTTATTGATTGGTTGTGATATGGAAAAACTTGATGCTTTTACCCTGAATCTTTTGACAAATGATGAGGTGATCGAGATTAATCAAGATCCTCTTGGTAAACAGGCAACCTGTGTTCAGACAATCGGCGACCTGCGCATTTATGTCAAAGAACTCGAAGACGGAAACCGTGCGGTAGGTTTTTGCAATTTCGGACTCGATATTGTCGAACTGAATTATGCCGACTTTAAGAAACTAGGCATTACCGGTAAACAGAAAGTGCGCGACCTCTGGAGACAAAAGGATGTAGCTACTATCAATACTAATAGCGTTCCGCTATCTGTCAAGGTTCCTGTGCATGGTGTGGTATTATATAAATTAACATCGGTAAAATAGTTTTTTTATTGATATTCAGTACGCGAAGTAATTTAAATTGAAAAGAGTTCAATGAGACAGAATAATATAAAAGTAATTCTCGGTTTTTTAGCATTGTTTCTTTGTATTTGCCAGCTATCGTATGCACAGAAGCTTAAGATTCAATCGCCTAATAAAAAAATAACTATCTCACTGAATTCTATTGAAAAGGATACACAGCGACAGTGGTATTTGAAAGCAGACTATAATAATGGAGGGAAAACAACAGAGGCTGTTCCACAAATTAACCTGGGACTAAAAAGAAGCGATCAGGACTTCTCAAAAGGGTTA
Source organism: uncultured Sphingobacteriaceae bacterium (assembly GCA_946887045.1). Next base: position 54,754 of record CAMPKC010000015.1, on the reverse strand, counting down.
AAATTTCTGAAGCAAAGTAAGCTAAAGCTTATAACTGATAAATACAGTGCCCTCCATGGAAAAAGCCTCGAACGCACTAACTCTGCGAACGAAATAACGATCTTTTTTGAGAATGCTGCTAAAGCAAAATTGAATCTGATTATTCGCGCCTATAACGACGGCCTGGCCTTTCGTTACGAATTTCCCGGTAAGGGAGGGAGGTATCTGATGGAAGATGAACTGACAGCCTTCACCATACCGAAAGAGGCAGAGCGCTGGATGGAAAAATGGAACCCGGCAAACGAAGGGCTTTACACCGCGATGAGCGATGATAAGATTCAAAAGCAGGAGTGGTGTTACCCAGCACTTTTTCGCGCCAAAGATACCACGTGCTGGTATTTACTGCATGAGGCAAATCTGGATCGTAGCTATTGCGGGACCAAATTAAGTAATACAGCAAATACTGACATATACAAACTTACTTTTCCAAATCAGGCAGATGGCCGAGGCCAGGGAGCCTCAAGGCCAACAATTACACTACCGTGGAAATCTCCATGGAGAGTAATTATTATGGGTAGTTTACAAGATATTGTAGCATCCACACTGGTTGATGATGTTTCTGCGCCCTCCGTGGTGAAAAATACTGATTGGATAAAGCCCGGCCTGGTATCCTGGAACTACTGGTCAAGCAATCATGGCACAAAAGATTACAAAGTAGTCACAGATTTTGCGGATCTGGCTGCAGAGATGAACTGGCCCTACACCTTGCTTGACTGGGAATGGGATGCCATGTCGAATGGAGGGAGTGTTGAAGACGCAGCAAAATACATTCTATCTAAGGGAGTGAAACCGCTGATATGGTATAACTCCGGAGGGAACCACACATGGGTGTCGTCTACTCCAAAAGACCGGATGCTTACCCACGAAAATCGCATTGCGGAGTTTGCCAAACTAAAAAAGATGGGTTTTGTGGGGGTTAAAATAGACTTTTTTGAAAGCGAGAAACAGGATATGATTAAGTACTACTTGGATATTCTGGAAGACGCCGCAAAATTTGAGATGATGGTTTATTTCCATGGTAGCCTGGTTCCTCGTGGCTGGGGAAGAACTTATCCGCATTTAATGACTTACGAAGGAGTTAGAGGAGCAGAATGGTATAATAACGGCCCGGAATTTACTTTTTCGGCGCCCGAGCATAATACAATTCTTCCCTTTACCCGAAATGTGGTTGGGGCAATGGATTATACTCCGGTCACTTTCACAAACTCACAGTTTCCTCATATAACCTCGTACGGCCATGAATTGGCCCTCAGTGTTGTTTTTGAATCAGCCTTACAGCATATGGCCGACCGCCCGGAGGGGTATCGTCAATTGCCGGAGAATGTTAGAACTTTCCTTAAAGATGTTCCAAATGTATGGGATGAAACCCGGCTGCTTGGTGGATATCCCGGAAAGGACGTCGTTATAGCCCGCCGTCGGGGTGATACATGGTATGTCGGCGGCCTCAATGCGGAAATTAAAGAGAAGGTGCAAAAACTGAGATTTTCTTTTTTGAAAAAAGATGTAAAGTATAAATGCAGCCTTATAGCCGACGGTAAACACGACAAGGAATTTAATAGCAGTTCTATTGAGGTAGACGAATCGGACTCTGTTAATGTCAGAATGCTTCGACGAGGAGGCTTTGTGTCGGTATTAACTCCAGTTAAATGATATTTATATAACTATTAAGCAAATTATGCGTGTTCTGATTTTTCCATTTTTATGTCTTTTACCCATAATTGCCTTCGGGCAGAGTTACCGAAAACATACGGTAGGGACAGATCGACTTTCCATAGAATTATCCGAAGGCATTCTGAGTCTTATTCCCCTAACCGAGAATGCAGTCAGAGTGACGTGGGAAAAGGGTGGAGTCCGAGAAGAACAACAATTCGTATTAATACATAAGCCGGTCACTCCGAAGTTCAACTATGCTGAATCGTCGTCGCAACTAAGACTAAGTACATCTGCCGTAACTGTAGTTTTTAATAAAAAGAACGGCGCGTTAGACTTCATGGATTACCAGGGCAAAGTGTTTTTGAGTGAAAAGCCCGGCAGCAGAAAGTTAGTGTCGGATGTTGTTTTAGGGGAGTCCTGTTTTGTAGCCGAACAAGGCTTCAGCTCTCCTGAAGGTGAATCGCTGTTTGGTCTTGGCCAGTTTCAGGACGGGAATTTTAATCTGCGAAATGTAAGCCGCAAACTTACCCAGGTAAATTCTCAGATAGCCATACCCTTCCTTTATTCAAGCCGGGGATATGGTATATTGTGGCATCAGTATGGATTAACTCATTTCAATCCTGCTGATAATATGGTGCCGCTCGTTAAAAGAGACACATCGGCTGGAGAAAAACGCGATGTTGAAGTAACAACGACAGCAGGTACACAGCGGGTGTCGCAACAGCAATCCGTTTACAACGGAAAGTTTGTTGTTGCTGAAGATGGGCTTTACTCGATCATGCTTGACCTGGGTGATATGGACAGCCGGCATCTGGTTGTGATTGATGGTGTTGCTCAAATTGATCAGACTAATTTATGGCTTCCTCCAACGGCGGGTAAACTGGTGGAGCTGAAAGCCGGCGAACATTCGGTGCAGGTGGTTTGCAAAGGGTCAAATACTCCAACGTTATCATGGAAACCCGCAGATGGATTAACCACTTTTCGATCCCCTAATGCAAAGTCATTAGATTATATAGTATTTCGAGGAAAGGATGCCGATGAAGTAATCGCCAATTATAGAAACCTTTCGGGCAATGTGCCCATGCTCCCTTTATGGGCTTACGGGTTTTGGCAATGCCGCGAACGCTACACGTCCGGAAACCACCTGGTAGAAACGGTGAAGGAGTTTAGAAAAAGAAATCTGCCCATGGATGTCATTGTACAGGACTGGCAGTACTGGGGGAAATATGGCTGGGGCGTGCCGAAATTTGATGAAGCGAATTATCCTGAACCCGAGAAGTTTATTAAACAAATACACGATTTGAATGCCCGTTTTTCTATTTCGGTTTGGGAGAATCTGGACAAAAAATCAGAGGTGGCCAAAGAATATATCGCAAAAAACCTCTACATACCAAACAGCCCCTGGATAGATATTTATAATCCCGAAACACAGAAAACACACTGGAACGCACTGAATAAAAACCTGTTCGGCTATGGGGTTGATTCCTGGTGGATGGATGCTACTGAGCCGGAAAATGATGCTTTGGCAGGAAAGAAGACCTATTTCGGATTAGGAAATTTTTATCGGCTTACCTACCCGCTGTTTGTCAGCAAGGCTGTTTATGAGGGGCAGCGGAGCACCGATCCTAACAAACGGGTAGCTATTCTTACACGTTCTGCCTTTGCAGGACAACAACGCTATGGAACTATTAATTGGTCGGGGGATATCGGCTGGAACTGGGATACATTTAAAAGGCAGATAGTAGCAGGCTTGAACTTTACCATGACGGGGATGCCCTACTGGACTACAGATATAGGCGGTTTCTTTCGTCCGGGACGTTCACAGTATACTGATGAGAAATATCACGATATACTAACCCGCTGGTTTCAATGGGGAGCTTTTAACCCGGTGTTCCGAATCCATGGATATCAATCAGAAACTGAACCCTGGAAGTATGGTGAAAAGGTAGAAGGCGACATGAGAAAAATGTTGAATTTACGCTATCGACTTATGCCCTACATCTATTCTGAAGCATGGCAGATTTCCAAAAATGGTTCAACCATGATGCGGCCACTGGTAATGGATTTTTCGAAGGATGAAAAGGCGGTTCAGCAAGGATACGAATACATGTTTGGAAAGTCAATGCTGGTTGCTCCTGTTACCGAAGCCGGGATAAAGGATTGGAATGTATACCTGCCAAAAAATACTATATGGTACGACCTGTGGACCGGCCAGCAATTCAAGGGCGGAAAAACTGTGAAAGCTGATGCATCTCAGGGTAAAATACCTGTATTTGTTAAGGGTGGTTCGATTGTTCCGGTTGGAAAGCTGATGCAGTACACCGCGCAGACTCCTGCTGACACACTCGAGATTCACGTATACAAAGGGGCTGATGGCAGTTTCGAGCTGTACGAAGATGAGGGTGATAGCTATAACTATGAAAGTGGAAAGTATACCATAATACCCTTTAAGTGGAATGAATCTGCGAAATCTCTGACTATCGGTTCTCTTCAGGGTGCTTATCCAAATCATTTGAAGAATAGAGTGTTTAAGATAATCATGGTAAAGCCGGGAACCGGAATAACTGACGCAGAGGGTAAGGCAAATAGCCTGGTGGCATACAGCGGGAAAAGTATATCAATCAGATTGAGGTAAGAAGTATTAAATTTAAATAGAAGATGAAAGTAACATTTATCACCACTGTATTAATCTTGTGTGCCGTAGTAGTGCTCAAGGCGCAGAACCCAATTATCAAGCACATATTCACAGCCGATCCATCGCCAATTGTCCACAAGGGAACGGTGTATCTGTACACCGGCCATGATACCGCTTCTGTGACTGCAACTAATTATAAAATGCCCGATTGGCATGTTTTCTCATCAAAAGATATGAAGACATGGAAGGATCATGGAGCTTTGTTGTCTCCATCAACATTCTCCTGGGCAACAGGTGACGCCTATGCAGCACAATGCATCGAGCGGGGCGGAAAGTTCTACTGGTTTGTGTCGACCTTCCACAAGAGTGACAATGTAAGCAAAGGTGGAGCGGCTATTGGTGTAGCGGTTTCAGATAAGCCTACCGGCCCGTTTAAAGATGCTATCGGCAAAGCCCTTGTTATTAACGAGATGACTAAGGATAAGCCACATGCATGGGATGATATCGACCCCACGGTTTTCGTAGATGATGATGGCCAGGCCTATATGTTCTGGGGAAATGGAAGCTGCAAATGGGTTAAGCTGAAGAAAAACATGATTGAGATGGATGGGCCTATTACTGTTATAAACCCCAAAGGTTATATTGAGGGCCCCTGGGTGTATAAACGGAAAGACTTATATTATCTGGTCTATGCCAGTGCAGGCACAAAACCTGAAATGATCGAATACTGTACGGCCACAAGTCCTACCGGCCCCTGGACTTACCGGGGAATTATTCAGGAAAATGTACCGAATAGCTTTACAACGCATCCGGGTATTGTAGATTTTAAGGGAAAGTCCTATTTTTTCTACCATAACGGAGTGCTGCCGACAGGAGGTAGTTACCGGCGTTCTATCTGTGTAGATTATATGTACTATAACGAGGATGGCACTATTAAGCCGATAATTCAAACAACTGCAGGCGTGTCGCGTGTGAAATAGCTGGCCAGTCGCCTATCTGAGTAAAGTACCCCATGCACGCTAGAGCAGAAGCAAATACTAAATTTGAATGTTATAACCCTATAAAAATGATTAAACGTTTTTCCAGCACAGCTGTAGTCCTGTTTATCGCCGCAACTTTTTCAACCAGTGCACAAACTTTTCAAAGAACCGATACCGGAGTAAAAACTACTTCAGGTTCAAACGGGATTGAGATTCGTTTTTATTCTCCATCTATTGTACGAATACTCAAATCTCCGACACCCGGGATTGTAGCCAAAGAAAGTTTATCGGTGATTAAAACGCCGGGGAAGACGCCTTTCACTGTAAAGCTTAATGGCGAGGAACTTAATGTGGTTAGTGCTGCTCTTTCTGTTGTCTTCAACCAAAAGACAGGGCAGTTTAGTTTCAAGACTCCTCAAGGTGCGCTTCTCTTAAAAGAGAAGGAATCTGGAACATTATTCAGGCCTTTTAACGATGCCGGCAGTCAGACACACACCGTGGGCCAGACATTCACCCTCGAGGAAGGCGAAAGTATTTATGGCCTGGGTTCACAACAAGGCGGGAAGATGGTGCAGCGCAACCTGAAGTTGAACATGGTTCAGGGCAATACCGATGATTATATTCCCTTCATCCATTCTGCTAAAGGTTATGGCCTGTTCTGGGATAATTATTCTCCCACTGTATTTGAAGATAATGCCCAGGGTACTTCCTTTAAATCGGATGTTGGCGAGGCTGTGGATTATTATTTTATGTATGGTGGCAATGCCGATGGAGTGATTGCCGGGATGCGCGAACTAACCGGTCAGGCGCCTATGTTTCCTTTATGGACCTATGGTTTTTGGCAGAGCAAGGAACGATATAAGAGCCAGAACGAACTGGTGGATGTAGTTAAAAAGTATCGTCAGCTTGGCGTTCCATTGGATGGCATTATCCAGGACTGGCAGTACTGGGGAAACAACTACTTATGGAATGCAATGGAGTTCCTTAACGGTGAATTTTACAATCCTAAGAAGATGGTGGATGACGTACATGCGCAAAATGCTAAGATGATTATATCTATCTGGTCATCTTTCGGTCCGCATACCAAGCCCTACAGGGAAATGGACAAGCAAAATATGCTTCTGAATTTTGAAACCTGGCCGCAGGCTGGTACAGATACCTGGCCTCCTAACAAAGATTATCCTTCAGGTGTCCGCGTCTATGATGCATACAATCCCGCTGCCCGTGATATTTATTGGAAATACCTTAGTAAAGGAATATTTTCTTTAGGTATGGATGGATGGTGGATGGACTCGACCGAGCCTGATCACTTGAGCTTCAAGCCGGAAGATTTTGATAATAAAACGTTTTTAGGCTCATTTAGAAAAGTTAGAAATGCTTATCCTTTGATGACGGTGGGTGGTGTGGCAGAGCATCAAAAGGCCGAAAGCCTGAAAAAGCGTGTATTTATCCTTACTCGGTCGGCTTTTGCAGGTCAGCAACGGTTCGGCGCTAACACCTGGTCCGGAGACGTAACGGCTTCCTGGAAAGCATTGGAAAATCAAATCTCGGCCGGATTAAATTTTTCGCTTTGCGGAATACCGTACTGGAACAGCGATATAGGCGGCTTTTTCCTTTCCAGATTCCCGCGAAAATTAGAAGATCCTGAGTACCGCGAATTGTATGTGAGGTGGCTTCAGTTTGGAACTTTTTGTACGATGATGCGCTCTCATGGTGCCGACGCCCCGCGTGAAATCTATCAGTTTGGAAGCAAGGGCGGTAAGGCCTATGATGCAATCGAAAAATTCATCAATCTCAGATACCGTCTGCTGCCTTATATTTATTCCGCCTCACGCGACGTTACAGCCAGTCAGTCGAGCATGATGAGGGCTTTGATGATGGATTTTGCCTCGGATAAAAACGCTTTAGATATCAATAATGAGTTTATGTTTGGTAAATCTATCCTTGTTGCACCGGTTACTCAGGCCATGTATATAAAACCCGCTCAGGGAACCGGAACTCCTTCCGAGGACTTCAGCTCCGTCAAAACTAAAGAAGTGTATTTGCCGCAGGGAACTATTTGGTACGACTTCTGGACTGGAGAGAAAACCAGCGGTGGTAAAAAGGTGAGCAAGGATACCCCTATGGATATTATTCCCCTTTATGTTAAAGCCGGTTCTATAATGCCTCTTGGCCCAAAAGTGCAATATGCTGAGGAAAAGAAATGGGATAATCTGGAAATACGCGTTTATCCGGGAGCAAACGGTACGTTTACTTTATATGAGGATGAGAACGATAATTACAACTACGAGAAGGGGGTATATTCGACTATTGAGTTTAAATGGGACGATGCAAAGCGTACCCTGACGATCAACGATAGAAAAGGATCTTTTCCCGGAATGCTTAAGAGTAGGAATTTCAACATTGTAATGGTAGGCAAGGGTGTCGGATTGGATAAGGAACCAGTTTCCTCGCTTGACAAGGCTGTTAAATTCACGGGAAAAAAAGTGAGTATTAAACTTTAATAATAACCGTCGTAAATTATATTAATTGCTCAGAGCCCGAAATTCTAAAGATTTGTACAAGTTAAATTCTTCCCGGCTTGCAATATTGCGGACGCTTGAAACTGTACAATGCAATTATGAACTGTTATCAAATATTTATACTAAATCAATAATTCAACTGAATGAAACCTGCATGAGCTTGCAACTTAGCGAAGCGTTCTCTAGAACACAGCTAATAAAATATAAACGAGTGAAAACTATGCTCATGATATCTTCATCCCCATTTAAAAAACAAATATATTCGATGAAAAAAATTTACTTCGCAGTATTCCTGTGCTTCTTATTTTTAACCAGCATTGCACAAGATGCTGTAATTTCAAGTCCCGACAAGCTTTTAAAATTAAATGTGCGTGTTCAGGACGGAAAACCCCTGTATTCTGTTACCTACAAAGGAAAAATCATGCTTGAAGATTCTCCGCTTGGCCTCACCACCAATGAGGGGGATTTTAGTACGGGGATGAAGTATCTGGGAAAAGAAGAAGGTCGTGTAGATAAAAATTACAGTGAGGATAAAATAAAGAAGTCTCAGATTCAGTATCGCGCCAGCAGACTCAGCTGTACGTTTGAAAACGCGCAGAAGAAACAAATCAAAATAGTATTCCAGGTAAGTAATAATGATATCGCTTTCCGTTATGAATTACCTGTATGGGGAGAAAGGATGTCGTGTGTGGTAGAAAAAGAAGCTACAGGATTTAACTTTCCTGCAAGCACCACCACGTTCCTGTCGCCAATGATGCGTCCGATGACCGGCTTTGCCCGGACTGCTCCAAGCTACGAAAGTGCTTATTCAGCAGATGCCCCGTTGGTTCGGAGTAATCCGAATAAAGGCGGGTACGTATTTCCGGGGCTCTTCCGACTGGGTAATGATGGCTGGGTTCTTTTATCTGAAACAGGAATTAGCAGCCTTTACTGCGCATCGCATTTAAGTGAATCTTCAAACGATGGTATTTATACAATCGAATACCCTGACCCCAAACAAAATAATGGATTTGGAAGTTCCGGGGCAGCTATAGCACTGCCAGGAGTGACACCCTGGAGAACGATAACCCTCAGCGATAATTTAAAGCCTATTGTCGAAACAACTATTCCTTTCGATGTAGTGGAACCCTTATATGAGGCCTCTCAGAAATATAAGTTTGGCCGTTCAACCTGGAGTTGGATTGTGTGGCAGGATAACAGCATGAATTACGAGGATCAGGTAAAGTACATTGATTTGGCTGCCGCTCTAAAGTATGAATACATTTTAATGGATGCTCTCTGGGATACGAATATTGGCAAGGACCGCATGCGGGAGCTGATAAAATATGCTAACACCAAAGGTGTGGATGTGTTTCTGTGGTATAACTCAAACGGCTCTTATAATGATGCGCCGCAAGGCCCGCGGAATAAAATGAGTACATCCATTGAGCGAAAAAAAGAGATGAAGTGGCTTCGCGAGGTTGGAGTTAAAGGTCTGAAAGTAGATTTTTTCGGCGGGGATAAGCAGGAGACGATGCGCCTGTATGAAGACATTCTTTCGGACGCAAATGATTACGGTTTAATGATCATTTTTCATGGAACTACTTTACCGCGCGGCTGGGAGCGAATGTATCCTAATTTCGTGGGCAGTGAGGCTGTAGTAGCGTCCGAGATGCTCATTTTTGTTCAGGGCGTTCGCGAGGCTGAGGCTTACAATGCAACTTTACATCCATTTATAAGAAACACAGTAGGAAGCATGGAGTTCGGTGGAACCTTGCTCAATAAATATCTGGTGAAAAGTAACGAAAACAGGAACAAGCGTCTGACCACCGATGTCTTCCAACTCGCTACATCGGTATTGTTTCAAAATCCGGTACAGATGTTTGGTCTTACCCCTAATAATTTAACTGATGTCCCGGCTTTTGAAATCGACTTCATGAAACAGGTGCCTACAACCTGGGACGAAACAGTTTACATAGACGGGTATCCCGGCAAATACTGTATCATAGCCCGTCGTCATGGAAATGATTGGTATGTGGCCGGTGTGAATGGAGAAAAGCAGGTATTGAAGCTTAAAATAAAGTTGCCGATGCTTGCGGGGAAAAGCGTGCGGATGTACGGCGACAATCAAAATAAAGAAGCCTATACCAGGGATCTGGATATCAAAAAGGGTGGATCTCTCGAAATCGAAATGCAGCCGGGAGGCGGCCTTGTACTGGCTCCGGTTAAGTAATAGTAAAACAGAAGAAGCACAGCCTTTACCAGCTGTGAGTTTTAATTCTACGACAGACAAATTATACAGACAATGAAATTTAAAAACCTTACAAGAGTTTTCTGGGTACAGGCGCTTATGTTGTGCTTCTTTCGGCATGATGCGAATGCACAAAATCCTATTGTGCAAACAATGTATACGGCTGATCCTGCTCCATTGGTCTATAAGGATAAATTATACCTCTATACCAGCCATGATGAGGATCAGTCGACCTGGTTTGTAATGGATGATTGGAAATTGTATACCACAACCGATATGGTTAACTGGACGGATCATGGTGCGGTAGCCTCGTATAAAACATTCGACTGGGCAAAAGGCGATGCATGGGCTATACAAGTTGTAGAACGGGGCGGAAAGTTTTACCTCTATGCACCGGTAACAACTAAATCGACAAACGGTCCTGCTATTGGTGTGGCCGTATCCGATAGTCCCTACGGCCCGTTCAGGGATCCCCTTGGAAAACCTTTGGTTCGATCGGGCAAGGGCGATATTGATCCAACGGTATTTATTGACGACGACGGTCAGGCCTATCTGTACTGGGGAAATCCCTACAACTATTATGTGAAGCTCAATGAGGATATGATATCATATTCCGGAGAAATTGTAAAGGTACCAATGAGCGAGGCCTCCTTCGGTAAACGTGAGGGTAATGTGCCGGAACGTCCTACATCGTACGAAGAGGGCCCGTGGTTATATAAGCGCAAAAGTTTGTACTACCTGCTTTGGGCGGGCGGCCCACTCCCCGAGCATATCGGATACTCTACAAGTAAAAGCCCTGTTGGTCCTTGGATAAACAGGGGCACACTCATGCCTGCAGAGCGAGGAAGTTTTACCAATCACCCGGGCATAGTTGATTACAGAGGAAAAACCTATTTCTTTTATCATAACGGAGCCTTACCGGGAGGGGGAGGTTTCAACCGGTCTGTTGCTGTAGAAACGGCGGAGTTTAATAAAGACGGTACTATTAAGCCTATGAAAATGACAAAGGGAATTGAAAAAGGTCTCGAAACCCTGAATCCCTACCGGAAAACGGAGGCAGAAACGATTGCATATTCTGAAGGAGTAAAAGCTTTGCAAAGCGATGAAGTCGGGGTTTTCGTTAATGCTGTTAAAAATGGCGGTTATTTGAAGGTAAGGGATGTAGACTTCCGCGATCATGGGGCTACAAAGCTAACAGCAAGGATCGGCACCACACATAATTCTGGCGTGACCATGGAAGTGCGCGCAGGCAGCAAAGACGGACAACTTCTTGGGACCCTAAAGGTTCCTCTTACCGGAGGAGATGACCGATGGGCTCTGGTAACAACGGATATTCAGAAGGTGAGCGGAGTACATGACCTTTATTTTATCTTTAAAGGGGATAAACCGGGAAGAATCATGTATTTCGATTACTGGATGTTCTCAAAATAAGCAGTGCAAATTATTGATATGAAGTAATACCGGGAAACTCTTATGGGTGCTGAGCTTGCAATCTCTCAGGGTGCGGGAGGGAAGATCAGATAACTTTCTCTAAATTATACCTGAACGTATTTTTGAAAAACACCAATGAACAGCGTTCGATGTTCATTGGTGTTTTTTCGTTTAAAACTTCACAACTTCGTTATAGACTTTCTTCGGTTTTAAATTAGTGTCAAACAGTAAAGGATAATTTTTTCTTCCGCGCCCATCGAGCCAGCTATATTTATCCGAAAGATTCCAGAAAGTTACGCCGGTAATGTTCTTGCGGTATTTGCGGAACACTTCGAAAACCATTTTATATTTTTCCAGCTGTTGTTGTTCCATTTCAGCGGTAAACACCGGGGTTTCCATTTGGCGACGTTGACCCTGGATAAGCTGTCCTCCTTGTCTTCCTGAATACACAGATACATCAAGTTCTGTAAACTGTATCTGCAGGCCGAGCGAAGAGAACATTTGAATCGATTTTTCAAGTTCTTCTTTTGAAGGAGAACTAATCGACCAGTGTGCCTGGAGGCCGACACCGTGGACAGGAACTCCTTTATCTAGCAAATTCTTTAGTAAACGATATATTTTTTCTCTTTTTGCCGGAATCTCTGTGTTATAGTCGTTATAGAAGAGTATGGCTTTGGGGTCGGCCTCGTGTGCATACTCAAACGCTTTCTCAATAAATTCGTCGCCCGTTATCTGGAACCATTTTGATTTTCGAAGAAAGGTAGTATCGTCGGCAATCACCTCGTTTACTACGTCCCAGGCATACACTTTCCCTTTATAACGGTTTACCACCGTTTGAATGTGGTTTTTCAGGCGTTTCAGTAAAAGCTCTTTCGATGCCTGATTGCCACTGGAGTCGGTAAACATCCAGTTAGGTGCCTGCGCATGCCAGCAAAGGGTATGTCCGCGTACGTTTAGCTTATTCCGAACACCGAAAGCCACTATCGAATCAGCATCCCTCCAGAAAAAGCGGTTCTCGGCAGGCTGCAGGGGTGCCATTTTCATAGCATTTTCCGCGGTAATACTGTTGAACTCCTTCAGGATGAGGTTTTTTTCCTCACCATTGCGGAGATCTGATGGCCTTACAGCCACCCCAATCGGGAAATATTTTTTGTAATAGTCTTTTAACCCCTTTTTGGGGTTCTTTATCTGCTGTTGTTGGGTAGCACCAATCAATATAACAGAGATAAAGGCGAGGGCGACGGTAAGATTTTTTTTCGTTAATCTGTGCATGTGCGTATTGGTTATAATAATCGTTTCAAAGATACCTTCAATACGATCGACGGCTTGTGGTAATTGAATATAATGTCGCAACAGATGTTTAGCACTGAGGTATTTCCGGGTATTTTGAGTAACATTTCTGTCGCATTTGCTGATGCGATTTGCATGAACTTAAGTTTGAACATTTGTTCCATTATCTCGGACAATCCTGATAGCTTCCTATTTTTCCCGCTTCTATTTTTACATCGTTCGGGATTAATGGCTAATCAATAAATCAAAACCGTATCAGCTGGTTTCAGCAGAATGTCGACACGTACATATTTCAGGGTTTATTACAGACAATCTCCAGGCCTGACGGATATTTTCAGTAGCCAGAAGACCAGTGATTTTGCGGGGTTTTCGAGTTCCTGCGGAGCCGGGTGAGGAAATGTTTCGAGTAACAAAACCGATTAAACTTTTTAATGAATATCAAATGATGATGATGAGAGGAAAAATAGCAGTAATAATGACGTCGCTAATGGCGTTAGTCATAGTTGCCTGCGTAAGCAGAAAAATCGCACCGGGTAATCCGGACAAAGGATTAAAAGATTACTATAAATCCTATTTCAAAATGGGCGTGGCTGTAAGGCCACAGGATCTGAGGGGAGAAACCGCGAAATTTATTTTAAAGCATTATAATAGTATCACGGCAGAGAACGCCATGAAAATGGGTCCCATCCATCCGGAAGAGAATCGATACTTCTGGCGAGATGCAGACTCAATTGTGAATTTTGGTCAAAGGCATGGGATCGGCGTGAGGGGCCATAATCTCTGCTGGCACGAGCAAACCCCTGGCTGGATGTTTAAGGATGCCGCGGGTAAGCAGGTAAGCAAGGAAGTGCTTTTGCAACGGTTGAAAGATCACATCTTCGCAGTTGCAGGGCGCTATAAAGGAAAGATTTATGCCTGGGACGTGGTGAATGAAGTTATTGATGATGACAGCACAAAGTTTTTGAGGAACTCTTTGTGGTACCAGATCTGTGGTGAGGATTTTATAGTCAAAGCCTTTGAGTATGCGCGACAGGCAGATCCCGGCGCAAAGCTTTTTTATAACGACTACAATACTGAACGACCCGAGAAAATGGAACGCCTGTACCGCTTGATGAAAAAGCTGGTAGATGCAAAAGTTCCTATAGACGGGGTGGGGCTTCAGGCACATTGGTCAATTTATGAGCCTTCCGAAGCGGAGCTGAGAACTACAATCAAAAAAATGGCATCCCTCGGACTGGAAGTGCAGATCACCGAGCTTGATATGTCGGTTTACCCCTGGGAGAAGGAAAGACGTCAAAAGCGTGCCGGCGAATCGGATGTACTTACTCCGGAGCTTGAACAAAAACAGGTCGAACAATATTCTAAAGTGTTTAAGATTTTCAGGGATTATAAAGACGTAGTGACGAACGTTACTTTCTGGAATATTTCCGACCGGTATACCTGGCTGGACGGATACCCTGTTCCCGGACGCAAAAATTATCCGCTCCTGTTTGATGTGAATATGCAGCCAAAAAAAGCCTATTGGGAGGTTGTGAGCTTTAAGAGATAGTGCATGAAGATTTTCACGATAATATTTGTATTTGTAATTCTTGGCGGATTTTTTAACCCATGCACTTTAAACTGATATTTATGGTTCGTCCCCAAATAACTGCGTCGGCATTTTCCCTCTGTTCGGGAGGAAAGATGGCAGGAGCTTCCGGAGATTTAAGATTCAGCATGAGAGCAGTGATCGGGTCGGAGCCTGCATAGGCCAGAGATAATGCAAATAGTTCTGATTCGGTTGTGATCACAACAGCCGTTTGCAAGCGAGAGCAGGAAATTTTTCCAATGGTTTTAAAATTAATTCAACCATTTACGACAACGTTGGCATAAAATAAGCGGCTTCGCTGATAAAGATGGTTTTAAGCGCCTTTTTTAGACAAATGAGATAGCATTATGCACAAATGTGCCATACAAAAAAAAACGTTGAATCTATCTTTAGATATTCAAAACTCGCACTGATATGTCAACGTCACGGATGTGTGAGGCAATTACTAAACCAAAACCCGCGATGAGAAGCGGTGCAGAATTTCTGCATGACTTTACGGCAAAAATATTTAACCATTAATTTAACTCATATGCTGAAATTTTTACAACCAAACATCAATCATGAGGGAGCATTTTTATATGTATTCCTGCATACGATTTCTTGATAGGAAGCGGATCAATCTGCGGCATTTTTCGAAAATGGAGGGAGCTCTTCCTGTTTATCAATGCTGAGATTCGAACATGAGTATCGAACACTAATCAAACTACTTTTAATTAAACCTAACGTATGAACAAATTGCTTAATTCTTTAAAGGAACCTTTTCCTTCTTTTACGTCTGCTATTCCCTGTACCGATCTTTCGGGTCATAACGCAGTAAAACGAACCTAAATAATTCTATATATTCTTTAGAACCTTAATAATGGAAAAAATTGACATATTCTATAACCTCGCCCCTGTTATGAAAAGTTCGCAAGGGCGTACGTTAAAATTTAGCTTTACAATTCTGCTTCTGTTGACGGCCGGCCTTGTCTTCGGTCAGCAGAACCGCGTTGTAAAAGGAACTGTAATCGATCAACAAAAGCAGCCTGTCATTGGCGCGGGCGTAGCCGTAAAAGGCGGAACTTCCCGTGCGGTAACTGATGTTAACGGTGCGTTTTCGATTAATGTTCCTGCAGATGGACGAATCCTCGTGATTACTTACCTCGGCATGACCACCCAGGAAGTCGACATCAACGGCAAAAGCACTGTGGCTGTAACAATGAAAGATGATGTTGCGCAATTAGAACAAGTGGTAGTAGTGGGTTATGGAACACAGAAGAAAGCAAGTGTTGTTGGTGCTATTACGCAAACCACCAGTGAAACGCTGGAACGTACGGGCGGGGTGTCCAGTTTAGGCGCGGCCTTAACAGGAAATTTACCCGGAGTAATTACAACAGCAAGTAGTGGTATGCCAGGAGAAGAGGACCCCGAAATCCTTATTCGTGGTCGCAGTACATGGAATAACGCCGGGCCCTTGATTTTGGTAGACGGTGTAGAGCGTTCCATGAACAACATAGATATTAGTTCTGTAGAATCAATTGCCGTATTAAAAGATGCATCTGCAACTGCAGTATTCGGAGTTAAAGGAGCAAACGGAGTAATTCTAATTACTACGAAGAGAGGTAAAGAGGGCAAGGCGCAGATTCGGGCTTCAGTTAATACAGTTATGAAAGCACCGTCAAAGCTTCCCGGAAAACTGGATTCATATGATATGTTTCAGGTTCGTAACCGGGCCATAGAGTATGAACTGGCTTTACGCCCGACAGCCTGGAGTTCTATTCTTCCTCAGGAAACTATTTCTAAATATCGTTTTCCAGCTAATCTCGAGGAAGCTGAGCGATATCCTAATGTGGATTGGGTAAACACCCTATTTAAGGATAACGCGATGTCCTATAATGCTAACCTTAATATAGCAGGTGGTACTTCGTTTGTTAAATACTTCTCATCCGTCGATTATCTAACCGAGGGTGATTTATTCAGACAATTTGAAAATAACAGAGGGTATGATAATGGTTATGGTTTCAAAAGGTTGAATGTTCGAAGCAATTTAGACTTTCAGTTGACCCCTTCTACTGTTTTCAGAACAAACATCTATGGTTCAAGAGGATTGACAAATCGTCCCTGGATAGGTGTAAATCCGTATAATACCTGGACTGCAGCATATTCTGCTCCTTCCAATGTTTATTTACCAAGATACTCTGACGGAACCTGGGGATATTATCAACCTTCAGAGCAATCTGCGCTTAACTCGGCTCAGTTGGTATCTACCACAGGAAATCAGAAGATAACCACTTCTCGTATTACTACCGACTTCATATTAGATCAAAATCTCGGAGCAATATTGAAAGGCCTAAACTTTAAGGGTACACTGTCGTTAGACAACACCTTTGTAGAAAATGGTCGTGGTATTCAGGACAATGCGGGAACTCTTGCAAAGTATATAGACCCGGAAACCGGGGTAGTTACTTACAATCAAAACACTATGGGTGTTACTAATTTGGAGTGGAGAGAAAGTACAAGATGGAATACACAGGCCGGTAATGTTGACGATGGTGCTACTTTTCGTAAGCTGTTCACCCAGTTGCAGTTGAATTATGCCACTAAGATTGCTGACAAGCATGATATTACAGCGATGGGTCTCTGGAGTCGGGATGAAAATGCAAGAGGATCAATGATACCTTCTTACCGCGAAGATTGGGTTTTCCGGACTACTTACAGTTACAAAGGCAAATATAGCGCCGAATACAATGGTGCCTATAACGGTTCTGAAAAATTTGGTCCTGATTATCGTTTCGACTTTTTCTCATCGGGGGGACTTGGCTGGATGATATCTGAAGAGAACTTCATGAAACCGCTTAAGTTTATAAATACTCTTAAATTAAGAGGTTCGTACGGTCAAATTGGTGATGATAATACCAACGGCAGGTTCTTATTTCAAACGCAATGGGCATTTGGAGGCAGAACTCCTATCGGAATTACTGGTGAGCAAGCTGAAAACAGCCCTTATCAATGGTACCGCGAATCTACCGTGGGAAATCCAAACGTTCGCTGGGAGACTGTTACGAAGAAAAATATTGCTCTTGACTTCGGATTGTTTGGAAGTATGTTGAGTGGAAGTATCGACTTCTTTCAGGACGACCGTAAAGACATCCTTAGTTCGGGAGGGGCGCGTGCAGTTCCATCTTATTTCGGCGCGGCGCCGCCGACATTTAACGCAGGTAGAGTTCGGTCTAAAGGATATGAATTCGATATTAGATTCAACAAAAGGTTGAACAGCGATCTTCGTCTATGGTCCAACGTTAACTTCACCCGGGCAACTAATAAAGTAATTGAATCAGACGTTCCTGAGTTGCTGCCTTTATACTCAAAGCCAATTGATAAACAAATCGGGCAGGCTTATGCAACGGTAGGTGCTGGGTATTATAATACCTGGGATGAATTATACGCAAGTACCAGACATAACACTAACGACAATCAGAAAATTCCGGGAAATTTACACCTGGTCGATTATAATGCCGATGGTATTATAGATGCGAATGATAATATACCTTACGCTTATTCTGGCGCTCCTGAAAATACGTATAATGCTACGATAGGATTTGATTGGAAACGTTTCAGCGTATTCACCCAGTTCTATGCGGTGAACAATGTAACCCGTCAGGTTGTGCTTGGTACATTGGGTAATAAAAACACTGTCGCCTACGAAGAGGGAACTTATTGGTCAGCAGATAATACAAACGCAGACAGACCTATGCCTCGCTGGGATTCAACGCCCGCTGGCTATTATACTGCCGACAATTTCATGTTTGATGCTTCTTATGTTCGATTGAAAAATGCTGAAATAGCATATACTTTCAACCAAAGCTGGGTGAAGAAGGCCGGTATGGCGAGTGTAAGAGTTTTCTTGAATGGAAATAACCTTCACTTGTGGACAAAAATGCCTGATGACCGTGAGGGAAACCTTCAGGGTGCGGGCGGACAAGCCTGGGCATCTCAGGGAGCTTACCCTACTGTAAAGCGTTATAACCTTGGTGCAAATATTACCTTCTAATTAGAACGTTATGAAAAGATATTTAAAGATAGTATTGATAACGGGGATGATTTCGTCGATGACGGGATTGGTTTCCTGTAAAAAGTATTTAGACAGAGAACCTGAGTCAATTGTTAATGCAGAAACAGCATTTAAGGATTTTAGAAATTTTCAAGGATATACCGAAGAGTTATATAACTGTATTCCTGACTTTACAAATGGTTATTGGACTAACAGCTGGAATTTTGGTGAAGACGAGATTCAATCAACTACCAATAACTTCCATTTTATTATTAAGGTGGACCAGGGCGATTTCTGGGGCTGGCAACGCCAGTTCGATGGTTGGGATGCTGGTTGGTTAGATGATGATAATGCAGCAACTGGTAACAGCAGGTTTGATAAAGGCTTGTGGCCTTTAGCCTGGTACGGCATTCGTAAGTGTAACCTTGGGCTCGCGAATATGGACTTGATGGTTAACGCAACGGATGAAGAGCGTAACCTTGTAAAAGGCCAACTATTGTTTTTCCGTGGCTGGTTCCATTTTCAGCTGATGCAATATTTTGGCGGATTGCCATATATTGATCGGGTGTTACCTGCAGACCAGGTACTTAGAGAGCCGCGGCTTAGTTATCATGCTACCGCCGAGAAAGCTGCTAAAGATTTTGCCGAAGCTGCAACTCTATTGCCCATAAACTGGGACAATACTACTGCCGGAACACCCACCAGCGGTAAAAACCAACAGCGTATTAACAAGATGATGGCTTTGTCATACCTTGGTAAGAATTATCTTTGGGCCGCAAGTCCTTTGATGAATTATGAGTCTACTGGCAGCAAAACCTATAACGCAGAGTTAAGCAAAAAGGCTGCGACAGCTTTTGCGGAAGTATTGCAATTAATCGAAAGTGGTCAAACGCAATATGCACTAGCTCCTTTTAATAAATATAATTCAAACTTCTACACTGTTGGGCAACAGTGGGCTTTACCTAGCGGTGCTCATGAAGGCAAAATTGAGAATATGTTTTCTGGACCTTACTGGGGTGCGCATAGCACAACCTATAATACGGCAAAACAATATACACCTCAGATCGTCGGTGCAGAAACCGTTATATTCTCGCCACCTGCAAATTATGTGGGCTATTATGGAATGGCAAACGGATTGCCGATTCCAAATCAGTCTCAGGCAGATCCGGTATCCGGCTACGACCCTCATTATCCTTTTAAAGACCGTGATCCGCGCTTCTACAAAGATATCGCATTTGATGGCGAAAAGATTGTACAGGGCGCAATGGCTGCAAACGTTGAGCAGCACCGCTACGCTAATCTGTTCACCGGCGGAAGTTATCGCGACGAACGTACGGGCAGCCGTACCGGATATATGACTAAGAAGTTTATTCCTAACAATGCAAATAAATTCGATTTAGGCTGGGATTATTCTTATAACCTTAACATCAGGGTTCCTTATATGCGTGTGGCTGATATTTATCTGATGTATGCTGAGGCAGTTGCTGCGGGTAATAACAACGATCCAAACGCTACCGCTAATTTTCCGGGATTCACTAAATCGGCTGTTGCTGCGATTAATGTTCTTCGCACACGTGCGGGGGCTGGCTTGGTAGCTGCTCAATTTCTTACCCCAGACAAGTTTATGGGCGAGGTAAGACGTGAACGAGCCGTTGAATTATCTTTTGAGGGCCATCGTTTTAATGACCTTCGTCGTTGGTTGCTATTAACCGAAGTGCCTTATACGTTAAAAACGGCTGCAAAATTCGATCGTGCAGCTCCTTTAAATCCTGCTATTGATCCCAAAAATAACAGGGTTGAGAATTATCGTGAGGAACTGATTTTACAGCGCCAGTTTTCGGATAAGCATTATTGGTTACCGTTAAAACGTGCCGATGTTAACATGTATCCCGAGTTTAAGCAAAACCCGGGCTGGTAAAATCATTATTTCAAAGAATCAGAAAATTAAAGATAAAATGATGAAATGTTCAAGAATAGCAATGGCCTTGTGTGTCTTATTTGCGCTGTTTACCAGCGTTCTTAAGGCCCAGGATGCTGTTAAGATATCTATAAAAGCTACGGTAAATGGCTCAGATGGACGTCCTTTGAAGGGAGCCACCATCAATAATGAGGCCAATAAAATATCTGTCGTTACTGATGAGAAAGGGCGTTTTTCGGTTGAAGTTCCCGCCGATGCGGTTCTTACTGTAACCGCTCCGGGGCATAAACCTTCACTTATTCTTGCTACGTCAGACCTTAACCAGATATCTCTGACTAAGGATGTACGCATGGTTCAGGTGGCTTTCAACAAAGTTGATGAAGCAGAACTCCCGACCGGTGTATCAAATGTTGACGTAGCCACATTGTTAGAGAAGAGCTACTTTACATATTCTTTAGACGGAATGGAGGCATTGGCTTCTGGTTTCAATATGAATGGTATCTGGGGTATGACCGATGTGATGATATTAGTTGATGGAGTTCCACGCGATGCCGGGAGTGTTACACCTAATGAGATAGACCAGGTAACGTTTCTTAAAAGTGCACCCGCAGTTGCACTTTACGGAAGTCGCGGTGCTCGTGGGGTAATATTAATTACAACTAAAAGAGGGGTTGAAACCGCGCAAAAAATTACTGTACGCACAAATGCCGGCGTTAATGTGCCTAAAAGATTTCCGAGTTACTTAGGGTCTTCAGAGTATATGACCCTTTATAATGAGGCTTTGACGAATGATGCTGCCGGAGGTGCTGTTAGCGGATTGTATACACAATCAGATATTTTTAATCATTCAGGAGTAAACCCTTATCGTTACCCGGATGTGGATTTCTATTCTTCCGATTATCTGAAGAACAGCTTTGGACGTTACGATGCCGTTACAGAGATTTATGGAGGCAATGAACGTGCCCGGTACTATACTAATCTCGGATTTAATAGATCTGGTTCTCTTCTTGATTTTGGTGAAGCTAAAAAGAACAATACTTCTGATCGGTTCAATATCAGGGGTAACGTTGATATGCAGTTAACAAGGGCCTTAAAGGCCAGGGTGGATGCAACTGCTGCGTTTTCAACCGGCCGTGGAATAAACGCTGACTATTGGGGAGGCGCAGCAACAGTACGTCCTAACAGATTTGTACCACTAATACCACTTAGCTTTATAGAAGATTCCGATTCGCCTAGCTGGGCCGCGGTTAGTTCTGCTTCCGTTATCGATGGGAAGTATTTGCTTGGTGGAACATCATTCGACCAGACCAATCCGATTGCCGCTGGATATCTTGGCGGTAAGAATGGCTATGTTCAGCGTGAGTTTCAGTTTACCACTGGAATAGATGCAGACTTAAAGGGTATTCTCGAAGGTTTGACTTTCAATGCTACTTTGGGACAAGACTATTACAACCGGTACAATCAGGGTTATCGTAACGGTTATGCAACCTATCAGGCAAACTGGTCAACCTACTCAGGCAGAGATCTTATCACTAGCCTCAGCGCTCCGTTTGGTCAGGATACCAGAAATGGTCAACAGGTAATTGCAGATAGCTGGTACAGGCAAACGACATCACTCTCAAGTCAGTTTAACTATAATACGGCAATCGACAATAAACACAATATCTCGGCTGTTTTAATGGGTGCCGCATATCGTAGAACTTTATCTGAAAATTACCAGCCCGAAACAAATTCGAATTTAGGCTTGCAAATGGCTTACAATCTAAGCAGGAAATATTATGCAGATTTTACAGCTGCAGTTGTACACTCGGCAAAGTTTGCACGAGGTAAACGTACCGCATTTTCGCCTGCAGCGTCTATTGGTTGGAGGATTAGTGAGGAGTCGTTCTTGAAAGGGTCTTCGATATTTGATAATTTGATGCTGACAGCTTCTGCTGGTATACTGCACACTGATCTTGATCTTTCTGATTATTTCTTTTATGAGGGCATTTTTGTTCAGCCCGATCAAGGCGGTAACTGGCACGGTTGGAACGACGGTAGCGGTTACATGTCGACTGAATACCGGCGCGGAGATAATCCTGAATTAACGTTTGCAAAAAGAAAAGAAGTTAGTTTTGGTCTTCAGGCAAGTATGTTCAAAAAGCAACTGGATTTTGGTTTGAATGTTTTCCGTATTGAATCGACAGATATTCCGATTCAAAACAATGCGTTATTCCCTAACTATTTTGCTCAGTTTTTCCCTGTATCATCATTAGTGCCTTATGTAAATTACAACGCGGACTTACGCAGTGGTATAGATTTTCAGTTAAACCTCAAAAAACGCCTTGGGGCAGTGGATTTGGGAGTGGGCACTTCAGCTACTTATGTTACCACCGAAGCTACAAAACGTGCAGACATGGTAGTGTATAACGATGTGTATCAATACCGCCAGGGCAAACCTCTGGACGCTTTATGGGGCCTTGAAAATGATGGCTTCTATATGGATGCCGGAGAAGCTGCAGCAGCTAGCAGCCGCGAGGCGAACGGTGCAGTTAAACCAGCCTTTGGCGGAGTTAGAGCCGGAGACATTAAGTACAAAGACCAAAACAATGACGGGATCATCAATGAGCAAGACGAGGTATATCTGGGGCGTGCCGGATGGTTTGGTTCTCCTTTGACCCTAGGTCTAAACTTTACTGCAAAATGGAAAAACTTTTCATTGTTTGCCTTAGGAACGGGCCGCTTTGGTGGAACAGGCATGAAAAATAACAATTATTTTTGGGTGAATGGTGCCGACAAATACTCCGTAGTTGTACGTGACCGTTGGACAGAGGAAACTAAAAATACGGCTACTTTTCCAAGACTTACTACTCAAGCAGGTAACAACAATTTCAGAAATTCAGATTTTTGGACATACAGTACAGACCGCTTTGATTTATCGAGGGTTCAATTATCCTATAACTTTTCACAAAAGCTTATTAAGGGCAAATTTGTCAAAGATCTAGGCGTATACGTTACAGGTTTTAACCTCCTGACTGTTGCTAAAGAAAAAGAGTTAATGGAAATGAATATTGGAGGTTCTCCACAAACCCGGTTGTATAATCTGGGTGTGAAGGCATTATTTTAACAGAATAATATTAGACAAAATGAATAGAATTTCAATACTTGTTATAGGCGCGTTATTTACTCTGTCGGGTTGTGAGAAATTTATCGAACCTGCACCAGTAAATAATGGTGAATATGAAGATATTTACACGCAACCAACACTCGCACATGGAATCCTGCTGAACGGTTATACCCGACTTCCGAGTAATTCCTGGTCTTTTGATGATGTAGCCACAGACGATGCTGTGAGTAACGACATCAACAATGGGTTTCGCAGGGCTGCAACCGGGCAGTGGTCTGCTCAGAATAATCCTTTTGACCGCTGGCAGAATGCACGTGCCGGTATTCAATACATGAATCTTTTTCTTGCTGAAGCCGAGAAGGTAAACTGGGATACTAAAAATCCGATGGTTTCTACAATGTTTAAAGATCGCTATATGGGCGAAGCCTATGGGTTGAGGGCATATTTCATGTTTTATCTGTTGCAGGCCCACGCAGGCTGGTCAAACGGTGAATTATATGGGTTTCCACTTATACTTGACTTCGAAACTCCGGCTTCGGATGTTAATCAACCCAGAGCCACCTTTGAAAACTGTATGAAGCAGATCTACAGCGATCTGAACAAAGCAGAAGAGCTTTTGCCTCTTGATTACAAGCAAGCGGCAGCGTCTGATGTACCTGCAAAGTATTCTGGTGTTACTCCCGAAACTTATAATCGTGTTTTTGGGCAGCAATTCAAGCAGCTAATGACGCGCCGGATTGCTAAGGCAATTCGTGCCAAAGCAAGTATACTGGCAGCAAGTCCGGCGTACAGCACAGGTAATACAACAACATGGGAAATGGCAGCAAATCACGCTGCCGATGTATTAAGTGCCAACCAATGGCTTACCAATTTTGATGATAGAGGCCATATCTGGTATGAAAAAGATCAGGTTGATGGTTTAGGATCCGGGGCTGTTCCTAAGGAGGTTCTGTGGCGCACCAATATCGGTACAAACAGCGATTTAGAGGCGGCTCATTATCCGCCAAGTTTGCAGGGGCAGGGTCGCTTGAACCCCACTCAAAATTTGGTTGATGCGTTTCCAATGGCAAACGGATATCCTATTACGAATACCGCATTGAGCGGCTACAACGCAGCCAATCCCTATGTCGGTCGGGATCCGCGTTTAGCCAGGTCTATCGTTTATAATAAAAATACTTCCGGCCCTGCGAACGTTCAGATAAATACAACAGCAGACGCTACTGGTACCACAAATACTGACAGACTTGATGGTTTAAACAAGACCGAGACCTCTACAAGAACGGGATATTACATGAAAAAACTCCTGCGTCAGGATGTAAGCAGAGCTGGAACTGTTAACAATCAGAAACACTATAAGCCGCATATCCGCTATACCGAGTTATTTCTGATATACGCCGAGGCAGCAAATGAGGCCTGGGGGCCAATGGGTACCGGCGGACATCCGCATTCAGCTTACGACATTATTAAGAGAATTCGTTCCAGAGCTGGTATAACTGGTGGAGATGCATATCTGGAATCTATTAAGAATGATAAAGATGCCATGCGTACGCTCATCAGAAATGAGCGGAGACTGGAGCTAGCGTTTGAAGGTTTTAGATTTTGGGACATACGCAGATGGAATGAAGATTTGGATGATGCTGCAAAAGGCATGAGAATAACGCAGAACAGTTCGGTTTATCAGGAAATCGACGTAGAAGCCAGGGCCTTTGAGGACTTTATGAGGTTCGGCCCTATTCCATACAGCGAGATTTTGAAATTCAATGCTTTGCAGCAAAACACAGGATGGTAAACATTTGAAGTGCCTGATGGCACTTCAAACTTCTGATAGATATACAAAATAGAGATGAAATTACTTGTAGCAAGTCATAACTAAGAATGTAAACAGATAGTTCATCATCATTCAACTTAATTATATTATGAAAAAAATCTTTTATATACCGCTAATCCTTTTAACTGCACTCACTTCTTGTAAAAACGCTGAGTGGGATTTTCCTGACTTTGGGAAGCAGTCGGTCTACTTCGCGTATCAGGGACCAATTAGAACCGTCACTCTGGGCGAGGATATTTTTGATACCTCTCTTGATAATGAACATAAGATCAAAATCATGGCAACAACCGGGGGAGTTTATTTAAACGAAAAAGACATTACTATTGGCATTACAGTAGATAATTCGCTGACTACTGGATTATCATTCCCCTCACCTTATAGTGGGAATGTTAGACCTATGCCAAGCAATTACTACACCCTTGCGTCTAATAACATTGTAATTCCAAAAGGGAGCCTCGTGGGCGGGGTAGAAGTTCAGCTTACTGATGCTTATTTTGCGGATCCATTGTCAGTAAAAACAACCTATGTAATCCCCTTGAAAATGACCAGCGTAAATCAGGCTGATACTATACTGGCGAGTGCAGGCTATACGCTGTATGCTATAAAATATGTGAATCCGTGGGACGGATTTTACTTACGCAGAGGTAAGGATGTAATGGTGGGAAAGGGCGGTAATACGTCCTTGAATCAAACAGTGGTTCGCCATATGCCCTTTGTCGAAAAAGATCAGATTCAAAAACTCAACACTCGCTCTTTAACACAAACTGAATTTCCTGTAACGTTTAAAGGTACCGGCGGAGTTAATGTAAACCGTACATTGCTTTTAACCTTTGATGCCAGCGGCAATTGTACTATATCTTCTGCCGATGGTAGTTTTGCAGCCAGTGGAGCTGGGAAGTTCGTAAAAAGGGGCGAGAAAAATAGTTGGGGCAATAAAGATCGTGATGCTCTTTACTTAAACTATCAGGTTGAGTTGAGTGACGTTAATGTAACCTCGGCTGATACCTTGGTTATGCGCGATCGTGGGGTGAAGATGGAGTCATTTACACCAGTAGCTAATTAATATTATAAACTAGATTCGAGGAATATGAAATTTTTCTGCAAAATAGCACTGAGCGTAAGCGCCTCTATAGTGCTGGCGTCTTGTCAAAAATATGAAGCACTTGAATATCAAGTAGCTGCACCTGATAGCTATGCGAATCAGCAAGCAATAGATGCCTATAAGCCATTAAAAGAATATATCGACCGTTCTGCAAACCCTGGTTTTAAACTTGGAGCGGCGGTATCGTTATCAGATTACGTTAATAAAGGCGTGATGTACCGGCTTGTGAACAGTAATTTTGATGAAATCACGCTTGGCTATGAGATGAAACATGGAGCTGTGGTGAAGGCCGATGGGAAATTGGATTTGTCGAAAATTAAATCCTTATTAGAAACAGCTTCTGCGGCTGGTATTTCGGTTTATGGTCACACACTGGCATGGCATGCTAACCAGAATGCAACCTATCTGAATAAGTTGATCGCTCCAGTAATAATTCCGGGGAAAAGTCAACCTACCTGGGACCTGGTTACGGGTGCTAACTTTGAAACCGATGCTGCAGCAAATTATCAAAGTAACACGAATGCTGTTGCCGGATTTACTGCTGTAGGTCAGGGCGCGAACAACACCGGCAGGGCACTGAAGATTACTAATGCTGCTGTTCGGGCCAATGATTATGATGCTCAATTATTTTTAAAGTTTTCTCCAGCGGTAGTGGCAGGAGAAAAATATCAGCTAAAGATGGATGTTCGTTCAGATGTTGCAGCTTCTTATTCCACGCAAGCCCATGTGACGGCTGGTGCGTATAAGCATTGGGATTTCTTCGGTACCATTTCTTCAACACCAACATGGTCAACTTATACAAAGGAAATCACCGTTTCTGCAGATATGGCAACAAGCGGCGCGATAGCTTTTAATTTAGGAAAAACTGCTACTACTTTTTACTTTGATAACATTACCCTTAAGAAGTATAACGAAAAAGGTAGCGGAAATGCTGGTTATTCCTACTTTTTTAAAAACCCGACTGCAGGGAATTTTTGGGAAGCGCAGATTGCCTATGATTTAGCGCCACCGCTTCAGAATAATACAGAATATACCTTAAAAATTGTAGCTAAGGGAAGTGTTGCCGGTAATATCCGGGCAGAGCTCCAATCATCTGCAGATTACTCTTCCAATGGTTTTGGAATGATTGGTTTAACTACCGGCTGGAAAGAGTACGAACTTAAAGTAACTACTACAAAAGCGGACAGAAACAGGTTTATAATTAGTTTTGGAGACTATGCAGGGACCGTTAATATCGACAATGTAGTATTAACGCGTGATGGCAACACAAACCTAATAGCAACCAGCGATTTTGAAACCGGTGTTGGAACCTGGGGAGGCTGGGGCGGCAGTTCTACGCGTGGCCGCTCTGCAGAGGGTGAGGGATACGGAGGTGCTCAAGATCAGATTATCGAAAAGACTCCGGCAGAAAAGAACACCCTTATTAGTAACGCTATGGAGAACTGGATCAAGGAAATGGTTACCGCTACTAAAGATCATGTTAAAGCGTGGGATGTAGTTAATGAGCCAATGGATGATGGGCGCCCGGCTGAGTTGAAGACCGGCGTAGGTAAAACACCAATGGCCGCCGACGAATTCTACTGGCAGGACTACATGGGTAAAGACTATGCGCTAAAAGCTTTCCAATGGGCTCGTCAGTATGGTAATGCAACAGATATCCACTTCATAAATGATTATAATCTTGAGTGGAGCCTGGATAAAACTCGCGGCTTGATAGCATATGTTAACTATCTGGAAGGAAAAGGAGCCAAGATTGATGGAATCGGCACTCAGATGCATATTGTTGCAACCTCAGACAAAGCAAAGATTGTGGAAATGTTCCAGTTATTGGCTGCTACTGGCAAGCTTATTAAGGTGTCTGAACTGGATATGGGTTTCGAAGGAAAGACTAAAACGCCACAGGTTACCGCAGAGCAGTATGCCGCCCAGAAAGAAATGTATCAGTTCGTTGTGGACAAATATTTTGAAATCATTCCTGCAGCGCAAAGGTATGGTATCACGATATGGAGCCCTCTTGACAGTCCTGCAGGCTCTGGCTGGAGAGCAGGCGAGCCTATCGGTTTGTGGAATGAAGGATATGTGCGTAAACCTGCTTATGTGGGCGTAGCAGACGGACTATCCGGCAAGTAGAATTTTTTTGATTTTACAAAGCAATTATAAAGGTACAAGACACAGGTGTCTTGTACCTTTATAATTTAGACTAAATTCAAGAATCAGGTCGAACAATATTCTAAAGTGTTTAAGGTTTTCAGGGAGTGACGAGCGTTACTTTCTGGAATATTTTTGGCCGGTATACCTGCCTGTTCCCGGACGAAAATTATTTGCTTTTTGTTTGATGTGAATATTCAGCCAAAAAAAGCCTTTGCGTTAAAATAAATTCGCCAAAGAATTTACAAATATTATCCTGAAGATCTTCATGCACTATTACAAGTAATATGAAAGCAATGAGCCGGACTAAATCCTGTATGGACCGGGGATTATTTAGATGTTTTTGATTCGCTTGTGATCACCAGAGCCATTTGCAAGCGAGCACATATCAATCAGCTTATGAAGACAGAAAATTTTTCTAATTATTTTTTAAATAATTCAAACTAATTACGACAACGTTGGCATAAAATGCTCGACTTCGCTTACAAAGATGATTTTAAGGGGCTGTCTTAGACAAATGAGATAATATTATGCACAAATGTGCTATACAAAAAAAACCGTCGAATCTATCTTTAGATATTCAAAGCTCGCAAAAATGAGTATGAATGTCCGGGATTTGAGGGCAACTACTTAAACCAGATGTGCAATCGGAAACGGTGCAGAATTTTTGCCTGACTGTGAATGCAAAAAAATATTTAACCATTAATTTAACTCATATGCTGAAATTTTTACAACCAAACGTCAATCATGAGGGGCATTTTTAAGTGTATTCCTGCTTACATCTTCTTAATAGGAAGTGGATAAATCTGCCGTGTTATTCGAAAATGGCGGGAACGCTTCCTGTGTATTTTAATGCTGAGATTCGGACCTGAGAGTCGATCACTAATCAAACTACTTTTAATTAAACCTAACGTATGAACAAATTGCTTAATTCTTTAAAGGAACCTTTTCCTTCTTTTACGTCTGCTATTCCCTGTACCGATCTTTCGGGTCATAACGCAGTAAAACGAACCTAAATAATTCTATATATTCTTTAGAACCTTAATAATGGAAAAAATTGACATATTCTATAACCTCGCCCCTGTTATGAAAAGTTCGCAAGGGCGTACGTTAAAATTTAGCTTTACAATTCTGCTTCTGTTGACGGCCGGCCTTGTCTTCGGTCAGCAGAACCGCGTTGTAAAAGGAACTGTAATCGATCAACAAAAGCAGCCTGTCATTGGCGCGGGCGTAGCCGTAAAAGGCGGAACTTCCCGTGCGGTAACTGATGTTAACGGTGCGTTTTCGATTAATGTTCCTGCAGATGGACGAATTCTCGTGATTACTTACCTCGGTATGACCACCCAGGAAGTCGACATCAGCGGTAAAAACACTGTGGCTGTAACAATGAGGGATGACGTTCGGCTGCTGGAACAAGTTGTGGTTGTCGGTTACGGTAAACAAAAGAAGGAAAGCCTTGTGGGGGCTATTACGCAAACTGATGGAAAGGTTTTGGAACGTACCGGCGGGGTTACCAATTTGGGTATGGCCTTAACAGGTAATTTGCCCGGAGTTGTTACTACTTCATCAACGGGTATGCCCGGCGGTGAAGATCCGCAGATTCTTATCCGGGCCCAGACAACCTGGAACGATAGTTCGCCTTTAATATTAGTTGATGGAATTGAACGTCCTTTAGGTAGCCTTGATATCTCTTCAGTAGAGAGCGTTTCTGTTCTTAAAGACGCATCGGCTACTGCAGTTTTTGGAGTTAAGGGTGCAAATGGAGTTATCCTTATAACCACGAAAACAGGGGTCGCCGGAAAGGCAGTTGTGCGGGGCCGGGTTAATACAACCATGAAAACAGTTTCCAGGTTACCGTCAAAGTATGATGCATATGATGGTTTATCGCTGAAAAACAGAGTAATTGAAAGAGAACTGGCTACAGATTACAGCCTTTGGAATCCTTCCAATATTACTCCTGAAAATGTCCTTTTAAAATATCGTTTCCCTGCCAATTCAGATGAGTGGGACCGCTACCCTAATGTTGACTGGGAAAGTGAACTGTTTCGTGATTTTGCGATGTCTTACGGCGCTAATGCCAGCGTTTCCGGAGGCACCAAGGCTGTTACTTATTTTGCGTCTGCCGACTATGTGCGCGAAGGGGATATGTTTAAAACCTTTGAGAACAACAGAGGCTATTCAACAGGATATGGGTATGATCGGATAAATTTCCGGAGCAACCTTGATTTCAATGTAACAAATACCACTAAGCTGGCCACTAAAGTTTTCGGATCGAATGGTGTGCGCGAATTTCCATGGGGGCAACCTTCCAATGATAACAATTCGGCCACTTTTGCCTGGACTGCAGCTTACAGGTCAGCACCTGATGCAATGCGTCCGGTATATTCAGATGGCACTTATGGCTATATGCCAAGTTTAGAGTTTGATGTACCGAACTCGGTTATGAACTTCGCAGTTTCTGGGAGGGAAAGAAATACCAGGACTCAGCTTACTACGGATTTTATCCTTAACCAGGATCTTAAAATGGTTACCAAGGGCTTGAGTTTTAGAGCGAACTACTCTTTCGACAACACCTTTGTTGAGGGGGGGCGTGGAATTAATGATCAATTTAATACGCCTCAACGGAAATGGGTAGATCCCTTAACCGGCCAGGTACGTTATGCTGTTGAAACCGATCCGAACACTCAATTGGATTTTTACGAGCGAGTGGGTTGGTCACCAAACGCAGGTTCAGTTGACAGGGGTGCTACCTTCCGTAGACATAATTATTCCGGGCAACTTAATTATAATCGCAGCTTTGCTAAGCATGATCTGGGACTGATGGGACTTTTTATGCGTGAGAAAGGTGCTACAGGCAGTGTCTTTCCTGGCTACAGAGAAGACTGGGTTTTCCGTACTACTTACGCTTTCGCATCAAAATATCTGTTTGAAGCCAACGGAGCCTATAACGGTTCGGAAAAATTCGGCCCGGATTATCGCTTTCAGTTCTTTCCATCGCTCTCCGCAGGCTGGGTACTTAGCAAAGAAAATTTCATGAAAGATATCGACTTTGTTAATACCTTAAAATTACGCGGATCCTGGGGAAAGATTGGTTCAGACAGGGTACCAGGCCGGTTTCTGTACCGGGATGAATGGGCTTTCGGTGGAACTGCGCCAATGGGTGCTCAGGCTCAGACCAATTCAATATATACCTTCTATCGGGCATCGCAGCTTGGTAATCCTAACATAGCCTGGGAAAATGTAAAAAAGAGCAATATCGCAGTTGATTTTGGCTTTTTAAACGGATTGATTGAAGGAAGTCTGGACGTGTTCAAAGATTTAAGATCTGATATTGTTATTGGCGGCGGCGGTCGTGCCATTCCTTCCTATTTCGGACAAGGAGCGCCAAATGCTAATCTGGGTAGCGTAGAAGGAAAGGGTTTCGAGCTCGATCTACGTTTTAATCATAAGCTGAACAATGGTATGCGCCTATGGCTCAATACTAATATGACTCGTGCAGTTAATAAAGTATTGTCTCGGGATGACGCGGAATTACTGCCCGACTATCAAAAGCAAGCTGGCTGGCAATTGGGACAGGTTAGGTCGCACATCCAATCCGGGTATCTGCGATCTTGGGACGATGTGTACGGAAGTACGCAACGAAACACCAACGAACAGTTTAAACTTCCGGGAGATTATAATATCATCGATTTTAATGCTGATGGTGTAATTGATAATTTTGATTCTGCTCCTTACCAGTACGCTGGTTCTCCCCAAAATACCTATAACGCATCGCTTGGCTTTGATTGGAAAGGCCTGGCCATTTTCGCACAATTTTATGCGGTAAATAACGTAACCCGTAATGTTACATTTCCTACCTTCGATACCTACTCCAACTCTAATACAGCCTACGTTGAAGGCACCTTCTGGTCAAAAGAAACCGGAGGTGACGTGCCTCTGCCTCGCTGGGGTGCACTTCCTACTGGAGCTTATGCTACTCGTTTCCAGTATGACGGGTCTTATATACGTCTGCGAAATGCTGAAATCGCTTATACACTTAGTGGGAAATCAGTTAACCGGATGGGCATTAAAGCTTGCAGAATATTCGTTAACGGGAATAACTTATGGTTATGGACCAAAATGCCGGATGATCGTGAGTCAAACTTCTCCAGTGGATCACTTCAGGGAGCTTACCCAAGTTCAAGGCGCTATAACCTGGGGCTCGATTTAACTTTTTAGATATTAGACAATGAAAAAGTATTATAAGATGATATTAATGCCTTTAGCTGTAGCAGTTATTGGCATAGGCTTGGCTTCATGTAAAAAGTACCTTGATGCTGCCCCGCAAACTGTTATAGATGATGCGGAAGCCTTCCAAAATTTCAGGAACTTCCAGGGATTTACCGAGGAATTGTATAACGCAGTGCCTATCGTTAGCGGGTCAACCTCGCATAACAGCTGGAATTTCGGCGAAGAAGAACTGTGGCAGAATGATAACAGGTTGTTTGCCTACATGATAGATCGGGGGGATTTCTGGGGATGGCAAAGTCCGATATTTGGTTCCTGGTTCAGAGTCAATGGAAGTGCTAGTAGTGGTGATAGAGGCCAGAAGGGCAACTTGTATGGGCTCGCATGGTATGGTATTCGCAAGGCGAATGTCGGTTTGGCAAATTTAGACAAGCTCGTTGATGCGACTCCTGAGGAGAAGCGGTTAATCGAGGGACAGCTTTATTTCTTCCGTGGGTGGTTCCACTTTATGCTGATGCAGTATTGGGGCGGACTTCCTTATGTTGATGTTGTTCTGCCGCCTGATCAGGCTCCACGTATTCCGCGATTGAACTACCACCAAACCGCAGAGAAAGTATCGGCTGATTTAAGAAAAGCGGCAGATCTGCTGCCTTTAGACTGGGATCAAATCCCTGCTGGGAAGGCGACATTAGGAAACAACGACCGTCGTATCAATAAAATCATGGCTCTTGGGTTTTTGGGAAAAAATCTTCTTTGGGCCGGAAGTCCTTTGATGAATGAGGCTTCTACAGGTGTTGAAGCATACGATGCAGAATATTGCAAGAAGGCTGCAGATGTTTTTGCGGAGGCTCTGACACTTATCGAATCGACAAAACGATATGAATTAGTGCCCTTTTCAAATTATTCTGAAATATTCTATACTTACGCTAAAGACGGTCTTATACCGGGTGCGCCTGTTGTAAATGGCAAAAGGTATGTCGAAGCTATTTTCCAGGAGAATCCTTTGGATAGGTTCCGCTTCCGTTGGAACCAGATAAATGACTACCGTCCCGGAACCATCAGAAGCACTGGTTTGAAGGTTTATCCTACCGCGAATTATATCAATTATTATGGGATGAAAAATGGTCAACCTCTCCCGGTAAATCCCACACAACCTGATGCCGAATCTGGTTGGGATCCCCGTTTTCCGTGGAAAGACCGCGATCCACGCTTTTATCACGATATCATGTTTGATGGTGAAAAGGCTGTGACAAATGCGGGTAACGTTGGTAATAATGAGTTCAGACAATATGCCAGCTTGTTTACCAATGGACACATGAGAACAGCCGATGGCGCTAATTCTGCATACACTGGCTATATGCTCTCAAAATATATAAGCAAATTAAACAATAACTGGGACGGCCGTGGTGACGATAATAATGTTTTTGTACTAAGCTTCCTGCGTTTATCCGACATGTATCTGATGTATGCAGAGGCAGCATCTGAAGGGTATAATTCGCCTGAAGGGAAAGCTCCGGGATATAGTAAGACGGCTGTTGACGCGGTGAATTTCGTGAGAGACAGACCAGGACTTGAAGTAGGCCACGTCGCTGACAAATTTAGAGCCTCACAGGATATGTTCCGCCAGGAGTATAGAAGAGAGCGGGCTGTCGAACTGGCTTATGAAGGACACAGATTTGTGGATTTGCGTCGCTGGAAACTGCTTGACAAATCGCCTTATACTCTAAAAACAGCGGTCGAGTTTGATCGCGACATGCCTAATGCGCAAGTATATGCCGATCCGAAAAATGCCCGGGTCCGGAATTTTAGAGAAACAATATTATTTCAGAGGAATTTTACCAGCCGTCATTACTGGTTCCCATTCCCATTAGCGGATGTCAACATCTACGAGGGATTTTCGCAGAATCCGGGTTGGTAATCTTAAATTATGTACAAAATGAAGAAAAAATATATTAAAGTATATAGTGTTGTTTTGGCCATGTCTTTAAGTGCCTTGGGAACACAAGCCCAGGAATCAAGAGATAGTTTGCTGAAGCCCAATAAAGACAGTCTTATTAATGTAGCTTTTGGAAAGGTAGCTCAGCGCGATGTGCTGGGCGCTGTATCTGCGGTTAATGTAGCCGATTTAATAAACAAAAGTTACGGTACCTATAGCTTAGATAACCTCCAAAGTTTTGTAGGGGGATATACCGGAAATGTTTGGGGACAAGCTCCCTTGATATTAATTGACGGAATTCCCCGCCGGGCATCTGATGTTCGTATGATTGAGGTAGAATCAGTTACTGTACTGAAAGATGCAAGCAGTGTGGCTTTGTATGGTAGCCGTGCCTCAAAAGGTGCAGTGCTTATCACCACAAAACGTGGGTCTGATAAACCACTTACCGTGGATGTGCGTGCCAATACCGGCCTGCTGGTACCTAAAGGGTATGCAAATTATCTGAACTCAGGAGAGTACATGTCACTGTACAATGAGGCCTTACGTAACGATGGCTTACCTGAAAGGTTTACTGCCGAGGAAATGTACAATACTTCTTTAGGTACAAACCCATATCGTTATCCGGATCTGAATTTATTATCATCAGAGTATTTGAAAAAAATGACTTATCGGTCAGATCTCAATACCGAGATATCCGGAGGTAATGAAAATGCTACCTATTATTCAAATATCGGCCTGGGCTATAATAATAACCTGTTAAAGTTGGGAGAGTCCCGGAAAAACAATGATGTGAATTTCAACCTCAGGGCCAATGTAAATATGAACATCACCAAATGGCTTAAAGGATCAACAGATGCTGTAGTACTTGTTGATAACAACTATTCGGCCCGTGGTAATTTCTTCGGCGCGGCGGCTACTTTACGTCCTAATGATGATTGGTTTTCGTATTTGATTCCGATTGACAGGCTTGACCCTGATAATCCGCAGCTGCAAACTATCGTGGAAAACAGTAATCACATAATTGATGGTAAATATTTGCTAGGGGGATTGGCAAACCGGCAAACCAATGATTTGTCGCAAATACTGGCTTCCGGATATATTAAAAACAGGGCACGTACATTTATGTTCAATGTTGGCGCAGAAGCAGACCTTGCTGGAATCACTAAGGGGCTATCATTTGGTACGCGATTTAGTATGGATTATACTTCGAGGTATACCGAAGGGTATTCAGTAGCTTACGCTACTTACCAACCAAATTGGGCGACTATTGATGGCAGAGAAGTCATCACCGGTTTGCAGCAGTTCGGTAATGATGCAGTCAGCACGAATGAGTTTATCGGTACCTCTTTATATAATCAAACAATTTCATTGAATCCTTACCTTAACTATAAACGTTCGTTCGATGAGAAACACAACGTTACCGGAGCTTTGATTGGCTGGGGATATATGACACAAATCTCAAGTGACCCAGACGTAGATGGAGGTAGTGATTATCATCAGGTAAGAAATACTAATCTTGGTATTCAGGCCGGATACAATTATCGCCATAAGTATTATGCTGATTTCACAGGAGCTGTAATTCATTCTGCGAAGTTGCCGAAGGGCAACCGCGGCGCCTTATCGCCG
This sequence comes from uncultured Sphingobacteriaceae bacterium, assembly GCA_946887045.1. The sequence goes on along the minus strand of CAMPKC010000015.1, from coordinate 18,465 downwards.
ACATTTAGCTTAGGATGGCGTATTAGTGAGGAAGACTTTTTTAAAAAAAGTGTATCTTTTGTTGACGATCTTAAGGTTACTGCCAGTTATTCTGCTCTAAAACAGGATTTAGACATTACTACCGGTACCTCAGACTATTATCTATATCAGGGCAACTGGACGGGAAACCAAAACTATTCTTGGCGTGACGGAAACTCCGCAGGACTCTTCGCTCTTGCAGGTCGTGGTTCGAACCCTAACCTTAGCTTTGTTGAGCGCAAAGAGTTTAGAGCAGGTTTGGATGCGTCTCTGTTCAAGCGAGTTTTGAACCTGAACGTAAATTATTTCCGTCAGAACACAGAGGGGCTGCTATCGGAAGGTTTGTCAACTATTTATCCGTCTTACTTTAATGGAAACGGTTCGTTTCAACCCTGGATTAATTTTAATAATGACATGCGCACCGGAGTGGATTTTTCTACAAACGTTAGCAGTAAAATCGGTAAGCTGAATTATTCTTTAGGCTTTGTCGGGATGGTGTATAATTCTGAAGCCACCAAAAGGGATGAAGTTTTTGAAAACGACTACCAGTACCGGGTGGGAAGACCATTGGATGCCAGCTGGGGATGGATCGCCGAAGGCTTCTTTCAGGACCAGGCAGAAATTGATAACCATGCCAGACAAACATTTGGTGGCACGCTTAAACCGGGCGACATTAAATACAGGGATGTAAATGGCGACAATATCATTGACGGCCGTGATCAGGTAGACCTGGGTAATAATGGTTTTGCTGCGTCTCCTTTTAGTTATGGGCTAAATTTAACCTTGAAATGGAAGAATCTAAGCTTCCTTGCTTTAGGTTCAGGACAGGTTGGCGCTATTGGCTATAAAAATAGCTCTCAATATTGGGTAAGCGGTACAAACAAGTATTCTGATGTGGTTTTGGGTCGCTGGACTCCTGAAACAGCAAGTACGGCTACTTATCCTCGTTTAAGCACAAATAGCGTTACCAATAACTTCCGAAATTCAACTTTCTGGAGCTACGATAACAATCGCTTTGACCTGAGAAGGGTTCAACTTACCTACGATTTCGATAGAACTGCCTTCCGGAATGCTTCATTCATCCATGGTTTGAGCGTTTACCTAAACGGCGACAATTTACTGGTTCTATCCAAAGAGCGTGAATTAATGGAAACTAATATCGGATCAGCTCCGCAGAACCGCTTTTACAATCTGGGAATTAAAGCCACTTTTTAAACCAAAAAATGAAAGAGATTATGAAAATAAAGTTATTAATATTAGGAATAATTGCTTTGACCTTTACCGGTTGCAAGAAGTTCTTAGAAGCGGATGCGGAGAACTTTAGATCGGTTGAGAATATGTATAACGATCCTCAGTTCGCGCAGGCCTTTCTTTTACAGGCTTATCGAACAATTCCCGCTTATTACAATAACAGCGACCTGGCAACAGATGATGCTGTAGCGAACGTTCGTACGGATGCCTTTAGCCAGATAGCAACAGGCTCCTGGACGCCCACAAATGGCACGCTCAGCGTATGGAATCCATCCTACTCGGCTATATTATATGTTAATCAGTTTTTGGCAAACTCTAATAAAGTGAAGTGGGCAAATGACCCAGTGGCAAACACGTTATTAAACTTTAGAATGAGAGGTGAAGCATTTGGCTTACGCGCGCTTCATATGTATTTTTTGTTAAGACATCATGCTGGTGTTACACCCGACGGCCAACTGATGGGAGTACCTATCATTACTGAGTTTCAGGAACCTGCTTCTGCGGACTTTAACCAGCCGAGAGCTACCTTCGACGCATGTGTGAAGCAAATTTACAGAGATCTTGACAGTGCGGAGTACTATCTACCTATGGAGTATGTAAATATTACCAGTGCCAGTCAGATTCCGGCACAGTTTGCGTCCATCACTCAAAATCCTGTGTTATATAACAGGGGCATGGGGGATAAATTTAAACAGCTATTCAACGGACTGATAGCTAAATCATTCAGAACAAGAACTGCTTTGCTGGCCGCCAGCCCCGCATTTCAACACGCCTCCAATCCGGTTACATGGGAACAGGCGGCGAATACGGCAGCAGAGATCATCAGGTATAAGGGCGGACCGAATGCCTTGTTACCAACAGGCAACGAGGTTTCAGGACACAAATTTTATGACGATCGCGTTGGAATTGATGCTCTATCAGAAGGAAACAACCCCAGGGAGATTATATGGCGCCAGAATCGTGAGAGTAATGTTAGCGCAAGGGAGGCACAAAATTTCCCGCCTAGCTTATTCGGAAACGGTTTAATAAACCCTACCGAGAATCTGGTTAAGGCTTTTCCTATGGCTAACGGATATCCTATTGGTCATAGCAGCAGTACTTTTAATGCTAGTAACCCTTATGCGAACAGGGATGTGCGACTTAGGGATTATATTTTATATAACGGGCACCCCGACCTTACCACTCTGAAAACAGGAAGCCAGTCTGGTTCTATTGATGGAATAAATGTGCTGCAAACATCTACCCGTACAGGTTATTATCTGAGAAAGACACTCCGTTGGGACGTGAGTTTAACGCCGGGATCTGTAACAGGAAGAAACAGGTATAATCCACGAATTCGGTATACTGAGATATATTTAGCCTATGCTGAGGCCGCCAATGAGGCCTGGGGCCCTAAGGGTACCGGTCCCAACACGTTCTCGGCTTATGATATCATCAAAGTTATACGTACCAGAGCCGGAGTTGGTACCGGTAATAACCATGCATATTTGGAAGAATGCGCTACTGACAAAGACAAAATGAGGGAGTTAATCAGAAATGAGCGCCGCCTGGAATTGTCTTTTGAAGGTTTCCGTTTTTGGGACCTTCGTCGCTGGAAATCAAACTTGAATGAAACGGCTGGTGGTATGGACGTTAATGGCACAGTTTATACCCCTATTGAAGTAGAGCCTAGAACATTTCAAAATCACATGATTTATGGGCCTATACCGAATTCTGAAGTCTTAAAGTATAATAATTTAATTCAGAACGCCGGCTGGCAATAATTAACGGTTGATTTAATTTATAATCAAAAATGAAAAAGTATAAGATATTTATTGGATTAGCGGTTGCTTTGAGCACTGCAACGGGGTGTTTGAAAAACAAGGAGATGGAGTTTCCTGATTTTGATCGGCAGGCTGTCTATTTTGCCAACCAGTATCCTGTTCGTACTATAGTATTGGGCGAAGATTTATTTATCGACAACACCCTGGATAACGAACATAAAGTGGAGGTTAAAGCAACCATGGGCGGTACCCGTGAGAACAAAAATGATGTAGCTATTAACTTCAATGTCGATCCGTCCCTGGTAACTAACCTGCGTTTTTCAAGCAATGGCGGTCTGATTCAGATGATGCCGGCTAATTATTACGCGCTGGCTTCCAACCAAATCACCATACCTAAGGGTAGCATACTGGGTGGGGTTCAGGTGCAGTTAACAGATGCATTTTTCAGTGATCCTCTTGCCATCAGAAATACATACGTCCTTCCCTTGAAAATGACAGGCGTGCAGAATGCTGATACAATTTTGGCAAGTAAGAATTTTGTTCTCTATGCCATAAAGTTCATAAATCCATGGCATGGATTCTACCTCAGAAGGGGTATTGATGTAATGACCAGCGGCACGACCAGCAGAAATGTTACAAGGCATGAGCTTTATGTAGAAAGGGATGAAGTGAATAAATTAACTACGCGATCTCTAAATCAGACAGAATTTCCTGTGGTGTTTAAAGATGCTCAGGGAGCTAACTTTACTTGCACTTTGTTACTAACATTTGATAATACGGGCAAGTGCACGATATCAACTAATACTAATCTCTTTACGGCTACCGGAACAGGATCTTTCGTGAAGAAAGGTGAAAAGAAGAGCTGGGGCAATACGGACCGCGACGCACTTTATCTGGATTACCAGGTAAATTATAACGGAGTAACGGTTGGTTCCGGAACAAGTGCCCGTATTATTAGTGGTAGTATCGCAACTAAAGATACTTTGGTAATGCGCGACCGAGCAGTTACTCACGAAGTTTTCACCCCTGTACCGCAATAATCAAAAAGAAGTTATGAAAATTAATAAGAAATTGAATGGAAGTGTCGCGATATGTATCGCGATATCTTCCCTGTTCGTTGCTTGCTCTGATTTCGAGTCTCGCGAATTTTATCTTGACAAACCGCAAAGCATAATCGACCAGGAAGCCTTAGATGCCTATAAAGAACTTAAAACTTATGTCGATTACAGCACTCAGCCCAATTTCAAGCTGGGAGCGGAGCTTGCTTTGGCAGATGTGACCAACAACAGTGTTTTATATAGACTGATGCAAAATCATTTTGATGAGATTAACTTCACCCGGTTAAGTCATATAGATTTTGTTCCGGCCGATGGAACCCCTGTCATGGATAATTTGATTAATGCTCTGGAGGTAAACAAGTCTGTAGGTATGCCAGTCCACGCCGGACATCTTGTTCGGCATGACAATCAACAGTCCGCTTATTTAAAAAATCTGATAGCTGATGTCCAGCTTCCTGGTCAATCAGGTACTGATATTGTGGCAAATTTTAATACCGACGCCATTGGTACAAATTATCCAACAACAAGTAATGCTGCGACCGCAAAAGTTGTAGCAGACCCGGAGGGTAAAAGTGGTAACGCGTTACGTATACTAAAAACCACCGGAACGGCTTTTCCTCAATTTACTATCACCTTACCCGCTGGTCGTACCTTGGGGCAATATAAATCAGTTGCAATAGACTTCAAAGGTGGGGGATGCTGCGGATTGTTTGGCGCAGGTATGCGTTTGGCAATAACCTCAACACTCGGTAATCCCTCACTTACTAGCTACGGCGGCCCCTCTTCATTCGGAGTAGGCGATAATGTATGGGGACGCGGATTGATCGTTCTGCCTTTGGCAAACTTAAATTTGACTGCGCAACAAAAAGCGCTAACAACATTTGTGTTAACCATCGGATCTCAAACTGGTTCGCCTGATTACCTTTTAGATAATGTATCTATGAGTTGGGAGACCGCTGGCCCAATCATCGTGAAAACGCCGGAAGAGAAGAAAACAATAATCACAGCAGAATTAGATAAGTGGATTAAGGCTATTGGTCAGGCGGGTAAAGATCAGGTGAAATCATGGAGTGTTGTTTACCAGCCTATAGATGAAACTGATCCGACAAAATTGCGTAGTGGAGGACCACTCGCTTCACAGCCGGCAAATACCTTCTATTGGCAAGATTATCTGGGTAAAGATTATGCTGCAATAGCCATTGGAATGCTTAAGCAATATGCTAATGCAAGTGATAAAATGTTTTTTACCGAGACTAATTTAGTAGACAAACCTGAGAAAATACAGGGTCTTAAGGATTTCATTACCTATACGGAAGGAAAAGGAGTCACCGTTGATGGAATTGCAACAGAATTAGCGTTGAATGTCAATGCGGATAAAGCGAAAATAGAGGCAATGCTTTCAGCGCTGGCCAACACGAGAAAGCTAATTAAAATATCTGCATTGGATATCGGTACCGGAGGCACTACAGCTCAAGCAACGGCCGATTTATACCAGCAGCAATCTGACATGTATAAATGGTTTGTTAAGGCATATTATAATTTGATCCCTGCTGCTCAAAGGGCAGGTATCACCTTCAGAAGCCCTCACGATAGAAGTTCTGGAGATAGCTGGCGACCAAACGAGCCGGTTGGATTATGGACGAGTTTAACCACGGGTACCACTGTTAAAGTAGGTTATCAACGAAAACCCGCATACCTGGGTGTGATAGAAGCACTTCAGGGCAAATAAGACAATTATTAGCGGGGGGATGATTATTTGATTATCCCCCCTTTTTTTTAACAGCTTACCTAATGTGAGTCCGGTTAAGAACTGGGATCTATTCTTTTTCTTATTGAATCTTGCAAGCTTTCTCTCTTTGACTAAGAGATTGCTTAGGTAGTTAGACTTTGAAAACCAGAAAATACAAATAACATAAAAGCATGAAGAAAATATACGCCGTTCTATTTTTTGTCGCCATTCTCTTTGCTTGTAAGAAGAAAGGCGATTTGGGAGGTACTCCTTCTACAGGTTTTTCTGAATCGGAAATTACACTTTCCAGTGCTTCAGGCAAAGGCAGCTTCACGGTGAAATGGGCTTATTCCGAGTGGGAGTTGTCTACTGCATCCGGAGGCTTTATTACCGCTTTTTCGCATATAAAAGGGGGTAACGTTGGTCAAAGCAGTTCGACCAGGGTGACATTTGATTATACTGCCAATCCCTCTTCAGAGATTAGAACTCAGGAAGTTTTTGTCACTAACAAGCAAACCGGCGAGAAAAGCAGGATTATTGTCAAACAATCAACCCAGCCTCCGGTGGAGGTTGCACTTAATTCAACTATTGAATACCAGCAAATCACCGGCTTCGGCGGGATGAATAACGTCTGGGCTGCGCCGATACTAACGCTGAATGAGGTGGAGAAAATGTATTCGGCAGATGGACTTGGATACAATATGATGCGCATCATGATTTGGCCTAACAAAAATGATTGGGGACGAGACGTGGCTACAACTTTAAAAGCTCAATCGTTAGGCGCAAGGATTCTGGCTAGCCCATGGACTCCGCCTTCTGCCTTAAAAAGCAATAATAGCAATCTGCACGGGTATCTGCTGCCGGCAAAGTATCCGGATTACGTTCAGCATCTGAATGACTTCATTGATTATATGAAAGCCCAGGGAATAACCATTGAAGCAGTCTCGATTCAAAACGAACCTGACTGGAGTCCTGAGTACGATGGTTGTGAATGGAATCCTGATCAGATCCTGGATTTTATTAAAAATCATGCTGGCTCGATAAAAGCTAAAGTCGTAGCAGCCGAAGCGGTAAACTTTAAAAAGATGTATACAGATCCCGTTTTAAATGATCCCATTGCAGTGAATAATTTAGACATTGCCGGCGGGCATCTATATGGCGGAGGGTTAACAGACTATCCCCTGGCCAGAGCAAAAGGCAAAGAAATATGGATGACAGAGCACCTGTTAAATGAGGTTGATAATGGTATGGGATGGCCCCAGGCTTTGGTGTTAGCAAAAGAGCTCAATGACTGTATGCTGGCCAATTTCAACGCTTATTTCTGGTGGTATTTGAAACGATCATACAGCATGCTGGGCGATGGGGATAAAGGCACGGTTATGGGAGAAACACTAAAACGCGGCTACGTACTCTCTCATTATGCAAAATATGCCACCGGAAGAAAGCGCATACAAATTAATAAACCAGCAGAATACAATGACATTCATCTCACTGCCTATGTCGGCGAAAGGGATATCACAGTGGTAATTGTCAACCTCGGATCAAATCCCATCCCTTCGCTCAAAATTAATTTGCCGGTCGCGGTTAAAAGTGGAGCAGCTGTTGAAACATCTGAAACAAAAAGCATGATAGCAAAAAATGTAAATTTAAGCGGTGATAAGAGTTCTGCGATTATCAATGTGTCCGCGAAATCCATAATTTCAGTGCGATTTGAAAAAAACTAATGTTAACCAGCGCCGAATTAAGATCACAATGGCTTCACGTTAATTATATTAATTATCGATAGATAAGATACGTATGGCATATCCAGGCGCTGTTAGCGAGTTATATAAAGATACCTTCGGGGCAAATTTTAGGCTTTTTCGTTCGCCCGGCCGCATTAATCTAATTGGCGAGCATACGGATTATAATTTAGGCTTGGTATTGCCCGCAGCTATCGACAAAGCTATTTATATAGCTATTGGTAAAAGGACGGATAATACCGTTCAGCTTTTGTCTGCAGACTTTGACTATACTCATTCACAATCATTGGATGATTTAAAGCCAGCCTGGAAACTTTGGCCAAATTATATTCTTGGCGTTACTGAAGAATTTAAGAAAGCCGGAAAATGTATCGATGGTTTCAATATTGTTTTTGGCGGCGATATACCTTTATCGGCAGGCATGTCGTCGTCGGCAGCAATATGTGCCGGGACGGCATTTGCACTTAATGTCTTGTTTGATTGCGGGTATTCCAAGCTCGAATTGGCAAAGCTTGCTGTAGCTGCGGAACATAATTATATAAAAGTTCGCTGTGGCCTCATGGATCCATATGTGAATTTGTTTGGCCGTAAAAGTACCCTCGTAAAGCTCGACTGCAAATCGGAAACTCATGTGTATATTCCATTTGATGCAGACTCAATAAGATTTGTGTTGTTTAACACGGGAGTCCGTCATAACTTTATTAAACTGTCGACTGCATTCGAAGAACGTAGAATGCAATGTAAGGCAGGCCTCGATATTATTCAAAAACTATACCCGGAGATTAAAATTCTGTCGCAGGCCAACAAAACCTTGCTCCACTCAGTACTTAGGTCTTACGATGAAAAAGTCTATAAGCGCTGCCTTTACGTGTTTGAAGAGTCGCTCAGGGTTGAAGCAGTGTGCAGCGCACTGGAAGAAGGCGACTTTAACAGTGTTGGCCGGCATTTATTAGATGGTCACGATGGATTGCGAAATCTTTACGAAGTAAGTTGTGATGAAACCGACTTTCTGGTGGATAAGGTAAAGGATTTAGATGGCGTGTTGGGAGCGAGGATGATGGGGGCAGGTTTCGGCGGATGTACATTGAATCTTATCAAAACAGATGCTGTCGAAGATGTTATTGCCGCTATCGGGCCTCTTTATAAAGAGCGCTTCGGCAAGCAGTTGAAGATTTATCACACGCTTATTAGTGATGGGACTTCTGAGCTTGAAATTAGTTAGCCTTTAGATTTGTAGTTTGAACTGCTGTCTAAGCAAGTTCAAACCGATTATAAAATTTATGAGTTGCATTAGCCATTAGCCGGACATATGAAATTTATATTAGCCCTTTTTATCTGCGCTTATTCAGGTTTGCTAACCTTGCAAGCTCAAACAAATACTTCAGGCGCCTGGACTTCCGAAATGGATAAACAGGACATGATGCGACAATTGGGAATCAAAGCGCTTCGGCCCGGACCCTCTGCAGACGAGAAAGCACCCGTCCACGCAAATTACGACGAAGCGAAGGCTAATCCTTATCCCAATTATCCGGAAATCTTAACGCTCAAAAACGGCAGGAAGGTAACTACTGCCGAGCAATGGTACAAATTCCGCCGTCCCGAAATCATCGAAGATTTCGAGCGCGAAGTGTATGGAAGGGTTCCAAAAAATGTTCCTCAGGTATCGTGGAAGGTGAAAGTGCTTGATAGGGAACGGGTTGGATTTATTCCTGTTATCGCTAAACAAATAATCGGGCATGTAGATAATTCCGCATTTCCAGCCATAGACGTAAATATCAAAATGACGCTGGTAATTCCGGCAAATACTCAAAAGCCGGTTCCTTTACTAATGATGTTTGCTCCAAGCGCCTTACCCGCACCGGCTCAGCCTTCGCCCGATGATCTGGAAAAGATAAACGACGCGCTTAAGGCCATGCTAATAAAGTCTAACCCCGAATTAAAACAGATTTTCGATAAGTATCCTGCATACAATCCGATAGCGCCTCAGAATTATAATCTCAATCCTTTTGCTCCACGACCTGCCGGCGATCCGCCAACTGCGGAACAATTAGTCACCAAAGGTTGGGGGTATGTTCTGATCGATCCTAGCAGCATACAGGCAGATAACGGTGCTGGCCTTACTAAGGGAATAATTGGCCTTGTAAATAAAGGGCAGCCCCGTAAGCCTGAGGATTGGGGTGCCTTGAGAGCCTGGGCCTGGGGTGCCGGACAAGCATTAACCTACCTGGAAGCTAACGAGCCGCAGGTTGATGCCAAAAAGGTAGGCATTGAAGGGGTGTCCCGCTACGGAAAGGCCGCACTAATAACTTTGGCATTCGATACCCGTTTTGCAATGGGCTTGATAGGTTCTTCCGGTGAAGCGGGGGCGAAACCTCATAGAAGGAACTTTGGCGAGTCGGTCGAGAACATTACTGGCGGTGCTCATTACTGGATGGCAGGAAACTTCCTCAAGTATGCTGCGTCCGACGCTACGTTTGGTGCTAAAACAGCGGGGGATATTCCTGTAGACGCTCATCAGCTTATTGCCCTTTGTGCGCCCCGTCTTACGTTTATTAGTTATGGCATCCCTGAAAAAGGAGACGCCAAATGGCTGGATCAGCAGGGAAGTTACATGGCTGCGATTGCAGCAGGGCAAGTATTCAAATTGCTGGGCGCCAAAGATCTCGGTCTCTCGAACAATTATAAAAATGAGAAAATGCCTTCGGTAAATACAGGACTGCTCGATGGTCATCTGGCATGGAGGCAACACGATGGCGGTCACACCGATGCGCCAAACGTTAAGTACTTCTTGCCCTGGGCCGAAAAGTTTCTCAATAACTAAAATATAATTAAGCTATTCAAACAAACACATCCTACACAATATGCCATCTTTAAAAAGTACTCTGGGATTATTTACCTTCCTTCTGTTGATCTCTGAAGCGGCTTTCGCCGACATACGCCTTCCAGCACTCATCCGCGACAGCATGGTGCTTCAACGCAACTCGCCTCTAAAAATATGGGGTTGGGCTGCTCCGGGCGAAGTAATTAAGATAAGCTTTAATGGAAAAACTATCCGTACTTCTACCGGAAATGAGGGAAAATGGTTGGCTACGCTTCCTGCCATGAAAGCCGGAGGACCTTATGAAATGCGCCTTACGGGACAAAATACTATCGTTTTAAAAGATGTCTTAATTGGCGATGTATGGTTATGCTCGGGTCAGTCAAACATGGTCCATCAAATGGGTATACACAATGTAACTTACGCCGAGGACATCGCAAAAGCGAATTATCCCAAAATCAGACAGTTTTGGGTGCCAACAGCTACAAGTCTTAATGGCCCTAAGGAGGACATTAAGACGGGTGCATGGAAGTCCGCGAATCCTAAAGATATCAATGATTTCTCTGCTGTAGCGTATTTCTTCGCCCGCGACATTCACGAGAAACACCAGGTTCCAATCGGGATTATCAACGCCAGCGTTGGTGGTACGCCTATTGAAGCTTGGACCAGCGAACAAGGACTTAAAGATTTTGCTTCGGCAACAGCCGTTATTACCCGGAATAGAGACACGGCATATTTACGAAGGATGAATACCAGGCCTGCCGCCGCCCCGGCACCGAGGCAGGAGGTTGATAAAGGAATGGCTGGTACGTTGAAATGGTTCGACCAGGCATATGTTCCTAAAAACTGGCATTCTATTAATGTTCCGGGATATTGGGAAGATCAGGGCATCCGCGACCTGAACGGAGTTGTGTGGTATCGTAAAGAGATTAACGTTCCCGTGTCTATGACTGGCAAACCAGCCAAACTCTTCCTGGGCCGGATCGTGGATGCTGATGCTGCTTATATTAATGGTAAACAAGTCGGAAGTACATCGTACATGTATCCGCAAAGAAGATACAGTATTCCGGCAGGATTACTTGTCGCAGGTAAAAACCTTGTTGTGGTCCGCGTACAGAATAATGGGGGTAAAGGTGGCTTTGTTCCTGATAAACCCTATTTTCTGGAAGCCGGCCATGAAAGGGTCGATCTGAAAGGGGATTGGCAGTACAAAGTTGGACAGGTGTATCGGCCCGCATCGGGAAGAGGCGGCTCTGGGGGGATATCGGAGCAAAACCAGCCAACAGCTTTATATAATGCGATGGTAGCACCGTTTACTAATCTGTCGATTAAGGGAGTTTTGTGGTATCAGGGTGAAAGCAATGCGGGAAATGCATCTGAATACAAAAAGCTACTGCCTGCCTTGATCAGCGACTGGAGAACAAAGTTCAGAAATCCGGCCTTGCCCTTTTATTATGTGCAATTGCCCAATTTTGGCGACGCTACTTATCTGCCGGGAGAAAGCTCCTGGGCGATGATGCGGGAAGCCAGCTTACAAACATTGAAAGTCCCTAATACAGGCATGGCGGTCACGATTGAACTTGGTGAATGGAACGATATTCATCCGGACAATAAAAAAGATGTAGGGGAGCGTCTTTCTTTGATAGCCCGCCGCTTCAATTATGGCGAAAAGAACCTTGTATACAGCGGTCCGCTCTATCAATCCTCCAGAATTGAGGGCAATAGAATAATTGTGAGCTTTACTAATATCGGAAGTGGTTTAATCAGCATTGATGGTGAAGAACTTTCTCAATTTGCAATTGCAGGGGCAGATAAGAAGTTTGTTTGGGCTAACGCTAAAGTAGAAGGCGACAAAGTTGTGGTATGGTCGGAAGAGGTTTCAGAACCCAAATATGTGCGCTATGCCTGGGCCGATAATCCGGTCGATCCTAATTTATATAACGCAGAAAAGTTGCCCGCTTCTCCTTTTAGAACAGATGAGTAGATAAGGTGGCGCCTCATGGAAACTAATACAATTAAGGTCCAGAATCGAGCAGATTTTCATAATGCTTAACATTGGTATATATATTGTGAACATTTGAGCCATAGTTTTCGGGTTTCATCTGCTACTTTTACATCATCGGAAACGGATAGTCTACGATTGTAAGCCTGGAATTAACGCCGGTAGATAATAGGAATTAAATAAAAATAATCAGGCATTTCCAGCCTGCTGTGCTTAACAGTAAAAAAGAACTTCTCTATATAATTGGTTAGAAGAGCTGGATCTCTCCCAAAGACCGGCTCTTCATTTTTTAACATTAGTAAACGAGGCCAGCTTCTCATGAACGGATGCAGAGCTTCACAAATCAGATAAACAGATTCATTTTTCAATACTTTTTATTCGTCTGCACGCGAAAAACAGTACAGAGGTTTAGCCGTTAAAGCCGGATGCTAAGAAAGAGCTCAGGGTTCATAAGTTGTGGAGAAGAGAAAAAAGCTCGATTCTTGAGGTTCAAAAATCTTAATGCAGATTCTTCCATGCTCTTCTTAATCTGATAATTTCTGGTCGTGTTTCTGATTATTCAAATGGCATTTTCGATTGCGTATAAACACGTACATACGTCCTACCTACCAGTGCAGGGGACTAATTCGAGACACGAACATGGTACCTGTTTGGTAGCGCCTAGGGATTGAACTTTATATTCCCGGAGCATAGGGGAATTCTAATTGTTGATAATGGTTCAGCGAATGAGCCGGTTTAGGATACCCGGCAGGGAGCGGCCTTTTCGAAAACTGCTGAAAGTATAATACACAAGCATCCCGCCACCATTGTGCCTCCTTTAATTGAATAGATAGGAGGGATCGTACCTGTTCAAAGCGCTGATTATCAATTCTTCCCTGTTGTAAGTTCCAAACGCGCTGCATATTCTCTACATCGTTTACGCCCTTGTTATATTTGTGGCATAACTCATCCCACAGCGTTCTTCCCGACTTCATTTTATGGTCCCATGAAACATGGTGAAACCATAACAAAAATTCTTCCGGGCAGGTGTCAAGGTTTTCGAACTTTTTCCTTACTTCGGGGGAATACTGGCTTAATGCATTGCTTCCGGTGGAAGTTCTGTTAAAACCAATGCCAAACGAATCAGCTTTGTGGTAATATACCGATGTCCAGTCGGCTCGTTGCTTATCTTTAATCCAGGGACCGGGGCCGTAATGATGGCTCCATCCCATTAAATGGTGTAGCCCAAGGGGTGTCATGTAGTTTACTACCGCTTCGCGGGATGTTAGCATCATCGACTTCACTTGTTCAACAAACGAAGGGTCGCGGGTGAATGTCAGTTTCACCCACTCCTCGGCAATTTTCGCCGACGAAGCTTCAGGATTCCAGGCTAAACGACCAAATGCATACCAGTTAGCCTGGCCAAAAGGGTGTCCCGTCCAGTTAATATCATTTCCAATATTTGATACTCCTGCCATTCCTGTCAGACTGTGTTTTTCTAAACTTCCGTCGATGATTTTTGCAACGGTAGAACCTTTGCCCTGAACATAGGTATCCGACTTCAGGGTTTCTTCAAACATCGGCGCCAGGTAGGAAAGATGCGTGGCAAAGCCCAGGTATTCCTGAGTTATTTGAAACTCCATAGTCAGCGGAGTTTTGGGCATAGCGCCAAACATAGGATGAAATGGTTCGCGCGGCTGGAAATCAATGGCGCCATTTTTTACCTGTATCATCACATTCGATCTGAACTGCCCGTCAAGTGGCTTAAACTCCGAATATGCTTGCTTTGCACGATCATCGGGTACATTATTGTCGTAAACAAAAGCTCTCCACATTACAATTCCCCCATGCGGCTGCACAGCATCGGCAAGCATATTTGCTCCGTCAGCGTGGTTTCGTCCATAATTCTGCGGACCAGGTTGCCCTTCAGAGTTCGCTTTAACAAGGAAGCCCCCAAAATCAGGTATTGCAGCATAAATTTCATTGGCTTTAGTTTTCCACCAATCTTTTACTTCAGCATTTACCGGGTCGGCGGTTTTTAGCTTTCCAATCTCTATAGGCGCACTAAAGCGGGCCGTTAAGTAAACCTTAATACCATAGGGTCTGAAAACTTTTGCGAGGGCTGCTATTTTCTCCAGATATTCTTTGGTAAGAATCAGTGCATTCGCATTTACATTGGTCAGCACAGTTCCATTAATGCCGATTGACGCATTTGCACGGGCATAGTCAATATATCGCTGATCGATGTAATCCGGCAGGCGGTGCCAGTCCCACAAGGAAAAGCCCGCATAACCCCGTTCAACGGTGCGGTCAAGATTATCCCAGTGATTCAACAGCCGGAGTTTTGTGGCCGGTGCATCAGTTATTGAAAGGTTGGTGATGTTTTGTTCTGTTTGCAGCAGTTTGAGATAGGCAAATACTCCATAGAGTACTCCAATGTCGGTATTTGCAACTATAGCGGTAATCTTTTTTTGATTATGGTTAAGTGTTTGTATCAAATAGCCTTCATCTCCGAGCTTCTTTAGTTTATCACTTCCAATCAGGTTCTTCAGTTGGTCAAGGCTTTTTGGAGTGCCAACTAAAAGAGCCCCCGTTTTGCTGCTGTTCTTCCCTTCGGCGATAGCTGAACCTAATAAACCCTTAAACCCCCTTTGTAATTCAGTTTTTGCTGCTTTCAGAGTTTCAGACGTTGCCGGAAATACCAGTTCTGTGGCCGAAGCCTGATACGCTTTTACTTGCGCAGAGTTTTTCAGCAGAGAATACCTTAACCACAGATCGTACCCGTTTTCCGCTTTAAGAAGCGGACTTAACAGTAAAAAAATTACAAGAGAGATAGTGCTTTTCATACGCCTGTTATACTGCTTTTTTAACTAAGCTCAAGATGTCTAAAATATGTGAATGCGATACTATGGAGTATAGGTTTTATCGTTTCCGGAATATCCGAACCATTTAAAAGTGGCTGTATTTTGCGAAGGTTCACCGCTTGACGTTGCATATACTCCAAATAAGGCACCTACAAAGCCACCAGCTACATTAGTGCTTAGAAATTTGCCATCAACATCATTTTTCAATACTTTCCACTGATTCTTTTTTTCAGCATATGAAAACGAATACGTATCCTTTGCCGCTTCAATTTTAAGAAAAACCTTGTCGCTGTTGTTTGATAAGGGATGCTGTTGGATCAATTCCATGCCTTTAGTTTTCGGACTTCCCTGGTAAAGCTGGATCACCTCTTTTCCATCACTAAAGGATTTGCATATATAGTAAAAGTGGAATTCATTTTGAAATATAGTTAATCCGGCTTTTTCATTTTCTTTTTTAGTCGAAAATTGCATTGCAGTATAAGCTGTGGAATTAAGGTGTTGTTGTCTGCGTGCAATAAATGCTGGATTGCCTCTACCCATTATCGTTTCAGGTAAGAGATTCATCGTAAGTTCGCCTTTTTTCAATCGGTACCAGGAAGCGTCATGGGTTCTAAGAAAAAGGAAATGAGAGTTAAATAAGTCTTTAAACTTGAATTTGTGTTCAAAATTTCCGGTGATCGGCAGAGCATTTTTTTGCTTGACTTCTTTAAAAGATACGGGATAGCGGTACTGAATTTCTTCATTGTCCGGATTGATAACCGGCCATCCGTCTATCCACTTAACGGGCGCGATAAACGTTTCGCGGCCCGTATTATAAAAATCTGCCTGGTAAGGTCTGACTGCCAGAAAAACCGCATAAGTATTTCCATCTGGCCCTTCTACCAAATCGGCATGACCGGCTGAAGTAATTGGGTTTTTACGGTTTGGATCCAGATGTCTTTGAGTTAAAATAGGATTTTTTTCGTACGGGATATAAGGACCTTTTACGTTCTTACTTCTTAAAATAACCTCGGTATGATTTACCGATGTGCCGCCTTCGGCAGCCATCAGATAATAAAAACCGTCTCTTTTATAAATGTGGGGACCTTCAATCCAGACAGGTTTTTTTGTCAGATCTACACCTCCATTCACCAGCTGGATTTCCTCGCCAATAAGCTTCAGATTTCTAAAGTCAAATTCAAACATGCGGATAGTCCGGTGTCCGCTGTATAAAGGTTTATTGTCGGGCGCATCGCTGTTGTAAATGATATAGGCCTTGTCGTCTGTATCAAAAAACAGGGAAGGGTCTATTCCTCTCGCTCTGGGTAACATAACCGGATTGCTCCACGGCCCTGCAGGGTTTTTAGCCGTAACCACAAAGTTTCCACCGTTATCTATATCTGTACAGGTAACATAATAAACCCCCTTATGATAATTAATTGCCGGAGCAAATAATCCTCGGGATACCTGTTCGCCCATGAAATCCATCTGCGAGGGTCGGTCTATAACGTTTCCAATCTGTTTCCAGTTTTGCAGGTCTTTACTATGAAAAACCGGAATGCCCGGAAAATAGGAGAAGGTGGAGTTAACAAGGTAATAATCTGTGTTAACCTTTAATATACTAGGATCGGGGTAGAAGCCCGGCATTATCGGGTTTTTGAGAGCGTGTTGAGAATAAGCTTCTCCGGCTGTCAGGAGAGTGAAAAAACAAATAATGAAGCGATATAATCTCAATTTTATCATTGTCGGATTAAATAAAAGATACCTTGACCCTGCGGATGCCATCCCCAAACCTTAATTTTCGTACGTCTATAGATAAATTTCAAAATTATCGTCCCGAGTAAGCATCAATAGGAATTATCTTACCGTTCGAGTCATACTTTAGCTCAGTTACCTTTATGTTTCGAAGGTGCGTTTTCCCTTTAGATACTTCCGTATCATGATAAAAAAGATACCACTTGTTGTTGAATTCAATAATTGAATGATGATTGGTCCAACCTACTACAGGCTTTAACACCACACCCTGGTATGTAAATGGTCCATAAGGGCTTGTTCCGGTAGCGTAACAAATTTGATGAGTGTCGCCGGTAGAGTATGAAAAGTAGTACAGTCCGTTGTACTTATGAAGCCACGAAGCTTCAAAAAATCTTCTGTCGTGATCACCGCCTTTTAGTGGCTCTCCTTTTTCATCCAGTATTACAACATCGCGGGGGTGCTCGGCAAATTCAAGCATATCCGCACTTAGTTTAGCAATTTTAGGTGTCAGAGCAGGTGCATCATTTTTGTTTAGATCAGTCTTCGAACCTTCTGGATTAAACTCGCCGTTTTCCCACTGCTGTAACTGACCACCCCAAATACCTCCAAAATACATGTACGATGAGCCATCAGAATCTGTGAATACTGCCGGGTCAATGCTGAAACTTCCCTTCATAGGTTCCGGCTGCGCTTTAAAAGGTCCCTCAGGTTTATCGCTCGTAGCTACCCCGATACGAAAAATGTCGCTCTTGTCTTTCAGAGGGAAGTACAAATAGTACTTTCCATTTTTGTAAGCCGCATCAGGAGCCCAAAGCTGTCTTCCGGCCCAGGGGATGTCACTGGTTTTAAGCGCTACCCCATGATCTTTAACTTTACCACCTATTTTTTCCATAGAAAAAATGTGGTAGTCGTTCATTGCAAAATGATCGCCATTGTCGTTCTCCGGAATTCCCGCGTCAATATCATGCGATGGATAGATGTAGATTTTTCCATTAAAAACATGTGCCGAGGGGTCCGCTGTGTAAATATCGGTTACCAGGGGCTTAGATATGGAATTGCTGAATTTTGCATTGTTTGTACTGTCGGCCTCTGATGCCATTTCCTTTTGTTGTGCGCAGGAAGCGAAAAGAATTAGAACTGGCAGTGCGAGCATGTTTTTGCTATTTTTCGTAATCATATTGATTGAAACTGGTTTTTTAATTTGTTTAGTTAAAGCTCTCTCGCTTGAAGGTCAACGGTATAGCTATTGTCTTTCTGGTTTGCTATACCGCGCCTTTCTCCAAGGAGTTTTTTATGGCAATCTTCTGGGCCGTAATGAACTTTTTGCGTTCTGCAATCTTTTATGCCGGATAATATGGAGCCTTTTTTACATTAAAGTCCATGTAATAAATCCTAAACAGTTTTTTATAAATGGTTTGTTAGTATGCTGAGGTTAAAATTTCTTCTTTATTCTTTCGTGCGATCACTTTTTGCACAGCCTGAATAATATGTTCGCTATCGAGCCCGT